>NZ_FNOW01000045.1 GCF_900107145.1 Allochromatium warmingii | reverse complement strand
TGAACATGGCGAAATCCGCGTGGCGGGGCGATATATTCGTTATTTTAACTGGTTATCTTCAAAGGGTTATAGTTATGCCTACTTGCGCGTAACACGCGCACCGATTGAGTTTGCAACGCGCCCCGACTATCCTAGCGGATTAACTTTTTCTTGAGGTAGGGCCATGGTCGCCAAGACCCTCTACGACAAACTTTGGGACGAGCATGTCGTCCGTGTCGATGCTATGGGCACGGCGCTGCTCTACATTGACCGTCAGTTGATCCACGAAGTGACATCGCCGCAAGCGTTCGAGGGTCTGCGCTTGGCGGGGCGTACACCGTGGCGCACCAGTGCCAATCTTGCGGTGCCTGATCATAACGTCCCGACGCTGGATCGTGCCGCTGGGATTGCCGATCCGGTCTCGCGGCTGCAAGTCGAGACGCTCGGCACGAATTGCCAGACGTTCGGGATCACTGAATTTGGCATGGGTGATAAGCGGCAGGGTGTGGTGCATGTGATCGGGCCAGAGCAGGGCTTTACGTTGCCTGGCTCGACGATTGTCTGTGGCGATTCGCACACGGCGACACATGGCGCATTCGGTGCGTTAGCATTCGGCATCGGCACCTCGGAAGTCGAGCATGTTTTGGCTACGCAGACGCTGATTCAACGCAAATCCAAATCCATGCTGAT
Source organism: Allochromatium warmingii (assembly GCF_900107145.1). GTDB lineage: Bacteria > Pseudomonadota > Gammaproteobacteria > Chromatiales > Chromatiaceae > Thermochromatium > Thermochromatium warmingii. Next base: position 22,224 of record NZ_FNOW01000045.1, on the reverse strand, counting down.
CAGTGTTGATGGTCAGCTTGGTGCGGGCGTGACGGCTAAAGACATTGTGTTGGCGATTATCGGCGAGATCGGCACGGCGGGCGGAACGGGCTATGTGATTGAATTTGGCGGCGAGGCGATTCGCGCCCTGTCGATTGAAGGACGCATGACCGTTTGCAATATGGCGATTGAAGCCGGAGCGCGGGCGGGGCTGATTGGCGTTGATGAGAAAACGATTGACTATATGCGCGGGCGACCGCTGGCACCGACTGGTGAGCGATTCGAGCAAGCGGCGGCGCACTGGCGCACGCTGGTGAGCGATAACGGCGCACAGTTTGATTATGTGCTGCATCTCGACGCGGCGAGCCTCAAGCCACAAGTCACCTGGGGCACCTCGCCGGAGATGGTGCTGCCGATTGATGGCTGCGTGCCCGATCCGGCGGCTGAGTCCGATCCGGTTAAGGCGAATAGCATTCGTCGGGCGCTTGAGTATATGGGGCTGACGGCTGGCACGCCGATTAGCGCCATTCGCCCAGATACGGTGTTTATTGGTTCTTGCACCAATTCGCGGATTGAGGATCTGCGGGCGGCAGCAGAGATCGCTAACGGACGGCGGGTTGCGGATTCGATCAAGCAGGCGCTGGTGGTGCCCGGCTCGGGACTGGTCAAGGAGCAGGCGGAAGCTGAAGGGTTAGACAAGATTTTTATTGAAGCGGGATTCCAGTGGCGCGAGCCGGGTTGCTCGATGTGTTTGGCGATGAACGCTGACCGACTGGAGCCGGGCGAACGCTGTGCTTCGACATCGAATCGCAATTTTGAGGGACGGCAAGGTCAGGGCGGACGCACGCATTTGGTGAGTCCAGCGATGGCGGCGGCGGTGGCTGTGACCGGGCATTTTGTCGATGTGAGGACGCTCTGATGCAGGCTTTTGCGAATTTTACTGGCGTTGTTGCGCCGCTTGATCGTGCCAATATCGACACAGATGCAATCATTCCGAAGCAATTTTTGAAGAGCATCAAGCGGAGTGGTTTTGGCCCCTATCTATTTGATGAGTGGCGCTATCTCGATCACGGCGAACCGGATATGGACTGTACGCACCGGCCGCGCAATTCGGAATTTGTGCTGAATGATCCGCGTTTTGCACAGGCAAAAATTTTGCTTACCCGCGAGAATTTCGGCTGTGGTTCGTCGCGTGAACACGCACCCTGGGCGTTGACTGATTTTGGGATTCGCGTGATTCTGGCCCCGAGTTTTGCGGACATCTTTTTTAATAACAGCTTTAAGAATGGTTTATTGCCAATTCGACTTGGTACGGCAGTGATTGATGGGCTGTTTGCGCAAGCAACTGGAGCCGAGCCATTACAAATTACGGTTGATTTGCCGGCCCAGACATTGACTCTGAGCAATGGTCAGGTGATCGAATTTGAGGTTGAGGCTGGGAGCAAACAGCGGCTCATTGCTGGGTTGGATGATATTGGTTTGACGCTGCAAGAGGCTGATAGCATCCGTGATTATGAAGCCCGTCGCCGGATTGAGGTGCCGTGGTTGTTTATTGAATAAATCCAGCAAATTTATTTATGAGACAGGATTCATAAGATTGAAAAATTTTGTTAATCCTGTCTATTCAGCGACAGATTTTGGAGACGCAACACTTGAGTAAGAAGATTTTAGTTCTCGCCGGTGACGGCATCGGCCCGGAGATTGTCGCTGAGGCGGTGAAGGTGCTGAAGGCGCTGCATACTGAGGGCGCAATTGATGTGACGCTTGAGGAGGCATTGGTTGGCGGCGCGGCCTATGATGCGTATGGCGATCCGCTACCCGAGGCGACATTGACGGCGGCAAAAGCGTCGGATGCAGTGCTACTTGGTGCGGTTGGTGGCCCGAAGTGGGAGCCGCTGCATATTTCTAAGCGTCCTGAAAAGGGATTGCTGGGTTTGCGGGCTGGATTGGGGCTGTTTGCGAATTTGCGTCCGGCGGTACTGTATCCGCAATTAGCGGCGGCATCTACGCTAAAGCCTGAGATTGTGTCTGGCTTGGATATTATGATTGTGCGTGAACTCACGGGCGATATTTATTTTGGTCAGCCGCGTGGTATTGAGACGCTGCCCTCTGGTGAGCGGCGCGGTATTAATACGATGGTGTATACCGAATCCGAGGTTGAGCGGATTTGTCGTGTGGCATTTGATATTGCGATGAAGCGCGGTAAACGGGTGTGTTCGGTTGATAAGGCGAATGTGCTCGAATGTACGGAGATGTGGCGCGAGGTGGCGATTAAAACCGCTGCTGAATATCCAGACATTCAGCTTTCACACATGTATGTGGATAATGCTGCCATGCAATTAGTGCGGGCACCGAAGCAATTTGATGTGATGGTGACGGGTAATATTTTTGGCGATATTTTATCTGATTGCGCTGCCATGTTGACTGGCTCAATTGGGATGCTGCCGTCGGCGTCACTCAATGAACATGGACAGGGAATGTATGAGCCGATTCATGGTTCAGCGCCGGATATTGCTGGGCGCGGTGTGGCGAATCCGTTGGCGACCATTTTGTCCGTGTCGATGATGTTGCGTTATTCGCTGAATGCACCTGAGGCGGCGGCGCGTATTGATGCAGCGGTGTCAAATGTGCTCGATCAAGGATTGCGGACGGCGGATATTATGTCTGAAGGAATGCGTCAGGTTGGTACGGCTGAAATGGGCGACGCAGTGGTCGCGGCGCTGTCAGTCTGAATTATTTAGCCGCTGAAAACGCGGAAAAACGCAGAAAAATAAAAAATTTAAAAAATAATTAATAAAATTTTCTGCGTTTTTCCGCGTTTTCAGCGGCTCATAAAAATCTTAAGTGGAGTATTGAGATGAAGCGGGTTGGTTTCGTCGGTTGGCGTGGCATGGTCGGCTCAGTGCTGATGGAGCGGATGCGTGCCGAAAATGACTTTGCTCAAATCGTCGAGCCGGTCTTCTTCACTACCTCGCAAGTCGGTCAACCAGGGCCAGATGTCGGTCATGGCACAGCCCCACTCCTCGATGCCGAATCGCTTGATGCCCTCCGTGAACTCGACGTGATCGTCACCTGTCAAGGCGGCGATTACACCAAATCAATCCATCCGCGTCTCCGCGCCAGCGGCTGGAATGGTTATTGGATCGACGCCGCCTCGGCGCTCCGCATGGAACCCGACGCGACCATCATTCTCGATCCTGTCAATCGCTCCGTGATCGACGCCGCACTTGCCGCCAACAAACGCGATTTCATCGGCGGCAACTGTACCGTCAGTCTCATGCTCATGGCCATCGGCGGCCTCTTCAAAGCCGATCTGATCGAATGGGTCAGCGCCATGACCTACCAAGCTGCCTCCGGCGCAGGCGCAAAAAACATGCGCGAATTGCTCGCACAGATGGGCGCACTCCATCGCTCAGTCGCGCCGCTCCTCGACGATCCCGCCTCAGCCATTCTCGACATCGACCGGCACGTCACCGCAACCCTACGCGCCCCCGATTTCCCAACCACCAGCTTTGGCGTGCCATTAGCCGGCAGTCTCATCCCCTGGATCGACACCCAGCTCGACAACGGCCAAAGCCGTGAAGAGTGGAAAGGACAAGCCGAGACGAATAGAATCCTCGGTCGCACCGAGCAACCCATTCCTGTCGATGGTCTGTGTGTGCGCATCGGAGCGATGCGCTGTCACAGTCAGGGTTTAACGATCAAGCTTAACCGTGACGTGCCGATGCACGACATCGAAGCCCTGATTGCCGAAGCCAATGATTGGGTGCGGGTGATTCCCAATGATCGCACCACAACCTTGCACGAACTCTCACCTGCTGCCGTCACCGGCTCGTTGCAGATTCCCGTTGGGCGTCTGCGACCAATGAATCTAGGCAGCCGCTATCTCTCAGCGTTCACTGTCGGCGATCAACTACTCTGGGGTGCCGCCGAACCTGTGCGTCGCATGTTGATGATCCTGCTAGATCGCTGAAAGTCGGGTGTTGCACAGTGCTATTCATATTGATGAAGTAATCGCTACCGAGCGCACGAGGGGAGGCGGGATGACTCGCAAGCTGCTGTTGGCATCGGCTATCGCTACGGCCCTAATCGCCCCTCCAAGCTGGGCATTAGAATTGGGCGCGTTACAGACCGAATCGGCACTCAATCAGCCCTTTTCAGGCGTCATCCCTCTCACCGATGTGCGCCCCGATGAACTCGATACCCTGCGTATCACCATCGCCTCAGCCGATGCCTTTGCCAAAACTGGCATCGAACGCTACTACTTTCTAACCCAACTGCGCTTTAAACCAGAAGTCACGCCCGATGGTCGCGTACAGGTGCGCTTGAGCAGCCGCGAGCCAGTGCGCGAGCCATATCTCGATTTTCTCATTGAAGCAGTCTGGCCAACAGGCAATCTCGTCAAAGGTTACACCGTCCTGCTCGATCCCCCGTCGCAGCTCGAACGCCGCGCCCCAGCCGTGCGATCCGCCCGCGCCGGATCAGCAACCCAAGATGCCTCAGCCGTCGGCGGACTCCCACCGCTCGACAGCAACTCAGGCGGCTATCTCTCCGCACCCGGCGAAGGCTTCCCCTATTACCTCGGCCCCATCGGTGGCGGATCAGGTCTCTGGACGCTCGCACGGAGTCACGCCATCGCCGGCGCAACCGCTGCCCAAACCGCTATGGCGCTCTATCGCTGCAATCAGAGCGCCTTCGTGCGCGGCGACATCAATCGCCTGATCGCCGGTAAAACGCTCGTGATTCCCTCGCGGGCCGAACTCTTCGCCCTCGATGCCGAAGCCGCCCAGCAGGAATTTCAAGCCGCCACCCGTGGCCGCTCGGCGCAACGCGCCCCGCTCACCAATGTGACGCCGGAGATGCTCTCGCGTCTACGCTTAGTCGGCACCACACCAGGCGCAGGTGCGCCGATTGCCGCGCCCGCTGCATCGACATCCAGCGCACCGCTGTCAGGTGGCACCACCGATACCGCCTCATCAGAGCTGCTCTTAGCGATTGAAGCCAGCGAAACAGCGCGACAAGAAGCAGTCGAATTACGCAATCGCATCAAAGAGTTAGAAACACAACTCGCAACAATTCAGACACTGCTGCAAGAGCGCGATCTCCAATCGTCGCCGATCCAATCACCGGATAGCCCATCATCCGCGCCAGCGATTGTCCCAGAAACGCCTGATAGTCCACTTGTCGCACAATCGCCCGCACCAAGTTCAGAATCAGAACCAACTCTTGAACCCATCGGCAAGCCAGAATCCAGCGTCTTACCCGCAGCATTGGAATCCTCGCCGCCAGTCGCCGAAAACGCCACACCCGCGCCAACATCAGCATTGAGCGCCGATCCCGAAGCCGCCGCTGATCTGGAAATGCTGGCCGAAAATCCAATTGCCGAAAATCCAACTGGATTCGTGCCAGTACCGACACCCACGCTAGTCGAGCCAACGTCCGCGCCGCCTGCAACCGACGCCACAACCCCGCCGCCGCTCGCGTCCGATCCGTCCGCGCCATCAGCAACGCCATCTACACCCGCGCCAGCGGAGCCAGTCACCGCGCCGCCTCCCAAGCCACAGCCCACACCCAGCGCCGCCGAACCGGATGACGCCGCACCAGTCGCCGCGTCCTCGACTTGGCATTCGTTATTGCTGCCGCTGGCCGGATTAGCCGGTGTCACCGCACTCGGGATTTTGCTGTTCTCGATTGCCACAGCACGTCGGCGGCGACGCGATCAGGCCGAAACCGATGACGCATCCGACTCCGAGACGCTCGACGCAACCTCAGCAACCGCGCCGCCGACTGAAACGGAAACCGCGTCGCTCGACAGCACCGCAAATGTCTCGTTGACGAAGAGTCGCACCTCGCGTTTCAGCACCGCCCCCTTGCCGGTGTCCACCTTCGCCAGTCAGCCACCGCCGACCGCCAGCGCACCGTCGGCATCGCCAACTCCCGACTCAAGCGCCACATCCAAAAGCGCACCGATGTCGGAGCTGACCGATTTCGACATCGACACCGACGAGGCCGACCCAATCTCCGAGGCCGATATTTATATCGCCTATGGTCGGCATCGCGATGCGTGCAATCTGCTGGAAAAAGAGCTACAGCGGTCTCCCAAACGGCTGGAGCTGCATTACAAACTCGCCGAGGCGCTGGTCGCCGCTGAAGATATCGCGCAGCTACGCGAACGGCTCGACCACATCCGCACGCTCGGCGGCGATGCCAAAGATCCAGCGCAGTGGGCGCGGCTGCAACTCATGTTGCACGAAATGTCGTTGAAGCTGTCAGCCACCAATACCGCGCCGCCTGTTGCACCAGCCCCGCCGCCCAAACCGGTTCCCGCTGCAACTCCAGCTCCAACATCAACCGTCGCAACGGTCGCGGCTGCTGGCGCAGTCGCGGCTGGGGTCGGATTAGCCGCCACTGCTACACCGCCTCGCACTGCTGCACCGCCGTCTGAACCTGCCGCGCCGCCGCCGCTGGCTGATATCGACTCCGAATTTGGTCTCGATGATTCAGATTTAGACGATTCACTCCCGCTCGACTTCGATGCTGCGTCAGATTTGCTCCCCGCCGTGCCGACGCTGGAGCCAAGCAGCAGCAACGCAGAAAGCGCAGATAATGAGCTAGACCTAGATAATGATGTAGCAAGCGAACTGGATTCCATCTTGCCGCTACCCTCGGCAGAATCCGATCCGCTGCATCTGGATTTAGCGGATCTGGCACCGCCGCCCGCGCCGAGTACGACACCAGCGCCAGTCGTCGCGCCAGTGGCTGACAGTCTGGAATTACCGCTCGATCTCGACGTGCCGCCGCTGTTAGATGAGTCACTGGAAGCACTGGATCTGGCACTCGGCACCCTGCCCCCCGAACCTGAGCCTGTGGCGCTCACTGCGCCCGGCGTGCCGCTGCTGCTCGATCTTGATGAGGACGATGCCTCAGGCACAACAAGCAGCGCGACTGCATCAGAAAACGCCCCCAGCGATCTTCTGTCCTCGCAATGGCAGCTCGATTCGGGCATCTGGGACGAGACGGCCACCAAGCTCGATTTAGCTCGCGCCTATGTCGAAATGGACGACAAAGAAGCCGCCCGCGAGATTCTGGAAGAAGTCATCGCCGAGGGCCGCGACGAACAGCGCAACGAAGCGCGTGCCATGCTGGAGCGACTCGGTTGAACCAGTCGAGAGCATCTTGAGACCGGGCCGCATCGCGCTGGGCGTCGAGTACGACGGCACCCACTTTCACGGCTGGCAAACACAATCCGGCGTGCCAAGCGTGCAAGCTGCGTTGGAAGCCGCGCTGTCGCGGGTCGCCGATCATCCCGTGATCGTTCACTGCGCCGGCCGCACCGACACCGGCGTTCACGCACTCGAACAAGTCGTGCATTTCGACACCACCGCCACCCGCACCGAGCGTTCCTGGGTGCTTGGTGCCAATGTCAACTTGCCGCCAACCGTCGGCGTGCGCTGGGCACATCCGGTCACGGCTGATTTTCATGCACGCTTCAGCGCCCAAGCGCGTCATTATCGCTACCAGATTCTCGCCCGCCGCACCCGCTCGCCGCTCCAGCGTGATCGCGCCGTATGGGTACATGAGGCACTCGATCTCGACCGGATGCGCACCGCCGCTGTTGCGCTCGTTGGTGAACATGATTTTTCCAGCTTTCGCGCCGTCGGCTGTCAAGCCAAAAGTCCGATTCGCTGCGTGCGCTATCTCGAACTCAGCGAACACGATGGACTCATCGTGCTGGCGATTGGCGCGAATGGTTTTTTGCATCACATGGTGCGCAATATCGCCGGTGTGTTAATGGCCATTGGACGCGGCGAAGCCTCCCCTGACTGGACACGCGAACTCTTAGCCGTGCGTGACCGCCGTCTCGGTGGCGTCACCGCACCACCGCACGGACTTTATTTTGTGCGAGCGGATTATCCGGCAGACTTTCATTTGCCACAGAGCGAAAATGCGCATCCATTGCAGCGATTAAAAAACGATTAGAACCGCATAGCTTTAAAACCGCAAAGAACACAAAGTTTTTTTATTAAAAAATTAGATTCAATTAAATTAAAAAACTTTGCGCTCTTTGCGCCTTTGCGGTTCAAATCATTCAAATAACATAAATAACATGAGGCACAGTTGAAGTACCACGCACACCCACGAACACGGGTCAAGATTTGCGGTCTGACGCGCCCTGACGACATCGACGCTGCGGTGCAAGCCGGAGCCGATGCCATCGGTCTAGTTTTTCATTCAACCAGCCCGCGTGCCGTCACCATCGAGCAAGCCGCTGCCCTGTGTTGGTCGCTGCCGCCATTTGTCACCGCCGTTGGACTATTTGTTGATGCGTCAGCCGCGACCATCAACGCAACTTTGGCGCAAGTCCCGCTGGATGTGCTCCAATTTCACGGTGACGAAGCGCCCGCATTCTGCGCCAGCTTCGGGCGGCGCTGGATCAAAGCCCTGCGGATGCGTCCGGGCATAGATCTCGCCGCCGAGCGCGAACGCTTCAGTGGTGCCGATGGGCTGTTGCTCGATGCTTACGACCCCGGCCGCGCCGGTGGCACTGGCCAATGCTTCGACTGGGCACGCATTCCGCCTAATCTGGCCCCAACGATTGTACTCGCTGGCGGTCTGACCCCGTTGAACGTCGCCGCCGCCATTGCCCAAGTGCAACCCTATGGCGTCGATGTCAGCGGTGGGGTCGAAGCCACGCGGGGCTGCAAAGATTCGCAACTGATTTTCGCCTTTATGCAAGGGGTAAGAGATGGCGATCAACGCCGAAATGCGCCAAGCTGACAGCTTGGCTGATAATCAGCCGTATGACCTACCAGATGCGACTGGTCACTTTGGCCCCTATGGTGGCCTGTTCGTCCCCGAAACGCTGATGCACCCGCTCGAAGAATTGCGTTTGGCCTATGAGCAGTGCCAAGCCGATCCCAACTTTCAGGCCGAGATGGACGCCGATCTGCGCGATTATGTTGGTCGCCCGTCGCCGCTTTATCACGCTGAACGCTGGAGCCGCGAACTCGGTGGGGCGCAGATTTATCTCAAGCGCGAAGACCTCAATCACACCGGTGCCCACAAGGTTAACAACACCATCGGTCAGGCGCTGCTGGCCAAGCGCATGGGCAAAACCCGCATCATCGCTGAAACCGGCGCCGGTCAGCATGGTGTCGCCAGCGCCACCGTTGCGGCGCGGCTGGGCTTGGAATGCGTGGTCTATATGGGCGAAGTCGATGTCGCCCGCCAAGAGGCCAATGTCTACCGGATGCGCTTACTGGGCGCACGAGTGGTGCCGGTGACTTCAGGTTCGCGCACGCTCAAAGATGCGCTCAACGAAGCCATGCGCGACTGGGTGACGAATATCGACGATACCTTTTACATCATCGGCACCGTTGCCGGGCCGCATCCGTACCCGATGATGGTGCGCGATTTTCAAACCGTCATCGGACGCGAAGCCCGCGCCCAGATGCTCGAACGCACCGGACACCTGCCCGATGCGCTGGTCGCCTGTGTCGGCGGCGGCTCGAATGCCATCGGGCTGTTTTATCCCTTCATTGGGGACAGTGACGTGGCGATCTATGGGGTCGAAGCCGGTGGCGAAGGCATCGCAACCGGCCATCATGCCGCGCCATTGTGCGCCGGACGCCCGGGCGTGCTGCACGGCAATCGCACCTATCTAATGGAAGATGACAACGGCCAGATCATCGAGACCCATTCGATCTCAGCCGGACTCGATTACCCGGGCGTCGGCCCCGAACATGCGTGGCTCAAAGACAGCGGGCGAGCGCAGTACGTCTCGATTACCGATGATGAGGCGCTCGCGGCCTTCCACCATCTCACGCGCACCGAGGGCATTATTCCGGCGCTCGAATCCAGCCACGCGCTCGCCTACGCCCATAAGCTCGCGCCGACCTTGCGCCCCGATCAGACCCTATTGGTCAATCTCTCCGGTCGCGGCGACAAGGATATGCACACGGTCGCACGTCACGACGGGTTAGTCTTATGAGCCGCATCGCACAACGTTTTGCCGAACTCAAGGCGCAGCATCGTACCGCGCTGATTCCCTTTGTCACCGCTGGCGATCCTGGCCCGGCGACTACAGTGCCGCTGATGCACGCGCTGGTGCAAGCTGGCGCTGACATCATCGAACTCGGCGTGCCATTTTCCGATCCGATGGCCGATGGGCCGGTCATCCAGCGGGCGACCGAACGGGCGCTGGCGCAGGGTGTGCGTCTCGCTGATGTGCTGGAGCTGGTGCGCACTTTCCGTGAGCAGGACACTGCAACACCGGTTGTGCTGATGGGCTATCTCAATCCCATCGAGCGCATGGGCTACACCGCGTTTGCGGAACGCGCCCAAGCTGCCGACGTCGATGGTGCGTTGATCGTCGATGTGCCGCCCGAAGAAGGTCATGAACTGGTCACAACCCTCAAAACACATGGGCTGGATCTGGTCTATCTGCTCGCGCCGACCTCGACCGATGATCGGATTCGGCGCATCGGCTCCGTAGCCTCAGGCTTCGTCTACTATGTCTCGGTCAAGGGTGTGACCGGCGCGGGGCATCTCGACACAGCCGATGTCGCCGCGCATCTGGCACGGATTCGCGCCGCAGTTGATTTGCCGGTTGGCGTCGGCTTCGGCATTAAAGATGCCGCGACCGCCGCCCGCGTTGCCGAGGTCGCTGATGCCGTGATCGTCGGCAGTGCGCTGGTCGAGCGCATCGAAGCACTTGCCGCAACCCCCGAGCACATCCCTGACTCCATCGGCAGCTTTCTCGCCAGCCTGCGCACCGCCATCGATGGGGCGCGAGTCGCGGCGCTGTAACCAGATGTGACTAACTGTTCTCTGGTGACGACGCTCTCGTTTCGTCACCAGAAGCAAACCGCCCGTTTTTTGCATGAACCATCCCAGTTAAGAGCACCCCCCCAACGATGGACGAATCCACCAAATCCAAAGTTCAGGCGCAAGCCACCGCCACCGTTAAACAGGCGATGGACAAAGGCAAAAGCTGGTTTGAGAAGCTCATTCCCGACCGCATCCGCATTGACGCTAACACCAAACGCGCTGTCCCCGAAGGTGTTTGGGCCAAATGTCCGGGCTGTAACGCGATCCTCTATCGCGCTGAATTAGAACGCAATCTCGAAGTGTGTCCAAAATGCGGTCATCATAATCGGCTCACCGCACGGCGACGACTGGACGCCTTTCTCGATCTCGATGGACGCGAAGAAATCGGCGCTGATCTCGAATCACTCGATCCGCTCAAATTCAAAGATTTAAAAAAATACAAAGATCGGCTCGCAGCAGCACAAAAGCAGTCGTCAGAAAAAGACGCCCTAATTGTGATGCACGGACGGCTCAAAGAAGCGCCCATCGTCGCGGCGGCCTTTGAATTTGGATTTATGGGCGGATCAATGGGGTCAGTCGTCGGCGAACGCTTTGTGCGTGGTGTTGAAGCGGCGCTGGAGCAGCATTCGCCCTATGTGTGTTTTTCGGCCAGCGGCGGAGCGCGAATGCAGGAAAGCCTGTTTTCATTGATGCAAATGGCCAAAACCAGCGCGGCGCTGGCGCGAATGCGCGAACGCTCACTGCCGTTTATTTCAGTGATGACTGATCCAACGATGGGCGGCGTATCAGCGAGTTTAGCTATGCTCGGTGATCTGAATATCGCTGAACCCAATGCCTTAATTGGGTTTGCCGGGCCGCGTGTGATTGAGCAAACCGTGCGCGAACAATTACCAGAAGGCTTTCAGCGTAGTGAATTTTTGCTCGAAAAAGGCGCACTCGATATGATTATCGACCGACGCGAAATGCGTGAACGCTTGGCCGATTTGCTGGCGCTGTTAATGCAACGTCCGCGTTATTGTCGGACGATGGTGGTGGTTTAGGCCAGTGTGTGCAGTGGTCAATTGATTCCATCGGCATCCTGATACCGTATCCCTTGAATGCTAAACAGCACGCATCGCAAAATACATCAAGCGATCTTTACGGATCCGCTAAACGGTAATCTGGAATGGTCGCGAATTGAGGTGCTGCTGCTCGCTATTGGTTGTCGTGTTATCGAAGGTCGTGGTTCAGCGGTAACATTTGAAAAAAATGGGATACGCGCTAATTTCCATCGCCCACATCCACATAAAGAAGCACTGAAATACCGTGTGAAAAATGTCCGTGATTTTTTGATCAAACTGGGAATAGTGCCATGACTAATACCATGATCTATCGCGGTTATCGTGCTAGTCTCACGTTCGATCCAGATGACCGTATTCTCGTTGGGCGTGTCTTGGATATCGACGATATCATCGCATTTCATGGTGAATCAGTCAGCGAATTTGAGCAGGCTTTTCATGATGCGGTTGATAGTTACCTTGAAGCCTGCGAGCAACTCGATCAAGAACCAAATCAATCTGCCAGTGGGCAGTTGTTACTACGTATTCCACCTAAGGTGCATAGCGCCGTACTAGCAGCCGCTAAACAATCGGGGCAAAGTCTGAATAACTGGGTAGCGCAAATATTAAAAGAAGCTGTGCATAGTCATACCGGACACCAATGAGCCGCTAATAATTGGCCGCATTGAATCGCATTGATATAAATAATCTTACGCATGACTGAACGCACACCCTCTATTCTCCCTCGCTTTCAAACTCTCACCGCCTGGCTCGACTGGCAAACAACGCTCCATCCTAACCGCATGGATCTGGGGCTAGAGCGCGTCGGCGCGGTCTGGGCGCGGCTGGCGCCCGACGGCGGGCGGCTGCCCTGTCCGGTCATCACCGCTGGCGGCACCAACGGCAAAGGCTCAACGGTCGCCATGCTCGAAGCGATGACGCTCGCGGCGGGTTATCACTGTGGCGTTTACACCTCACCACATCTGCGGCGCTATAACGAACGGGTGCGCATCGACGGCGAGCCGGTCAGTGATGCGGCGCTGTGCGAATCCTTTGCCCGTATCGACCACGCACGGGGCGACATCTCGCTAACCTATTTTGAGTTCGGCACGCTCGCCGCGCTCGACCTGTTTGTCCGTGCCCGACTGGATCTGGTGGTGCTGGAAGTCGGACTCGGCGGGCGGCTCGACGCGGTGAATCTGCTCGACGCCGATGTCGCAATCGTAACCAGCATCGGTCTCGATCATACCGATTGGCTCGGCGACAGCCTTGATGCTATCGCCCGCGAAAAAGCGGGCATCTTTCGCGCTGACCGTCCGGCGATCATCGGTCAACGCGACGCACCCGCGACATTACGCGCCGAAGCCATGCAGATCGCTGCATATCCGCTCCAACTTGGGCGCGAACTCGACCACACACGCACCGCTGAGGGGTGGAATTGGAGCGGGCCGGATGGACAGCGACTGGCGCTGCCGCTCCCAACCTTGCGCGGCCCGTTTCAGCTCGACAACGCAACGGCAGCAATCGCGGCGCTCATGGCTGTGCGCACAGCGTTACCGATTCCAATCAACGCCATCCGCACCGGTCTGCAACGGGCACAGCTTGCCGGACGCTTTCAGGTCATGCCGGGCGCAGTGACATGGATTCTCGATGTTGCACATAATGGCGAAGCGGCGGCAGCCCTGGCAGCGAATCTGCGTGATGTTGCCCGTAACGGGCGGCTTCGTGCCGTGCTCGCCGTGCTGGCTGACAAAAACCCTGAGCGGATTGTTGCGCCAATCTGTGAATATGTGGATGACTGGTATTTAGCACAGAGCGATGACGCCCGCGCCCTGCCAGTCACGCAACTCAGCGAGCGCCTGCAAGATATAATCGGCCCACAACAGCGCGGTCTGTTTAATAGCGTCGCAGCGGCGCTCAATACCGCGCTGGCTGAATCAACGGCGGGTGATACGCTACTAGTGTTTGGTTCCTTTACAACCGTCGGACACGCATTAGAACATCCGGCTTGTCCAACTGGATTCTAAACAATCCGGTCAATCCTTTTAATTCTGTTAATCCTGTCTAACCGATACTAGCCGCGAAGCTCCTCAAAACACTGCGCCAGCGATAGCCGCCAATCTGGCATAGCTAAACCAAATGTTTCTTGAAACCGCTGATTATTCAGCACCGAAAACGTCGGGCGCGTGGCCGGTGCTTGATATTCAGATGACGGAATTGGAATTAAATGCGTCTGTGCGCCACTTGCTTCACGAATCGCCTGCGCAAATTCATACCAACTCACCTGACCACTCCCGCTCAAATGATAGAGTCCGCCGACCTGCGCTAAATCCACCTCGCCACGAAGCACGCGATACAGCACTTGGGCAGTGATTTCCGCCAACATGCGGCTCCAAGTCGGTGAGCCAATTTGATCGTCAACCACGCGCAATTCATCGCGCTCTTGAAATAAACGGCGCATGGTCAACAAAAAATTCGCCCCGCGTGCGCCATAAACCCAACTGGTGCGAAAAATCAACGCCGGCGCTCCCGAATCCAATAATGCTCGTTCGCCATTGAGCTTGGTTTCACCATAAACATTAAGCGGATCGGGTGTATCAGCTTCGGTATACGGGCGACCGAGATGACCCGAAAAAACAAAGTCGGTTGAATAATGAATGATCGGCGTGCCGCGTTGAGCGAGTAATGCGCCCATTTCACCAACCGCATCGGCATTGAGACGCTGTGCGGTTGCGCGGTCGCTTTCGGCTTTATCTACAGCAGTATAGGCGGCGGCATTAATCAGCGCATCGGGCTGAGTTGTTTCAATTAACTGCGCCAGTGCTGCTGCATCTAATAAATCAATTGCTGGGCCATATTCGCCCTCTAATGAAGCGGCAATTACCTCGCCGACGCTGGCCAGCGTGCGGCGTAGTTCCCATCCGACCTGACCATTTGCGCCAATCAATAATAACTTGGGGCGCTTATTAGCTAAATATGCGGTCATGGTTGATTCCTCATTCTTGATTCAGTTGTATAGCTTAGGATTTCGCAATACCGGTATCAATCAATCGCCCGCAGCGGAATAATGCGTCCCTTCCAACGGACACTTTTGCGCACCAGCGTGCGATAGAGAGAGCGAATAAATACCAGCGTAAAAAACGTGATCGACAGCGGATAGGTTAAAGCAGTGCCAAGACCGAAATTGCCCAATTTTCGCAACAGCCACCAAATTTGCAGCACATAGGCAGTATAAGCAATGCTGCCCGCTAATGCCCAAGCAGTTGGCCCTTCGCTCGGCCATTTTGTGACGGCATCAACCGTCGCACAGGCGCTGGAAATCCAAGCAATCATCATTAATAAAATCAAAAAGTCCGTTGACAGGGCACCCTGAGCAAAATTCTTCGTCCAGCCATCCGCTAGATCTATCAAACCACCGGGATACATACGAAAACGGATGGTTCCTGCGCCGATAAAATTTGTCGTCCGCACGCCGCGTTGTGCCAATTCGCGTGATAACGCGACATCATCAACAATTTCAGCGCGGACTAATTGATGACCGCCGGTGCGCTCATAATCTGTGCGTGAACAAACCAGACAGGGGCCAAAGCTGCCATTCGATTGAATAGCCGTACCCGCGAGCGTAAATGAGCGAATGCTACCCATCATCACAATCGAAAAAAAGCCCGAAAGCCGCTCATAGGCGCGTTGCATGTGATGATAGGGTTGAATTGAAACCAGCCCACCGTATTGCGCGTGGGTGCCGATAATACGCCGTAATCCGCCGGGTTCTAATTCAGTATCGGCGTCGAGAAAGACAAATAACTCGCCGCGTGCTTGACGGGCACCAATCCAGCAGGCGTGCGGCTTGCCGAGCCAACCGGCGGGCAATTCGGTGAGCGTCACGGTCTGCGCTCCGGCGGCCCGCGCCAGCGCCGCTGTGTCATCAGTTGACTGGTCATCGACGACGATCACTTCATAATCGGGATAATCCTGTGCTTGTAATGAACGCAACAGCGGCGGCAGGCGCGTCGCTTCATTGCGGGCCGGAATAATCACCGACACGGGGCGGGGCGCGGGCGTCGGCGCGGGCAATGGTGGGCAGCGGCGCATCCGTCCGAGAAAAACAAAGGCTAAACTCCAAGGTAGGAGTAACCACAGAAGTTCACTGGAAATATTGGGTAAACTGCTGACCATTATGATCTGCCTAAAAACTGCGGATCGCGCAGTATGGCGATTTGCTAAACGGTTGGCAAACCAGCTCCAGATGCTGAAATAGGCGCAAAAATATCAATGCACGGCGGAATTGTGCGCCTTAACGTGGCGCATTTTTTGTGATGGCGACAGGGTCGCGGGAGAGGTGTCGATGAGTTGGACAACGGCTGAAATACCACCGCAAACCGGTCGCCTCGCGGTCGTCACCGGAGCGAACAGCGGCCTCGGCCATGAAACCGCGCTGGCGCTGGCCACTGCTGGCGCAGAGGTGGTACTTGCCGTCCGTAACGCGATCCGAGGTGCTGAGGCGGTGGCGCGGATTCGGGCGGCACAGCCACAGGCGCTAGTGCGGTGTGTGCCGCTGGATTTGGCCGATTTAGCCTCGGTGCGTACCTGTGCCGAGACCCTGTGCGCTGAACAGCGGGCGCTGGATCTGCTCATCAATAATGCTGGGGTGATGGCGCTGCCAACCCGTCAGGTGACGGTCGATGGCTTTGAGCGCCAGTTTGTGACCAATTATCTTGGGCATTTTGCGTTGACGGCACAGCTATTGCCGCTGCTGCAACGCGCACCCGGAGCACGGGTAGTGAATGTCAGCAGTCTGGCCGCACACTTGACGACGCTGGATTTCAGCGATCTGCAATCCGAACGGGCCTATGTACCGTTTCGCACTTACGGATTGAGTAAGCTCGCACAGTTACTGTTTACGCTGGAATTGCAGCGACGCAGCGCAGCGGCTGGCTGGGGGGTGATGAGCGTGGCGGCGCATCCGGGCTTTGCCGGGACGGCGCTGATTGGCAATGGGCCGGCATCGAGCGGTTGGCGGGCGACGGCTTGGCGCTGGCTGCAACCGATTTTGCTCCCATTCAGTCGGCCTGTAGCACCGGCGGCACTGCCAACGCTATTTGCCGCGACCGCACCTGAGGCGCAGGGCGGTCTATTTTATGGGCCAACCGGTTGGCGTGAACTCATGGGACCACTGGGTGTGGCACAGCTGCCGCCGCTGGCGCAGGATGGTGCCGCAGCAGCGCAGTTATGGGAACTATCGGAGCAGTTGACGGGTGTGCATTTTTAGCGGCCAGCTATCAGCCGCCAGCTTCCAGCCAGCAGGATTCTTTCTTGACCGAGGCGCTTGAACGCTCGCTAAAAAGACGCCGAACGTACACGCTCCTTACATTTGATCGTCGCTGATCGATCACCAGATCTTGACAGCCGACAATTTCGCTCTACCATTAGCACTCGTTCCAAGTGAGTGCTAACAGGTCAGCCCACTGGCTCACCTCGCCGCCACGCTATCATCCACTTCTCAACCTGTAACGAGGAGCCTGCTACATGAACATCCGTCCCCTGCATGACCGCGTTGTCGTCCGTCGCATGGAAGAAGAGCGCCTGAGCGCCGGCGGGATCGTGATCCCAGATTCGGCCACCGAAAAGCCGATTCAGGGCGAGATCATCGCCGTTGGCAACGGCAAAATCCTCGACAACGGTAGCGTGCGTGCGCTCGATGTCAAGGTCGGCGACCGCGTGCTGTTCGGTAAATACTCCGGCACCGAAATCAAGCTCGACGGCAAGGAATTTCTGGTGATGCGCGAAGAAGACATCATGGCGGTCGTTGAGGGCTAATCGGCCTTCCGCTCCGGCTGTCGCGTGCAGTCATCTCTGACTTTTAACCCTAACCCATTGAATGATTTGAGGAATTAAACAGCATGAGCGCAAAAGACGTGAAGTTCGGCGGTGATGCCCGTGTCCGTATGATGGAGGGTGTCAACATCCTCGCCAACGCCGTCAAGGTCACGCTGGGGCCAAAGGGCCGGAACGTGGTGCTGGAGAAGTCCTTCGGCGCCCCGACCGTCACCAAAGACGGTGTATCCGTGGCCAAAGAAATCGAGCTGAAAGACAAGTTCGAGAATATGGGCGCACAGATGGTGAAAGAAGTTGCGTCCAAGACTTCGGACATCGCTGGTGACGGCACCACCACCGCGACCGTGCTGGCGCAGGCGATGGTGCGCGAAGGGTTGAAGGCGGTTGCCGCTGGCATGAACCCGATGGATCTGAAGCGCGGCATGGATCAAGCTGTTGCAGCCGCGACCGAAGAGCTGAAGAAGCTCTCCAAGCCCTGCACCGAGACCAAAGCCATTGCGCAGGTCGGCACCATCTCGGCCAACTCGGATGAGTCCATCGGCACCATCATCGCGGAAGCGATGGAGAAGGTCGGCAAGGAAGGCGTCATCACTGTTGAAGATGGCACCTCGCTGCAAAACGAACTCGATGTCGTCGAGGGGATGCAGTTTGATCGCGGCTATCTCTCGCCCTATTTCATCAACAATCAGCAGAGCCAGAGCGCCGAGCTGGATCATCCGTTCATCCTGCTGCACGACAAGAAAATCTCCAACATCCGCGAGCTATTGCCGGTGCTGGAAGGGGTGGCGAAGGCTGGCAAGCCGCTGCTGATTATCGCTGAAGATGTCGAAGGCGAAGCCCTGGCGACGCTGGTCGTCAACACCATTCGCGGCATCGTCAAGGTCTGCGCAGTCAAGGCGCCGGGCTTCGGTGATCGGCGCAAGGCGATGCTGCAAGACATCGCCATTCTGACCGGCGCGACCGTGATTTCGGAAGAAGTCGGCCTGTCGCTGGAAAAAGCCACCCTGAACGATCTGGGCACCGCCAAGCGCGTGCAGGTCGGCAAGGACGAGACCACCATCATCGACGGCGCTGGTTCGGAAATCGACATCAAGGCGCGGTGCGAGCAGATCCGCGCTCAGGTCGAAGAGACCAGCTCCGACTATGACCGCGAAAAACTGCAAGAGCGGCTGGCCAAGCTCGCTGGTGGTGTGGCGGTGATTAAGGTCGGCGCTGCCACCGAAATCGAGATGAAAGAGAAGAAAGCTCGCGTCGAAGATGCGCTCCATGCGACCCGTGCGGCGGTTGAAGAAGGCATCGTGCCCGGCGGCGGTGTCGCGCTGGTGCGGGCGATTGCAGCGGTTAAGGATCTCAAGGGCGCGAACCACGATCAAGATGTTGGTATCGCTATCGCTCGCCGCTCGATGGAAGAGCCGCTGCGTCAGATCGTCGCCAACGCTGGCGAAGAGCCGTCGGTAGTGCTGCACAAGGTCGCCGAGGGTACGGGTAACTTCGGTTACAACGCAGCCAATGGCGAATACGGCGATATGGTCGAGATGGGCATTCTCGATCCGACCAAAGTCACCCGTTCGGCGCTGCAAAATGCGTGCTCGGTGGCCGGTCTGATGATTACCACTGAAGCCATGATTGCCGATGAGCCGAAGGACGACGCACCGGCGATGCCGGGCGGCGGCATGGGCGATATGGGCGGCATGGGCATGATGTAAGTCTTCTGAGCTGCCAGCTTTCAGCGTCCAGCCAGATGAGCTGGTTGCTGAAGGCTGATCGCTGGAAGCTCAAAGCCAAACACCCCGCTTCGGCGGGGTTTTTTATGTGTTCAACAATGTTAGTAATGATGTAGCGTATAACCATCGTCTCTGACGATCTATTAGATACAACGAAACGATTAGCACCCGATGACTGTCCGCTTTTATCCTCATACATACACGCAGTACGCAACACCTGCCAACAACCAACGGAGCGAGTGATGGATAAAAACGTAACGACAGCCGCCGGAACGTGCCCAGTCATGCATGGCGGCAATACCGCCGCCGGTTCCTCAAATATGGACTGGTGGCCGAAGGCGCTTAATCTCAACATCCTGCATCAACATGACACCAAGACCAATCCGCTCGACCCAGATTTCAACTACCGCGAAGCCGTCACAACGCTCGACTTTGTGGCCGTCAAGCGCGATCTGCACGCCCTGATGACCGATAGTCAGGACTGGTGGCCCGCCGATTGGGGGCATTACGGCGGTTTGATGATCCGCATGGCCTGGCACGCCGCCGGGACGTATCGCATTGCCGACGGGCGCGGCGGCGCGAGCACCGGCAATCAACGCTTCGCGCCGCTGAACTCTTGGCCCGACAATGCCAATCTCGACAAAGCCCGCCGTCTGCTGTGGCCAATCAAGAAAAAATACGGCAACGCACTCAGTTGGGCCGATCTCATCATCCTAGCCGGAACCGTTGCCTATGAATCAATGGGTCTCAAGACCTTTGGTTTTGCGTTCGGACGCGAGGACATCTGGCATCCCGAACAAGATATCTACTGGGGTTCGGAAAAAGAGTGGCTCGCGCCGAGCGACAGCACTGGTAGCCGTTACTCCGGTGAACGCGATTTAGATAATCCGCTGGCAGCGGTGATGATGGGGCTGATTTATGTCAATCCCGAAGGCGTCGATGGCCAGCCCGATCCGCTCAAGACCGCCCGCGATGTGCGCGTGACCTTTGCGCGGATGGCGATGAACGATGAAGAAACCGTTGCGCTGACTGCTGGTGGTCACACCGTCGGCAAGTGTCACGGCAACGGCAGTGCCAGTCTGCTGGGGCCAGACCCCGAGGGCGCTGAGGTCGAGGATCAGGGCTTGGGCTGGCTCAACAAAACCACTCGCGGCATCGGACGCGATACCGTGACCAGCGGCATCGAAGGGGCGTGGACGACGCATCCGACGCGCTGGGATAACGGCTATTTTCATCTGCTGCTCAATTACGACTGGGAGCTGAAAAAAAGTCCGGCTGGCGCGTGGCAGTGGGAGCCAATCAACATCAAGGAGGACGACAAGCCGGTTGATGTCGAGGATCCGTCAATCCGCCTCAATCCGATTATGACGGATGCGGATATGGCGATGAAGTTTGATCCGGTCTATCGCCAGATTGCAGAGCGGTTTTATCAGGATCCCGACTATTTCGCCGAGACCTTCGCCCGCGCTTGGTTCAAATTGACCCATCGTGATTTGGGGCCGAAAACGCGCTATCTCGGCCCTGATGCACCGCAAGAAGACCTCATCTGGCAGGATCCGGTGCCAGCCGGTCGCACCGATTATGCGGTTGCAGCAGTCAAAGCACAGATCGCCGCCAGTGGATTGAGTGTTGCCGAGATGATCGCAACTGCGTGGGACAGTGCGCGAACGTTCCGCCAGTCTGATAAGCGCGGCGGAGCCAATGGCGCACGCATTCGACTGGCACCGCAAAAGGATTGGGAGGGCAACGAGCCGGAGCGGTTAGCGCGGGTGCTCGGCGTGCTCGAACCCATCGCAGCGGCGCATGGCGCAAGTGTGGCGGATGTGATCGTGCTGGCCGGTAATGTCGCGCTTGAACAGGTAATTCAGGCCGCTGGATTCAATATTCCGGTGCCCTTTGCGCCCGGGCGCGGTGATGCGACGGCTGAGATGACCGATGTGGAATCATTCGCGGTGCTGGAGCCGATCCACGACGGTTATCGCAACTGGCTCAAGCGCGATTATGTGGTCAGCGCCGAGGAATTATTACTCGACCGCACGCAGTTGATGGGCTTAACGGCACCGGAGATGACGGTGCTCATCGGCGGTCTGCGCGTGTTAGGTGTCAATCACGGTGGCACCAAGTACGGGGTTTTGACTGACCGCGAGGGCGTGTTGACCAATGACTTTTTCGTCAATCTGACCGACATGGCCTACCGTTGGGTGCCAATCGGCAATAATCTCTACGAAATCTGCGACCGCACAAGCGATGCGCTCAAGTGGACAGCAACGCGAGTGGATTTGGTGTTTGGCTCGAACTCGATCCTGCGCGCCTATGCTGAAGTGTATGCACAAGATGACAACCGCGAGAAATTCGTGCGTGATTTCGTCGCCGCTTGGAATAAGGTGATGAACACTGATCGTTTTGATCTGGCTTGAAGTACGGCTGGCGAAGTCCCGGTCACGCTCGGCGGGGACTTCGCTAAACGGTCACACCAATCGCTGCCATGCAGCGGCAACATCCTGCAATGCCTGTTCAACAGTCTGCTGATGTCAGACTCCGAAGGCACTGGGGGAAGCGCCGCTTTATGCAGCGCGATTGAAAAAGCGGGGTTGAGTGAGTTTTTTCTGGTTTAATTTTGCTAACTGAGAAATAACTATGCCATTATCTTGGAATGAAATCAAAGAACGTGCCTTAGAATTTTCGCGTGAATGGGCAAATGAGTGCTCAGAAGATGCGGAAGGCAAGTCGTTTTGGGATGGATTTTTCAATGTGTTTGGTATAACGCGGAAACGATTAGCGAGTTTTGAGCAGCGTGTTAAAAAGCTCGATGGGCGCGA
>NZ_FNOW01000044.1 GCF_900107145.1 Allochromatium warmingii | reverse complement strand
TTCAAGATTTCGCGTAGATCACTTGATCTTGGGCGGCCTGTTGTATAAGGCTCGAGTTCTTCGAAGATTTTTTCGACAATCTCCCATTCTTCATCGGAGATATCGCTTGGGTATTTTGGCGAAGAGCTTTTTTCTGAAGTCATATTCACGATATGAGTGGGGTTAATTAACTCGCAAAATTTGCCATATTCTCGAAAAAATCTACTTCAAAATCAATAGTTTAGTTTTTAGACAGTCTCTGAATCATTTTCATAATTTTGCCTCGTCACGAATCTGGCGCTTCCACCAAAAAAGCTATTCCTCAGCCTCTGACGGCACCACACCACGCATCACCCTGCGGATAGCGACAATTTGGCGCTATATCTGGTTTAGAGAGACATTTTGCTGTGACGGTACTGCTTAATACAGTCAGCGCGACTGCTGCAAACAAGCGGGAATGAATCGACATATCATAATCTCCAAATACACTAGCGATTATCAAAAAATCGGCCTATTTTTCATAGCTGTCTAGCTAATAGTCGTGAATAAGGTTCACTTAAAGTAACCGCATCACACTCGATTCAGGTAGTCCTAACAGTTGCGCACCAACCTGAAGTGCTTGCTCGGCAAAATGATCGAGATCACCCCAAGCATTATTGATATCCAGCGTTTCCGTTAGACTCTCACTGACAACCCGCAAGCAATATGCACCCGCAGCGCGTTCGGCTAATGGTGTCGGCTCAGAGCAGACATAGAGCACTGGTTCAGTTTGACCTTGCATTATAAAAGCAAGTAAATAACGATAATTCCGACCATCGCCGCTTTCAATCTCGCCGAGGAGTGAAGCAGCATAGCGTTCGATTTGATAACGCCGCTTCGGAATGGCGGTTTTGATAATTGGACGTTCCTGCATTGTGGCGACCTCATATCATAGAGTGGAATACTTTATGGCGAACCGGTACCATAATCAATGGTTAGTTCGCTCCCAACAGCAATACTTGAACGGGCATAGAGTTTAAAACCATCAAATTCAGCATTTGGCGCATCGCTATGATTGAGCCAACGTAAATGATTGGTTCCGCGCCGACCCATTACATCCCCGCGTTCGGGATCATAAACCCAGAGTACATGCGGGCCATCTTCAGTTACCTCAATTCCGGTAAAGGTGCCGATATAATCGCCCGGATTAAATGGAATGCGTGCAAAACAGCCGTGACCATGAATCGGCGATGGGGCAATTTCAATAAGCCGGTCGAGCGCCGCTTTATCCGTGCGCCGTTTCATCTTTTACTTTTTACGCGCTTTCGCAAAGGCATCAGCCAGCGCCCCGCCGTTTCCAGTTGATGTCGGCGTGCGTTCAGGTGTATGGCGCGTATTGGAACGCGGCGAATGTTGATTTGTAGATGGGCGCATTTGACGGCTATTTGGCGCGGACGGTTCAGCCGTAGCGTGGCGCTCAACGGGTTCATCCAGACGCCGACTCAGGGCAATACGTTTGCGCATTAAATCCACTTCTAAGACTTTAACCTTGACTAAATCGCCCGATTTAACAAATTCATGCGGATCTTTTACGAACCGATCTGCAAGCATTGAAATATGGATTAAACCATCTTGATGCACGCCAATATCAACAAAGGCACCGAAATTGGTGACATTGGTAACTGTGCCTTCTAAAATCATGCCGGGTGCTAAATCATTCAGGGTTTCAACACCGTCTTTGAATTGCGCGGTTTTAAATTCGGGGCGCGGATCGCGGCCCGGTTTTTCTAATTCCGCGAGAATATCTTTCACCGTCGGCAGACCAAATCGCTCATCGGTAAAAACCGCTGGATCAAGTCGGCGCAGGGTCGCTGCATCACCGATTAAACCGCGCACATCTTTTCCGGTAAATTCCGCAATCCGGCGTACCACCGGATAGGCTTCAGGATGCACAGCGGAAGCATCGAGCGGTTCATCGCCATCAGGAATCCGCAAAAATCCGGCGCTTTGCTGAAAGGCTTTTTCTCCAAAACGCGGCACGGCCAGCAATTTTTTGCGGCTGGTAAATGCGCCATGCGTTTCGCGGAAGGTGACAATATTTTCCGCGAGACTGCGATTCAGTCCAGAAACTTGCGCTAATAGCGGCACGGATGCGGTATTTAAATCCACGCCAACTGCATTGACGCAATCTTCAACCACCGCATCGAGTGTGCGAGCTAAGCGGGTTTGATTAACATCATGCTGATATTGACCGACACCAATCGCTTTTGGCTCGATTTTGACTAATTCCGCGAGCGGATCTTGTAAGCGCCGCGCAATGGAAACTGCGCCGCGTAGGGAGACATCTAATTCGGGTAATTCTTTTGAAGCAAATTCCGATGCGGAATACACTGATGCGCCTGCTTCATTCACCACCAGCGATTTTAAGCCTAATTCCGGATGACGAGCGATTAAATCACGCGCCAGCCGGTCGGTTTCACGCGAGGCGGTGCCATTGCCAATGCTAATCAGCTTGACATCGTGAGTTTGCGCTAACTGTGCCAAGCGTGAAATCGACGCATCCCATTGATTTTTTGGGACATGCGGATAAATGGTGTCAGTTGCGGCAACCTTGCCCGTTGCATCGACCACCGCAACCTTGACGCCGGTGCGTAGTCCCGGATCGAGTCCAAGCGTCGGCAGCCGTCCAGCGGGCGCAGCCAACAACAGCGCCTTGAGATTGAGGCCGAACACCCGAATCGCTTCCGCTTCTGCCGCCTCAAGCAGCCGCCCCTTGAGTTCCAGATCCAGTCGCGTCAACAGCTTGATGCGCCAGGCTTTGCGCACGGTGTCCAGCAGCCACGCATCCGCCGCCCGCCCCTGATCGCGGACGCCAAACCGCGCCGCAATCAGTCCGCGACAGGTGGCTTCGGGATCATCGCCCGCGCCAGCGAGCAGTTCCAGATTGAGCACACCTTGATTGCGTCCACGAAACAGCGCCAGTGCGCGATGCGAGGGAATCTTCGCCAACGGCTCACGATAATCGAAATAATCGGCGAACTTGTTGCCTTCTTGCTCTTTGCCAGCGATTACGGTCGCAACCAAGCTGCCATGCTCCCAGAGCAGCTCGCGCAGGCGTCCGGCGAGTTCGGGATCTTCGGCAAATCGCTCCATCAAGATCTGTCGTGCCCCTTCGAGCGCAGCGGCAATATCGGCGATGCCCTTGCCAGCATCCACGAAATCAGCGGCCAGCGTCTCAGGCGCGTGCGTCGGCTTGGTCAACAGGGTGTCTGCGAGCGGCTCTAAACCGGCTTCGCGGGCGATCTGCGCTTTGGTGCGCCGCTTGGGTTTGAACGGTAAATAGAGATCTTCGAGCCGCTGTTTGGTATCCGCCGCGTCGATGGCGGCCTGAAGCTCGGCGGTCAGCTTGCCCTGTTCCGTGATGCTTTTGAGCACGGCCACGCGCCGTTCAGCCAGCTCGCGCAGATAGCCGAGCCGCTCTGCAAGATGACGCAACTGGCTATCATCAAGACCGCCGGTGGCCTCCTTGCGATAGCGGGCGATGAAGGGCACAGTCGCGCCCTCGTCGAGCAGCCGCACGGCCGCCTCAACTTGGGCCGGACGAGCGGCGAGTTCCTGACTGATGAGCGCGATGATTGGGGTCATAGTGTGGCGGTACAGACGGTAGCAAGCGCAGAGGTGGCGAATGATGCGCCTAATTATAGGGTGTCGCGGGCTACAGCGCCCAGTTTCGACGCCTGTGGCGCGTGCTTGCTGGATTTATTGCTTGATGAATTGACGGATGACTGAATTGCGACTGAATACGGGTGATATTCCGCATTGGCGCAGCGCACCGCGCCATTTATATCTCGCACCCGATGCGCTGCATCTATGGCGAATTGATACCAGCGAGCAAGGAATGAATCCGCATGATGCGTGGCAGCTATTAACTGCTGCCCAACGCACGCGCATTGCAGCCTTGCGTTATCCAGTACATCAGCAGCGTTCAATACGCACACAGGCCGGATTAAATCGCATTTTGGCGAAATATTTACAGTGCGCACCCAGCGAAGTCGTTATTCAGCGTCAGGCGAATGGTAAACCCTATTTAGACGGTGAGGCGGCGTGGTTAGCATTTAGCATCAGCCATAGCCATGAATTAGCTTTAGTCGGCGTGAGCGCGGGTGTCAATGCGGCGCTGGGTGTCGATTGCGAGCATATTTGCCCGCGCACCAATTATCTGGCGATTGCACGGCGAATGTTTACAGTTGATCAACTCGCCAGCTTACAGCTGTGTTCGGAATCAGATCGCTTAGAACAGTTTTTATATGCTTGGACAGCTTTAGAAGCGGATGTCAAATGCGACGGGCGTGGCCTCTGTCGGGCGCGTCAGCGGAATACAGAACCGCCACAGATTGCGCATCTGATTCCAGCGGCCGGGTATCTAGCAGCAATTGCGCGGGCGCAGTTGCCGCCGCGTGCGAGCTGGCAGTATTTAGAATGTGCTGAGTGCTAAAATCAAGCAATGAATCAATAAATGCGCATAAATTGAATTTAATCCGCCAGTGTTAATTCAAGATGCGCTAAAATCAATTCATCACCGCTGATTAACTGCGTCTGAAACGCACCACAGGCTCCACATAACAAACGATTCGCGGTTGCAACGGTTTCCGCACCACAGCGCGTACAACGCACGCGAATCTCGGCGGGTTCAATCACTAATTCGGCTGTTTCGGCGATGGTGCCGATGGCCACTAATGGATACGCTTGCTGCAATAACTGCGGTTCGACGCCCGCTAACGGCCCGATTCGCAGACAAATCCGCTCTACGCGGTTCGCTCCGTGTTCGCGGGCGATGTCCGCAACCTGTTCCAGCAGCGCCTGACACAACGATAGTTCGTGCATTGAACGCGCCTCCCTCACCACTTAATTGCGACACACCAACACGCCCCCGCACTAGGCACCAAGCATTTGATTAGAAATCGCTTCTCGCGCCCGTGCTGGCTTGCCGGAACTGACTGCTCTATGGAAGAATGCCTCAGCGACCAGCCCGGGAGAACCCCACCCTTGATCGACCATGACGGCTTTAGACCCAATGTCGGCATCATCCTGAGCAATCGGGATCGCCGCTTATTCTGGGGACGCCGCCTCGGCCAGAATGCGTGGCAGTTTCCTCAGGGTGGCATCAATCCCGATGAAACCCCAGAACAGGCGATGTTTCGGGAACTTGAAGAAGAAGTCGGGCTATGTGAGCGGCAAGTGACCATCCTCGGCTGTACCCGTGGTTGGCTGCGCTATCATCTGCCCAAACGGTATATCCGCCGTCAATACAGCAGTTCTGGCCCGATCTGTGTCGGGCAAAAACAGGTCTGGTTTATGCTGCGCGTCGATTGTGGTGAAGATGCTTTTTGCCTCGACCGCACCGACAAACCTGAGTTTGATGCGTGGCGCTGGGTGCGGTATTGGCAGCCGCTCTATGAAGTTGTGTATTTTAAGCGCCATGTTTATCAGCAGGCCCTGGAAGAATTAGCGCCGATTCTCTATCCCGATGGCGTTCCCGAGCGCCGTCAACTGTACTCGGGGGCACCGCGATGGTTGCGCCACAGTTATCCCTAAACGTCCCGCTCGCCGCCGTGACTAACGGACGCCCCGTCCGCACCTGTTATGCTTGAATCACTTAGACGGATTGTTCAAGAAGTTAACAACGCCAGCGATCTGGAGCAGGCGCTCTCGATCATCGTGCAGCGAGTCAAACAGGCCGTTGGCGCAGATGTCTGCTCGGTCTATCTCAATGACTACGATAATCATCGTCATGTGTTGCACGCTACCGACGGTCTGCGCCGTCAAGCCGTCGGGCGCATCCGGCTCGAACTCGGACGCGGGCTGATTGGTTTAGTCAGCGAACGCGCCGAACCGATCAATCTCGATGATGCGGCGAATCATCCGCGTTACGAAAATATCACCGACAGCGGTGAAGAACGCTATCACGGTTTTTTAGGGGCACCGATTATTCAGAATCGCAAAGTGCTCGGCGTGCTGGTGTTGCGGCAGCGCCAGCGGCGGCATTTTGGCGAAGATGAAGTCACCTTTGTGATGACGCTGGCCTCGCAACTGGCCGGTGCCATTACCTTTGCGCGTACCAGCGGCGAGCTGGCGCGGTTGCAAGACGATGGGATTCCGCAGCGATTTCTGCCCGGGTTAGCCGCCGCACCCGGCATCGGCATCGGGCAAGCGGTGGTCGTCTATCCGCCTGCCGATCTGGAAGCGGTGCCGGATCGCCGCCCGGAACATCCCGACACCGAAGCACAGGATTTTCGCCGTGCCGTGCGCGAGGTGGTCGCCGATCTCGACCGCTTCGCCAGCCGCACCCAGGTGCATTTACGCATCGAAGATATGGCGCTCTTTGATGCGTGGCGGCTGATGCTGGAGAGCGACACCTTAATTGATGGCACCCTGTCGCGGATTCGCGCTGGCAATTGGGCACCGGGCGCACTGCGCGAAACCATCGCCGAACATGCGCGGGTGTTTGATGCGATGGATGATGCCTATTTGCGCGAACGTGCCTCAGATGTCCGCGATCTGGGGCGCTGCATTTTGATGCACCTGCAAAACCGCGATACCACGCCGATTCAATATCCGCCGCAAACGATTCTGGTCGGTGAAGAAATCAGCGCCATGCAAATTGCCGCCGTGCCCCGCGAGCAGTTAGCTGGCATTGTCTCAACAACCGGCTCCGGCTCTTCGCATGTTGGCATTCTGGCACGCGGCATGGGCGTTCCGGCGGCGATGGGCGTAGCGGATTTACCAGTTGGGCGCGTCGAAGGGCGCGAAATGGTGGTAGACGGCTATCGCGGGCGCGTCTATGTCTCGCCCGGACTGGCGGTGCGAGCGGAATATCAGCGCCTTGCTGAGGATGACGCCGCACTGACCAGCGAATTACAAGCCCTGCGTCATTTACCCGCCGAGACCACTGACGGCTATTTAATTCCGCTGTATTTAAATTCCGGTCTGGTATCAGAAAGTCGTCCGTTGGGAATAGAAGAATCGGCCGGTGTTGGACTCTATCGCACCGAATTACCCTTCATTGTGCGCGATAGCTTTCCGAGCGAAGCGGCGCAAATGAGCAATTACCGGCATGTGCTGGAATTATTCGCCCCGCGTCCCGTCACCATTCG
Organism: Allochromatium warmingii; assembly: GCF_900107145.1. GTDB lineage: Bacteria > Pseudomonadota > Gammaproteobacteria > Chromatiales > Chromatiaceae > Thermochromatium > Thermochromatium warmingii. The sequence continues at coordinate 18,220 of NZ_FNOW01000044.1, read as the reverse complement.
CACACTGGATATTGGCGGTGATAAACCGCTGCCCTATTTTCCAATGCACGAAGCCAATCCCTTTTTAGGCTGGCGCGGCATTCGGATTACTCTCGATCATCCAGAAATCTTTTTAACACAGGTGCGAGCGGTGTTACGGGCGGCGATTGGGCTGGATAATTTACAATTATTGCTGCCAATGGTGAGCACCGTCGGCGAAGTTGATGATGCCTTGCTGCTGATTCAACGCGCCCATAACGAGCTATTAGAAGAAGGCTATCAGGTGCGTATGCCGCCGATTGGGGTGATGATTGAAGTGCCGGCGGCTGTTTATCAAGCAGAAGCTTTAGCGCGGCGCGTCGATTTTCTCTCGGTCGGCACCAATGATCTGACGCAATATTTACTGGCAGTTGATCGCAATAATCCGCATGTTGCCAAGCTTTATAACGAATATCATCCAGCAGTATTACGGGCATTGCTGCAAATTCTGACCGGTGCGCGGTTGCATGGTAAAGAAGTCAGCGTGTGCGGTGAAATGGCCGGTGATCCGTTGGCGACTTTTTTATTGCTCGGCATGGGCGTGCATAGCCTGAGTATGGGTGCGGGCAGTTTGCTGCGGGTGAAAAAAGTGATTCGGAGCATTAGCCGCGCCCGCGCCCGCGAGGTGCTCAAGGTGGCGCTGCAATGTGAGGATGCCGGTTCGGTGCGGCGGCTATTGCTCGATGCGCTGGAGACGATTGGTTTGGGGAGTTTGGTGCGGCCGGGGCGGTAGGGTTTTGAGTTTTGATATCGCTCCTTATTAAATAAGGGGCGATAGTAATAGAAAACAAAAAAGCGATTAGCTAATTTCTTAACTAATCGCTTGTTTTATATGGCGCGCCCGGAGAGATTCGAACTCCCGACCACCTGGTTCGTAGCCAGGTACTCTATCCAGCTGAGCTACGGGCGCTTGATGGGGTGATTAGTCTGAACTAATCGAGACGCGCATTATGCCGAACGCAGCGGCGGCTGTCAACCGTCATGCACGCAATTTTGTACAGCATCGCTCACGGTGCCAACCGCTCGATCATCCACCCGCCGTCCGCCTGTCGCACATAGCGAAAACGATCATGTAGCCGACTCTCACGCCCCTGCCAAAACTCAATCCTATCCGGCACGACGCGATAGCCGCCCCAAAAATCAGGCAACGGGATCTCACCCTGCGCGAAACGCCGTGCCATCTCCGCAACCTTAGTCTCCAGCAGCGAGCGCGTGCTGATAACCTGACTTTGCGGCGAGGCCCAAGCGCCGATCTGACTACCACGCGGGCGCGTCGTGAAATACGCTAATGATTCAGCCGTCGTAATACGCTCGGCGCGACCATTAATTTGAATTTGTCGGGCTAGTGCCACCCAGGGAAATAGCAGGGCGACATGGGGATTTGCATCAATTTCCTGCGCTTTACGGCTCGTATAATTGGTAAAAAATACGAAACCCCGTTCATCATATAATTTGAGCAATACCGTGCGCACTGAAGGTTGCCCAAGTGTATTGACTGTGCAAAGTGTCAAGCTATTTGGTTCGGGCAAATCGGTGGCAAGTGTTTGCGCATACCAAGTCTGAAATTGTTGAATTGGATCAGGATTGAGTTCAGCGCGTGATAGGCCATGCGCCATGAATTGCTGACGGAGTAATTCGGGGTTGCTATTCATTGACACGCCTCACAATCAGGATCAAGGATTGAGCAAGCAGACGGTCGCGTCGCGCTCTCAGTGGTATCATTTAATTGCATCACCTGTCGTCCAAAATAATTCCCACCGACTGCGCTCAGACGATTAGCGCGACTGCTATCAGTTATGGTTGATTTTTCAACATGCGTCGCACCGAGTGAGCGCAAATAATAGGTCGTTTTGAGTCCGCGCACCCAAGCGAGTTTATAGAGATTGTCGAGCTTATAACCACTGGGTTCCTGCATATACAGATTCAAACTCTGGGCTTGATCGAGCCATTTTTGTCGCCGACTCGCCGCCTCAACTAACCAACGCGGGTCAATTTCAAATGCGGTGGCATAGAGTGCCTTGAGATCATCCGGAATCCGATCAATCGGCTGCAATGACCCATCATAATATTTGAGATCATTGACCATCACCGCATCCCACAGGCCGCGTGCTTTGAGATCGGCGACCAAATAGGGATTAACAACTGTAAATTCACCCGAAAGATTCGATTTTACGAATAAATTTTGATAGGTCGGCTCAATCGACTGACTGACACCGATGATATTGCTAATGGTTGCAGTGGGCGCAATCGCGAGACAGTTTGAATTGCGCATTCCGATATTTTGAATCCGCTTGCGTAACGTATTCCAGTCAAGTGTATGACTGGTGTCGATTTGGAGATAGCCGCCGCGCCCTTGTTCTAACAGACGAATACTATCAATCGGCAAAATACCCTGACTCCATAATGAGCCGTCAAAACTCGCATAACGCCCGCGTTCGGCAGCTAAATCGGCGCTGGCTTCCAGCGCGTAATAACTGAGATATTCGGTGCTGAGATCGGCAAAAGCAACGGCTTCTTGACTGGCATAGGGAATACGTAATTGATACAGGGCATCTTGAAATCCCATTAAGCCTAAGCCAACTGGACGATGACGTAGATTTGCCGCTCGCGCTTGCGGAACCGTATAAAAGTTGTAATCAATGACATTATTGAGCATCCGCATTGCCGTTCTGACGGTGCGGCGCAAGCGATGTGTGTCGAGTCCGTGTTCGGTGATATGCGCGGCTAGATTGATTGAGCCTAAATTACAGACGGCAATTTCAGCATCATTGGTATGCAGGGTGATTTCAGTACATAAATTCGAGCTATGTACGACACCAACATGCTGATTGGTATAGCGCAGATTACAGGGGTCTTTAAAAGCTATCCAGGGATGTCCGGTCTCAAATAACATCGCCAGCATTTTGCGCCACAGATCAACGGCTTTGAGACGCTTGCTAATCGCTAATTCCCCACGAGCGGCGCGTGCTTCATAATCACAATAGGCCTGCTCAAAGGCTTGGCCGGTGAGATCATGGAGATCCGGTGTTTCATCCGGTGAAAACAGCGTCCAATCACCATTCTCAGCAACGCGCTTCATAAATAAATCTGGCACCCAATTTGCGGTATTCATATCATGGGTACGGCGGCGATCATCGCCGGTATTTTTACGTAATTCGAGAAATTCTTCGATATCAATATGCCAGGTTTCAAGATAGGCACACACTGCGCCTTTTCTACGGCCACCGTTATGAGCCAGCGCCGCTGCTGTCATATAGGTTTCATCGCCTTCAACCTTGAGATCATGGATGACTGGAATAGCTGGTATTGCGGTAACGGATTTAATGCGCGTAAAAATCCAATTTCCCAGTCGAAACCAATTATATTTAGTCAAGGCCGGAACACCGATTCGATTGGCAATCTGCGGCACCGCTGGAATCCGCAAATCAAAAGTGCGGGTGACACCACGAAAGCTAATCACTGTGCCATCACTACGGATGCCTTGATGGGCATTATCTCGTTCGCGATATTGACCGGCACAGGGCACTCCCAGCCGTAAGAGTTGATACCGTAAGCCCTCAGCTAATGGGCGCGAAGTGGTGGTGAAATAGATTTCAGCGCCACGCGAAATACTGCCATCCGTTTCAAGCAAACCCTGAATCAGCGCCACTGTTTGATTCAGCGGTAAATGACTAAAGCGGCGTGCAATATGTTTGCGGCCTTCGCTATCATAGAGGTCGGTATGCGTAAATGGCAGATGTCCTTGATCTGTACCAATATAGCGTCCGCTGGTCGCGCAGCGGGCTAAACCACGCCCTATGCTCCATTTAATTTGTACATAGGTCGTATTGCGCCGATCTTCCCAGAAATGAATACCGCGTTCACTCAGATAATTACGGACAAATTCAAGATGACTCGCATCAGTACGCGGATTGCCGGATACGCCAAATTCGCGTTCGCGACTTAAATGGCCATCACCGAGCAGAATACCGTATAGACGGGCATCATCCTCAGTAAAATCCGCAAGCGGCACTACTTCGGTTGGAATCACCTGTGCCACATAATCACCGCGAGCAAGCTGGCCGGCAGGAATCCAAGCTGGCTTAAAGCGTCCCGCTTCCAGTTGTTTTAATGTGCGTGCAATGCTTTGTTCCATTGGCACGCCTTGAATTGCCCAAAAGGGATGCCCGTCCGTGACTTCAATATCGTCAATCGCGTGTTTAATTGTGAGGCGCACCATTGGTGCAGTCTGTTGTTTATAAACAAAATGATTTATAACTTGACGATAGCGCCCACGCTGGCCGAGGACTAAATCACCGACTTTGATCGCTTGAATAGGTTTGGGGCCATCAGCGGTAAAAACCAGAGTATCCGGTGCGAAGCATTGATTAACTGCAATCGCAGTATCATTCGCCACTTTCAAAAACGGAATCACGCCTTGACTCTTGCCATTGGTGCCCTTGATATGTGCGCCCATGCCGCGCACCTGTGTCCAGTCATTGCCCAAGCCACCGGCGAATTTAGACAGCAGGGCATTATCTTTGATCGCGCTATAAATGCCGTCGAGATCATCGGCGACTGTCGTCAAAAAACAGGAACTTAATTGCGGGCGCAAGGCACCAGAATTAAAGAGCGTCGGCGTTGAGCACATAAAATCAAAGCTGGAGAGCAGCTCATAAAATTCGATAGCGCGGGCTTCGCGGTCTTGCTCATTGATTGCCAAGCCCATCGCAACGCGCATAAAAAATGCCTGCGGTAGCTCAAACCGAATGCCGTTTGTAGTGTGAATAAAATAGCGGTCGTAGAGTGTTTGTAATCCGAGATAGGTAAATTGCAGATCGCGCTCAGGTTTCAATGCCGCGCCGAGGCGGGTTAAATCATAGTGCGCTAACTGCGGGTCGAGATGTTCTAATGCGACCGCACGCTGAATATAGGCGCTAAAATACGCCGGATAGCGTTCGGCCATATCGGTTTGCGTTTCAATACCGGCGGCTAAATCGAGCAAACCCAATGCTTCGCGGCGCAAAATATCGAGCAATAATCGCGCTGCAACCTGACTATAGTTTGGTTCCTGTTCAATTAAAGTGCGTGCTGACATCACCAGCGCCTGACGCACATCCGCTTCGCGCACACCGTCGAATAAATTGCGCAGGGTATCGCGCAAAATCGCTGCGGGATCAACCGCCGCAAGATCACGGCAACTTTCTTCCACTAAGCGCGTCAAGTGCGCGACATCGAGCGGGCGCGTCGAGCCGTCGGCAAGTGTGACGGTGAGCGGCGGCGGGGCGCTCGGCGGCGTCGCAAGCGCCTGCTGCGCGGCGCGTTCTTGAGCACGCGCTTCACGATAGAGCACATAGGCGCGAGCAACACGATGTTCACCTGCCCGCATCAGCGCCAGCTCGACCTGATCTTGAATATCCTCGATGTGAACGGTGCCGCCGCCGGAGAGACGGCGCGTCAGTGCCGCGATCACCTGATCTGTCAACGCGGTGACACGCTCATACACACGACTCGAGGCTGCTGCCGAGTCGCCTTCGACGGCTAAAAAGGCTTGGCTCATTGCCAGTGTGATTTTAGTGGGGTCAAAATGTGTCACCTGACCAGTGCGCCGAATGACTTGCACCTGACCGGGGAGCGGGCCGCTTGGCGTGGGCGTCGGGGTCGCGGCAGGCTGCGGCTGCGGTGTGGTCAACTGGCTGGCAGACATGGAGTTCTCCAAGACAAATCAGGCGCGGGCCGCTCCGGTTGGGAGCAGCGGCACACAAAAAATACAAGCTAATTAGGATGTTAGGCGGCAGAAGGTGCCGATGACGCATAGTTGTAATGCGTCACTTGGCGACGGACATTGCGCTGGATGATGACGCCGAGCACTGACCATTCTAACCCGCTCAGGTCAATGTCGGGATAGCGGGCGTTGAGTGCAACTAGACGCTCGCGGCCCTCGGCATCGCGCACATATTGACGAAACCAGCGCACGCCCTCGACTTCGACAAAGATGTAACTCGGATTTGGGCAGCGGTCATTGGGTTCGATGATAATGATGCAGCCGTCGGGAAACTCCGGTTCCATCTCGTCGCCGAGCACGCGCAGGGCAAAGGGTTCATGCAGGGCGCAGCCCGTGCCTTCTGGGAGCGAATCGGTCATCATGGGGTTCTCGCGTTATTTGTTTTGCTTGTTTTGTTTGTTTTATTCAGTTTCACACACGACTTGAGCCGCCAGCTATGCAGACCCAGGGTCAACTAAATCGTATTTTTGCCACCGAGCGTCCGCATGATGATCGACGCGATTGGCGCAACCTGCACGGCATGTTGCCCTATCTCTGGGAGTTTCGCGGACGGGCGGCGCTGGCGATTGGCTGTCTGGTGCTGGCGAAGGTGGCCAATGTTGGCGTGCCGTTGATTTTAAAAGACATCGTTGATGCCTTTCAGGAGCCGACGGCGCAGTTACTGATTCTGCCGGTCAGTCTGCTGCTGGTCTATGGCGTGCTCAAACTCAGCGCCTCGCTGTTTAACGAACTGCGCGACGTGGTGTTTGCGCGGGTGCGGTATCGCGCCATGCGGCGGCTGTCAACGCGGGTGCTGGAGCATTTACACCGACTGTCACTGCGCTATCACCTCGAACGTCAGAGCGGGGCGGTCAGCCGCGATCTGGAACGCGGCACGCGCTCGGTTTCGACCATTCTCAATTATCTGGTGTTTAGCGTGCTGCCGGTGGCGGTGGAGTTTAGCCTAGTGGCGGCGATCATGATCGGACGTTATGACCTGTCCTTTGTGCTGGTCACCTTTGGCACAGTCGCGGTCTATTTTGCCTTTACCTTCATGATTACGGAATGGCGCATGGAATACCGCCACCGCATGAATCATCTGGACTCGCAAGGCAATACGCAAGCCTTTGATAGTCTCATCAATTATGAAACGGTCAAATATTTCGGCAACGAGCGGCTCGAACTCAAACGCTATGATGACACGCTGGCCGAATGGGAAGAAATGGCGGTGGCGAGCCAAACGTCGATGTCGGTGCTCAATTTTGGTCAGGGCGCGATCATCGCCATCGGTGTGACCCTGATGATGACGCTGGCCGCGCAGGGCGTGGTCGCTGGACAGTTGAGCGTCGGCGATCTGGTGCTGGTCAATGCGTTGATGCTGCAACTGTTTATTCCGCTTGGCTTTTTGGGGATTGTGTATCGGCAGATCAAATACGCACTGGCGGATATGGATTTAGTGTTCAAGCTGCTGGAGCGTCAGCCAGAAATCGAAGATCAGCCGAATGCGCCGACGCTGGCGCTCACTGAGGGCGCGATTCGTTTTGAGCAGGTCGATTTTCACTATCAACCCGAGCGCCCGATTCTGCATGGCATCGACTTCACACTCGCACCGGGCCAAACGCTTGCCGTCGTCGGGCATAGCGGGGCGGGCAAATCTACGCTATCGCGGCTGCTATTTCGCTTTTATGACGTGACCGGCGGGCGGATTGTGCTTGACGGACAGAATATTCGCTCCGTGACGCAGGAAAGTTTGCGGGCGGCAATCGGCATCGTGCCACAGGATACGGTGCTCTTTAATGAAAGCATTTATTACAACTTGGCTTACGGTCGCCCTGAGGCCAGCCGTGCTGAGATCGAGCGAGCGGCAGAGATGGCGCATATTCGGGCGTTTATCGAGAGTCTGCCCGACGGCTGGAACACGGTGGTTGGCGAGCGTGGATTAAAACTGTCGGGCGGTGAAAAACAGCGCGTGGCGATTGCGCGGGCGATTCTTAAGCGGCCTCGAATCCTGATTTTCGATGAGGCGACCTCTTCGCTCGACAGCCACACCGAGCAAGCGATTCAGCAGACCCTAGCCGAAGTCGCTGAGAATCATACAACGCTGGTGATTGCGCATCGGCTTTCGACTGTGGTGGATGCGGATCGGATTTTGGTGCTCGAACAGGGGCGCATCCGCGAGCAGGGGCGGCATCGTGAGCTACTGGATGCAGGCGGACACTATGCGGCGATGTGGGAGTTGCAGCAGCGGGAAATTCGCGCTTCCAGCCGTCAGCTATCAGCGGCCAGCTAAATAGCGGCGTAGTTGGGTTGCCTATTCGTAAATGTTGTTGGTTTTATACGAGCGAACAGAATGGACAGGCAACTCAACTTACGTGGCTCATGCAATAAAACCTATCGAATCGTGATAAATCATGTCAAATGCTACGCAGGATCCAGCGCCACGCCTTACGCTGTCTGGAAATCGGCGTTTATCAATCGCACCGATGCTCGACTGGACTGACCGTCACTGCCGCTATTTTCTGCGTCTTATCAGCCGCCACACGCTGCTGTATACCGAGATGATTACCACCGGCGCACTGCTGCACGGTGATCGCGAACGCTTGTTGCGCTATGACGCGGCGGAACATCCGCTGGCGCTGCAACTCGGTGGCTCCGATCCGGCTGAGTTGGCGGAGTGTGCGCGGATGGCGGCAGCGTGCGGCTATGATGAGATCAATCTCAACGTCGGTTGTCCGTCTGATCGGGTGCAAAACGGGCGGTTTGGTGCCTGTCTGATGGCTGAACCGGCGTTGGTGGCCGAATGCGTTGCAGCGATGCGGGCGGCCGTGCCGCTGCCCGTGACGGTCAAACATCGCATCGGCATCGACGCGCACGATAGCTATGCCGAACTAGTCGCATTTGTCGCCCAGCTAGAGGCGGCGGGCTGTGATGCGATCATTGTTCATGCGCGTAAAGCGTGGCTTCAGGGCTTGAGTCCGAAGGAAAATCGCGACATCCCACCGCTGCGTTATGACATCGTGTTTGATCTCAAACGCGATTTCCCCAATCTGCCCATCGTTCTCAACGGCGGTCTGCTCACGCTCGATGCGGCACTCGAATCGCTGACGCGGCTCGATGGCGCGATGATCGGACGTGCCGCCTATCACAATCCCTGGATTCTGGCCGCCGCCGATCAGCGCATCTTCGGCGATGACCAGCCGCTCCCAACGCGCCAACAGGTATTAGAGGCGTTTATGCAGTATGCAGAACGTCAACTTACCGCAGGCGTGCCACTGAATGCCATGAGCCGACATCTGCTCGGATTATTTCAAGGCCAGCCCGGGGCGCGGGCGTGGCGGCGGCGCATCAGCGAGCAGGCGCATCGAGCGGGCGCGGGCATTGATGTGCTGCGTTTTGCCGAAGCAGCATCAAATCATCAACCTAATGTATAACCCGCATCAACATTCAAGGTCGTTCCAGTCACGAGACGTGCCTGTGGTGAGGCGAGAAACAAGACTGCCGCCGCGACATCCGCCGCTGTCACCACCTGCTGACCTAACACATGCCGCTGTGCAACCGTGGTGTGCATGATCGCCTCCGCCCCGCGCCACATCGCCGATTCCACCACTCCCGGCGCAACGCCATTGACGCGAATCCCACGCGGCCCCAGCGCCAGTGCCAGTCGGCGCGTGAGCATATCGAGTCCGGCTTTCGCCACGGAATAGCTCGTCGAGGTGCAGGTCGTAAAGGGATGCTGACCACAGGCTGACGACAGATTGATGACCACCGGCGCAGCCGCTTGATCGAGCAGCGGCGCACACACTTGTGTCAGCGCAAATGGGGCGATGAGATTGGTTTCGAGCGTCTCGCGCCATTGCTGACAGCTTTCTTCCAGCGTGCCGCTGCCGCAAATCACGCCAGCATTATTGACCAGCACATCGAGTCGTCCGGCGTCTTGCGCTAAGCGTGCGGTCAACTGCTGACGAAATGCCGCTTCCGTCACATCGCCAATCAGCGCCACCAAGCGCCCAGCGGCAACCGCGTCTGACCAATGCGCGTTGAGCGCCGCGACGGTTTTCGGCGAGCGCCCGCAGGTGTAAACCCGATCTCCGGCATCCAAAAACGCCGCGACCAATCCGGCACCGATGCCCGAAGTGCCGCCGCTGATGCAGATGATCCGCTCGCTGGATGCGGGTGTTTCGTGAGCGGTCATCAGCGTTCACGCTGCCCGAGATTGGCATGAATCACCGCGCCGTTGAGCAGCGGCGACTCGGCAGCATAGGCGACCGCAGCAGCGATCTCAGCCGGATCAATCAGCCGACCAAAGGCGTTCAGCCCAGTAATAGCCGCGAGCCGTTCGGGATGACCGTCAACCAGCGCCTGCACTTGCGGCGTGTCGGTAAAGCCGGGTGCAATCAGGCAGGTATGAATGCCGCGTCCGGCCAAATCCTGACAGGTCGCACGCATCATGCCGACCAGTGCGTGCTTGACGATCACATAACTGGCCGCTCCGGGCACGGCTTTTTCTGACAGCGTTGAGCCGATATAGAGCACACTCGATCCCGCGCCCAGATGCGGCACAATGAGCTGATTGAGGCGATTGGGTGAGAGCAGATTGAGTTCGAGTACGGCGCGGAACTGGGCATCTGGCAGCGCGTCGATACGATCAGTACGCATGATCGCGGCGTTATGCACCAGACAGATGCGCCCCTCGGTGGCGAGCTGCGCCGGCAGCACGGTGGCGAGCGCATCGAGACTCGCCGCTGATTCAAGATCGACCGTCAGATTCTCAACTCCCGCCTCCGGGCAGGGCCGCCGTGAGAGATTGAGCACGCGCCAGCCGTCGGCGAGAAAACAGGCGGCGATAGCCTGCCCGATACCGGAGCTGGCGCCGGTGATAATCAGTTGTTTCATCGCCGTCCGCCCATCCCACCAGCATTGAGCTTAAACACCGACACCGCCTGCGCCAGCACCCGTGTTTGATCTTCCAAACTCTCAGCGGCGGCAGCGGCCTGCTCGACCAGCGCGGCATTCTGCTGCGTGACCTCATCCATTTGCGTCACGGCTTTAGTCACTTGCTCAATGCCCGAACTCTGCTCGCGGGACGCACCGCTAATCTCATTGACCAGCACCGTGACCTGCCGGAAGCCATCAAGAATCTCCGCCATCGTTGTACCAGCTTGGGTGGCCAGGGTCGCGCCGCCCTCAACCTTGCTCACCGAATCGGTAATCAACTCCTTGATTTCTTTCGCCGCCTGCGCACTGCGCTGCGCCAGATTGCGCACCTCAGCAGCGACCACCGCAAAGCCGCGCCCCTGCTCACCGGCACGGGCGGCTTCGACTGCGGCATTGAGCGCCAAAATATTGGTCTGGAACGCGATGCTGTCGATGACGCTGATGATGTCAGCGATGCGGCGGCTGGAGTCCTGAATCTGGCTCATCGTGCCAACCACGCGCTGCACCATCTCGCCACCGCGTGCAGCGATGATATTAGCGTGTTGCGCGAGTTCATTGGCTTGCTCGGCGTTTTGCGCGTTTTGCTTGACCGTGGCGTTGAGTTGTTCCATTGAGCTGGCGGTTTCTTCCAAGCTCGCCGCCTGTTCTTCAGTACGATGACTGAGGTCTTGATTGCCCGAGGCAATCTCACCGGCGGCGGTGGTGATCGCGTCTGAGACTTCGAGAATCCGCCCGACGACTTCGCGCAAACGGGCGACTGTCGTATTCGTATCGTCTTTGACTTGACCGAAGGTACCGCCATAATCGGCTTCGATGCGGCGGTTGAGATCGCCGTCAGCCATTGCTTTGAGCACAGTAGCAACATCGGCCAAACCGGTTGCGACGATTTCTAATAAGCGATTGAGACCTTCGCTTAATTGCAGGAAAAAGCCCGCTTTACCCTGAAGATTAATGCGTTGCGAGAAATCACCTGCCGCTGCCGCTTGAATGAGCGCGGCCACTTCGCGTTCGGCGGTAAATTCCGCCGTGCGGTCATACCATTGCGTCACACGACCACTATAGCGGCCATACTCATCTAATACTGGGCTGGCAGTTAATTGTAAATTGCGCCCAGCAAAGACCATCTCAAAGTTTTTTGTTTGCGTCAGTTGCTCACGATAAGCAGCGGCCACGGCTGGATCTTCAAAATGCTGGGCAAGCGTGCCACCAATGAGTTGATCGGGGTCAAAGCTTGGGCTATGTCGGCGAATTTCTGGCGCAAATTTGTGCCACAGATTTGAACAGGCTTGATTCATGTAAATCAAACAATTGCGATCATCGGAAACTGTCACCGGCAGCGTGACATTATCTAAGCCGATGCGGATGCGCAGATTTTCCTGACTGACGCGCAGGGCATCTTGAATATCAAAATCCAGTCGCGCTTGCACCGATTTAATCGCTAAGAGCATCTCGCCGAGTTCGTCGATATTCTCGGCTTGAATGCGACGGCTATAATCACTATTCGACAAGGCTTCCAGATGACCCAATGCCTGATGCAGCGGGCGAGTGATCTTACGCACCAGCCAGACGGCTAACAGGATGGCGACTAGCACCGCAATGACAGCCAGCACAATCGCTTGTTGATTGGCTTGTTCGGCAGCGGCAATCGTTGCGGTGCGTTCCGCTTCGAGCTGGAGTTGCAAGCGGCTGTGTGACGGCAGAATCAGCCCCTTGTAGCGCCGCCACGTCGGGTTTTCCTCGGTATCATAGGTGTATTTTGCAGTGGCTAGATCACCGGCGTTGAGCAACGCCAAAATGCGTTCTTGAATCGCAAGATGCTCACGATAGGATTGGTCAATGAGTTCCAGCGCCCGCTGCGCCGCGACATCATCAGTAATGCGTGTTTGCAGCGTTTTTAAGCTACTGCTAAACCGTTCACGCGATTTGAACACATTGTCGCGGGCCTGTTGATCGCGTGGCTCTAGCAGCAGATAACGCATCGCTGCGGTCATCTGCAAACCGGCATCGAGCATCCCGCGATAGGCGTTTTCGAGCACCTGAGTGTGTTCATTGATGTGGCGCAATTGCTGAGTGGTGTTGTTTAGACTATTCAACGCAAACCCAATCGCCAGCGCAAAGCAGGCGGTAATCAGCAGCAATCCGAGCGGCAATGCTAACCGAATCTGCATATCGTTGATGCGCTGCCACAGCCGCGCAAACAGCGGCTTGGCGGATTTGCCCGCCCGCAGTCGCGCATACACCGCTTCCGCCTCAGCGATCTGCTCGCGGGTCGGCTTGCGACGTACCGAGATATAGCCAGTAATCTGACCATTCTCACGCAATGACGAAACATTAGCTTCAACCCAATAAAAATCGCCGTTTTTACAGCGATTTTTAACTAATCCTGTCCACGGGCGACCCTTCTGAATGGTCTGCCACATGTCCTTAAACGCCGCTGGCGGCATATCGGGATGACGGATAATGTTCTGCGGCGCACCCATCAGCTCCTGTTCCGAAAAACCGCTGATATCGAGAAAATCCCGATTAAAATAGGTGATACGTCCCTTAAGATCGGTTTTTGAGACGATCAGTTGGTCGTCACGCATCACCTGTTCTGTGTTCGTGACGGGTAAATTCATGCGCATGTTCGATCAGTCTCCCTAAGGACAAAGTGGGTCAGCGGCTCGACAGAATCGGCGAATCATTGGGGCAAATGGGAGGTGCGTCAAGTTCAGCGCCATGACCCAACGCGACGATGAGGGCGTGCTCCGGCTTTTTGACGCTCTATACCTATCGGAGGTTGCGCAACCGCAGGATGCACGGGCTGTGCCAAGCTGGTCGCTGGATCGCAAAGCAAAATACACGCCGATGGGTGGACGTGGACGCAATCGTTTGGCCATCATTATTGGGGGACGATGCTGTTAGAATCTTCGGCCACACAGGTTCGCGCCTGTGTTGCACCAACACACTAACGACTCACCCCTGGAGGATTGCTAGACATGTCCGCACTTTTTTCTGCCGACTGGATGAATCAGCTCAAGGACGCTTGGAACAACGAACCCGAAGTGTGCGACAAGCTCGCCGAGATCGACTTTAACTCGGTCATCACCTGCGGCTTCAAAGATGAAGATAACCCGCGTGGCGTGTTTGTAGTCGAGAATGGCAAATGTGTGCGTGCTGGAAGCTGGTCAGACAGCGACCCAGCTCCAAACTGGGACATGCGTGCCGATCTGAAAGATTGGCTGAAGTGGGTTGAAAACGGCATTGGCATGATGGGCATGGGCACTGCATTTATGACCGGCAAGCTCAAATTCAAGGTCGGCGATTATCAGGCGATAATCAAAGATCCGCGCATGGCTAATCCATTTGTGAAGAGCTTCGGCCTGATGCAGCAGCTTGAAACCGATGAGCTGAAGTAAATTCAGTCTATCGTTAAGCGAATAGATTGCTCCAGCCCGCTGAATAGCGGGCTATTTTAGTTCTACTTTGTCATTTTTTCCGTAACTCATTGAATACGTAGAACTAATTCAACTGCTGTTAGCCATCCGTAGCATTTGCCATTTCTAACCGCTCCAAACACCAAGAGTTGTGATCGCCCATGAATACCTATCAATGTCTTGTTTGCGGACTGATTTACGATGAAGCCCAGGGTTGGCCGAATGACGGTATCGCGCCCGGCACCAAATGGGAAGATGTGCCCGCCGACTGGAAATGCCCCGAATGCGGCGTCGGCAAAGATGATTTTGAGCCAGTCAGCGTCTAACCCAAAGCTGGCCGCTGTCGGCTGATAGCTGGCCGCTCACAACAAAACCACACTGGCATTTTCAGTCAGCTTTCTGCTACGCTCCCGCGCTCATTTTCCGCGTGTATTGCACGCTTTTTCGAGAGGATAGCAACCATGTCCGTGGCGATCACTGAAGCCGACCTAACCCTGACCGGAACAGCGCAGGCGAAGATGAGCGATCTGTTCCAACAAGTCGATGATAGCGTGCAGGGCGTGCGCGTGTTCGCTACCGCTGGCGGCTGTAGCGGTGTCAGCTTTGGTATGACGTTTACCGATGTCATCAATGATGATGACGGTGTGCTGGCGTTCGACGGTTTTAAGGTCGTGGTCGATGATGGCACGCTCGACTATCTGCGCGGCGTCGAGATTGATTTTGTCGATCAAGGCGACGGCAACGCGACCTTTATTTTCAACAATCTGCCACAGATGGGCGGCGGCTGCGGCAGTTGCGGCTCGTCCTCCGGTGGCGGTTGCTCCTGATAACTAGCGGAGTGCATCGAGCATGATCCGAGTCGGAATCGTCGGCGGCACCGGCTATACTGGAGCCGAGTTATTGCGTCTGCTGGCGCGTCATCCACAGGCTGAACTGGCGGTGATTACCTCGCGCACTGAGGCCGGTTTGCCCGTGGCCGAGATGTTCCCGCATCTGCGCGGTCAGCTCGATCTGTGTTTTACCGAGCCGGATCGCGGCGCACTCGCTGAATGTGATCTGGTCTTTTTCGCTACGCCCAACGGCACGGCGATGCAATCCGTGCCCGAACTGCTGGAAAGCGGCACCCGCGTGATTGATCTGGCCGCTGATTTCCGCCTCACCGATCCCGCTGTTTGGGAACAGTGGTACGGAATGCCGCATCACTGCCCAGATCTGCTTGCCGAGGCCGTCTACGGTCTGCCCGAAATCAAGCGCGAAGCGATCCGCAGTGCGCGACTGATTGCCAATCCCGGCTGTTATCCCACCGCCGTGACGCTGGGTTTTTTGCCGCTGCTCGAACAACGCGCCGTCGATCCAACTTGGCTGATCGCGGATGCGAAATCGGGCGTGAGTGGCGCGGGGCGCAAAGCCGAGACCAATCTGCTGATGGCTGAGGTCGGCGAGAGTTTTAAAGCCTACGCGGTGAGCGGGCATCGGCATCTGCCCGAAATCACGCAAAATCTCGAAACCTTCGCCGGCATGGCGATCAATCTGACCTTTGTGCCGCATCTGGTGCCGATGATTCGCGGCATCGAAGCCACGCTCTACGCCCGACTGACTGATACCAGTCTCGATCTAACGGCGCTGTATCAATCACGCTATGCCAATGAACCCTTCGTCGATGTGTTGACCAGCGGCAGTCCGGATACGCGATCAGTGCGTGGATCGAATTACTGCCGCATCGCGGTGGCGCGTCAAGGCAACAGCGTGATCGTGCAATCCGTGATCGACAATCTGGTCAAGGGCGCAGCCGGGCAGGCGGTGCAGAACATGAATCTCATGTTCGGTCTCGATGAAACGCTCGGCTTAGAGGCGCTGGCGCTGTTGCCGTGAACGCTTGAACGGCGCACAAGCAGACGCATCTTTGCGTTATTACGCTCGTCAACGTATTTTGCGCCGGAGCACGATAGCCGTGAATGCTGAAGCTGATCTCGAAGCCCCACTTGTGTTTACCACCGCTGCCGCCGCCAAAGTCGCTGCACTGATCCGCGACGAAGGCAATCCCGCGCTGATGTTGCGCGTCTATATTCAGGGCGGCGGCTGCTCTGGATTTCAGTACGGCTTCACCTTTGATGAAGCCGTGCAGGACGGGGATACCGAAGTGGTCACCGATGGGGTCAAACTGCTGGTCGATCCGATGAGCCTGCAATATCTGCTCGGCGCGGAAATCGACTATACCGAAGGCTTGCAGGGCGCACAGTTCGTGATTCGTAATCCGAACGCGACGACAACCTGCGGCTGTGGCTCGTCGTTCTCGGCCTGATGGGATGGTTTGCTGCTGGATACAGGTCTGCGATAACAACCCGTATCCACTTGCAGCTTATTGCGGCCGTTGCGGCGGCAATTGTAGCGGAATCACATTAGCGGGCAGATGGGTGCCCGTGCCACTGGGGTCAGGTTTATCCGCAAAATGCGTAAAAAGCGCATAACCGGCACCGGCCGCTACAAGCAACGCGACGATGCGCATGACCGTCCCGAAACCGAAGCGACGCTTGTTGCGCAGCGTCCATTCGGAGCGTTTGAATTTATAGTCACGCATCATCAAAAATCTGCAATGATTCCAAAAAATATAACGGGTTGTTTTCGCCTGTGAGCTAGTGTAGTCGCAAAGTCCCCGCTGGAACAAGGTTTCACGCCGAAGGCGTCGGCTTGTCTCATCCGCCCCGCACGTCGTACTCTCCCGCCCTGTGCGCCCTGAAGCGCGTCTTTTGAACCATTCAGACTGATACAGCCACTATGGAATCCGTTGAGCGAGCACTAGCCGTCATCGAGCGCGGCACCGAAGAAATTTTGTTACGCGATGCCCTGCGCAACAAGCTCAAGCTGGGGCGGCCACTGCGCATCAAAGCCGGTTTTGATCCGACCGCGCCGGATTTGCATCTTGGTCATACCGTACTCATCAACAAATTGCGCCAGTTTCAAGAACTCGGACACGAAATTCTATTTTTGATCGGCGATTTCACCGGCATGATCGGCGATCCAACCGGCAAGAGCGCGACCCGCAAACCGCTCTCACGCGCCGAGATTGAGCAAAACGCCCAAACCTATAAAGATCAAGTCTTTCGCATCCTCGATCCAGACAAAACCCAGATTCTGTTTAACTCGCAGTGGCTCGATGCGCTTGGAACAGCCGGATTAGTACAGCTTGCCGCCCGCCAGACAGTGGCGCGGATGCTGGAGCGCGACGATTTTTCCAAGCGTTATAAAGCCGGCCAGCCGATTGCCATTCATGAATTTCTCTATCCGCTGATTCAGGGCTACGACTCGGTGGCGCTCCGCGCTGACATCGAACTCGGCGGCACCGATCAGAAATTTAACCTGCTCATGGGCCGTCAGCTTCAAGAAGCCGATGGACAGGAACCGCAGGTCGTCATCACGCTGCCGATTCTCGAAGGTTTAGACGGCGTGCAGAAGATGTCCAAATCACTCGGCAACTATATTGGCATCGCCGATGCGCCCGAAGAGATGTTCGGCAAGCTGATGTCGATTTCAGATGACCTGATGTGGCGTTACTTCGAGCTGCTCAGTTTCCGCGAGTTATCCGAGATCGCAGCTTGGCGACGTGCCGTGAGCGAAGGCGCGAATCCACGCGACATCAAATTTGAACTCGGCTTAGAACTGGTGACGCGCTTTCACAGTGCAACCCAAGCGCGTCACGCACAAGACGCCTTCATCGCTCGCTTTCAAAAAGGCGCACTGCCCGACGACATCCCAGCGATCATCGTGACCAGCGCCGACCGCACCGGATTGCCGCTCGCCAATCTATTAAAAGAAGCGGGACTTGTCGCCAGCACCTCCGAGGCGATTCGGATGATCCGTCAGGGCGCGGTGCGCATCGACAGCGAGCGCGTCGAGGATGCGCAGCAAATTTGTGTCGTTGGGAGCGAGCATATCTATCAGGTCGGCAAGCGCCGCTTTGCGAAGGTTCGTGTGGCTTGAAGTTGAAATCGTCACGAAACTGAAAAAATTTGCTCACGGTATTGACACAGAGGTTGGTAGGAGTAGAATGCGCGGCTCACCACGAAGCGGGAAGCTTCAGGAGGGCGGCGAAGCGGCACAGACAGTGCTG
>NZ_FNOW01000043.1 GCF_900107145.1 Allochromatium warmingii | reverse complement strand
CACTTATTGTAGTAATAGTTAACCAGTTTGTAAGATGGAAAATCATTTGGGAGATAACGCCACGGACAACCTGTTTTGTTTAAATAAAAGATAGCGTTCAAGATTTCGCGTAGATCACTTGATCTTGGGCGGCCTGTTGTATAAGGCTCAAGTTATTCGAAGATTTTTTCGACAATCTCCCATTCTTCATCGGAGATATCGCTTGGGTATTTTGGCGAAGAGTTTTTTCTGAAGTCATATTCACGATATGAGTGATTTTAATTAACTCGCAAAATTTGCCATATTCTCGAAAAAATCTACTTTAAAATGAGAATTAAAGGGAGAATTAAAGGGGTCTGGTTAGAATTAAAGGAATTAAAGGGGTCTGGTTGAAATTATTTTTCCAGGCAAAGAATCAACACACGATCAATCGCCTAACGATGGCATTCAGCCGAGCGTGCGAATAGCGCGCCGGCTGATGCTGGCGTTAGCAAGGTAGCAAGGTAGGATGGGTAGAACGGCCACGCGATAACCTTGACGATTGCTGTTCAGTTGGGAGCACTTGCAAATCCAATTCACCCCACCGCCACTCGCTGCACCGCCCCAAAATCGGTTTTCCCGCTGCCAAGCTTTGGAATCGCAGCAATCCGGCGCACCTCAGCCGGAATCATCAGCGCCGCTGTTCCGTTAGCCAGCATGGCGCGGCGGAGCAGCTCGGCATCAACATCTAAATCCACACCCTCGGGCGCGACAACCAGCAACACAATTTGCTCGCCTTTGCGTTCATCTGGCACCGTGACCGCAATCAGCTCCAATTCCGGTTGTGCCAGCGCCTGCCGCACTGCATCCTCGACGACACTCAGGCTCACCATCTCGCCGCCGATTTTGGCAAACCGTGAATAGCGATCAACAATCGTCAAAAACCCATCGGCATCCAAATGCCCCTTATCGCCGGTTTTATACCAACGTACGCCGTCTAGTTCGACAATCGCCGCCGCTGTTTTGTCCAATGCGTTGAGATAGCCCTTCATCACCTGCACGCCGCCAATCAGAATCAACCCATCCTCACCGCGTGGCAGCGTCTCCAGCGTGTGCGGATCAACGATCCGAAAGCTTGTCCCTGGCAGCGGCATCCCGACCGTGCCTGGACGCGAGCCAATCTGGATCTTCCAAGTGTCTGTCTCCAGCGTATCGGGGACGTTGACGCTGGCGACCGGCGTGGTCTCGGTCGCGCCATAGCCTTCGAGAATCTCTTTGTGGAATTTGAGCGCAAAGCCGCTGCGAATCTCCGGCGCGAGCCGTTCGGCACCGGCGACCACGATGCGCAGCGATTGCAGCATCAGTGGATGAATTCTGGTGTTGCGCACATAGAGCCGCAAAAAGGTCGAAGTCCCACAAAACACGGTAGCGCGATAGCGGGCAATCGCCTTCGCGGTGCCGAGCGCGTCGGTCGGATCGGGATGACAGACCATCGGCAAGCCCTCTAGCAGCGGCATAAAGGTCGTCACCGTCAGCCCGAAAGCATGAAACAGCGGCAGATTGGCCAGCAGCACATCATCGCGCTCAATATTGAGCACATCTGAGGTCTGGCGCACATTGGCCAGAATATTCCGATGGGTCAACTCGATCCCTTTTGGTGTGCCCTCACTGCCGCTCGAAAACAGAATCGCCGCCGTCTCATCTGGATGGCGCGGCTGCCCGAACAGCCGTGCAAGTACCGCCGCCGGCAGCAGCCGCGTTAAGCCCAGCACCCACAGTGCTTCGAGCCGCCCGATCTGAGCGCGGAGCGTTTCCATTGCGTGCAAAGTCACAGTTGGCAACACGTCCGACATCACCATGCCGCGCTGTTCGAGCTTGCGCAAAAACCGCTCGGCGGTGATGACATGGCGCACGCCCGCCTGTTGCACACAGATGCGCAGGGCGTCGGGATGCGCGGTGTAATTCAGATTGACCACAGTTTTACCCGCCACCAACGCCGCAAGATTGGCAATCGCGCCGGCGCTGCTCGCCGGTAACAAAATCCCGACCGCCGGTTCGGGAGCCAGCCGCTGAATGCGCCGCGCAAATAGCAACACCGCCGTCAGCAGCCGTTGATTACTCAAGGTCGTCCCCACTGAATCGACGATGGCCAATGCTTGCCGTTCACGGAGCGCGGTTGCTAACCAAGCGGCGGGCACTGTTGGCAACGTTTCGACATAAGCCCGCCATGAACTGACTGATAATTCAAAAACTGCCTGTTTCACCCGCTCGGCATTAGTTGTCAGCGGCAGCGGCGCACCAAACGCGACAATCACTTCGCGTGCGCGACCGCGCCGTTTTTGCGAGCGTAATTTATCACTGGCATACGAAAAACGACTGCCCCAAAGACCACGTTGATAAAATGGCAGAATCACACCGGACTGTGCGGCACGGGCTGATAATTCAAAGCCGCGTTTAAACGTTGAAAGCTGGCCGTTTTTGCTTAATGTCCCTTCGGGGAAAATACAGACGACTTCACCGGAATCGAGTAACTGGGCGATGGTTTGAATCGCTTGACGACTGCTGGCGCGTGAAATCGGCACCACACCGAAGAAATCAAGAAACCAGCGTAAATACCAGCGTTCATAAATCCAGCGTTCCATCACAAAACGCACTGGACGCGGACTGGCTAATTGCACCATCGCCCAGTCAATCCAACTAACATGATTGCCGAGCATCAGCACGCCGCCCTGAGCGGGCATATTTTCCAGCCCAATCACATTGAGCCGATAGCGGGTTGCCATTAAGCGCCCGATTAAAAAACGGATCAAAGATTGCGGCAGTTGCGAGGTGGTATAGAGCGCACCGCCGAGCGCAACCACTGCCAGCGTCAGCATCACGGGCAAGCCACCAATTTCAAACCAAGCGGCTAATACCGTGAATGCCAGAAAACTGAGCATGACGACATTTTGCACGAAATTATTTGCCGCGAGCACGCGCCCTAATCCAGATTCACCGGCATTAAATTGAATCAGGGCGTTGAGTGGCACAATAAAACAGCCCGCTAAGACGCCAAGCACCAGAAAATTCAGCGCATGTGCCCAAGTTGATCCCAGTCCGGGCAGGATAAATAGCGCCAGCGCAATCCCAATCGCGCCAACTGGAATCAAGCCGGTTTCAATATGACCGCGTGAGAGCCGACCGGCAATGATTGAGCCGATAATAATTCCGAGTCCCGAACAGGCTAAGAGTCCTTGAATAACAATGGTGTTGGTTTCGCCGAGTGTTTCTTTAGCAAAGGCGGGAAATGCAGCCAGGATGACCTGCGAAATTGCCCAAAAGATTGACAAGCCGACAATAGACAGCCAAATAATGGAATTATCCCAAGCAACACGCAAGTTATCGCGTAGATACTGGGCGCGGGCATAGCGGCTCCAATCAAACCGGAGCGCGATATTGTGATGAGTAAGTGGCAGTCGATAGGCCAGTATCAATTCGATTACGGATGCAGCGACTAATACCCAGCCGAGCGGCGCAATCAAAGCGGTGACTGCATTGGGCGTGCTGAAGCTGTGTCCGGTGAGTCGGGTTTCAAAGAGAATAGAAAAGACAAAAATGCCGGCAAGAATAGCGGTGGTGGTGGTGGCTTGTACCCAACCATTTGCGGTAGTGAGTTCGGCTTCACCGACTAATTCTTTGATATAACCGTATTTAGCTGGCGAATAAAAGGCGCTCTGTGCCGCAAGCAGAAAGGTCATGCCGAATGCAACCCAGAACCAGCCGAGATAATAAAAGAGCGTGATACAGAGCGTTAGACCAACCGCAAGCCAGGCGCTGGTGCGCATGACCTGCGGTTTTGGAAAACGATCAGCGAGAAATCCCGATGGGGTGAATAAGAGCACGAATGGCAATAAAATCAGCGCATTGACAATTGCGGTGAGGAGAATTTGCGTGTCGCCATCGTAGGTTTTGAAGAGCGTGTTTTGAATGACGATCTTATGCCCTAAATCAACAAAGGCATTGAGGAAGATCATCGCGATATAGGGCAGAAAGCCAGCGATGCGAAAGAGTTGACTCACGATGACGCCCTCGGGGTGTGATTAAGACCGATTGGACAGGATTAACAGGATGCTTCAGGATTGACAGGATTTTTTAATTATTATTTTTGTTATTTTTGCTTTATCACTAAATTTAAACTAAATCCTGTTCATCCTGAATCATCCTGTTAATCCTGTCTCAATAATTATCTAAATCATTCATTCAGCCAACGCTTGCAAATACGCCCGCGCACTGTGCAGCCAATCATATTCCGTCACGGCTGCCTGTAACATCGCCGCTGGATGCGGGTGCTCTAAGGTCTGCACCATCGCTTCAGCTAACGCCGCGACATCGCCAACTGGCACCAGCGGCCCAATCTGACCGCCCGCGAGGATCTCGGCTGGCCCGCTTGGGCAATCGGTGGACACCACAGGCACGCCCAGCGCCAAGGCTTCGGTGAGCACATTCGGCGAACCTTCCCACGCCGATGACAGCACGAACAGCGCCGCTCGCGCCAAATATGCCGGAAGCTGCGGTTGAAAGCCGGGCAAGGCGACCGCGTCCGCGATCCCGAGTTCGACCGTTAGCGCCTCCAGTGCCCCGCGCCAGCGTCCCTCACCCAGAATCAGCAGCCGACAGTCGCGCTGCGCCCGCACTTGCGCAAAGGCGCGAATTAAGGTCGGAAAATCTTTCTGCCGCTGTAAGCGCCCCGCACCGACAATCACCGGCGGCTGTCCAGCTTCCAGCCAGGGATGCGGGCAGGGCGCGGCAGCGGCGGCAGATAACGCGGGGGTGATGACGGGATTGCGGATGACCTGAATCCGCGAGCGCGGTAGGTGCGCAAGCTGTGCGGTGTCCTCGGCGACACCGTTGGACACGGCCACAATGCGATCAAAAGACGGATAGAGCCAGCGCATCGGCGCATAGCGGAGCGCCCGTTCAAGGGCGTGGCGTTCGGCCATTGCGGTCGAAAGATGGGTGCCGAGGCGCAACACCAAGCGCGTTTCCACGCCACTGAGCGCCCGCGCCAGCACCGCTGCCCGACCAGCGCGATCTTTGGCCGCGAGCAGGGCGCGTGGTCGGCGGGTGCGTAGATAGTGCGCCAGTTCGGGCACGGCTAACAGCGCATGGTTAGCCCGCAAATGCACTTGGCGCACCGCTGCCGGACACTGTGCCAAATGTGGGCTGTCGGCGCGAATCAGCACCAATTCCACCGATTCGCCGAGTTCAACCAAGCCGTGTAGCAGATGGATCAACATGCGCTCAACGCCACCTGCACCCGAAAATGATGCAAAGACGGCCAGTGGGCGTGGCGCAGTTGCAGCCACAGCAGTCACGGCGCTTGACCTACACCAGACAGCGTTTTAGCCAGTCGAGCACCCCCGGCTCGGCGGCCCAGACATCGCGCATCGCCTCACGATAGAGCCAGGCTTGATCGTCGCCACCAACGGTCACGCCCAGCGGATTCAAACGCGGCTGTTTAATCCGCTTGCGCGTCAGATAGGGCGGGATGCGCGGCAGCCGCCGCATCGCCGTTTGCAGCACGGTGCGTGCCCGCTCTTCGCGGCCCAGTCGATAGAGCGCGAGCACTTCGCCATAGGCGAGATCAGCTAACACATCATTCGGAAAACGCCGCGCCAATGCTAGAGCGCGTTCGTCCTCACCCTCGCGCAGATACTGGTTCATCAGTTCAGCGCGTGCGCCGTGATTGTCGTGTGGATTGAGGCGCAACAGGGTTTCGAGCATCCGCCGCGCTTCGGCGTGCTGTCCGGCTTGTTCTTGTGCCAGATAGCGCCGGAATAGCAGACGTAAAGCCGGATGATTTTCCGTAATTGACCAGGGCAACAGTTGCCCGGCCTCCGGCGGTAACGCCTGCTGCACAATCGCCCACGCCCGATCCAGTAACGGGGTCAGCACTGCATGTGAGATCCAGGGTAAGGCGCTGTCGGGATGGGTGTCGAGCGCCGTAGCCAGATCGTCGAGCACGTCCAGACTATCGGCCAGTTCGGGATGATCGAGCAGCAATGCGAGCCACTGTGCTGACTCCGACCACACCAGCTCCGATTCTTCGTCGTCGAGTTGTAGATGAATCGAGCGCGGTTTACTGCCCGGATAGTAGCGATGCCAGCGTGTTTCCAACGTTCGCAGCGATGCAGGTGGGCGCAAAATCACTGTGTGTGCGGCATCCACAGTGGGTTCCGCTGCTACCGTGCGCACGTCCAAGCCGGCGAATAATTCTGTTTGATCGGTGTTCAGACGCTCGACCGGCAGCGGCTGCATCCGAGTGCGCCGTTTCACGACACCATAGTGCGACAGTGGACGGGTTGTGGCGATTGCAACCCAATCATGCAGCTCGACTAAAGCTGGATCGAGGTTATCGGCCTGCGTGTTGACCATTGCCGCCTGTGGATTGACGATCACTTGATCTAAAAACTCAAGGAAACTCTCCGAATCCAGCTCTAGCCGTTTGAAGCGTTGTCGCCAAAAGCGGGCGCGTTCGCGGGCGACTTCATCTTGATGTTGAGCGACCAGCAACGTGATTTCCAGCAATGCTGTGCCCGGATTATCTGGATCACAGCGCAAGGCGGCATGAAATGCTTGCTGTGCCTGCTCATAGTCACCAGCATCAATATGAATAGTGCCAATTCGCTGCCAAGCCGCCGCCTGTAACGGGAGCGGGCCGCTTTCGCACACGCGCCGCAAGAGTGCGAGCTTTTTGCGCCAGCGATCCAGCGCATCATAGGCATCGCAGAGCAGATCGAGCGCCGGTTCATAGCGTCCATCGAGACGTTCGAGTGGATCGACAAACAGCGGTTCAAGCAAGGTCACGACGCGCTTGGGGTGATCGTCAATCAACCAGCGGGCGGCGACATGCGCCAGCAGCGGTTCAGGAATCGCGCCACTGTCGAGCGCCGCTCGGATGCCCGCTGCGTCGAGCAATTCTAAGAGTATGTCCCAGATGACCTCGGGTGACAGCAGCGGCAGTTCATCAGCCTGACCGCAACATGCGCCATAGGTCATGCCCGAACCACAGGGACAGGGGGCTTTGGCCGCTGGTTGGGGCAGCGGGCGCGGTCGGAACGCATGAGTCGGAAGCGGGGTGGCATCCCAGATGAGTGTTGCCAGCCGGCGCGTCAGCCGCCCGATCTCGCTCGGATCCAGATTCGATTCCCACATGCCCAGCGTCTCGGGGATGTAGTGATCGGCCCAGTCAAGATAGGCACGCGGGTCGGGATGCTCCAAGATGTAGCGAACCGACTCCACAATAACTTGTTCAAAACGTTCCGCCTCGGGTGGGTTAGGCTGAACCATGACAGTCGGTCTCCAGTCGGTTAAGAGACGGCTATTCTAAACAGTCGCGGCGCGAATGGGGACAAGCCGGACAGCCTGAGTGCGATCTTAGGGCGAACTGTGTAAGATGGTTCCGGCCTCATCTTCGACCGTCACCTGCATCGGGATGCCCTGACGGATGCTGGCGGAGACGACGCAGAAGTCTTCAAACAGGTCTTTGCAGCGGGCAAAGCGTGGCGATTGGGTGACGACGGGACTGACAATCAGCCGGATTGCCAGCGAGCCGATGCGCAGGCGCTTGCGTTCATTACGCACCATCACGCAGGTCGCCTCAGCACGCAGACAGTTCTCGGGCGGTTCTTCTTTGAACACGCAATACAGCAGGCTGGCGCTTAAGCAATTGGCCGCCGCCGCTGCAAGCATCCGCGAGGCATTCGGCCCGAGTTGCTCGCCGAGCGGCGGCGGTTCATCCATCAGCACATCTGGAGCGCGTTTCCAATCGAACGCAACGTTGATTAAAAAGCCCTCTTGCTGCTGAAGCTGAATGGTAAAGCGGCCTGCTTCTTCGGACATATTATAGATTCCTCGTGGTGTGCTGATTTTTGAAAGCTACCAGCTACCAGCCGCCAGCGATTGACTGATACGGGCAAAGCGTTTTTGCTGGAAGCAGGTGGCTGATAGCTGGAGGCTGGCAGCATACCCTATTATTTTGCCTATCTATTTCCTCACCAACGCACTAATCTCATCGAGCAATTGCGATTCTTGATAGGGCTTGCCTAAATAGCGATTGACGCCAAGCTGGGTTGCATAATCGCGATGTTTAGCGCCGGTGCGTGAGGTAATCATAATAATCGGCAAATGCTTGAGTCGTTCGGAGCGCCGAATATGGCGCGTGAGTTCATAGCCATCCATGCGCGGCATTTCAATATCGAGCAGAATAATATCCGGCACGCGCTCATCGAGTAGGGTTAAAGCTTCGACGCCATCTTTAGCGGTTAAGACATCCATATTTTGTCGCCGCAGTAAACGACTGGTGACACGGCGCACTGTCAGTGAATCATCGACGACTAATACGCACACCGCTGCGCTGGTTGGTTCGGGCGCAATGAGCACGGGTGCTTGTTCACGAATTGCGCCGGAACGCACCAGCGCCAGCGCGTCGAGAATCAGAGCCACGCGCCCATCCGGCAAAATGGTGCCGCCGCTTAACCAGCGCACGCCGGCTAACTGTGGCCCCAATGGTTTAACGAGAATGCGTTGACTTTCTAGCAGCGTATCGGCTTGCAAGGCGACGCGCTGATCGCCGATCCGCGCCAGCAAAATCGGCAGCCAGCGTCGATCTCCGACCTCAGGTTCGGGGCCGTTGGTTTCGAGTGCTGTGCCGAGATAGGCGACGCGATAACGTTGACCACGCACGGCGTAGGTTTTGCTGGGATCGGCGTAGATGGCGAGCAATTCTTCGCGGTTAATTCGCGCCAGCCCTTCGACAGTGCTATGCGGGACGGCATAAACGGTGTCGCCAACTGAGACCAAAAAGGCGTCGATGATGGCCAGCGTCAACGGTAAGCGAATGACGAAGCGAGCACCTTTGCCGGGCACGGATTCGAGACTCATGGTGCCGTTGGCGGCTTTGATTTCGGAGGAGACGACATCGAGTCCGACGCCGCGCCCGGAAATCTGCGTGACCTTGCCGGAGGTGGTGAAGCCGGGTTCCATGATGAATTGCAAAATGGCTTCATCGGGCAGTTTGGAGTCGGCGGTCATCAGGCCGCGTGAGATCGCCTTGCTGCGGATGGCTTCTAGATCTAGCCCTTTGCCGTCGTCGCTCAAGCTGATCACGGCGTCATTCCCTTCGCGGCGCAGGGCAAGCGTGACCAGTCCGGTTGCGGGTTTGCCGCGTGCGACACGGGTTTTGGTGTCTTCGAGGCCGTGATCGACGGCGTTGCGCAAGAGATGTTCGAGCGGGGCAACGAGACGGTCGAGGATGGTGCGGTCGAGTTCGACTTCGGGGCCGATGACTTCGAGCCGTGCTGATTTGCCGAGGGTTTCGGCGGTTTGGCGGACGAGGCGATGGAGACGCGGCACGACTTGGACGAAGGGTACGAGACGGGTACGCAAAAGGCCATCTTGCAGATCGTCGGCGACTCGCGCTTGCTGGGTGAGCAGATCGGTGATCTCGCGCTGATACCCGGCAAGCATTTCTTTGACGCTAATCAGGTCGTTGATGGTTTCGGCGAGCGAGCCGGAAAGCTGTTGTAGACGCGAAAAGCGGTCGAATTCGAGCGGGTCGAACTCGGCGTCATAATTGGTAGCGGTACTGGTGCGTTCGGTGGTGGTTTCGCCGCTGCGCTCGAAGCGGTTGAGAATTTGGGCTTGGGTTTCGATTTCGAGCTGGCGCAGTTGCTCGCGCAGACGGACGACGGTTTGATCGAGTTCGCCTAAACCGAAACCAAGTTGTCCATTGCGCTGAGTTAGGCGACCGCGATAGATGCTGATTTCGCCGGCATGATTGACGAGGCGATTGAGCAGATCGGAGCGCACGCGAATCTGTGGAATTGCGGCGATGGCGCTGCTGCCTTCGGGAGCCTGAGCATCAGCGGGCGCAGTTGGTTGCGGTGCAATGGGCGCGGGATTAGCCGGACGCATCTGCGGTACAGCGGCGGGTGCGGCATCCGAATCGCCGGACAGCTCGGCGACCAGTTGACTCATACGCGGGATGGGTGCGCCCTGTTCGACGGCATCGACCTGAAGCGAGAGCATATCGACGGCACGCTGCGCGAGTTCGAGCGTGATGTCGTTGACGACCGCCTGATTATCGGCGAGGGTTTTGAGGCGGGTTTCGAGCGCGTGGCTCAGATCGCCGATCACGGACAGACCGCTCAAACGAGCGCCGCCTTTTAGGGTATGGAGCAGACGATTGATCCCGGCGAGCGCGGCGCTGTCTTGGGGCGTGAGTAGCCAGTCGCGGAATTGGGAATCGAGCTTGTCGAGCAGGTCGCGGGCTTCTTCTAAGAAAACGGCGGCCATTTCGGGATCGGGCGCAGGCTCGACAGTATCGACGACCGGCGCGGTGGTTATGATCGGTTCGGGTGATAAAACTGGCGCTGCATCATCGGCGATGATTGGTTGTTCTGATTCTAATTTTGGTTCAATTGCAATGATTGGTTCTGATAACAAAGCTGACGCTTGGTTATCAATGATACTTTCGGGTTCTAGTGCTACTGCTATGTTTAATTCTGATTCTAATTCTAATTCGAGTTCAGGCGTATGCAGCGATTCTAATTCTAGTTTTAGCTCCGGTTCTGATTCTGGTTTTAGTTCTGGCTCTGGCTCAATTTCAATTATCAGTTCAGGTGACGAAGCTGAAACTTCATCACCCGTCAATTCAGGCAATGAAATACTGACTTCTTCCGCGTTTTCCGCGCTTTCAGCGGCAACCATTACAACGGATTCTGGCTCACTCCAAGCCGTCAACTCTGGCAACAGCGCCAGCAACGCCTCCGCGCCTGCACCCACCGCCGGCAACTCCGCCACCCGCTGCTCAACTGCCGCTGTCGCCCGCGCAAACAACGCCAACAAGGCCGCACTCACCGGCTGACCACTCAAGCGCGTTGGTTTAACCTGATTTTCCATCGCCTTTGTAACCTGCGCGATGGAATCAATCCCCGACATCCGCGCACTACCGGTCAGGGTATGCAGCGCCCGCTCCAACGCTTCGTTACTCTGACGCGGCTCACCGAGCGGCGCGGCAGCGAGAAACGCCCGCACAACCGACACATGCTCCTGCGCCTCGCCCCGAAAAATATCGAGCAACTCGTCATCATCGGCCAGCAAACTCTCAGCATCGACAGTCAGACCCGTCGGAACTGGAACCGGAACAGATAGAACACTTAGCTCGCTGACACCAGACGGCAGTTCAGCAACGACCACACTCAATGCCGCCCGCAATTCTGTTGCGCGACTCACCGAAGGTTCAATATCAAAAGTCGTTCCGGCGGCTTCAGCGGCCACCAAATCGGGCAGCGTGCGCACCGCATCGGCGATACAGTCAAGAATGGCTGTCGAGGGATGGGCTTTCAGCTCAATCAGCCGATTGAGCAAAAACTCCATCGCCTGCGCAAAATCGCCGACCTGCAACGCACCGACCAACCGCCCACTACCCTTAAGCGTGTGGAAACTGCGGCGCAGTGTCGCCACTGCCTGCGCATCAGTGGGGTCAGCTTGCCAACGCGCCAACTGAATCCGCGCCGAATCCAGTTCCTCATTCGCCTCTTCGAGAAAAATATCGAGAAAGGTTGTTTCGCCGTCGTCGGCGTCGTTATCCGCTTTGGGTTCAGGTTCAGGTTCTACAGATACAACAGGCGCAGATGGCGGCTCGACGGCGGCTGACAGCGCCGACGCAGACCACTCCCCGATCTCAGCTTGCAACACTGCAATCGCCTGCCCAGCGCGATCAATCAGCGTCTCACCCAACGGCATCGGCTGTTGCAAATGACTGATATAAAGTTCTAGCCCAGCAATCGCCTCAGCTAACGCATCAATCTGCGTCGCTGTCGATGAGTGCTGCTGCTGCACATAGGCCACTTGCACCAGCTCGGCCACGCGCTCGGCCACCTCTGCCGCTGGATTCTGCCCCAACATGCGCAACGCACCGGCCACGCCCAGCAGATTACTCGGCACCGGAATCAACACCTCAAACACACTCGGATCAGCTTGCCAATCGGCGATGCTTTCCTTGATTTGTAACAATTCGTAACCGGCCTCGCGCAAGGTCGCGGCAGTCAAATCAGACAAATCCAAATCCGGCGCAAGCCACTGTTCGGCTTCGGCAGCGCGATGATTGGCCAGCGCCAGCAGCGCCGATTCAATGCCCAACAGCTCCATCGCGTCGCTATCCTGAGCAGCGCGGGTCTGAAAATGCTCCCCCAACGTCCGCAACCGCATTGCAAGCGGATGACCGACTGCAACGGCCTCCAAGCGGCTGGCCAACTGCTGCAACTGCACACCAACCTCAGCGGCCTGCGCCTGATCGAAGCTAGTTTTCAGTTCGGCAAGCTGTGCGGCCAGTTCGCTGGCCACCTGCGCCAGCGCGACATCAGCCGCTGGCGCTGGAAGCGCGAGATCCTCAGCGGCGGCATATTTCAACTCGAGTTCGGCGAGCCAGGGCGCATCAATGCCGGCTTGCGTCAAGCGTTCCAACGCCTGCGTCAACAGCGATTGCAGATCGGCTTGCGGCCACACAGGTGGCTGCTGCGCCAACGGTTTAAGCACGCGATCCAGATGCCCAAGCACAGTACGTACCTGCGGACTGGCCGGCAAACGCCCATCTTGCAGCGTGTCAACAATCAATTCAGCGAGACGAAACAGATCGACGAGGGGTTCGGCGTGCAGATGTTCAACGAGTTGACGAAACAGGCGACTCAGCGGCGCAAGTCCGAGACTGGTGTCCTTGTACCATTCAACAAGATGACGATGAAAAGACGGGCGCACCTGACGAATCACCGCAGCGAGCCGTTCAAGCTGTTCGGGAGCAGGTGTCGCTGCGCTGTCAGATGCGGCGAGCGTGACGTGTAGCCAATCGGCCTGAGTCAGCGGCGGATGCTCACCAGCGGCGGCGCGGAGCGCGTTCAGGCTGGGCAGCAGCGTCAGCGGCGAGTCATCCAATCCGGCATCAAGGCGGTCAAGATGGGTGCTGAGTTGAGTGAGCGCCTGATCGAGCGCCGTCGTTGCTTGGATGTAACGCTCGGGGCTATCGGGGTCGAGGGCTTCGATCAATTGCTGCATCGCGGCGACGAGCTGCGCCGGAGCGGTCAAGCGCAACGCCAGCAACACGCCCTGCACTTGATCGAGCGCCTTGAGCGCGGCGGGCAACTCGGTTTCGGTGTCAAAATCGGTACCGGCTTCAATCAGATCGCGGACGGGGCGCAAGGTGGCACCGATCTCGCTTTTGACCCATTGTAAGCCACCAATTAGCTGTTTATCGGCCATTGGCCTAACCCCTTGTGCGGTGCGATGCAGTCGTCGGATGCGTGGAGCACGGATTTAGAAGATTTAGACAGGATGAACAGGATGATTCAGGATTGACAGCCTAGCCTAGTTTAGTAGGGTATGCGTCGCATACCTGAGTTTTTTCTAGTTCACACACTGGAGCAATTATGCGATGAGCTATTCCGATTTGATCGAAAAAATCAAAACACTTCCTGATGCCAAACAAGCTGAGGTGTTCGATTTTGTCGATTACTTGACAACCCGATTTGCTTTGCACACCGACTCCGATTTGACTGATTGGAGCGATCAGGAATTTGCGAACCTGTCGATGCAGCAGGCGCTGCGCGGAATAGAAGCCGATCCAGTAATCTATACCGATGCCGATTTGCGGGAGCGATGGGGATGAAATGTGCTGGGCAGATTGCACTGACACCCTTTCCCAGTACCGATCTTTCGGGAACGAAGCGACGCCCGGTGCTGTTAATTCGTCCAGCGTCCGGGCGTTTTGATGATTGGCTAGTCTGTATGGTGTCTTCACAATTGCATCAAGCAGAGGCTGAATTTGATGAAATCATCACACTGTCCGATCCAGACTTTGAATATTCAGGATTAAAAACGGCGAGTGTTTTACGATTATCACGCTTGGCCGTATTAGATGGTGCATTGTTGGTTGGGTCAATTGGTTCGATTGCCGATACGCGCTTACAGCGCATTCGAGTCAAACTCGCGGTCTGGATCGCTGCGCGTGTTTAATGATTTCTCAAGACCGTTAGACAGGATTAACAGGATTTTCATTTAATAAAAACTAAAAATAAATTGAATTTATTTTTATCCTGTAAATTCTGAAAAATCCTGTTCATCCTGTCTAAATCTTCTCATCATCTGCCGCATCAACCCTTTAACTGGTCAAACGGAACCCAGCAACGGATTTCTGAAGATCATTCGCCAAACTCGCCAACACTTCAACCGATTCCGCCGATTGGCGCGTGCCTTCGGTATTTTCTTCGGTAATGGCGCGAATCGCTTGCACGGTGTCATTGATTTCCGCTGATTGCCGCGATTGACGCTGCGACGAATCCGCAATGCGCTTGGTTAATTCGGCGATATAGGCCGAGACATTTTCAATTTCGCGCAACGCTTCACCGGCATTTTCGGCCAGATGTGCCCCCTCGACCACACCGGCAGTACTGGCCTCCATCGAACTGACCGCCTCGTTGGTGTCGGCTTGAATCGTGCGCACCAGCACCTCGATCTGTTTGGTCGCATTGCGTGACCGCTCGGCGAGCCGCTGCACCTCGTCGGCCACCACCGCAAACCCGCGCCCCGCTTCACCCGCCATCGCCGCCTGCATCGCCGCGTTGAGCGCCAGAATATTGGTCTGGTCGGCAATATCGTCAATCAGCTCAACAATCTCGCCGATTTCTTGCGACGATTCACCTAACCGCTTGATGCGCTTCGAGGTTTCCTGAATCTGCTCGCGGATCGCGTCCATGCCTTGAATCGTATCGCGCACGGTTTGCGCACCGCGTCCGGCGACCTCGACCGAGCGCGAAGCCACTTCCGCCGATTCCCCAGCATTGCGGGCCACCTCGTCGATTTGCACCGTCAGCGACTGCACGGCGGCTGAGGCTTGAGTAATCTGGAGCGATTGGGCGCTGCTGGCCTCGGCCAAGCGCAGGACAATCGCTCGGCTATCTTGGGTCGATTGCGCAACCTGAGAGGCGGTGTGATTGATGGTCGCCACCAGCGCCCGCAGTGCTTCAATCGCGTAGTTAAACGCATCGGCAATCGCGCCGGTTTTGTCTTCGGTCACGGTTGCTTCGACCGTCAAATCGCCATCGGCCAGATCACCCAATTCATCCAGCAGCCGCAAAATGGCGCGTTCATCGCGTTCGGTTTGAGTCCGATAGGCCGCCTCGCGGGTTTTGGAATCGCGCAGAAAAATCAGCACCAGCGCCGCCAAACTCAACAGTGATAGCGCGGCAAACAGCAGCACGGCACCGGTACCGATGGGCACGCCGAGCAGCAGAACGTGTCGCCCAGCGTCACGATACTGATTGAGCAGGGTGTTGAGCGCAGCTTCGACGCTACCGGCAGCCGTTTGCAATCCGGGGAGTTGATTAGTCGCCGCCCGCACATTGTCCAGACGGCGCATGATCTCGGTGGTGCGGGTTTCGAGCGTGGCAAATTGCTCGGTGATTTCCTCCAACGCCGCCCGCGATGCACTGGCGTCCGCCCGTCCACGCACACCGACAATCAGCGCCGAAAGTCCCTCGGCAAACCCATCGCTGGCTTTGATCGCTTCCTCGAGAGCTTGACCGGCTTCCGCACCGCCGCGCAGGGCGCGGTCGAGTGAGGCTTCGAGCCGTTCGAGCCGCGATAGCTCGAATCCAGCCTCCAGCAGCAGCGCCGAAGCCGCGTTTTCTGCCATCAGCCGCTTGGCGACCTTGGTCATGGTTTCGCGCAAACGCGGGAGCTGTTCGCGGGCTTCCTCGGCGAGCTTGCGCACGGCAATACTCGACTCGCGCACGCCGAGAATGGCTTCGATGTGTTGCGACAATGGCATCCATGATTGTTCGATCTTGCGCAATTCAGCGCGGAGCTGTGTATTGTGCGAGCCGGAATCTTCGATGCCCTGCGCTAAATCCGCTAATGCGGTCTGGAATTGCTGGCGGTCGCGTCGCAATTGATCGAGCGTTGCGGCCTGACCGACGACGGCATCATCAGCCGCTTGACGCAATTGTTGGGTGAGAATCCGCTGTTCAGCGGTAATAAAACCCTGACGCGCATTTAATTCGTCGAGTTGCGCTAATTCGAGATAACTAAATAACGCCAAAATAGCGAAAAACAGCGCCCCGAATCCAAACGCAATTGCAATCAACAGGTGTGAACTGTCGAGCGAAGGTTTGCCAAGATTGAGTTTGAAGCGTTTCACCATGTTTCGGGCCGACTCCTCGTAAATGAATCTTGGCAGGGGGATGGGGGAGAGCGGCCAGCTTTCAGCCGCCAGCTTTTAGCGTTGTTGCTGGTGACGAAGCGCGACTTATGCCGCCGCATTCAACAACGGATCGCGCATTAGCTCGCGCAATTCAATCACCGGTAATACCTGACCATCGAGCCGATAAGCCGTCGAGACATAACGATTGATCGGCCCCCAGCCTTCCACCGGCTCTAGCATCCGGTCGCTGTTTTGCACATAGCGCATTCCGACCGCTTCCGAGACCACCAACCCGCACGGCAGCTCATCCTGTCGCACCACCAACACCCGTTCACGACGGCGAATATGCTCGCGGCGGCGCTCGGCTCCCGCATCCAGCAGCCGCTTTCTGAGCGGTGGCGGATGGCCAGTAATCAAGGACGCCAGATCGTAAATCGGCAGCATGGTGCCGCGATTGTTCGCCACCCCTAAAAGCCAGGGTTTCGTGCCCGGTACGCGGGTAATTTCCCAGGGCACTTCGAGCACCTCAGCGATCTGCTCCAGCGGTGCCAGCAATGGCTGCTGCTCGACGCGAAACAGCACCGCGCTCCAACTGTCCGGCGGTCGCGCTTCATCGGGCAAGCCAGCGGCGCGGGCGCGACAGCGGGCGTCGAGCTTTTGAATCAGCTCGTGCAGATCGGTGCGGGCGCGTGCTGTTTTAGCCATGTGCGGCCCCGCTGTCTAATAATTCGCGGATGCGGTCGAGTAGTAGCTGACGATCCACTGGTTTGGTCAGATAATCGGTCGCGCCCTGACGCAGACCCCAGGTGCGGTCGGTTTGCAAATCTTTGGTCGTGACCATGATGATCGGAATATCCGCCGTGTCCGCCTCGCGCCGCAGCAACCGCGTGGCCTGATAGCCGTTGAGCACCGGCATAATCACGTCCATCAGAATAATATCCGGTCGCAAGGCCCGTGCTTGCGCCACACCTTCTTCGCCATTGCTGGCCGTTTCGACCTGATAGCCGGCTTTTTTCAGGATCGTAGCCAAAATATGCGTCTCAGTCGGTGAATCATCGACGATCAAGACAGTCGGCGGTGTGTCGGGGCGGCGTGTCATGATGATGAGGTGCTCGGCAAGCGCAGGCTGAATATCCATCCGCCACGCTCAACACGCGGCTCACAGACGGGTCGCACAGAATAGCGTGAGTAAAGCGGTCTGGTCACGGTGCGCAGATCGTTATGTTTAGATCATTATTTAGAGAGGCCGCGTCGCAGCCGCTGGGGTCAAACTTGCCCGCACTGCGCCGAGTAATTCATCGGCGGTAAACGGCTTGGCGAGATAAATCTGTGCCCCAACTAGCCGCCCTTTAGCGCGATCAAACAGGCCGTCTTTGCTCGACAGCATCACGACCGGAATGTCTTTGAACTGCGGGTTGTTTTTAATCAGGGCGCAGGTGTGATAGCCGTCGAGCCGTGGCATCATAATGTCGATAAACACCAAATCGGGCTTAAAACTGACCACCTTGCCCAGCGCCTCAAACCCATCCTCGGCAAGCTGAACCTCGCTGCCGGCTTTGGTCAGTAACACCTCGGCACTGCGGCGAATGGTCTTGCTGTCATCGACGACGAGGATCTTGACCCCGCGCAGATCGGGTTCGTCGGCCATACTACGCACCTAACTTCAAGTCAGAAGGCCCGCGAGTACCGCGCCACGCGGCGGCGGTCTCGGCGGAAATAGCCGGGATGCTAGGATTAAGCGTCCACTCGCGCAAGCGACTCGCTCCAGTTTTTACAGTCCAGGCGAACATAATGAGCATTCGTATCGGTGTGGTGATGGATCCGATCCAGTCCATCCAGATTAAAAAGGATAGCACCTTCGCCATGCTGTTGGCCGCCCAGCGGCGCGGCTGGTCGCCGTGGTATCTGGAAGTCGGCGATCTGTGGCTGCGCGATGGTCAAGCTTGGGGGCGGCTGCGTCCCATCGAAGTCATTGACGATCCGCAGGACTGGTTCCGCCTCGGTGCCGTGCAGGAACAGCCGTTGGCGTGGCTCGATACGCTGCTGATGCGCAAAGATCCGCCGTTTGACATGGAATATATTTACACGACTTATCTGCTCGAACAGGCACAGCGAGCCGGCTGTCTGGTCGTCAATGATCCGCGCAGTTTGCGCGATGCCAACGAAAAAGTCTTTACTGCACAGTTTCCGCAGTGCGCCCCGCCGACGTTGATGACCCGCGATGCGGCTGATATTCGCCGCTTTCAGGCCGAACAGGGCGAGATTATCTTAAAACCGCTCGATGGCATGGGCGGGGCGTCGATCTTTCGCCTCGCGCCGGGCGATCCGAATTTAAGCGTAGTGATTGAAACGCTGACCCAGCGCGGGCGGGCGTTCTGCATGGTGCAGCGGTTTATTCCAGAAATCTCCGCTGGGGATAAACGCATTCTCATCGTTGATGGCGAGCCGGTGCCCTATTGCTTGGCGCGGATTCCGGCCCCGGGCGAGAGTCGCGGCAATTTGGCTGCCGGCGCATCATCCGAAGCGCGACCCCTGAGCGAGCGCGACCATTGGATCGCTGCCCAAGTTGGCCCCGAACTGCGCACACGCGGTATTCTGTTTGCCGGATTAGATGTGATTGGCGACTCTCTGACTGAGATTAATGTCACCAGCCCGACCTGTATTCGTGAACTTGATGCGGCCTATGGTCTGGACATCGCCGGTGCGCTGCTCGACGCCATTGCTGCCCGCTTGTCAAATAAATAGACAGAAATAAATAGACAGGATGAACAGGATTTTGCAGGATTTACAGAATATAAATCATTGTTTTTAATCCCGTTAATCTTGAAAAATCCTGTTAATCCTGTCTATTTTCTCCTCAATTTGGAGTCATGCTGTATGGGGGTGTTGTTGTCCCGTCCACGCCCGCTGGCGCTGCTACTGCTGCTGGCGCTTGTCTCACTAACGCTCACTGCCTGCCGCGACAAAGCTCCGGTAGTGCTCACGCAATTTACGGCCTTTGATACCCAAGTTGATGTCAACCTGATTGCCGTCACGCGCCAGCAAGCCGAACACGCCGCTGCGCTGGTGAAACAAGATTTCGCCTATCTGGATCGGGATTGGTCACATCATGGCGAAGCGATGACGCGGGTCAATCGGCTGCTGGCCACCGGTCAGCCATTTGTGCCGCCACCCTCGGTGCTGCGCTTGGTGCGATTGGCGCAACGGCTCGAAGCCGAAAGCGACGGCCTGCTGAATCTGGCCAATGGCGCACTATTGCGGCTCTGGGGGTTTGATGCCGCTGAGATCACCCCGCGCCCGCCGCCGACTGAAGCGCAATTAGCCGCGCTGCTCGCTGCCGCCCCATCGCTCGCCGCGCTGGAGCTTCAGGGGCTGACACTGCAAGCGCGGGCGCCCAATCTTCAACTCGACTTAACGCCACTTGCCCGCAGTCAAGCGATTGATCTGGCGATGCAGCATCTGCAAGAACTTGGCGTGCGTCATGCGCTGATTCAGGTCGGCAGTGGCGAGCTACGCGCCCTCGGCGAGCGCAGTGGCCAGCCGTGGCGGATTCCAGTGCGGCGACCGAGTGGCTCGGCAGTGCTGGCAATTATGGCGCTACGCGGTGATGAGGCGCTGGTGACGGTCAACGAACAGGAACGGGTGTTCACTTATCGCAATCAGCGGTATCACGCTATTCTCGATCCGCGCACCGGACGACCCGCGACCGGAGCACGCTCAGTCACGGTGATGAGCACGGAAGCCACCCGCGCCGCCGCTGCTGCACGGGCGATCTTTATTGCTGGCGCGACGCGCTGGCGCGAGGTCGCCGGACGTTTCGGCGTGCAGCATGTGTTGCTGGTAGATGCGGATGGCGGATTGCATTTGACCCCAGCGATGGCGGCGCGGTTAGAGCGCGTCGATGCGGCAGAACAGGTCGAGCTTGCCGAACCCGAGCGGCCATCCGAGATGCCGCCGAATCCACAGCCATGACCGCCGCTTCGTCATCTGCGGCGCTAGAACTAGAACTAGAACTGCCCAGCGTGCTGGTCAGCCCACCGACTCGCGCCGCGAATGCCACGTTTATCGCCGCGATTGCCGGGGCAAGTTGGCTGCATCTGCTGCTGATTTTGGTGGTCTCGCTGGTCGCACCACTGCCCGGGCCGCCACCAGAAGCGGCGATTGAGGTGGTGTTGCTGAAAGACCTCGGCGCGAGCGCGGCGCATCCGCCCGCCGAAGCGGTGCTCGCACAGCGCGATCAAATCGGCGAATCACCGCTCGGCGATGCCGCGATTCCGACCTTTGGCGACGCTACGCAAGATCCGGCCTCGGATGCGCGTCCCGAGAGCGATCAGCCAACGCCGGATGATGCGCCGTTGGCCGCTGAGGTTCCCGCGCCCGTCACGCCAGCGACTGAGGTACCGCCGCATCGTGATCCGCTGGCGCGACCGGATGCGCTGACCGTACCGCTGCGCCAGCCGCCGCTGGCCCCGATCTTAGCGACCGAAGCCGAGGCCCCGCCGCGTCCGCTGATTGATCCATTCGCGCCACGCCCGACAGCGGTCGA
Source organism: Allochromatium warmingii (assembly GCF_900107145.1). Lineage (GTDB taxonomy): Bacteria > Pseudomonadota > Gammaproteobacteria > Chromatiales > Chromatiaceae > Thermochromatium > Thermochromatium warmingii. The sequence goes on along the minus strand of NZ_FNOW01000043.1, from coordinate 4,996 downwards.
TGCGGCGCAGATTCTCGCCAGTCAGGGATTAGAAGTAGCGCGTTTAACCTCTAGCTACACCGCCAACGCCACCACCGGCGCAAAACGAGCGCGGCGCAAATCCATCAGCGCCAGCACTCGTGAATTTCGCTATGCCAGTTATCTCGGCGCTTGGGCGCAAAAGGTCGAGCGCATCGGCACTCTCAACTATCCCGCCGCTGCCCGCGAACAGCGGCTTTATGGCAGTTTGATTCTGCATGTCGCGGTGCGGGCCGATGGCAGCGTTGAGAGCATCCGCGTGGTACGCTCTTCGGGGTCTGATGTGCTCGATGAAGCGGCGATTCAGATTGTCGAGTTAGCGGCCCCATTCTCACCGTTTCCGCCCGACATCGCCGCCGATACCGACGTGTTGGACATCGTGCGGACGTGGCAATTTACCCAAGATGATGTATTGGGCTGGGAGCGATAAAAATATGACCGCTGACGCCATCAAACATGCCTGTGACTGGAGCGAAGCCGACGCGCCGATTCTCTGGCTGCTGGGCAAAACGCAAAGCGGCAAAACCAGCATTGTTGCTGAAATCACCGGACAGGGTTACGAACAGATCGGCTCTGGCTATCGCGCCATGACCCGCGAAGCGCGGCTCTATGCGTATCCCGAACCCCAGCCAGTATTGCGGCTGCTCGATACGCGAGGACTGAGCGACTGTGCTGACTATGACGCTGGCGATGATCTCAAGACCGCGCAAAATCAAGCACATCTCATCATTGCCGTGATGCGCGTCGATGACCTCGATCAAGCGCCGATTCTCGCCGCGTTGCAGCAGGTGTATCACGATCAGCCGCGCCGCCCGCTCATCATCGCGCAGACGACGCTGCATCGTGTCTATCAGCGCCATGAGCGGCATGTTGAGCCGTATCCGTTTGATGGCAGCGATGCTGACCGCCAGCGTCCCGAGGTGCCGGATGCGCTCGGACGGGCGATGCTGGCACAACGGCAACTGGTGCGCACAGCGTTGCCGAATCGCTGCACACCGATCTTTGTGCCGCTTGATTTCACCCGCCCGGAACAGGGCATTGTGCCAAGTGATTATGGCGTTGCGCGTTTTTGGGATGTGCTCGAAGCCGAGGTGCCCGACTTGGTGCTGCGGCTAAAACAGGTGAGCGCGGCCGCGTCGCTGCCGGAACAGATTCGCCGCCGTATCATTGTGCCTTGGGCGGTCGCCGCCTCAGCAACCAGCGCGATCCCCGCGCCGGTGCTCGGCGGGCTGGGATCGGCGAGTCTGCAAGCGGCGATGGTGAGCCAGATCGCCTATCGCTTCGGTTTTACGAAACGGCTCGATCTCTGGGGCGAGTTCGTCGCCGCACTCGGCACCGGCTTTACCCTCGGTTTTGCTGGACAATGGGCGGTGCAGCAGGGGCTGAAACTCGGTCTCGGCTGGGGCACGGCGCTGGTGGCTTCTTGGACATTCGTGATGACTTGGGGCATCGGCGAAGCAGCACTGTATTATTTCAGCGAGCGCAAAGCCGGACATCAACCGGATCGTGAGGCACTACGCGAGCACTATCGCGAAGGTCTGCGCCAAGCGCGGCATTATCACACTCAACGCAAGCAGTCATCCCATGCACTCACCGCCGACTGACCCGCACCGCCCGCCGCTCTACCGGCAGTATCTCGGCTGGTTGGGACTGATGCTGGCGCTGATCGCCCTGCCGCTGCTGGTGCTGCTGGGCGCGGGGCTGATCTGGCTGTGGCAGACAGACGGATTTTGGATTTGGTGGGGCGTGACCATCGCGCTGCTGACGGTCGCGGCGGCGATCTATCAATTTGCACTACGTCGCCCAGCGCCAGCGCCGATTCGGATCCAACCGCCCGGCGTCGGCAGTTCACCGGCGGAAACCTCGGCACGACAGGCGCTTGCGGCACTGGCCGAGCAGGTGACGGCCGCTGATGTGCAGGATGCCGAAGCGGTGCAGCACTTATTACAACGCATTGTCCACACCGTCGCGCAGGCACACGCCCCGCATGATGCCGCCGCGCTCTGGCGCTTTACGCTGCCGGAAGCCTTGCTGATGGCCGAAGATCTCGCCGCCCGCGTGCGAGCGGTGATCCGGCGTGACGTGCCGATTTTGTGTCAAGTTGAACTGACGTGGTTGGTGCGGGCGCTGAATGTTGTCGAGCCGGTGCAGCGCCTCAGCGCCCTGATGCGCATAGCCGCTTGGTTCAATCCGGCCAGCGCCGTGCGCTCTCATCTGACCAATCAGCTTACTGGACAGATCAAGCAGGTGGTCAGTGAGCAGGCACTGGCGCAGGTCGCGGCGATTCTGGTCGAAGAGATCGGCACGGCTGCGATCAAGCTCTACGCCGGTGACTATCGCCGCCGCGCCAGTGAATTACTGCCCACCGCGCCGCAACCGCTGCCCGATAAGCCAGCCGAACCGCTCACCGTGCTGCTGGCCGGTCAACGCAATGTCGGTAAATCGAGCCTGCTCAATGTGTGGCTCGGCATCACCCGCGAGCCGGTCGGCGTGACCGCTGCAACACCGGACGCCTGTCGCGCTTATCGCTTCAGCACTGACCAGACCGGCCCGCTGATTCTGGTCGATAGTCCAGGCCTGACGCATGACCAGCTTAACGGCGCGTGGCTAAAACAGGCGGCAGACTGCGATCTGGTGCTATGGCTGGTTGCGGCAGATCGCGCAGATCGGGCGCTCGATGAACAGGCGCTAGCGCAATTACGGGCGCTGACTAATCAAGATGTGCGCCTGCGTGCGATTCCGGTCATTGTCGTCATCACCCACGCCGACCGCCTCGACCCGCCGCTCGACTGGTCGCCGCCCTATGCGGTCGAACAGGGACAGCGGCTCAAAGAACAGCAATTCCGCGCCGCACGTCAGGCGATTGCCGAACAGTTGCGACTCCCTGAATCGCGCTGTGTGCTCATCGCCCTGCCCAGTGATGCCCCAGCGTGGAATCTCGACGCACTGAACGCGGCACTGGTCGCCAGCTTGCCCGAAGCCCAGCACAAACAACTCGAACGCGGTCAGCGGCGCGATGGGTGGTTGAAACGAATAGGCGACGGCGGGATCAGCGCCGTGACTATCATTGATAAAGGCGTCAAACTGGCCACTGACAGCTCGAAATCCAACCGATCCGGTTAGTGCGCTTGCGTCACCCTCAGCCGATCAGGATACTAACGCCCATGCCTTTTAGTACTTCATTAACCAACCATCTGTTGATTGCGATGCCGAGGTTACAAGACCCGAACTTCGCACGCACAGTCACCTACATCTGCGAGCACACCGAGCAGGGCGCGATGGGCATTGTCATCAATCGCCCACTCGACGTTAAACTCCGTGCGCTTTTCACCCAACTGAAAATCCCTTTTGTGCATCAGGGCATTGGCGACACGCCGGTCTATCAGGGCGGCCCGGTGCAGACGGATCGTGGCTTCGTGCTGCACACAGGCGGTTATAGCTATGACTCCACGCTAAATATCACCCCGGATATTAGCGTCACCACCTCACGCGATATTCTCGAAGCCATTGCCAGCGGCGACGGCCCCGAACAGGCGCTGATTGCACTGGGCTATGCCGGTTGGGGCAGCGGTCAACTTGAACAGGAAATGAGCGCCAATGCTTGGCTCAACGGCCCGGCCAGTAACGACATCCTGTTTCGACTCGACCCCAGTGCCCGCTGGATGGCCTCAGCACAATTGCTCGGCGTCGATTTAAACCTAATGAGCGGTGAGGCCGGGCACGCATGAAGCGCCCAGCATCCGCATGACCCTGCTCGGCTTTGATTTCGGCCCGCGCAAAATCGGCGTGGCCGTCGGTCAGACCATCACCGGATCGGCTACGCCCCTCACCACGCTGCGCAGTCAGGGCGAACAACCCGACTGGGTGCGCATTTCCGCCCTGATCCGTGACTGGCAACCGGCGGCGCTGGTCGTCGGCTTGCCGTTTCAAATGGACGATCAAGAAGTTCCCTGGTCGCCGCGTGTTCATCGCTTTGCCCGTCAGCTCGAAGGCCGCTATCGGCTGCCGGTGCATCTGGTCGATGAGCGCCTGACCTCCCGCGAAGCGCATCGTCAACTCGCCGCCCGCGACCGCCGCACCCCCACGCTGGAAGCGGTGGATGCGCTCGCAGCGGCCCTGATTCTGGAAACCTGGCTTTGTGAGCACCACTGACATCTGGAAAGACGCCGCCGCGATTGAAGCCGCGCTCGACACCATGACCACGCGCCTGCGCGAGCGGCTGACGCGACGCGGTATCGAACAGCCGCTGATGATCGGCATTCACACCGGCGGCGTCTGGGTCGCCGAGCGCCTGCATCGGCGGTTAGCTCTGGCTGAACCGCTTGGGCATTTAGATATTTCGTTTTATCGCGATGACTTCACCCGCGTCGGCGTGCATCCGCAGGTGCGCCCGTCGTATCTGCCGGTTGGAATCGAAGAGCGGCATCTGATCTTAGTCGATGACGTGCTCCAGACTGGCCGCACCAGCCGCGCTGCGCTCAATGTGCTGTTTGATTATGGGCGACCGGCCTCGGTGACGCTGGCCGTGCTCGTCGAGCGCAACGGACGCGAACTGCCGATTGCCGCTGATGTTGCTGGATTTGAAGCGGGATTTGACAGCGATGAACAAATCAAACTCAGCGGCCCCGAACCGCTGGTGATGTTACGTGCCCATCGCCGTGCGACTTTTAACCACGCTGCCAGCTAGAGTCGTGAAAGAATGGACAGGATGATTCAAGATTAACCGGATTCAAAACAATTATTTATAGTTTATAAATCCTGTACATCCTGTGAAATCTTGTTCATCCTGTCTATTTAAATCATCCTATCGCAAGGTCGTGACTAAACAACCACCGGCTAAAGCCGGTGGGTTTGAGAGGCTGTCTAGAAACTGGCAAATCAGTTTTTTTCTAGCCAGCGGCTAATTTATAGCGAACTTGATTATTGCAAATTTGGCGAAGCAACAATCGACTAGACGCTAAGTAAACTTGAGACTCAC
>NZ_FNOW01000031.1 GCF_900107145.1 Allochromatium warmingii | reverse complement strand
CGCTGGGAGAAGCGCGATGACACCTACTTGGCCATGATCCATCTGGCGCTCGGGATCATCACTTGGCGGGCTACCGGCCTTTTGGGATAGGCTCTAAGCGTGATTGCGACCACATGCGCAGATCGGCGCTGACCTGCTGCGTCAACGCCAGTGCCAGCCGATTGAACGCCAATACCATCGCGGTGGCGGTGCGCTCGCCGACCGGCTCCTCCAACACATAGTTACGTGACCACAAGAGCGCCCGATCACGCGGCCGAATCAGCGCCAATTCAATGCTCGCACGCACACGCGGCGGTCGGTGCAGCGGCTGATGTTCATACCGCTCAATCTCGCCTTCGAGCCGATAATCTGTCTGTGTGCGTCCAGTCGCAGTCACCTGCGTAAACACCTGCGCGGCGCGGAGCTGATCGACCAACAGATTGGTCATCGCCGAAGCAATCGGTTCTTGCCACAGATAACGCGGATAGGCTTGGATTTCCGGCGAGTCATCGGGAGCACGATATAGCAGTGCCCGTCCGCCGAGCAGTCCGCGTGCGGTCAGTCGCGTCACATGCAGTGTCCCGCAAATCGGCGGCGTGCGTGCAGGCTGAGGTTCTAGATTATCCGCGTCGAGCGTGTAGTAGCGCACCGGCTCCGCTGGTGGCGTAGAGCTACAGCTAATCAGCAGGCTGAGGCTCAGGCTCAAACACGCACGATGCGGCCAAATGTTGCGTGTTCGGCAGTTCATACATTCACCTTGTTCGATGATAATCCTCGTGCTCGATCTGCCGCTGTAGCCGATGAAAGCAAAAACTCTGTGTGCATATTTTGCCCCGTTTCGGTCAGCGTCCCCTGACGAGTTTAACGACGCGTGCGTTACAGCAGTATCACGGAGAGCTAATCAGATAGTGGTAAATTTTTTAACAAAAAATCACAAATTTTACCGTTTTGTTTTGCATAGAAAGCACTTGACACGCTTAAGTAGCGGGTTCATGTTCCCGCCTGCTCGATAACCAGATAACCAGATAACCAAGAGCATCGGTCTTTAACACGTTTGAGTATCGGGTTTCCAGCACGACTTGCTGCTGGTGTAAAACTCAAAGCATATCTAAGACCTTTTCGCGTCTGTGCATGTCACAGACCTTGCCGGATGGGGCCATGTGTGACCAAGCACGTGCGCGTTAACAGGTGTTAACGAAAATCCATCAGATCAAAGAAAACTTGACACCCGCAACCACGAAATACCCCGCGCCTATGATGCCGCGCTCTACCGTCATCGGCATCTGATCGAAAATGCGTTCTTGCAACTCAAACAGTAGCGAGTGATTGCCACCCGCTACGACCAAACTGCCGCTTCGTTCCTAGCCGCCGCCCAGATTCGGTGCATTGCTATCTGGGCTCGAATCTTGTAACGACACTATCTAGAGCATGTCATCAGTTTAGTGCTGAGTTACGCCTAATCGCGCTCAATCGCGTAAGATGGATGCACACCCATTGGCACTCCCTGTCTCGCGACAGAATCAGCACTGACGGTTTTAAGCTGATGCAACACCACGCCCCAACGCTCCGCAGCCGCGCCGACCGCTATTTCGATAGCCTCCTGCGCCGCGTTCAGCCTGGCCCCGATGGTTTGGCACGTATCGGGGCGCGGCAGATTTACATTGTCCCGACCCGCGCCGGATTTTTATACGGTGCGGTGATGCTGGTGATGTTGCTGGGATCGCTGAATTATCAAAATAACCTCGGCTTGCTGTTGACGTTTTTTTTAGCCTCAGTCGGTCTGATTGCCATGCACCATGCGTGGTTTAATCTGCTCGGTTTGGTGGTGCAAGCGCGTGGCGGCTCGCCGATCTTTGCTGGTGAACAGGCGCGTTTTGAAGTGAGTGTGCGGGCTGCCGGGGGCCGCGCGCGCTCGGATATTCGAGCACGTAAACACGACGATCAACCAGCGCCGATTTATATTGCCGCTGACGATCAAGCGGTGATCGTGCTGACGGTGCCAACGCTGCAACGCGGCTGGCAGCGCCTGACCGATGTACGGGTTGAGACGCGCCATCCGCTCGGCTTGTTTATGGCGTGGACGTATGTAGCCACTGACGCCAAAACGCTGGTGTTTCCCCAGCCCGCACCACACGCGCCCGAACCCGGCCAGGATGCCGGCGACAGCGCCCGCCCGCAGCACACCCGTCATGAGGGTGCAGACGAGTATCTCGGCGCACGCGGCTATCGCCCAGGCGATTCGATCCGCCATATTGACTGGAAAGCCTATGCGCGTGAACGTGGATTAGTGGTCAAGCAATATGGCGGCGAGCACGGTCAAGCCGTGTGGATCGACTGGGCGCAACTGGCCGCGTCCGATCCTGAACTGCGCTTGAGCCTCTTGACCCGTCAAGTGCTCGATGTCAGCGCCAGCGCAACCCGCTTTGGTCTGCGCCTACCGGATGGTGTCGAAGGACTCGCGCAGGGCACAGCACACACAGAACGCTGTCTCACGCGGTTAGCCTTATTCGGATTTGGGTAAGCCTATGCGTCAATATCAGCCAAGAGAAACCGCGCCTGAGCGCAAGCAACTATTCTGGACAACGCTGCTGGTCGCTGCCGCCTGTGCGCCGCTGGTGCGCTATCTCGACGCGCCGATCACCGCATTTTTGGTGCTGATTATCGCCATACGCTTGGCCGCCTTGCGCTGGCCAGTCGTGCGCCCGAATCGCTGGCTACGGGCGCTGTTGGCGTTCGCTGGGCTGGTGAACTGTTTGGCCGCCTATCACACAGTGAGCGGTCAGGACGGCGGCGCGGCGCTGCTGGTGACGATGATCGTGCTCAAGCTGCTGGAACTCGACACCAAACGCGATCTGCGTTTAGTGTTGATTTTGCTGGGTTTTTTGAGCGTCGTGCAGTTCCTGTTTGATGACTCGTTCGCGCTGACGCTCTATCTCGGCGTGATCGCGCTGGCGCTGGTCACGCTCTTGGCCGAACTCAACGGCGGACTGGACGCCGCTGGGTTACGTCCAGCACTGCGCATCAGCGTGCGGCTGGCGCTGCAAGCGATTCCGTTGACGCTGGTGTTGTTTATCCTGTTTCCGCGTCTGACAGCGCCACTCTGGAGTCTTGGCTTTGATAATACCCAGGGCATGATGGGCATGTCCGACACAATGGAGCCGGGCAATATCAGTGAACTGGTGGTCAATGGTGATCTGGCATTTCGTGTGCGCTTTCTCGGCCAGCAACCCCCGGCGGCGCAGCAACGCTATTGGCGCGGGCTGGTGCTATGGCAGATGGATGGACGCCGCTGGACGCTCGGCACCCCGCCCGCATCTGCGACCACTGTGGCCCCACTGATCGAGGCCGCTGACCCCATTGAATATGAAATCGTCATGGAGCCAAGCAATCAACGCTGGCTGTTTGCGCTCGACCGGCCATTGAACGCACCGGATGCGGCGACCCTGACCGCCGATCATCAATTACTGGCTAATCAACCGATTACTGAACTCAAACGCTATCGCGTGCAGTCCGCGCTGCGCTACCGCACAGCGGAACCGACGGCGGCTGAACGGGCGCTGGCTTTGGCCGTGCCCGATAACATCACGCCGCGGATGCGGGCGCTGGTTGCCGAGTGGCGCAGTGCCGAGCCGGCGGATGACTGGGCATTGGTCGAGCGGGCGCTGGCGCATTTTAATCAGCAGGATTTTTATTACACGCTGCTGCCGCCCAAACTGGGGGCCAATCCAGCCGATGAATTTCTGTTCGAGACGCGCAGTGGTTTTTGTGAACACTATGCCAGCAGTTTCGCGCTGTTGATGCGGGTGGCGGGGATTCCAGCACGAATTGTGCTCGGCTATCTCGGCGGCGAGGTCAATCAGTTTGGTGATTACACGATTGTCTATCAGTCCGATGCACACGCTTGGGTCGAAGTGTGGATCGCCGAGCGCGGCTGGGTGCGCGTCGATCCGACGGCGGCGGTTGATCCGTCGCGCATCGACAATCAGGCGGCGACGGAATTGCTCGGTGCTGGCGCATCGGTGCGCTTTGATCTGGGCGAAACGGCGGCGCTGGCTAGTTGGCTACGCGATTTGCGGCTGATGAGCGACACGCTGGAAGCGACCTGGCAGAACTGGGTGCTGGATTTTTCGGCGCAAGATCAGCGGCAACTGATGGAGCAGCTCGGTCTGGGCGCGTGGCAAGAATACGGCTTGGCGGCGCTGATGGTGGTCGCCGTGTCGGTGACGCTGGGCGCGATCATGCTGGTGCTGCTACGCGAGCGCCGTGAACACGATCCGCTAGAACGGCTGTATGCGCGGCTGTGTCAGCGATTGGCACGCATCGGGCTACCGCGCCTGCCGCATGAGGGGCCACATGATTATGCGCAACGGATCGCGGCGGCACGTCCGGATTTAGCCGCCGAGGTTGGCGCGTGGTTCAGGCTCTATATTCCGGCGCGATATGGTCAACGCCACGCAGCGACCACGGTGGCGCTGTTGGCCAAGCGCCTGCGGGCTTTCAGCTTCCAGCCGTCAGCGTCCAGCCACCAGCTAAACAGCTAAAGTGTTTGTCTAGTTTGGGCGCTAACCGCTAGGATTTAAGATGCAATCGCGTGACCTAGCGAATCATTTCCTACCAGAGCGACAATGCTATGCCTTCTTATGCAGTTTCTGAATCTGAACGCCGAACCCAAGCACGCTTGTCGGTACAAATTCCTGTGCAATTACAGGATGCTCGGCAAAAATCAGTGTATACCGCCACGCTGATGGATTTATCTTGGGGCGGTGCCTTGTGTCAAACAGCAACCGAATTGCCGATAGCCAGTGAACAAAGCATCTGGCTGCGATTGCCGTGGACGGGTAAGGAAACCATTGATATTGAAGCCGTGTTATTGCGCCAAAAAGCATTAGAATCGAATCGCTATATGCTGGCTTTGCGTTTTCAGCGACTGTCGATTTTTAATCAAACGCGCTTAGAAAAACTGCTCGGTCAACTTCAGGGCACTAACGAACAGGATACCCAACATGCGGCTAATCCATTAGTCGCAACCCTGGAAGTCCAGATTCAAACAGTTGGCGAATGGCGCGGCGCACTGTCTGAAATTGCTAAAGGACAATTACAGATTGCTTCACCCTTGACGCTGACGGCGGGTCAAAGTGCTGCGCTCCAATTTAATGGCGTGCCAACCCGCGCTCAGGTACGTTTACGGGCGCGGGTACTGGAAAGTATTGAGATGCCGCGCCAACGAGGCAGTTTAGAACGGCTGTATCGCATTACCTTAGCCTTTGAACACCCGTTAAAAGTCTTGCAACAGTGGGCAGAATGGCTACTGAATCAATTTGTGGTCGTCGATAATTCAACGCAATCGTCAGTTGCTTCAGCAGCAACAGGGATTATTCCTGCGCGAGTGGTTTTGACGCGAACCGAAAATTCCGCACTCGAAATTGGTTTCCCAGAAACACTGGATTATTTAATGACGGTATGGGGCAATATCAACGCTTTTGAAACGATCTTTCAGCGCCTGACGTTTGGTGATCTGGGACTCAATGTTGAGTGGACGCCGGAGGCTTGGGCAGAACTGCAATTTCTACAAGATATACATGATCGCGCTTATGGCCTCTCGAATGCGCGTCTGAGTCCCTGGTTGTGAGTGAGCAATGTTTAGCGCAGCGCCCGGCATCTCACTCTGCGTATAAAGCAGATGGCTGATCGCTAGAAACGGACGGCTGGCGGCTGGAAACCGCCACCGGCTCTAACAACCGCGCTTCAAAATCCGTCAAAACGCTAAATTCCACCCGCCGCGAGGCCGCTGAGTTCTCGTTGCCCTGTGCATCTTTCACCGGACGCGAGGACGACAGCCCCACTGCCGCGACCCGTGCGCGGAACCAATCTTCATTCTGGAGCGCGTCGAGTCCGTAAGCAAAGCGCAACACGGCTTGCGTGCGCTGCTGGCTCAATTCCATATTGAGAAAGTAGGCATCGAGCGGCGCGGTGCCCGGACTCCATTCGCTTGAGGTGTGCCCTTCAAGGCGAATTTCGCGGATCACGCCGCTAAATGGCTTGAGCAGCGCCACATAACGCGGCAAAAAGTCATTCAGAATCGCTTCAAATTCCGGTTTGATGCGGGCGGAATTGCGGTCGAACAGAATGTCCGGTTCACGAAACCGCAGGGTGAGCGTGCGTTCGACCAGTTCCGCATTCCAGCGCGGCAGATCGCGCTGAAACTCGCGGGTTAGCGCCGAATGAATCGCCTGCCGTGATTCACTAGCATCGATGCGCACGTCGGTTTCAAGCTGATGCAGCCGCTCGACTTGCAGCATGTGCAGCACGGCTAAAAACAGAAAAATCATCATCAGCGTCGCCATCAGGTCAGAAACGGTCAGCCAATGGCTTTCGTCTTCCGCTGCTTCGGCGCTCGGATTGTGGAGCAGTGGCGGCATCATGGCGTGTTACGTCCAGCAGTCGGGGTGGCGGCGGCGCTCAAGCGCCCGATGCGCTGTTGCGCTTCCAGACCGGAGAGCACCGCGCCCTCGATGGTTTCGAGCATAGTGCGCAAACGCTGGTCGATAGCGGGGAAGGCTTCTTTAGCCCGTTCGCGCAACTCTGCCACACCGCCGAGCACGGATTCGAGTTCGAGCGTTTCGCGTTTGAGCGCCTGTAACGTGGCCTGATGATCGGCGGCATGAACGGTCATCTGACTGGCCTGTTGATTGAGCGTTTGCAGGCTGATCTGCGACCGTTCGACGCCGGCGACGGCTAAATCAAGCTGGGTGCCGAGCGTCGTCATGTGTTCGCGGTATTGTTCCTGCCACAGCAACAGCTTGCCCACTGAAGCATCGAGATGGCGGAAATTCTCGCCAAATTGCGCACTGAGTTTGTCGTTGAAATCGCGGATCACCGATTCCAGCGCCGCCATGAGCTGGCGCGATCCGAGTTCGCTCAACTGACCGGCGAAGGTCTGAAAAGCGGCCAGTTGCGCCGCGTGCTGCTGCTCTAACGTGCTAATCAAACGGGTATCCAGCGCGGCAAGCTGTTCGACGAGTTGGCGCGTGGTGCTCAACTGCGCATCGGCGAGCTGAATTTGCAGTTTATAGAGCGCGGCGGGATCGCTGGCATCGAGTGCTGAGGCGGCATCCGCTTGCGCAGTGGCGGTCGGTTGGCGGGCGACATCGCGCTTGAGCACCAGCACCAGCCGCAGCGCGGTGGCCAGCAGAATGCCGATGATACTGGTGATAAAGGCGAGTTTGAGACCTTCGAGCAGCAGCGGAATACTCGATTCGATGCGATTGGCGTCGAAATCCAGCAAACCAATCGCGATACCGAGAAAGGTACCGAGAATGCCCAGGGTGGTTAGCAATGTCGGCGTGCTCTGCTGAAAAGCTTGGGCACGGCGGGTCAGCGCGGCGAGCAGCGCGAGGGCAAATAGCACCAGCATCGCCAACACAAACAGCCCGGTCACCTGGGTTGAATCCAGACTTTCTAGGGCGCTGACCACGATGTGAGAAATCAACTCAAGCATAACAAGCCTCGGATAAGCCGTGTAAGCGATGGCGCGGCGCACACATCGTACCAGCTTCCCGCTTTCAGCCTCCAGCTACCCGCCATCAGCCGCGAGCGTCCAGCTTCGTCACCGCATGTCAGCGCCTAGCTGATTGCTGGAAGCTGACCGCTGGTAGCTCTATGATGCGTGCTTTCCAGCTCCAGCCCAGTTCTGGCTAACGGTGTTTTCGTTTTCTTTGAGGTCATCCGCGTGAACGCTCCGACCCTTGACACACTAAAAGATGCAGAATCCAGCAGCTCGTCGCCGAGACGCTGGCGTACCCTGAGCAGCATCGCGCTGGCCAGCGTTGCGCTGTTGCCGTTGGCCGCAAGCGCCAGCACCGCGCCAACGGATATCGCCGTGCTGGGCATTCCGGTCGAATTTATCCTCTTTGCCGCGACGCTCTTGGGCGTGGCGCTGTTTCACAATCACACCTTGCTTGTGGCGCTCACCGGATTAGCCACCATCACGGCCTATAAGTTCGAGTTCACCGGCTTTCATACTGGCGCAGGCTGGGCCGGATTGCTCGGACATTTGGGCCATGAGTGGGTCATTTTGACCAATCTACTCGGACTGCTACTCGGGTTCGCACTGCTCGCCCGACAGTTTGAGGACAGCGGCGTGCCGCATATCCTGCCGCGCTATCTACCGGGCGGTTGGTTCGGTGGTCTGGCGCTATTGGTCGTGATTTTTGTGCTATCCGGCTTTCTCGATAACATCGCCGCAGCCTTGATCGGCGGCACCATCGCCGCGACCCTATTCCGTCATAAAGTCCACATTGGATATTTAGCCGCGATTGTCGCCGCATCGAATGCCGGCGGGGCGGGCAGTGTCCTCGGCGATACCACGACGACGATGATGTGGATTTCCGGCATCGCGCCCTCCGAGGTCATTCACGCCTATGTTGCTGCGGGTGTGGCGCTGCTGATTTTCGGCGTGCCCGCCGCGATTCAACAGCATCGCTTTGCACCGATTCAGCGCGAGGTGCCCGCTGAGGCGCGGGTCGATTGGATTCGCTTGCGCATTGTGGCGACGATTCTGCTCGCGGCTGTGTTGACGAATCTTGTCGTCAATTCACTGTTTAAAGGACTCGGCGACAGTCTGCCAGTGTTGGGCATCGCGGTCTGGGCGGCGATTCTGGGCACGGCCTCGCAGCGCAAACCGGAATGGAGCCTGCTTCCCGAAGCCTTTAAGGGCAGTCTGTTTCTGCTGTCGCTGGTGGTCTGCGCGTCGCTGATGCCCGTCGAAAAACTGCCCGAAGCCTCGTGGTATTCGGCCTTTACGCTGGGCTTTGTCTCCTCGGTGTTCGATAACATCCCGCTCACGGCGCTGGCGCTCGAACAGGGCGGATTTGATTGGGGAATGCTCGCCTATGCGGTCGGTTTTGGTGGGTCGATGATTTGGTTTGGCAGTTCGGCGGGGGTCGCGCTCTCGAATATGTATCCGCAAGCTAAATCAGTCGGCGCGTGGTTGCGTCATGGCTGGCATGTGGCGCTGGCGTATGTGGTCGGCTTTATTGTGCTGTTTGTCACGCTGGGTTGGCAGCCGCATGGGTCGTTGACTTGATTGTCACGTTACGTGAGATTCTATTTCTGCGTATGGGTTATCTGGCAAGCGGCGCATGGTGCCGCTTGCACAGCGCGGGCGCGTGATGCATTGCTCAGTCGGCGTGATTTCTGCGAACGAAAGCGCGTAAGCGATCTGATGGCACAATGGTCTACAGCACTTGCTCACTCGGATCCGCAAGAAATTGAATTATCAATATTTTCAAACAGAATTCACGTTGCCTAAGCTGCCCCACCGATGAGCTGGATCGCACTGGCGCTGCTGTGTGCCTTCGCGCTGGCCAGCGCCGATGCAGCGGCGAAAATCTGGCTACGCGATTTCACGGCCAGCGAATTACTGATCGTGCGCTTATGTCTACCCGGACTGCTGATGTTGCCGCTGCTCGGTGGATTGCCGCCGCTGACCGAACTGCCTTTGGCATTTTGGGGCTGGATGGCCGCATTGGTGCCGCTCGAACTGCTGGCGATGTGGCTGTATGTGGCGGCGATTCGTGACCATCCGCTGTCGCTTACGCTGCCCTATTTGGCGTTTACGCCAGTGTTTATCGTCGGCGTGGCCTGGCTGCTACTCGGTGAGCAGGTTTCGGCGCGTGGTCTGCTGGGGATTATGCTCGTCGTTGCTGGCGCTTGGGTGCTCAATAGCACGCACGCACATCGGCGCAGTTGGCGCGGCTGGGTTGCGCCCTTTGTAGCGATGCTCGATGAACGCGGCTCGCGGATGATGCTCGGGGTGGCAGTGCTCTATGCGCTCACCGCAACGCTGGGCAAGGGCGCACTCGGCTATCTGCCGCCAGAGTCGTTCGGCGCGTTATACATAGCCGTGCTCGGGAGCGCCGTGGCGCTGGGAATTGTGCTCCCGCATCCGAGTCGGCTCCGGCGCTTGGCGCAACATCCTTGGGCGGTGCTGACCGTCGGCGGTTTGCTCGGCATCATGGTGTTTACGCATTTTTTGGCGCTGCAACAAGTCGAGGTGGCTTACATGATTGCCGTCAAGCGCACCAGTCTGCTATTCGGTATTGTGTATGGGGCGCTGCTGTTCCGTGAACCACATTTGGCGGCGCGGCTGCCGGCTGGCATGTTAATGGTGAGTGGGGTGGTGGTGATTGTGGTGTGAGGGCGTTCGGAAAAATTTGATCTGGTCAGGCAGCGCCTACTTTCCCCCTCAATGCTCCCCCCGCGCCGTCACTAACCCCCGCTTGGCCGCCCACAACGCCACATCTTCGCGGCGAATGGCAGCGGCCATCAGATCGGGGAAGTGATCGGGCGAGCAGGCAAATGCCGGTGCGCCCAGTGCTGCGAGCTTGGCCGCAAGCTGACCATCATAAGACGGCGCACCCTCATCACTCAGCGCCAGCAACACAATCACCTGCACCCCCGATTGCAGCAGCTCCGTGACCCGCTGGAGCAACTGCCGCTCGACGCCGCCTTCATAGAGATCAGAAATCAACACCAGCACACTGTTGCGCGGCTCGCGGATCAAGCCCTGACAATAGCCGACAGCGCGATTGATGTCGGTGCCGCCGCCGAGTTGCACGCTAAACAGCACCTCAACCGGATCGCTCAAGTCAGCCGTGAGATCCACCACAGCGGTATCAAACACGATCAGATGCGTGTTAATCGCCGGAAGTGACGCCATCACCGCGCCAAAAATGCTCGAATACACGACCGAATTGGCCATCGAGCCGCTTTGATCGATGCACAAGATCACCTCGCGTTGCGTGCGCCGCGCTTTGCGCCCGTAGCCGATCAGTTGTTCCGGCACCAGCGTTTGATACGCCGCTTGCCAATGGCGCAGATTGGCGCGAATGGTGCGGTTCCAGTCGATCTCGGCATAGCGCGGACGCCGATTGCGCTCGGCACGATTGAGCGCCCCACTGACCGCCGCTCGCATCGGCTCTTCCAGCTTGGCCAGCAGCGCCGCGACCACCCGCGCCACCACCGCTCGCGCCGTCTCGCGGGTCTGGGTTGGCAGCACGCCGCGCAAGGCCATCAAGGTCGCCACTAAATGCACATCCGGTTGCACGGCTTCGAGCAATTCCGGTTGCAGCAGCATCGACTTGAGATCCAGCCGCTCAAAGGCATCGCGCTGCATCACCTGCACCAGCGGCGCGGGGAAATACTGCCGAATATCCCCCAACCAGCGTGCCACACGCGGCGACGAAGCCCCGCTGCCGCCGCGCAAGCCGCCCGCGCCGTCGGGATCGTAGAGTGCCCCTAATGCCGCGTCGATCTGTGCATCTAAACCCGCGAGCGCCATGCCACAGCTCGACGCGGCTGGCTCGCCGAGAATCAGCCGCCAGCGGCGCAGGCGAGCAGCATCAGCAGCATCCGTAAACGCGCTGGCAGATGACGGCGTGAGCGAATCGGTCATAACGGCGCAATTCCTAACAGACGTTGCAATAGCGGAATCGGGCGCTCGGCGCGGGCCAGATCGAGCGTCGTGTCCAGCGTGACCGGCGCGGCGGCAGTCAGCGGACGGCGTGCGCGTTCGCCGAGTTGTTGGCGCTCATGGGGCGCAAATGCCGCAAACGCTCGCCGCACCAGCGGCAACACGCGCATAAAGTGTTCGTCACTCAAGCCCGCGACCCACGCATCGACCAGCGCCCACAGTGTCGGATCGTGCAACAGCACCAGCGCACTGTGATTGAGAAAGCCGTCGAGCCAAGCCGCTGCCGCTGTTGGTTCCGCCGCGACCGATAGCGCCAGCGACAAACGACGGGCGGTGATGTCGAGATCGGCCTGTTGCGCATCAAATAGCAAGCGCGTCGCCAAACCGCCGAGCAATGCCTGACCGTTCGCGTTCGCACTCGCGGCAAGCTGATGCAGCGCCTGCGACCAAACCTGCTCGAACTCAGCATTTTGCAGCAAGTGTAATGCACGATCTGCGTCCTGAAGCGCCGTGCGCATGGCCACTGCCGCCGCGTCATCGAGTGCGGTGCAGGCACCGGGCAGCGCCAATGCCGCACGCGGCACCAATCCAGCCAAGACATGCGCAACCAGCGTGCTGTCAGTCTGGCGCACATTGCCATAGCGCAGAATTGCGGCCAACGGCGGAATCGCACCGAGCATCTGCGGGACATCGCTGGCAATGGCGGCTTGATCTTCCAAGCGGCGCGTGACCGGCCCAATCGCTGCTTGGAGATCGGCCAGCAACAGCCGCTCGACCAGTTCGCAGAGCATCGGCAGAGTTTCAGCGTCTTGCGCGGCAACAATCAGGCAACGGGTCGCAGCAGCTTCGACGCTATTGCCCCAGCGACTGGCGTCGATGACCGCGAGCGCGTGTTGCGGCTCCCAGCGCAGTGTCCAGATTTCGTGAAAGGTGCCTTTCGCGGCGCGGCTGGTGCGCTGCATCTCACCCCAGTGAATCCCCAGCAGCGCCAGCCGATGCAGCAACTGACTACGCGCCAGATCATTCGGTTGCCGCAAATCGAGATCGAGCGTTTTGTGACCAGCCTCAGGTTTTAAGCGCAACGCCCGTTGGCGCTCGGCGAGATCGCGTTGCAGCGGTACAACCGGCGTGTGTTCGGGGATGCGCCCCAGTCGCTCGCCGATGACCAGCGTCTGTCGAATCAATCGCAATGGCGCACTATCGCCGTGACAGACCACCGTGCGCACCGCGTCATCGAGTTCATCGAGACTCGGTTGCGGACGTTCACGCAGCGCCGCCAATGCTTCGGCCAGCCGCACGGCTTCGATCACATGCGCCGATGAGCAATCGAGATCCTCAGCACGTAACACCTGCGCCGCCCGCGTGATCCAGCCAATCGCTCGCTGTGACGGCGGACTCTGCCACAGATGTTCATACCAGCCGGGCGCATCAATGCCCGCGCCATAGCCGCTGGCGGTGCTCAGATGCGGATATGACCAGGGTACCCAAGTCGCCTCGACGGTGCGTTTTGGGAGCGATTTCAGCAGCGCGTTATCGGCGGTTGCGCTCGGCAATTCGACCAGTGCCGGAACATGCCATGCACCGCAAATCACGGCGATGCGCTCAAAGCCGTCTTTGCGCGCTTGGCGCATCTGTTTGCGCATGTGCGCCTCGCGGCGGGCTTCCTGCTCACGGCGCGATGCCGGCCAATGTGTCTTGTCGGACTCAGCGCGCACCAGCGTCATCGCTTCGCGGATCGCCGCGAAGAGATCCAGCCCATCGCCGCGTTCCTCGACCAAATGATTCCACCACGATTCGCCGTCGCTATATCCGGCAGCCCGCCCGAGCCAATCGAGCGGATCGGTGTGTTGCGGCGCGTTGTCGGCGTCGGGTTCCAGCGCATCGGGCTGGGACGTGCCGGATGAATCTTGCGTCAGCCGATTGGCGACCGGCAGATCAAAAAAGCGTGTCGGCACACCGCGTTCGCTGCCAAAACGCAGAGCTTGCCACTCTGGTGAGAACTCAGCGAAGGGATAAAACACCGCGTCGCGGGTTGCTTTGGGGTCATAAACCAACAACGCAACCGGCGGCACCAGCTCAGAATCACCGAGCCAATCCAGCAACGCCTGACCTTCGGGTGGCCCTTCGACCAGAATGCAATCTGGGTTCAGCGCGTCGAGTGCATGGCGCAGACTGCGTGCGCAGCCCGGGCCGTGATGACGAATACCGAAGAGGTGAAAGGGCGAGTTGGGCATGGGGTGTTCTGCTGTCACAGCGCGTCGCGGATGGTGAATGATGGGTTTTATGGCCAATGCGCGTTATAGCAACCATCAAGGTTATTGCGTGGCTGTTTTGTCCATCTTACCTTGCTGCCTTGTTGACCCGTTTAATTTAGTGATGAGTTAAGGATTGCAAGCAAGGCTCCATATAGCAATCTAAAAATTCTTCGTTCACTGCTTTATTTGATAGCTTTCTTTTTTGGCACAATGCATATAACTCGTCTACCGCAGAGTATGGAAAAAACATTGTATTTAAATCCTTAAATTGAGGTTTATTTGCTTCGGTAATGACTTTGTTCCTGTCTTCATCGGGTGCTACGATTACCCACCGCGTCGGAAATGGTGGCAACTGATCGTATAAGCCCTTCATTCGAGTGAGTCCACTCGTGACCCCCGTACTATGCTCAACTTCAATCACTGCGGGCAAAAATTTTCCATTTCTAAACCAAATACAGTCAATATGCATGGCTGCTTTTACCGCACCATCAACAACGGTTATTAACTTTTCGCGCTCTAGGTCTGCTACCACGCCACTAATTTCACCAACTTTTTTATCTCCGTATGTGATACCTTGATCGTTGCGTGCTATCCATGTCCTAAATCCAAGCTGATTGCCAATTACTGCTAATGCAATTTGAATTTGTAAGTGCCGACGCTGAACATCAATATCATCAATAGCTTGACTTAATACACTTGGAATATGGAGAGCATCATAAACGGCACTGGTTGTTGGTATTTCAGAAATAACTATATCCGTTTCAAATTTTGATAGCACAGCATTCTGGTGTCGTGTATTGGGCAGCCAAATTAAATGTTTGTGTCCTTTTTTAATCTCTCGTGTTGAATTATTTAGTTCAATTCGACCCGGTTGACACCAATAAAATTCAGGCGTGTGCGCCACTAAGGACTCTAGCACAGAGCGAGTGTTGTAACTTCCACCAAAGACACGATCTACATTTATAGGCACACCTTCTTCCATTGCGTTCGCTAATCGCCATATCATATTAACTGAAATGGACTCGTTTACATTTTTAGTGCTTCTTTTGATGATAATCGGGCCTTCTGGTAGCGTTACACTGGTAATCTTTATTTTCCCAATATTTCTAGGGTTTATGTATTCATACCATTGGTCTTTTGGCAGACCATTAATTGCTTTGACTATATTGCTTGCTGTAAGTCTCATTTTATTAGGTCTCCTCCTTTTAAGAAATCTAAAATTGTCAAAGCTATGCCCTGTGATGCTAGAAACGGAACGCCATTGCCAACCGTTTTAAACATATTGGTAAGGGTCATCGTTGGCGGTAATTCAAATTCTCTTGGAAGCGATTGAATAGCTAAGGCTTCAGCTACAGAAATTCGGCGTGGTAGATATGGATGTATATGCACTTCGTTGTTGCCATAAGCGGCCGTTGGTGAATAACGCCAACGGTGGAGGCGTTTGTATGATTTTTTACTGTCATCGCCTTCGTCAATGACTTCAAATTTCACCAAACCTGCTTTTGGTTTAAATTGGTGGTGTGTGTTGGGGTGACTACTGACCTGATTTTTGTTGAACCAGTATTGCACTGTAAGCGATTCAATAAGGTCTTTCGGTTTTACCCGTGTTCTAGCGACAGGTTGGGATGCAGGCCATTTATTATTTAATGCCTGTGGATGTGTGACACGTGATTGCCAGTTAAAATTACTTATTTGAGGGGCTTTGGTTCCGCAAACACCAAAAAGAATGATTCGCTCGCGATCTTGTGGCGCACCATACTCTATTGAATTGATAAGTTTTTCAGTACAGCTATAACCTGCTTGATTCAACTGTTTTTTCAGACCATCAAAAAATTCTCTATGCTTGGCGGTACGATACAATCCCTTTACATTCTCAAAAACAAAAAAATCGGGTTTTTGTTTACAAATTAAATCAACATAAATTTTTGAAAGCTTTCCGTTCTCACCATGCTGGCCACGATTTTTTCCTCCAACAGAAAAGTCTGGACATGGTGGGCCACCAATAAAGCCTACCATGCGGTTTTGTTTTTTAGTAAAGGAAACTAATTGGGTTAGATTTTTTTCTTCCTCACCAGATAAACATTGCTCAATATCACCTTCAAAATAACCATAAGTAGGCGAGGGAATATTCATTCGTTCCCGTGAATATCTGTACGCATCAAGAAAAGGCTTATGTACTTCATTGACATATCCAATTTCATAACCTGATTTTTCAAAACCTAAATCTAAAAAGCCAGCACCAGAAAAGAATGAGAAAATGAGAGGGTTGCTATTTTCGGCATTGGCTGTTGGCTGTTGGCTGTTGGCTGTTGGCTGTCATAATTTTACCTTAAAATTTAATTAGTCAAGCAGCGTAGGGTTTCCGCTTTTGGCAACCCAACATCACGCTGATATTGGGTGACCACATCATATTTTTCATTACGGTCACCCAACTTAATAGGCTGACAGCCCATTCAATCCCGCTCCCGACACGCTCGATAGAGATCTTTCCAATCGCCGCGCTCTTTCATCACCGTTTCCTGATACTCGCGCCACACCAGCGCATCCTGTACTGGATCTTTGACAATTGCCCCGCTCAAACTCGACGCAATATCCCCCGCCCGCATCACTCCATCACCAAAATGCGCCGCTAACGCCACACCATGATTGATCACCGAAATCGCTTCAGCCGTGCTTAGGGTGGCGCTCGGCGTTTTGAGCTTGGTGTTGCCGTCCTCGGTTTGACCGCTGCGCAGTTCGCGGAAAATCCGTACTACGCGCTGCACTTCTTTCAAGGCCGGCGGCTCGGCGGGCAGATCGAGCGCCCGCCCGAGTTCCGCAACGCGCTTGCTGACAATGGCGACCTCTTCCTCGGCGCTAGTGGGCAGCGGTAACACCACTGTGTTAAAGCGGCGCTTGAGGGCGCTTGATAATTCATTGATGCCCTTGTCGCGGTTATTGGCCGTCGCAATCGCATTAAACCCGCGCACCGCCTGAATTTCAGTCCCCAATTCCGGCACCGGCAACGATTTTTCCGACAGCAGCGTAATCAGCGTGTCCTGCACATCCGCTGGAATGCGCGTCAGTTCTTCAATTCGCGCCAGCTTGCCCTGTTCCATCGCCCGCATTAGCGGACTGGTCACCAGTGCCTGCGGTGACGGGCCTTTGGTCAGCAGTTCGGCATAGTTCCAGCCGTAGCGCAGTTGTTCTTCGCTGGTGCCCGCTGTGCCCTGAATCAGTAAGGTCGAGTCGCCGCAAATCGCAGCGGCCAGATGCTCCGACACCCAAGATTTCGCCGTGCCCGGTACCCCGAATAAGAGTAAGGCGCGATCAGTCGTTAGAGTGGCAATTGCCGTCTCGATCAAGCGCCGACTGCCGATGTATTTGGGGCTGATTTCAAAGCCGTTGTCGAGCCGTCCGCCGAGCAGATAGGTTGCCACTGCCCAGGGCGATAGCGCCCAATTAGGCGGACGCTGGCGGTTATCGCTCTGCTTGAGGGCGTCGAGTTCTTCGGCATAAGCGTGTTCGGCGTGCTGGCGCAGGATATGGCTCATAACGTGGCGTGACCGGTTGGTAGATAATGAGTAAGACGCTGACGCTGGCGCACGCTGGCCCAGAGTTGCGCTTGCGTCGCGGCATCGAGCGCATCGAGCGGCAAACCAGTCGCCGCATCTAGCAGCGCATCGGGTAGGCAGGCGATCCACTCCGGCAGCGCCCGCCGTAAGCTGTAATCCTGGCGCGTGCGTGGGTCACGCAGGTGTTGCGCAATGCGGTCTAGCAGCGATTGCGCACACGACGATGATAAAGCGACCCCATCGCGCCGCCACGTCTGCGCGATACGCGCCAGAATCACCCCCAGAATATCGCCAGAACGTGTCGCATCGAGCAGCGCGATCCAGCACCCTTCTCGCTCCGATGGCGCTAAACGTTCGATCAGTTCCAGCGGGTCGAGATGCAAGTCTGCGACTGGCAGCCGTGCCAGTAGCGCTTCTGTCCAGGTTAGTGACGGCGAGCGAGCCAGCGCCTCAAACCAGGCACGGAGCAAGGCTAATTCCCAATCACTGCGTTTCACCCAGCGGACACAGGCAACCGGATCGCCGCCAAGTTGCGCTGTCCACCAGTCGAGCGGCAGCGCCCGCGCCAATTGATACAGCCACCACGCCCGCTGACCGAGTGGCTCACCTTTGGGCGGTTTGTCCTCAATGGCATCGGCTGTCCAAGCCGGATCAAAGCTCGACGGCGGCTCGATAGTCAGCAGTGAACGCGAGCGGGTGCGCGTCTCACTGAAACAGGCAGCAACGCGCTCAGTCATGCGAGCACGGTAACCACTCTCGGGCAGACGTGTGAGCAACGCGACGGCTTGACGGCGCACCTCTTGACTGCGGTCGCGTAAACAGTGTTCGAGCAGGGCTTCATCTTCGGCACTTAATCCGCTGGCCAATTCAGCCAACAGCCGCGCCCGACCCCGCGCATCGGTTTCGCTCAAGGTCTGCGCCAGCCGTTCGCGGGCGGCAGCTGGCGCGTGACGGCGCTCGGCGGCGAGAAATTGGGCGCGGTGTTCAAGGGTGCCGTGTTCCCAATATTCGAGATCGGGCATGGCATCATCGAGACGCAGTGCCGCACACCACGCGGGATTGAGCCGCGCCAACCAGCGCCCGCGCTCGCCGATCACCGCCGGAAGCCAGGCACGTAGCTCGCGCTGTGACACCGCAAGCGCCAGCGTCCGAGGGAGTAGAAGTGGCGGTAGGTCATAGCCAGCCGCATTCACCTGTTGCAGCGCCAACACGCGCATTGAATCCGTGCCCGTGTCCAAGATGGCACGCAAGATCGCCACGCATTCCGGTTCGGTCGCGGTCGGGCGGGTCGCAGCAGGACAGGATGAGAACAGCGGTTGTGATGCGGGCGCGGGCGCTGGGCAAAATCCCGCCGCTGTACAGACCGCGAGCGCCCCGGCCAGCCGCAGCGCGGTTGTTTCAGTGGATGCGCTGGGATCGGCTTGAATCTGGGCCAATAACACCCCGCACGCACCAGCGGCTGTCGGCCAATCGGGAGCACGGCGGTCGGTGCCGATGAGCAATTGTGTTGCCAGTGTCTCCAGTGCAGACATTAGCGCGTGCTCCCTGTGCTCTCAGCCGCCCACAGACAGTTCGGCCCCCAGGCACTGAGCGGACGGAGTGCCTCAGTCTCCCATTCACCAAAAAGCGTGAGCGGGGCACCACCGGCCAGCGCCACCAGTGACCATGCGGTTTCGGCGTCCAGTTGTAACCGGAGCGCACCAGCAGCACCGTCAGTGAGCCACCATCCGCCGTCGGCGTCTGGATGCGGCACACCGCTGACTGTCAACCCGCGCACCGCTGGCCAGGGATTGGCGGCAATCTGCACCGTCAACTGTTCCAGCGCCTCAGCCAGTGGCAGGCGCGGTTGCGTGGCACAGGCCGTCAGCGTCTGCGGTGGCGCGACACACAGCGCCCGCAGCGGTGCGGCACTGGGATAAAACGCGAGCGGTGCGGTCACGCAGTCACCGACGGTCAACAGCGGCTCGAACGACGCTTGACCGTGACTGTAATCGAGCAGCAGCGCCGACCGCTCGCTGGTGCGCCCGCGCAACCAGACGCGCCGCATCACCAGCCGCTCTTCCGCCGCGAAAGACACACCCAGCACCTGCCAATCGTCGTCGAGTCGCTCGCCGCTTGCCAACACGCTGGCTTTATCCTGTGGCAGACCCAGAGCAGCGCGGAGATCGGCCTGTTCGCCACGCGGCAAGCTGTCCAGACGCCGCGCCCCGTCGATCAACAGTTGCAAGCGTCCCAGTTCAGCCAGCACTCGGCTGGGCCAGTGCTCACCGCGTCCGACCAACACGGCGATGCGCTTGAGCCGCTCGGCCAGTCCGGGCAGTTGCGCATCGACCAGACGCGCCGCCTGAGTTGACCAGCTCTCAGTTTGATTAGGCAACTGCGCCAAGCCCTGACGCAGGCGATCCGTGAGCCAGGCTTCTAACTCATTCAGACCATCGGTCAAACGCCGCTGGCGCTCCGCTGCCCGCCGGGCCGCAGCGCGGGGATCAGCGGGCGGTGCGCTAGTCGGTGAGGCAGTGACGGCTGACTGTTCACGGCGTTGCGTGCGCGAGGCCAGCCACTCACTCACCCAAGCGGGCGGCTCGCCGGAGGTGAAGCGGTCGGGATGATTGACAGCGAGCAGGCCCAGTGCCAGACCGTGTTTGCAGGGGAATTTACGACTCGGACAGCTACAGCGGAACGCCGGGCCGGAGAGGTCGATTTGTGTTTGATAAGGCTTAGAGCCGCTGCCCTGACATTCGCCCCAAATGGCGGTTGGGTCGCAGCCGAGTTGCGGCCAGTAGCGTGGGTTGATGAGCTTTTGCGCGGCCTGCAGCGAGGCGGCATCGGGGGCCAGTCGCATCAGTTCATCAGAATTGAGCGTGAGAGTCAGCGGCATAGCGAGCTGTGATCCGTAATGTACGGGGCGCGTGTGCGATGCTACAGCTTAACGGAAGTTAGGAATCACAAACAACGCGACACTTATCCACTAGCACAACTGATCTTACGAATTCGGGCACGACCCTCGGTAACGATGCCATCAACGGCGGTGCGGAAAATGATGTGCTCCCTCTCTGCTCGACAGACACAAACAGGCGGCCACAGAGCCGCCTGTTTTACGACACCATCACACTATCCATCCGGTGAAAAGTTCGCCCATGCGCGGGTGAGTGGAATGCCGATTCCGTCGCTTCGTTCCGTCCACTAAGATAGACGCTTACCTCTCCCCGCCGCCCGGAGCGCGAGCGACATGTTGAACGATGCGCGAGTTTACAATCTGTTCGAGCGTTCGCACTATGCTGCTGCGATCCGCTTGAAACTGTTGCTGATTGTGACCGTGTGGTTGCTGATTGTCGCGCTGTCGCTGGGCTGGAATCTGCATCAAGCCGAGCAGCATCGCGAAAACTTAGCCTTAGAATCGGCGCGGACGTTTTTTGATCTGTTGCTGATTACGCGCCGTTGGAACGCCCGTCACGCGGGCATTTATGTGCCGATCACGCCGCAGACGCCCGCCAATCCTTATTTAAAAGACCCGCAGCGCGATCTCCAGATTACGCCCGATCTGACGCTGACCAAAGTCAATCCAGCCTATATGACGCGCACGCTCTCGGAGCTGGCCGCCGAGCGAGCGGGCGTGCAGTTTCACATCACCAGTTTGAAACCGATTCGCCCCGAAAATATCGCCTACGCTTGGGAGATTGAGGCGCTGCACGCTTTTGAGCAGGGCGTGAAAGAATGGGCGCAACCCTATTTGGACGGCGATCACTGGGGCTATCGTTATATGGCCCCATTGATTACTGAAAAACCCTGTTTGCAGTGTCACGCCGAACAGGGCTATCAACTCGGCGATGTGCGCGGTGGCATCAGCATCACGCTGCCACAATTGGCCCCGATTCCGTGGCAGGCGCTAACCATCAGTCATGGGCTGGTGGCGCTGGTTGGGGTGGTGGTGATTGTGATTTTGGGGCGGCTGTTGGCGCAAGCTTACGAAGGCTTGCGCCGCCAAGCGGTGTTTGATGCGCTGACGAGCATTCCGAATCGCCGCTTTTTCACCGAACAACTGGTGCAAGAACTGCGACGCGGGCGGCGCGAGCGGGTGCCGCTGTCGCTGTTGATCTGCGACATCGACGATTTTAAACGCTACAACGATACCTTTGGACATCAAGCCGGCGACCGCTGTTTGTGCGCAGTCGCCGAACTACTCCGCACCAGCTTGCAGCGCAGTTCAGATTTTTGTGCGCGTTATGGTGGCGAAGAATTTGTCGTCGTGTTACCCAATACCACCCTCGATGGCGCACAACGTGTGGCCGAGCGCATTCGCCAATCCGTGTTTGAACTGAGTCTCTGGCATCCAGCTTCAGCACATGGCGTTGTCACCATCAGCATTGGCGTGGCCGAAGAGCCAGCGGGCGAAGCCGATCCCGATCACGAATTGCTGATTCGGCGGGCAGACGAGGCG
This sequence comes from Allochromatium warmingii, assembly GCF_900107145.1. Classification (GTDB taxonomy): domain Bacteria; phylum Pseudomonadota; class Gammaproteobacteria; order Chromatiales; family Chromatiaceae; genus Thermochromatium; species Thermochromatium warmingii. The sequence goes on along the minus strand of NZ_FNOW01000031.1, from coordinate 11,702 downwards.
CTCTATCGTGCGAAAGCAAACGGACGGCATCGGGTTGAATTGCAGCGGTAGTGATCAGCGGCCAGCCGTCAGCTTCCAGCTTTAAGCGGTTGGCGTCCTGCTCGAACCACCGCATCACACCGCTGGCCGCTGATCGCTCTCCTAAATTCAAGAGACTGTTTTTATGACCGACGCGCACAAGCAGACAATTCTGGTCGTCGATGATGCGCCAGCAAATATTGATTTGTTGGTCAATACCTTAAAAGCTGATTACAACGTCAAGGCCGCCACTCGCGGTGAACGGGCGCTGCAAATTGTACGCTCCGGTGATCCGCCAGATATGATTTTGCTCGATATTATGATGCCGGGCGTCGATGGCTTTGAGGTCTGTCGTCAATTAAAAGAAGATTTTACTACGCGCCATATTCCAGTCATCTTTGTGACGGCCAAAATCGGCATTGAAGATGAAATTCGCGGTTTTGAATTGGGCGCGGTTGATTATATTACCAAGCCGATTAGTCCGCCGGTCGTGCAAGCACGAGTGCGCACGCAATTAGCCCTCTACGATCAAAACCGCGTGCTCGATGGCAAGGTGCGCGAGCAAACAGCGCGGCTGCATGAAACGCGCTTGCGCATTATTCAGCGCCTCGGGCGAGCGGCAGAATATAAAGATAATGAAACCGGCCTGCATGTGATTCGCATGAGTCATTATTCGCATCTTCTCGGCGAGGCGGTCGGGATGAGCGCAACCGAAGCGGAATTATTACTTAATGCCGCGCCGATGCACGATATTGGCAAAATCGGGATTCCTGATCGTATTCTGCAAAAGCCCGGTAAGCTCGATGCGGAAGAATGGGCGATTATGCAAACGCATAGCCAAATCGGAGCTGATATTCTCGGCGATGCGGGCGATTCGGATTTATTAGAGATGGCGCGAATTGTTGCCTTGACGCATCACGAAAAATGGGACGGCTCTGGATATCCCAATGGCTTAGTCGCTGAAGCTATTCCGCGTGTCGGGCGGATTGTGGCGATTGCCGATGTTTTTGATGCGCTGACTTCAGAACGCCCCTATAAACGCGCTTGGCCGGTTGAACAAGCCGTTGCATTGCTGAAAGATGGCGCTGGCTCACATTTTGATCCGCAATTAGTGCCCGCTTTTCTCTCGGTATTGCCGCAGGTGCTCGATATTCAGGCCCGTTATGCCGAGCAAATGCCGAACGATCACACCGTTCCATGAAATCCTTTTGGAGCGGGTTGGCCACCCTGCTGTTATTGGCCTTATCGCTAATAACCCTACTGGCGGTGCTGGCGTTGAGTGTTCAAGCGCCCGTGCTCATGCTGATCGTGTTCACGGCTATCGCCAGCGTGTTGGTGTTGATCGTGCTGGCGCTGCGTCATCTGCGGCAGGGTCTGGAAGATCGCTGGTTTGACCGTCGGCGTTTGCGTCAGCTTGTCGCTTCAGGCGTGATGCTGGTACTGGCCGCCGCGCTGGTGGTCGCCTATCTCGGCTTAGAACAGCTTGACACCGCCGCCGTCACCCTGACCGCGCACTGGTTAGTGCTTGGGGCGCTGGTGAGTCTGGCCCTGTTGGTCTTGACACTCGGAGCACTGTTGCTCTGGCTTGGCGAGCGCACCCGAACGCGCATGCAAGTGCTGGTCGAAGCGCGGGCGCAGGAATGGCGCACGCTGGCGCAGGTCGTCGAGCAAAGCCCATTGAGCATCGTCATCACCTCGATTGATGGCTGTATCGAACACGTCAATCCGACCTTTACCCGCATCACCGGCTATGAACGCGATGAGGCGATTAGCCAGAATCCGCGGCTGCTCAAAAGCGATCTGACCCCACCGGAACGCTATGCCGAGCTCTGGAACACGATTCTTGCCGGTCAGGTTTGGCATGGCGAGCTGTGTAATCGACGCAAAAGCGGCGAATTATTTTGGGTCGCCGTCTCTATTGCGCCGGTGACGGATGCCAGCGGCACACCGACGCATTTTGTCGCGATGAGCCAAGATCTAACCGCCACCAAGCAGGTCGAGGCGTTGGCACAAGCGGCGCTCGCACGCAGTGAACTCATTCTCGACTCAGCCGGCGAAGGCATCATCGGCATGGATGGTGACGGGCGCATCAGCTTCTGCAACCGCGCCGCGACCGACATGCTCGGCTATCCGCCCGGAGCACTGCTCGGACGTCCGCTACATGCTACGGTGCATCACTCGCACGCTGATGGGCGACCGTATGCGGCCTGTGATTGCCCGATAGAAGCGGCTTACCGCAACGGCTCGCGCCATCAGGTCGAAGATGAAGTGCTGTGGCGACAGGATGGCACCAGTTTAGAAGTCGAATATGTCGCCGTGCCGATGATTAACGCTGGGCAATTAGTGGGTGTGGTCGTCGTATTTAAAAATATCAGTGAACGCAAACGCGCTGCCCAGGAATTAGCCGCCCGCGAGCAATTATTCCGCACGCTGGTTGGTACTATTCCGGGCACGGTATTTCGTTGTCTGATTGATTCAGATTGGACAATGCTGTTTATCAGCGATGAAATCGAGCGGCTGTCCGGCTATCCGGCCAGTGAGTTAATTCAGAATGCGGTACGAACCTATACCAGTTTGATTCATCCTGATGATGTCGCGCATGTCGCGACGACTATTGATGCGGCGATTAGTGCCCATCGCCCGTATACGGTTGAATATCGGATCTGTGATCGCTTCGGCGCGGTGCATCATGTTTATGAACAGGGTCAAGCCAGCTATGATGCCAACGGGTTGCCGCTGGATTTAGCTGGAACCGTGATTGATATTACGGATCGCAAAGCTGTTGAAGCTGAACTGTTAGCCGCCAAAGAACAAGCTGAAGAAGCCACCCAGGCTAAATCAAGTTTTCTGGCCAATATGAGCCATGAAATTCGCACACCGATGAATGCGATTATCGGTATGGCGCATTTAGCCCTGCAAACCGATCTCGATAGCCGCCAGCGCAATTATATTGAAAAAGTACATCGTTCCGCTGAAGCACTGCTCGGTATTATTAACGATATTCTCGATTTCTCGAAAATCGAAGCCGGTAAGCTCGATATTGAAGCGATTCCATTCCGGCTCGAAGAGGTGATGGATAATCTCGCCAATCTTGTCGGTCTGAAAGCGGAAGAAAAGGGCGTTGAATTGATGTTCGATTTACCGCCCGCTGCGCCCTGTGCGCTGATTGGCGATCCGCTGCGTTTGGGGCAAATTTTGCTCAATCTTGGCAATAACGCGGTGAAATTCACCGATCCGGGCGGCGAGATTTTAATTACCGTGCGGGCAGTGGACGTGGCTGAGGACTGGGTGCGACTGGGTTTTAGCGTGCGCGATACCGGCATTGGCTTGACGCTGGAGCAACAAGCGCGGCTGTTTACGTCCTTTAGTCAAGCCGATATGTCCACCACGCGCAAATATGGCGGCACCGGCTTGGGGCTGGCGATTTCCAAACGGCTGACCGAGTTGATGGGCGGCGAGATTGGCGTCGAGAGTGAAGTCGGTGTCGGCAGTACCTTTCATTTCACGGTGCGACTTGGACGCCAGCACGAACCGCTGACCGCTGCGCCGCTGCGGATGCAACCGCTTGGGCGCATCTATCGCGTGCTGGTCGTCGATGACAATGCCAGTGCCCGCGAGATTCTCAGCCGCATGTTGATTGCGCTCGGCTTTGCCGTCGAGTGTGTGGCCGGTGGTGCCGAGGCGATTATGCGCCTGCGCGAAACCGATCAGCTCGCGCCCTTCGATGTGGTGCTGATGGATTGGAAAATGCCCGGACTCGACGGCATCGCCACCATGCAGCGCGTGCGCAATCTGGTTGAACTCACCCATGCGCCGACGCTCATCATGGTCACGGCTTACGGACGCGAGGAAGCGCGGCAAGCGGGTGCGGATCTGAATATCGCTGGGTTTCTGACCAAGCCGGTGACGCCCGCGATCCTGTTTGACACCCTGATGCGGGCCATCGGGCACGATACAGCTTTGCTCACGCGCCCGACCACGCCGCGTCAAGCGGTCACGCCCGAAGTCACAGCGCAGTTGCGCGGGGCGCGGGTGCTGTTGGTGGAAGATAACGAACTCAATCAAGAATTGGCGCTAGAGCTGTTGACCAGTCACGGCCTGCGCGTCGAGATCGCCAACAACGGTCAGGAGGCGCTCGACCGGCTCGCGGTGGCGCAATTCGATGGGATACTGATGGATTGTCAGATGCCGGTGATGGACGGCTACACCGCCACCCGCGCCATTCGTGAGCATCCTGAATACGCGGCGCTGCCGGTGATTGCGATGACGGCGAATGTGATGAGCGGCGACCGCGAACGGGCATTGGCGGCGGGCATGAATGACCATATCGGCAAGCCGATCAATGTGCGCGAAATGTTCTGCACGCTGGCCAAATGGATTCATCCAGCACAGCCACAGCCGCTCACCACTGCTACGCCCAGTGTGCTTGACGCGCCAGCAGCATCAGCAGCATCAGCAGCCGCTGATCTGCCAGATAACATGCCCGGTCTCGATCTGCCCGCCGGATTAGCCATCAGTCAGCACGATACGCGGCTCTATCGCAAGCTGTTGCGGCGTTTTCGCGACAGTCAACAGGACTTTGCCGCCCAATTTGCAGCGGCGCGGGCGGCGGACGATCCACAGGCCGCAATCCGCTGTGCGCACACGCTCAAAGGGGTCGCCGGCAATATCGCTGCAACTGCGGTGCAGACAGCGGCACAGGCATTGGAGCGGGCCTGTCAGGTCGGCGAATCGGATGCGCAGTCAGAGGCACAGATTGCGGCAGCCCTCGCCGCAACGCTCACGCAGTTAGACATTGTGCTCACGGGGCTGGCGCAGCTTGAAATACTGGAAACAGTGGGAGCTACCGCGCTCGGTGCGGCAGATGCGGCAGTCGATCTAGCAACGCTGGCTCCCCGCTTGGCGCAGTTGCGGGCGCTGTTGTGCAAGGATGATACCGCCGCAGCGGATGTCATCGCCGAGATCGCGCCCGTGTTGACAGAACCGACGCTCGAACCTGTGGTGCGGCAGATGACGCAGGCGATTGAGGCGTATGATTTTGCGGCCGCATTGGCGGCGTTAGACGCTGTATCACAGCACCTCGGTTGCTGATGCGATTGCCGACTCGCCACCCGTCTTTTTTTAAATTCATAACATGGCCTAACGATGCACTGGCGCGCCATTATTCGGCTATTCGGTCTGCTGTTGCTGCTCTACAGCCTGAGTTTTCTGCCATCGCTGCTGCTGGCGCTGGTGTATCAAGATGGTCAGGTGTCGGTCTTTATCAACGCCTGGATCGTGACGCTGGCCGCCGGGCTGCTGCTCTGGCTGCCCAATCTCCGCGCTCACAGTGAACTGTCCGTCCATGACGGCTTTGTCATCGTGGCGTTGTTCTGGGCGCTGCTGGGGCTAGTCGGGGCGCTGCCGTTTTTATTTGGGCTGCATCTGACGCTCACCGATGCGGTCTTTGAGTCGGTGTCCGGGTTTACGACCACAGGCGCGACGGTGATTGCGGGACTCGACCGCTTGCCGCCGTCGATTCTCTATCATCGTCAACAGATCCAGTGGCTCGGCGGTATGGGCGTGATCGTGCTGGCGGTGGCCATCTTGCCACTGCTGGGCGTCGGTGGGATGCAGCTCTATCGCGCCGAAGCTTCGGGCGTGGCCAAGCATGACAAACCGACCCCGCGTATCAGCGAAACCGCGCGCGTGCTGTGGTCGCTGTATTTTGGGCTGACAGCAGCCTGTGCGCTGGCGTTTTGGTTGGCGGGTATGACCGTATTTGATGCCGTCGGTCATGCCTTTGCGACGGTGGCGACCGGCGGTTTTTCAACCCATGATGCCAGCATTGCCTATTTTGATAGCCCGCTGATCGAGGCGATCACGATTGTGTTCATGCTGGCCGGTGGCGTGAACTTCGCCATTCATTTTGTTGCGTGGCGCGACTGGAATCTCCGCGCCTATGTCACCGATCCCGAAACCCGCACCTTTGGCTTGATCTTTCTCGGCAGTTCGCTGTTCATCGCCGCGAGTCTCTCCTGGGCCGGCACCTATGCTGATGGCTGGGAGGCGCTGCGGCATGGCACGTTTCAGGTCGCCTCGATCCTGACGAGCACCGGCTTTGGTACCGCCGTCTTTGCCGATTGGCCGCTGCATATTCCGCTGGTGTTGGTGATCCTGTCGTTTACAGGTGGTTGTGGCGGCTCCACGGCGGGCGGGATCAAGGTGCTGCGCGTGATGCTGCTGGCCAAACTTGGCGTGCGGCAGTTGCTCCAGTTCGCGCATCCTCATGCCGTGTTACAGGTTAAGGTCGGCCAGCGGGCAGTCAAAGACGATGTGCTGTTCTCGGTCTGGGGATTTTATGTGCTCTATGTCGTGACCTGTCTGCTGCTGACTGTGGCGATGATGGCCGCTGGGCTGGATTTGGAATCGGCATTCGGCGCAGTGTTTACGACGGTCAATCTCTGTGGCCCGGGCTTAGGTGAGGTAGCGGTGACCTTCGCCACCGTCGATTCGGTGATTAAATGGCTGGGTATTTTTGGGATGTTGGCCGGACGCTTGGAAATCTTCACGCTGTTGATTTTATTGATGCCAGCGTTTTGGCGGCAGTGATGGGCGAGGCCGTCTTAATACGGCGGTAGCAAGCGCCGCACACCATGCGCTAACACAATCAACATAAACACCGCATTGCGTAGCAACACACAGGGCACACATAGCGGTAGCGGGCGCTGCCGCTGTCCGGTCATGCGACTGCGTGCTAAACGCTCGCCGAGTCGCTCCAGCCAGCGCACCGAGCGCGGCCAGTCAATCATGCCATGCAGCCAAGCGTGCGGAATGCCTGCCGGCCCGACAGCGGCACCGAGAATCCCGCCGACAATAGCTGCCGTCGAATCAGTATCACCACCACAGCGAATAACAGCACCAACTGCGGCGCGATAATCCTGCGGATGCGCTAACCAAGCGTGAATAGCGACTGGCACCGTATGACACACATAACCGGATACACCCTGCGCTAAACCCAGCGCCTGCGCAAAATATTCGGTCGATTCACCGGCATTGACTGACACGACTGCCTGTTCAATCAATCCCGTAAGCACCTGCCCATCGGCAGCCAGCGTCTCACGCACGACACTGAGATACTGCGCTGGCTCTACCAGTCCTAGGCTCGCCGAGCGTGCCGCCCAAGCAACCGCCCAAGCGCCGGATTCGGCTAACGGATCGGTATGGGTCAGCCGCGCACTTGCTTGCACCAGTGCCCGCAACGCGACCGAATCGGCGACGGCGACGCCGAGAATCGCCGCCCGCATCGCTGGGCCGTTGCCCGCCGAATACACGCCACTGCGCTCAGGACGAATCCCGATCCAGAGCCGGAGAATCGCCCGCAGGGTCGCCCAGCCGATCCCCGCCGGCAACCCCAAAAACCACCAGCGCAACCGCCACGCCAGCGAACGCCGGAAGCGATCCAGATTGCCGCCGCTGACAAGCAATGCCTGCGCAACCATCGCGGTGTGTTCGGTATCATCGGAGATCATCCCCCAGCGTCCGAGCAATCGCTGGTGCTCCGCTGGGCCGAGCAAGCGGGCAGCGCGGCGCGGTGTGAGTCCTTCGTATGGCAATCCCAACGCATCACCAACCGCCGTGCCGAGTAGACACCCGACGCAGGCTGTGCGGAGCGATTGAATGGGCGCGTTTTGAGGCATTATCATTGATTTTACCGATTCAATTTCGAGTAAAGGTAGCGCCTTAATCGATAGGGTTTATTGATTACGATAGACGGCATCAAATCTTATAAACTAGGGCACTACCACTACCCAGATTGCAAGCATTATGTGTTCTGTGCCGCTCTGCGCCGATTAACTCATCCATCAGGTCAGTTGCAACGCCCGAATCTGATCGCGGATCGCTGCCGCCTGCTCAAATTCCAGATTCTTCGCGTGCTGATACATCTGTTTTTCGAGCGTTTTCAAACGTTTGGCCAATTGCTGCGGCGTCAAGCGACCATATTCAGCCACCTGTTCAGCGACTTTGGCATAGTCACGCGCTTTCAGCGGCGCGCCGGGCGTATGGGCTTCGAGAATATCGGCGACTGCCTTACGGATGGTCTGGGGCGTGATGCCCTGCACGGCGTTCGCGGCGATCTGCTTGGCACGACGGCGTTCGCTTTCCGCAATCGCCCGCTGCATCGAGCCGGTAACACGGTCAGCATAGAGAATCGCTTTGCCGTTGGCATTGCGGGCGGCGCGGCCCATGGTCTGAATCAATGAATCAGTCGAGCGCAAAAAGCCCTCTTTGTCGGCATCCAGAATCGCCACCAGCGACACTTCGGGCATATCCAGCCCTTCGCGCAGCAGATTGATGCCGACTAGCACGTCGAACGTCCCCAACCGCAGATCGCGGATGATCTCGACCCGCTCCACCGTGTCGATGTCCGAATGCAGATAGCGCACCTTGACGCCATGTTCGTCGAGATATTCGGTCAGATCCTCGGCCATGCGTTTCGTGAGCGTCGTCACCAGCACTCGTTCATCGGCGCTCACACGCGGGCCAATCTCCGATAGCAGATCGTCAACCTGATTGTGTGCCGGACGCACTTCGACCTCGGGATCAACCAGCCCAGTCGGGCGCACCAGTTGTTCGATCACTGCGCCCGAGTGCGCAATCTCAAACGCACGCGGCGTGGCTGAAACATAGATGGTCTGCGGTTGACGCGCCTGAAATTCCTCGAACTGGAGCGGGCGGTTATCGAGCGCCGAGGGCAGCCGAAAACCGTAGTTGACCAGATTGTCTTTGCGCGAGCGGTCGCCGCGAGACATGCCGCCGAGCTGGGGCACGGTGACATGACTCTCGTCGATGACGAGCAGCGCGTCCGGCGGCAGATAATCGTAGAGCGTCGGCGGCGGCTCGCCGGGCTGACGCCCCGAGAGATAGCGGCTGTAATTCTCGATGCCCTGGCAGTAGCCGATTTCGAGCATCATTTCCAGATCAAACAGCGTGCGCTGTTCAAGCCGCTGGGCTTCGATCAGCTTGTCATGGGCGCGTAGCCAGTCGAGCCGTTCCTTGAGTTCCGGCTTGATCTGGTCGATGGCCTTGAGGATGGTCTCACGCGGCGTGGCATAGTGAGTTTTGGGGAACACCGTGTAGCGCGAGACCTGCCGCTGTACCGCGCCAGTGAGCGGATCGAACAGCGATAGCGTTTCGATTTCATCATCAAAGAGCGTAACGCGCAGCGCCTCGGCGTCGGATTCCGCCGGATGAATGTCAATCACATCGCCACGCACGCGATAGCTACCGCGTGATAGTTCGATTTCATTGCGCGTGTATTGCAGTTCCGCGAGTCGGCGCAGCATTGCCCGCTGATCGATGCGCTCGCCGCGCTTCAAAATCAGCACCATTTTTAAATACGCCTCGGGATCGCCCAAGCCATAGATCGACGAGACGGTGGCGACGATGATGACATCACGCCGTTCTAATAACGCTTTGGTCGCTGAAAGGCGCAATTGCTCGATCTGCGCATTGATCGCTGCATCTTTTTCGATATAGGTATCAGTCGCCGGAACATAGGCTTCGGGCTGGTAGTAATCATAATAGGAGACGAAATACTCCACCGCGTTGCGCGGAAAAAACGCCCGCATTTCGCCGTAGAGTTGGGCAGCGAGGGTTTTATTCGGGGCCAAAATCAACGCCGGACGTTGCACCTGAGCGATGACGTTGGCGATGGTAAAAGTTTTGCCCGAACCCGTGACACCAAGCAGGGTCAACCCCGCTTCACCATCATTCAACCCCGCGACCAGCCGCCGGATGGCCTCGGGCTGATCGCCGGCTGGCGCAAACGGGCTGACAAGTTCAAAAACCGGACTGAGCGAACGGGACATGCAAGCAACCTCGGGGCGAGCGCGACGTGCGATTCGAGTGTCGGACAGCGGGCGATTCGCTATTATTGTGGGCCACTTAACCACGAATCCAGCCATCAGGGCCATCTAGGTACTTTCGTCCATGACCACCAAGCTCGCCGCCCGCGTCCAGGCCGTCAAGCCCTCCCCGACTCTTGCCATCACCGCCCGCGCCGCCGCGCTCCGCGCCGAGGGCCAGGATGTGATCGGACTCGGCGTCGGGGAGCCGGATTTCGATACCCCCGAGCACATCAAGGCCGCCGCCATCCGCGCTATCGAATCCGGCTTCACCAAATACACCGCTGTTGACGGCACACCGGAACTCAAACGCGCCATCATCGCCAAGTTTCAGCGCGAAAACGGGCTGGACTATGCGCCGAATCAGATTTTGGTCTCGTGCGGCGGCAAGCAGAGTTTCTTCAATCTGGCGCAGGCGCTGCTCGATCCGGGTGATGAGGTGGTGATTCCGGCGCCCTATTGGGTGTCCTATCCCGATATGGTGCTGCTGGCCGACGGTCTGCCGGTATTTGTGCAGGCAGGTGCGGCGCAGGCGTTCAAGATCACGCCGGCCCAACTCAAGGGCGCGATGAACGAAAAAACGCGGCTGGTGGTCATCAACAGTCCATCCAATCCGACCGGCATGGCCTACAGCCGCGAGGAACTGGAGGCGCTCGGCGAGGTGTTGCGCGATTTCCCCAAAGTCATCATCGCCACTGATGATATGTACGAGCACATTCGCTGGGGCTCTGCGCCCTTCGTCAACATTCTCAACGCCTGTCCCGATCTCGCGCCGCGCACGCTGGTGCTCAATGGTGTGTCCAAAGCCTACGCGATGACCGGCTGGCGCATCGGCTATGCGGGCGGGCCAGCGCCGATTATCAAGGCGATGAACACGATCCAATCACAGAGCACATCGAATCCGACCTCGATCTCGCAGGTTGCGGCACAGGCGGCGCTGGATGGGCCGCAGGACTGCATCGGCGTGATGCTCAAGGCGTTCCAAGAGCGGCATGATTTTGTAGTTGAGCGGCTGAATCAGATTCCGGGCATCGAGTGTCTGCCGACCGATGGGACGTTTTATGTGTTTCCGAAGGTGCAGAAGCTGATTGAAAGTCTGGATGGGGTGAACAACGATCTGGATTTGGGCGAGTTTCTGATTGAGAAGGCGGGTGTGGCGGTGGTGCCCGGATCGGCGTTTGGATTGGGCGGGTATCTGCGGTTGTCGATTGCCACCAGCCGCGAGACGTTGGAGCAGGCGTTGGATCGGATCGAGCAAGCGGTAAAAAACGCTTGACGCGGGTCTGATCGGGCCGTATCATGCGCGGCTCATGACATTCCCTGGTAGCTCAGTCGGTAGAGCGGGTGACTGTTAATCACTAGGTCGGCGGTTCGAGCCCGTCCCAGGGAGCCAAATAAGCGTTGAAAATCCTCGTGTTTCTCTGAGACACGGGGATTTTTTTTGCCTGCCTGATCGCTGGACTCCGGTGCATGTCCGGAACGAACCATAGCACTTATCGTGGAAACTTGGCCAATAAACACCCTGACTTAGGTTGATTTATTGTGACTTATAGTCTATAGACTAATTGTTCCGTCCCGTGGGATTATATTCCGAAAAGGAGCTATCCTTTGTTCCAAGCCCGCGAGGCACTGCGCACACTCAGTGATGAGCTGAAGACGACCAAGCGGCGACTGCCGACGACACTATCACCGACCTAAGGGAACATCTAATCATGAATCTGAACCTACATCGCAACGCCCGCACCACGCCCGCGATTCGTCAGGAGCTACGCGAGTCCACGAAGTCAGAGCGCGAAC
>NZ_FNOW01000039.1 GCF_900107145.1 Allochromatium warmingii | reverse complement strand
CGGACACATCGCGCCGATTCAAGCACTCAAGGACTGGCAACAACAATGCCCCGAACGCTTCAAAAAGCGTGTCTATAATCTCGCGGGACTTGACAATTAGCTTCGTCATCAGTTCCCGACACTCAAACGATTAACTCACACACCGCCTGTACAATCGACTCATCGGCAGCGCGTTCCGCCACCCGAATGGTCTGAAATCCCAAATCACGCGCTGTCTGCGCGGTGCGCTCGGCGATAACCACTAACGGCGTTGCCAGCAAATCAGCGCGTCCATCTTGACCGAGCATGGCGACCAAATTCAGCAACACTTCATCACTGGTCGCCATCACGCAGGCCACATCTTCGCGCCAGCGGGCCAGCAATGGCGCAACCGCGACCACTGGACGCACGCGCCGATAGACCTCAGCAAACTGCACCTCAGCGCCGCGCTCAGTCATCGTCTGCGCAAACAGCCCGCGCCCGCCCTCACCGCGCACAATCAGCACCCGCCGTCCGCGCATGTCGGCCAGCTCCGGCATGGCTAACAAGGCTTCGCTTTCGTAGCGAGCATTGGGCACCAGATCGGGCGCACGGCCAGCCGCTTCGAGCGCACGGGCGGTACCGCGCCCAACGGCTGCTAACTGCGCTACACGCGGCCAGCGTCCATCGGTGACCAGCGCCAGCGCCTGTTCAACGGCATTCGGGCTGACGCAATAGAGTAGATCCCAGGATTCAGCCAACCGCGCCCGCGCTTCGGGATCATGCGTTGGCTCAATAGCAATGGTCGGAAAACGGATGGCACATCCGCCCGCCGCTTCGATCAGGCGGCACAGTGGCTCGGCCTGACCAGCGGGGCGGGTCACCAACACGCCGCGACCAGCAAGATCGGCAGGCGTGGGCATGGCTCAATGTCCCATCAGTGCGCTCAGGATGGCATCTGCGCCCTGACCGAGTAGCGCATCGGCAACACGCACGCCAATCGCTTCGGCCTCAGTGCGCGGCCCGCTGGCCTCAGCCCGCAGAATGCGCGAACCATCGGTCGTCCCGACCAAGCCTTTGAGCGTCAACAGCTCGCCGTCGAGCACCGCATGACCGCCAATCGGCACCTGACAGCCGCCATTGAGCCGCGCATTCATCGCCCGTTCTGCCAGCACGCGGTCAGTGGTATCGCGGTCAGCTAACGGCGCGATGAGCTGTTGCACTCGCGCATCGTCAATCCGGCACTCAATGCCAATTGCGCCCTGACCAATCGCCGGCAGCGAATCAACCGGCGCGATGCAATCGCGGATGCGCGACTCGAAACCAAGCCGAATCAACCCAGCGGCGGCGAGAATGATCGCGTCATACTCACCAGCATCGAGCTTGGCTAAGCGCGTATTAACATTGCCGCGCAACGGCTCAATGCGCAGATCGGGGCGGCGGTCGGCGAGCTGACATTGACGGCGCAGACTCGATGTGCCGACACAGGCGCCTTCAGGCAGTTCGGCGAGACTGGCATAGGTATTGGAGACAAAGGCGTCATAAGGATTTTCACGCTCCATGATGACGGCCAGATGCAGCCCTTCGGGGAACTCGACCGGTACATCTTTCATAGAATGCACGGCAATATCCGCTTCACCGGCCAGCATTCCCTGCTCTAACTCTTTGACAAATAAGCCCTTGCCGCCGACTTTCGACAACGGCGAATCAAGCAATTGATCGCCCTTCGTCGTCATGCCGATGATCTCAACGATCAGATCGGGATAGAGCGCCTTGAGGCGAGCGGTGACATGCTCGGCCTGCCACAGGGCCAGCGGGGATTTGCGGGTGGCGATACGAATGCTATTGGACATGCTTAGATCCTGAGGTCAAACCGCGCCCGTCCACAGCGGGATAGACTGCGACACCGCACGCTAATCAGCGCACGAGGAGTGTCATAACGGTTTCAGATTGAATACACACTGTTTCACGCCACGTCAGGGCTGACGCAGCTTGGAGGGCGATTGTGGCATAGGATCGCCGGACAGGTCTTGGAATCGGCTGCCGCTTTGGTTTTAGCGTCAATGCAGATCGGGATGCTGGTGCTTGGTGTCGAGGATTTGTCTGGCCACGGCTTTATGCAACAGCGTAAACAGTTTGCGTTGCGCAAGGCGATGATTGCTGGTTAGCTCGCCGATTAACTCGAGCCGCGCTTGAAAATAGGCGACATCGGCTTCGAGCTTCGCTAACGCAATGCGCACCTCACGCACTTGAAGTGCGCGTTGGCGCGAGCTGTCCATAAACTCAGGCAATAGAGCTAACGGCTCGGCGGAATCGGCAGCGTTTGACATGAGGGGTCTCGGATGGTTGGTTCAGCTTTGAGCCTCCAGCTACCAGCTTTCAGCCGCTAATCTCGGATTTTTTCACCTTAATGCACATCCTGAGCGGGACGCGATGGCTCGCTTGTCAACGTAGCGATCAGCAGCAACACCACACCGACAGTAATGGCACTGTCAGCAATGTTGAAAGCGGGCCAGGGGTTGAAGATCGCCAGCGGAATAATCGGCAGATAGACTTGAATAAAATCAACCACATGCCCAAGCAGAGCGCGGTCGATGAGATTGCCGACAGCGCCGCCGATGATGAGCGCGAGCGCAGCGGCATTGAGGCGCTCGCTGCTAGGCAGGCGGAGCAACCAACCGATTAGCACCCCGCTGACACTCAGCGCGAGCACTACAAAGAACCAACGTTGCCAGCCGCCAGCAGCGGCTAAAAAGCTGAAAGCGGCCCCTTCGTTAAACATGAGCGTGAGGTTGAGATTGGGCAACAGGGCGATGACCTCATAGGGTTCAAGCGCCAAAAGCACCATCCATTTGCTGGCTTGATCCAGTGCGAGGATTGCCAGTGAAAGCCAGAGCCAGTGTTTCAAGCGGTGTGATCTCGATGCGTATTTTAAATTGCAGAAATGGTACCGCGACGGCTGGGCTTTGTCAGAATATCGCCGTCGCGACCGCTGCTAAACGCTCAACTCATCCCAAATTCAACCTGCGTGTTACAACCCATTGCGCCATGCTTGATCTTCACGATCAAACAGCCGATTAGCTTCCACCGGCCCCCAAGAACCGGCTGGATAGGTATGAATAAATTCGCGCTCTGTCGCCCAGAGTTTGAGCACTGGATCGACCACCCGCCACGCCCAGTCCACCTCGTCATAGCGCAGAAAATGCGTGTGATCGCCTTCAATCGCATCAAGAATCAGCGCCTCATACGCATCAATATGCTCCGGCGGGAGCGCACAACTGCTGGCATCCATATATTCAGTTTGAGTGCGCAATTCCAGCCCTGGCGGTTTAACCTGAATTTCAAAGCGCATACATTCATGCGGCTGAATATTCAGCAGTAGCCAATTCGGTTCGAGCCGTTCAATGGCCGTTGCTTGAAATAATCGCTGCGGCGGATGTTTAAAACGAATCGCAATCAAGGAATTAGTTTGACCGAGCCGTTTGCCAGTGCGCAAATAAAACGGCACATTGCGCCAGCGCCAATTATCAATATAAAGCTTGAGCGCGGCATAGGTTTCCGTGGTGCTGCGGTGGTCGATGCCGGATTCGTTCAGATAACCAGCGAGCTGCTGATCGCCCGCTCGCCCCGGCCCGTATTGGGCGCGGAATGCCTGCGCATGAACCGCCTCACGCGGAATCGGGCGGATAGAGCGCAACACCTTTACTTTTTCATCGCGTAATGCCTCAGCATCTAAACTCGGCGGCGGTTCCATTGCGACCAGCGCCAGCATCTGTAATAGATGACTCTGGATCATATCGCGCATGGCTCCGACCCCATCGTAAAAGCCAGCGCGATCCTCAATCCCGCGTGATTCGGCGTGCGTGATTTGCACATGGTCGATGTAATTGCGGTTCCACAGCGGTTCGAGCAGCAGATTGGCAAAGCGGAATACGAGAATATTCTGCACCGTGCTTTTGCCGAGATAATGATCGATGCGATAGAGCTGCGCTTCATCAAAACGGCGGCGCAATTGGCGGTCGAGAATGTTGGCGCTTTCCAAATCAAAGCCAAACGGTTTTTCAACCACCAGCCGCGACCAGCCGCCATCTTCGAGATGGAGATTGTGCGCGGCCAGCGCCTCGATGATGGTGGCGTAATGATGCGGCGCGACGGCGAGATAGGTCAGGCGATTGGTGGGAAATCCCTCAGCCCCACGTAGCCGAGCCGCCAGCGGCGCGAAATCCTCGGCGCGTTCCAGATCGCCGCTCACAAAATGCAAGCGTTGTAACAGCCGCGCCAGAATCGCTGGATCCAAGCGTGCCGCGAGCCGTTCAGTCAGCAATGCCGCGACCTGTTCGCGCCAGTCCTCATCCGACCAAGCCCGCCGCCCGAACCCGACCACGCGGCTGGCCGCTGGCAGTCGCGCCGCCGCTTCGAGCTGATAGAGCGCCGGTAGCAGCTTGTAGGCGGCTAAATTGCCGGTGGCCCCAAAGATCAACAGTGTGCAGGGATCGATCATCTAGCCGTTACCTCGATACAAAACAAATATGCTAACGTGCTGTCTTTCATCGGGTCTTGCTCCCTTCACCTCTGGCCGCCCGCGCCACTGCGCCGAGAACGAAACACACCGCATGGAGTCGTCAATCAACCCCTTTGCTTTTCCAGCCCTTGAGCCGGAGCGTTTGCGCATCCTCGTCGCCAGCAGCGAGGCGCATCCTCTCATCAAAACCGGCGGGCTGGCCGATGTTGCTGCCAGTTTACCCGCCGCATTGCGTCAACTAGGACACGATGCGCGGCTGGTCATTCCGGGCTATCCGCTGGCGTTGCGTCAGGTGCGCGAACCCAAACCCCTAGGTGAAATCCGGCTGCCCGGCTATCGAAATACTGTGCGGCTGGTCGAGGGTCGCCATCCCGATCAGGATGTGCCCGTGTATCTTGTTGATGCACCGGATTATTTTGCCCGCGAAGGCAATCCATACTGTGATCCGACTGGCCGCGATTGGGGGGACAATCCTGACCGTTTTTTGCTGTTTTGTCGCGTGCTGGCGCTGATAGCGCAGGGCATCGCCGCGATTGGCTGGCGACCGGATGTATTTCACGGCAACGACTGGCAAACCGGATTGGCTCCGACCCTATTGCAGGATGCGCCCTGGTCACCGGCGCGGGTGTTCACGATTCACAATCTGGCCTATCAAGGGCTGTTTGATCGCGCCACCTTTGAGCGTCTCGAACTGCCGCCGACGCTCTGGAATCTCGCGGGACTGGAATTTCATCAGCGCCTGTCATTTATCAAAGGCGGCATCGTGTTTTCTGAGCGCATCAACACCGTCAGTCCAACCTATGCCGAAGAAGTGCGCACGGCGCGGTTTGGCTGTGGACTCGATGGGCTGTTGCGCCAGATCGGGCCGCGTTTTAGCGGAATCTTGAACGGCATCGATTATCAAGTCTGGAATCCGACCAGCGATCCGCTGATTCTCCAGAACTATGACGCCGAACGCTTCGGACTCAAGACCGAAAACAAACTCGATGTGCAACGCGAACTCGGCTTGCCGCGCAGTGAAGATGCCTTCGTGCTCGGCTATGTCGGGCGCTTGGTGGAACAAAAGGGCGTGGATTTGATTCAGGCGATTCTGCCCGAATTGCTGCAAGATCCGCGTGTGCAAGTGATGATTCTCGCCTCCGGGGAGCGACGCAGTGAGCAGGTATTATTAGATCTTGCGGCGAGCAATCCGCGTCAGATCGGCGTGTTCGTCGGCTATGACGAGACCCGCGCCCATCGCATCGAAGCGGGCTGTGATGCGTTTTTGATGCCCTCGCGCTTTGAGCCATGCGGTCTGAACCAGATTTATAGCCTGCGCTACGGTACGCCGCCGATTGTCCATCGCACCGGCGGGTTGGTTGATACGGTGGTACCGGCGACCGCCGAGAACTTAGCACAGGGAACTGCAACCGGCTTTGTGTTCGATGAGCCGACCCCAGCGGCGCTGCTTGGCGCGGTGCGGCACGCGATCTGGTTATACCGTGAACAGCCCGAGGCGTGGCGACGTTTGGCCGTGACTGGTATGGGGCAGGATTTCAGTTGGGAATCGAGCGCCCGCCGGTATGTTGAGCTGTATCGGGCGGCGATTGCTGAAGCGTCAAATTGCTAAATACGCACTGAGCGACCAAAACCCCCATCACACATCCCTGCGCCCCGGCTGCGGTAATTCCCCCTCAACCATAATCGGCTTCAACGCATGGAGAATGCTAGAAAATAGCGTGCTGTGCGCGGCTTCTTCGCGGGCGAGCAAGGCTTTCATCTGCTCGCGGCGCGTCGGTAGCGTAAAACAAGCGGGGCAGGAATCAGGGATCACCGGCAGCGCGGCGCGACGGGCAAACTCAGCGGTTTGGCGCTCGCGGCAGTACACCAGTGGGCGAATGATGCGCACGTCGCCATCTTGATTGCGATAGTGCGCTTTCATCGTGCGCAACTGACCGCCGTGAAACAGCGACATCAGCAAACTTTCGGCCAGATCGTCGAGATGCTGGCCTAATGCCAGCACGTTATAGCCATGTTCGCGGCACAGGCGGTACATGATGCCGCGCTTCATCCGCGAGCAATAGGCGCAAAATGAATCGCCGTCCATGTGCGTTTTGGCCTGTTCTAATAACGGCTGCTGTTCATAATGCCATCTTAGGCCGAGTTGATCGTAATAATCCTTCAGGCGCTGCGGATCATAGCCCGGTACTTCGGGATCAACGGTGAGTACGGCCAGCTCAAATCGCACCGGCGCATAGGTGCGCAGATGGGCCAAAATCTGAAGCAATGAGAGCGAATCTTTGCCGCCGGAGACGCCGAGGAGGATGCGGTCGCCCTCCCCGATCATGCGGAAATCAGCGATGGCCCGCCCGACTTGGCGGAGCAGGGATTTGGGCGGTTTGACTAATGCGCGGCTTGGGGAGAGGTTGGGCGTGTTCATGCCGCGCAGTGTAGCGCACTCCCCGTTTTGGCACCGAGAGCGGAAAGCGGTAGCTTTCAACGCGCCATTCATCGGCATCGGCACTCAGCACTAGACAGGACGGCCCGCCGTGGGTGCGCGACCGCCCCGCTGCCCCTGGGTTGAGCACCCAGGGTCGTGCATCGAGATCGACTTCTAACTGATGACTGTGGCCGTAGACAATCGCCCGCGCCTCGGGAAAGCGTGCTCGCAACAGTGCATGACGCTGACGTGCCGGAAGTTGATGTCCATGAATCAGCGCCAGCGTCCCGCCGGGCAGCGGCTGCGCTAACCACTCCGGCAGATGCACCAACAGCCGACGATCTTCCTCTGGCCATTTACGCGCCACATCATTATTACCAAAAACGGCCAACACCCGCCCCAAGCGCGGCTGAAGCTGCGACAAAATCGCCGCATGACCGATATCGCCCGCGTGTAGCGCCAGATCACAGTCATCAACGATCTCGCGCACCCGCGCATCCAGTGCGCCATGCGTATCCGACAACAGCGCCACACGCACGCGCTTTAAACTTGGCAGGGTGTTCACGTCCATCTCAATCGCATCATCGGTCGCGCTCCAGATCCAACACCAGCTTGCCGGTCACATGCCCCTGTTCCAGCAGCCGATGCGCGTCTGCCGCCGCTGCCAGTTCAAAAGTGTGCGAGACATGCAGCCGCAGTTCACCGCGATCAATCAATTCGGCACAGCGATGCAGAATCTGGCCCTGATGCATCCGCGCTTGCGGCAGCTCGCGGAGCATTGGGGTCAGCATCAATTCTAAACTCAGCCGCAGATTGCGCAGTCGTGCTTCTTTCAGATCCAGTTCTGGGCCG
Source organism: Allochromatium warmingii (assembly GCF_900107145.1). Lineage (GTDB taxonomy): Bacteria > Pseudomonadota > Gammaproteobacteria > Chromatiales > Chromatiaceae > Thermochromatium > Thermochromatium warmingii. Next base: position 21,038 of record NZ_FNOW01000039.1, on the reverse strand, counting down.
GGATCGAGAATGGTCACCAGATCGCCAGCGTATGCCATCGCCGGAATCGTGCGCCGAAAAACCTCGGGGCCAACGGTATCGAGCGCCACCGCGACACCCTGACCTGCTGTCCAGTCCATCACCGCTTCGACAACATCTTCATCGTGATAATTGATACAGAACTCCGCGCCCAGCTCATGCGCCAGCGCCGCTTTTTCGGGACTACTAATCGTGGTGGCGACCCGCGCCCCCGCGAGCCGCGCTAACTGAATCGCCACATGCCCGACACCACCCGCACCGGCATGAATCAGCACCTGTTGACCGTCAGCAATACGCGCACGGTCGTGCAACGCCTCCCATGCAGTCAATAACACCAGCGGCGCGGCAGCGGCTTCAAGCAGACTCAGCGTCTGCGGTTTAGCGTGTACCCAGTGCTGATCGATCACGCGATATTCAGCATAATTGCCCGCCGCCCCGCCCAGCCCACCATGACACCACCAAACCGCATCACCCGGCTGAAAACGGGTCACATTCGCCCCCACAGCCTCGACCACTCCGGCCCCATCGCAACCGAGCACCGTCGGCAACCCAGCGGGGAGCATCGGCCCGCGCTGACGGATTTTGGTATCAATAGGGTTAACACCCGCCGCAGCGACGCGAATCAATAGTGCTTCGGGGCTGGTTAATGTCGGTTGCGGACGTTCGACCAGCCGCAACACCTCGGGGCCGCCGGTTTCTTGGATTTCGATGACGTTCATCTGCAACAAACCCTCTAATTTTCAGGTTTTACACCGCGCACGCCGAATAATCGATCGCTGTGGGAGCACGAGCGCCGCGTTAAGTCCATAAACTGAGTATGACGCACTCGGCGCAGAGAATGCAGGAAAAATCTTGACAGCGCCCGACGCACGGCATTGGTTCAGCCGTCGGTGCGCAAGGTTCCGTAGCGGATGGGATTTGGGATGTGCCGGTGACGAAGCTGGCGCGGGATTTATAGCAGATTAGCTTTCCGCGTTTTTCCGCGTTTTCAGCGGCTTATTTTTCGGTGACGAAGCTGGCGCTTCGCCACCAGAAGACTGCGCGATTAAGCGTGATAAGCGCGGCTCAACTCATGCACTGCCGCGATCATCGCCGCCGGACGCTCGGGGTCAACATCGGGCGTAATACCATGCCCGAGATTAAACACATGCCCCGACCCCGGCCCATAACTGGCCAGCACCCGCGCCACTTCCTCGCGGATGCGCTCTGGCGAGGCATAAAGCGTGCATGGATCCATATTGCCTTGCAGCGCCACGCGATCTGCAACCATCCGCCGCGCATCAGCCAGATCAGTCGTCCAATCAACACCCAGCGCATCACAGCCGGTTTTGGCCATATCACCCAGCCACTGCCCGCCATTCTTCGTAAACAGAATCACCGGCACCTTCCGACCTTCGGCCTCGCGGGTCAGCCCTTCGACCACGCGCTGCATATAAGCCAATGAAAACTCACGATAATTCGCCGGAGCCAGCGAACCGCCCCAAGTATCGAAAATCATCGTCGCCTGCGCACCGCGAGCCACCTGCGCATTGAGATAACTCGTCACCGAAGCGGCGACTTTTTCCAATAACCGATGCAGCAGCGCCGGTTGATCGAACATCATCGCCTTGATTTTAGAGAAATTCTTGCTCCCGCCGCCCTCGACCATATAGGTCGCCAGCGTCCAGGGACTGCCCGAAAAACCAATCAGCGGCACCCGCCCATTAAGCGCCCCGCGAATCGTCGAAACGGCGTCCATCACATACTTCAGCTCGCCCTCGGGATCGGGAATCGGCAACTGCTCGACATCGGCTGCCGTGCGCACTGGGCGCTCAAAATGCGGCCCCTCGCCCTCGGAAAAATACAGCCCCAAACCCATCGCATCCGGCACGGTCAGGATGTCAGAAAACAGAATCGCGGCATCGAGCGGATAGCGGTCGAGCGGTTGCAGCGTGACCTCACAGGCCAGTTCTGGATTCTTGCACAGATCCATGAAACTGCCCGCTTTAGCGCGGGTGGCGCGGTACTCAGGCAGATAGCGTCCGGCTTGGCGCATCATCCACACAGGCGTGTAAGCAACAGGTTCACGCAGCAGGGCGCGGAGAAAGGTGTCGTTTTGCAACTGGGTCATGGATCGGCTCGATGATCGTAAAAGGATGAACACTCGGCAGTTAAGCGAACCATTCTACTACGGTCGGGGGGCGCGGGGGGCGCTGGCGTGTTGGTAATCTGTCGCATCCCGCACAGGACGCGACAGACGCGCTAACCCGCTACACCCTACTGCCCATAACGCGCCGCGATATAGTCATCAACCATCCGCTTAAACTGCTCGGCAATACCCTCGCCCTTGAGTGTGGCGACTTTTTCGCCATCGATATACACCGGCGCGGCTGGCCGCTCACCACTTCCGGGCAAACTGATACCAATATTGGCGTGCTTGCTCTCGCCGGGGCCGTTGACGACACAGCCCATCACCGCGACCTGCATGGTTTCAATGCCCGGATACTGGGTGCGCCAAACCGGCATCTGTTCGCGCAGATAGGTTTGAATATCTTTGGCGAGATGCTGAAAGGTATCGCTCGTCGTGCGCCCGCAGCCCGGACAGGCCGTGACCATCGGCGCAAAGGAACGCAACCCCATTGATTGCAGAATTTCCTGCGCAACCACGACCTCACGGGTGCGCGATTCGCCCGGCTCGGGGGTGAGCGAGACGCGAATCGTGTCGCCGATGCCTTCTTGTAGCAACACCGCGAGCGCGGCGGTCGAGGCAACGATCCCTTTTGATCCCATACCCGCTTCAGTCAGCCCGAGATGCAGCGCATAGTTGCCCCGCGCTGCCAGCAGCCGATAGACGCGGATTAAATCCTGCACCCCGCTCATTTTGCACGACAGAATGATGTGATCGCGGGCCAGACCGAGTTGCTCGGCGCGTTCGGCGCTGGAAATCGCCGATTCGACCATCGCCTCGTACATGATTTGGCCACTGTCTTGCGGCTGGGCAAGGCGAGCGTTGGCATCCATCATGCGGGCGACGATTTCTTGATCTAAGCTGCCCCAGTTCACGCCGATGCGCACCGGACGGTCATAACGGCAGGCCAGCTCGATCATGGTGGCGAATTGACTGTCTTTTTTTTCGCCCTTACCGACATTGCCCGGATTGATGCGATATTTAGCCAGCGCCAGTGCGCACTCGGGATAATCGGTTAGCAGTCGATGGCCATTAAAATGGAAATCACCCACCAGCGGGACATGACAACCCTGCGCATCGAGCGCCTCGCGGATCGCGGGCACGGCTTGGGCGGCGGATTCGTGATTAACCGTCAGGCGCACCAGTTCCGAACCGGCGCGGGCAAGGTCGGCAATCTGCTGGACGGTCGCAGCGATATCGGCGGTGTCGGTATTAGTCATCGACTGGACGACGACCGGCGCACCGCCGCCGATGGTCATTGACCCGACGGTCACAGGCAAAGTTTGGCGGCGCTGAGGGGGAGTGGTGTGGCTCATGGGTTTGAAGACTGCGTTATGCGTGGGCAATGTGGATGGGATCAGGCGGCAGGAGCGTGGGAAGCGGTTTCGGTTTTTTTGATTTAGGGCAGTGGTATGCGCAAGCCGGCCAGCAGTTCCAGATAATCCGGTTCGTCGGGAGTGATGAAGCCGTGCCGGATTAAAAAATCGATGATGGTCAGATTGCAGTTGAGCTTAAAGTCATCGGTTTCGCGCACCAGCGCCGCGACCTCAGCGAGCGGCAGTCGCTGAAACGATTCAACCTCACCATCGGTACAGACTGGCACAAAGGCTGCGGGCAGTTCCAGATCATAGCAATACATGACATCTGGCTTCAGCCCCGCTGCCGCCTCGCGGCAATAGGTAATGGCTCCGACTGCGACGGCTTGATCGGCCAGCGCACGCGGGATGCCCGCTTCCTCGGCGCATTCCTTGCGCAGATTATCTATCAGACTCAGCCCGTGCGGGAGTCCACCGGCGACCAGATTATCCAGATGCAGCGGATAATGCCGCCGATCCGCCGCCCGCCGCCCGATCCACATTTCGATCCCGTGCGCGGTGCGGACATAGCCGTTGAGATGCTGGCCGAACGCTCGCGCCCCAAAAAAGGGCGCACAGGCGCGATCAAGCAGACAAACGGCCTGCTCGCGGCTGCTGGCTGTCAGCGGATAGCGTTCGCTGTGCAAGTGGCTGACAACGCCGTCTGCGATTAACTGTGCGCAGAGGGTATCCAGCACTGCCGTGCGGGCGTCAAAGGTCGGCGGTGCGCCGCTCCAAGTTACACCTTCCGGCTCGACCTGAAACTGTTCTGGCCAGCGGCGTAGCAGGTCGCAAGCCGAGCGGCGCATCCAACCAACCCGCGCTCCGTCAAGCCATAGCGGCACAAAATCAGCGGGATTCCACGCATTACAAGCACGAATTTTGTCGAGAAAACTCACGGGATAGACCTACAGTGATGGGAAGCGGTGAGCTTATAGCGGTGAGTGGTTAGCTGCCAGCCGCCGCGATCACGCCATTATCCGCAAAAGCGCAGACCAGACTGAAAGGCATTAGACCGCAGCAACGTTGGTTTAAGTCAACATGATTTCATAAAAATGACTTTTGCAGTAACGGTTTATTTTTGGCTATGATCATCATACCGAACGCTTAACCGAGGTTAAAAATCATGCATTTTCGTCTACGTGGCAACAATGTACAGCTTGTGAAATCACTTCCTGATGCACAGTTGGGACGCGCTAAACCAACCCTCGTCGGTTCAGCGAATCTGATCACAGGGCAGTTAAACGAACGGGCTGAAGCGGCCTTGTCTGATGCGGAAAAAGCTGAGGTGGCTAAGTGGCTAGAAAAGCGTCGTGACTTTGAGCGCAAGAAGGCTGAAGTAGAGATTCTCGGATTACCGGATACGCTGGCCTTAGCTGTGCAACGGTTGCCTGAGATGGAGCCTGAGCAAGCGCGTGAGTTGGTAGCAGAGCTGATTGCTGCGCTGCAAAATATACGGCGTGTAGCCAGTCGGCATGGATTGATTTAAGGTCAGGTCAGGTGCGATGCCTTCTGGAACGCAGAATTTCGCTATCGCATATCGAACTCGATCCGCGTCATGGCATCTGGCGGCGCACGAAGCTGCTTTCCTATAAATTATGGCACTACCACTTCAACCCATCAGCTTGAGCTGGTGGGTTGAGTAACGAAATTGGAATCAGATAATCAAAATGACTCATCCAACCATTGAATCATGCGTCGGTCGCACGCCGCTGGTGCGATTGCAGCGCCTGCCCGGAATGGGCCGCAATCAACTGCTGGCTAAACTCGAAGGTCATAATCCCGCCGGTTCGGTCAAGGATCGTCCGGCGCTGAATATGATCCGTTGTGCCGAAGAACGCGGCCTGATTCGTCCCGGCGATACGCTGATTGAGGCCACCAGCGGCAATACCGGCATTGCGTTGGCGATGGCCGCTGCAATCAAGGGCTATCGAATGCGTCTGATTATGCCCGAGCACATGAGCATTGAGCGGCAGGGCGCGATGCGGGCGTTTGGCGCTGAAATCGTGCTCACACCGAAAGCTGGCAGCATGGAAGCAGCGATTGATGCCGCGCTCGAAATGGAAGCACGCGGCGAAGGCTATCGGCTCGATCAATTCTCTAATCCCGATAATCCCGCCGCGCACTATGCGACCACTGGCCCCGAAATCTGGAGCGAAACCCAGGGGCGCGTGACCCATTTTGTCAGCGCGATGGGCACCACTGGCACCATCATGGGCACCGGGCGTTATCTCAAAGAACAACAGCCAGCGGTGCACATTATCGGCGTGCAGCCGGATGAAGGGTCGAATATCCCCGGCATTCGGCGCTGGCCGCAGGCGTATCTGCCGCGCATTTATGATCCGGCAGGTGTGGATCGGATCATCGACATCTCGCAAACTGTCGCCGAGCAGATGACCCGCGAACTGGCGGCTCGTGAGGGGATTTTTGCCGGCGTTTCTTCTGGCGGCGCGGTTGCGGCGGCGCTGCAACTGGCCGCCGAGGTCGAGGATGCGGTGATTGTCGTCATCATCTGCGACCGTGGCGACCGTTATTTATCAACCGGACTGTTTTAGGCAATTTTCTAATGGAAGATCGTAAATAGACAGGATTTACAGAATTGCTCAAGATTAACAGGAAAAACAATAATTTATATCCTGTGCATCCTGCGAAATCTTGTTAATCCTGTCTAATTTAAATCGTTGATCTCAATAACATCTTTCCCAGAAATCGCCTTAAAAAAACACTCATGCTCATTGATTCACACTGTCATCTTGATCGCGTCGATCTCGCACCCTATGGCCAAGATTTGGGCGGTCTATTGCAAGCGTGTGCAGCGGTCGGCGTGCGCCGGATGCTCTGCGTTGGCATTGATCTGGAGGCCTATCCCGCGATGCGGCGGCTAGTCGATCCCTATTCCGAGATTGATGTCACTGTCGGTGTTCATCCCAACGAACGCGAAGGGGAAGATCCGAGCCTTGAGCGGCTGCTAGAGTTGGCCGCCGATCCGCGTGTTGTGGCGATTGGTGAGACCGGATTGGATTATTACCGTCTCGAACACGGCGATCCAGCAGTGCAGCAGGCGCGGTTTCGCACCCACATCGCCGCTGCGCGTGCTTGCGGTAAGCCATTGATTATTCACACCCGCGACGCCCGCACCGACACCCTGCGCCTGTTGCGTGAAGAAGACGCGGCGGCCGTCGGCGGCGTGCTGCATTGTTTTAGCGAGGATTGGCCGACGGCGCGTGCAGGGCTGGATCTGGGGTTTTATGTATCGTTTTCTGGGATCGTCACTTTCAAAAGCGCCGATGCGCTGCGTGAGGTGGCGCGTCAGGTGCCGCTAGATCGCCTGCTGATCGAAACCGATGCGCCCTATCTTGCCCCGGCACCGCATCGCGGCAAACCCAATGCGCCGACCTATCTACCGCTGATTGCTGCCTGTGTCGCTGAGGTGCGCGGCATGACGGTTGAGCACCTGTCCGCAGTCATCGCCGAAAATTATCAACGCTTATTTGCGCGTGATGCGTGGCGCTCGGGCGCGGTTTAAGACGCCTCGTCGTCGCGGCGACGGCGGAGCAAATAAATATCCAGCAGCCAGCCTTTGGCTTCACGGACACGGGCTTTTGTCTGTAAGAGTTCGTCGCACACGCTATCGACCGGCCCGGAGATCAGCACCTCATCAGCGCAGCCCAGATAGCCGCCCCAGTAGACATCCATGTTTTGATCGGTGAACCGCTGAAACGAAGCGTTGTAATCGAGCATCACGACCGCGTTATCGATCTCCGATGGATCGCAGTGCTCGACATGACGACCCGTGGTGATGGTGATGGACTCGCCGACGCGATTGAGCGGAATCTTGTGCTTGGCCGTCAGCACCTGCACCGAAGTGATGCCGGGGATGATCTCAAATTCCAACGCCCCGGCCGCTGCTTCGGCTAACTCAGCGATCATGGTCACGGTTTGATCGTAGAGCGCCGGATCGCCCCACAGCAGCAGCCCGCCGGTTTGTCCGTCCGCTAATTCTTCAGCGAGGAGATGGGCGAAGAGTTCTCGCTTCGTGTTATGCCATGCCCGCACTGTTTCCTGATAGCCGTCGGGCAGGGTGCGCCGCTCGGGGCTGGTCGCCGTCACCACACGATACCCGCTATCGCCGAGATAGTGTTTCAAGATGGCATGACGCATCTGAAGCAATTCGTGTTTGCCGCGCCCGTCCTTTTCCAGCATAAAAAACACATCGACCCGCTTCAGCGTTTCAATAGCTTGAACGGTCAAATAGTCCGGGCTGCCTGGCCCCATGCCGATTAAATACAGTTTTTTCACGTTATATTTCGTATTTTATAGTGTGTTTAAATTCTACTAAGTCATTGCTTTGTATTCTGTCAAGTCCCTGCAGATTACAAACTTTACTTCTTGAAGCGTTCGGGGCGCTGAATCCGTACCCATCAGCTGCATTTTGAATTTGGTTAAAATAGGATAACCCTTAACTTTATCCATTTCGGCTTGTTGTGCGCGATCGGCGTCAGAATTGGCCAACAGACCATCTGGGCCAGATAGACTCATTAAATCGGTATAACGCTCCAATTCTTTTAAATCTACCTCTTCAGTCGCCCAAATTTCCTGCTCAATATCCATCATGCCGGTTTTAGTGACGCGATATTTAGGACAATTCCAGCCATTGATTGAAAAAAATATGGGGTCATGTTCCGATTGGTACAGGTCTATTACAATACTTCATTTCGGTTGAATTAAAATGCTTGATAAATCTATTTTCCTATAAACTAGGGCACTACTCGTAAGTGTTCATCGAATTAAACAAATCAAACCGTCGTTTGACAGCTTTTTTAAACCGCAAAGGCGCAAAGAACACAAAGATTTTTTAAAAAATAGATTCTTAAAAAATTTAAATTCTTCGCGTTCTTTGCGCCTCCCCTAAAAAACTAACGCGGCAAATCCGACCGCCCCATCAGCCACTGATCGACGGCCCGCGCACACTGCCGTCCTTCACGTATCGCCCACACCACCAGCGATTGACCGCGCCGCATATCGCCTGCGCAGAACACGCCGTCAACACTCGTTTTGTAAGCATCCGTGCCCTCGGTGGTGCCCTGAACATTGCCGCGTCCGTCGAGCTTTAAGCCCGACTCGCGCTCTAACTGTTCCAGCATTCCGGTGCGCACCGGATGCACAAAACCCATCGCCAACAGCACCAGATCGGCCTTGAGTTCGCCTTCGCTGCCCGGCACTTCTTCCATGCGCCAGCGGCCTTCGGCGTCCTGTTCCCAGCGCACCAGACAGTATTTCACTGCTTTGACGCGCCCGTGCTCGTCGCCGATAAACGCTTTGGTCGCAACATTCCACATCCGCGCACAGCCTTCTTCCTGTGAACTTGATGTGCGCATCCGATTCGGCCAATTCGGCCAGGTCAGCAGCTTGTTTTCTTTCTCTGGCGGGCGGTCGAGAATCTCAATCTGCGTCACCGCCGCCGCCCCATGCCGATTCGAGGTGCCGATACAATCCGAGCCGGTATCACCGCCGCCGATCACCAGCACCTGTTTGCCTTGCGCACTGATGAAGTCCTCATCCGGCACATAGGAACCCTGCACGCGCTGACTGTTGCGGCGCAAGAAATCCATCGCAAAATGAATCCCGTGCAGCTCGCGCCCCGGCACCGGTAGATCACGCGGCTGTTCTGAACCACCGGCCAATACCAGCGCGTCATATTCAGCCCGCAACGCGCTGACCGGCACATCAACCCCAACATGGGAATTGGTGTGGAACTCGACGCCCTCGGTGCGCATCTGCGCCATGCGCCGGTCAATCAGCGACTTGTTTAACTTAAAGTCGGGAATGCCATAGCGCAGCAATCCGCCGATGCGGTCGGCTTTCTCATAGATCGCCACCTGATGCCCAGCACGCGCCAACTGTTGCGCACAGGCCAATCCCGATGGCCCCGAACCGACGATGGCGACGCGCTTGCCGCTGCGCCGTTCCGGTACCTGCGGCTTGATCCAACCTTCGGCCCACGCCCGATCCACAATCGCGCACTCGATGGTTTTGATCGTCACAGGGCTGTCATCGATGTTGAGCGTGCAGGACGCCTCACAGGGCGCGGGACAGATGCGCCCGGTAAACTCGGGGAAATTATTGGTCGAGTGCAGCACGTCAATCGCTGCCTGCCAATCGCCGCGATACACCAGATCATTCCAATCGGGAATGATGTTGTTGACCGGACACCCCTGATGACAGAACGGAATGCCGCAATCCATGCAGCGTGCCCCCTGTTGGCGCAGTTCCGGCTCGGCAAGCGGGATGACAAATTCGTCGTAATGCACCACCCGATCCCCCGCCGGCGCATAGCGGCGGTCACGACGGGCGTATTCCATAAAACCGGTTGGCTTACCCATGTTCGGCAATCCCCTTCAAAGGCTTGTTAGTGCGCGGCGGACGGCTTTGATTGGCCTGCATCTCCTGTAAGGCACGGCGATAATCAACCGGCATCACCTTGACGAATTTGGGCAGATAGCCGGCCCAGTCATCGAGAATGCGCCGCGCTACCTCGGAATCCGTGTATTCCCAATGGCGCTCGATCAACAGCTTCAGCCGCCGCGCATCATGGCGCGTCATATCGCGGGTGATATCCACGCGGCCATGCGGTTCCAGATCGTCGCTCGGATACCCGTTGACCTCTAGCGCCGCCGCGTCCTCGGCGATTGGCTCCAGCTCGACCATCGCCAGATTGCAGCGGTCGGCAAAATCGCCCGCTTCATCCAGTACATAGGCCACGCCGCCCGACATGCCCGCCGCGAAGTTACGTCCGGTCGGCCCGAGCACGACGGTGATGCCGCCGGTCATGTATTCGCAGCCATGATCGCCGACACCTTCGACGACAGCGGTGGCACCGGAGTTGCGCACACAGAAGCGTTCACCGGCCACGCCTCGGAAGAAGCATTCGCCGGTAATCGCGCCATAGAGCACGGTATTGCCGACAATGATGTTGTCTTCGGCGCGACCGATGGCCGATTCAGCCGGCGGATAGATGACAATGCGCCCGCCGGAGAGTCCCTTGCCGACGTAATCATTGCCTTCGCCTTCCAGCTCCAGCGTCACGCCCCGCGCCAGCCACGCGCCGAGCGATTGCCCAGCGGTGCCCTTAGCCTTGATGTGAATGCTGTCGTCCGGCAATCCGGCATGACCGTACCGCTCGGCGATCCGCCCCGAGAGCAGCGCCCCGCAGGTGCGGTTAAAGTTCTTGATCGGCGTTTCAATGCGCACCGGCTCGCCGCGTTCGAGCGCCGGAGCCGCTTGCCGGATCAATTCGTGATCGAGCGCCTTGTCGAGTCCGTGATCTTGCAGTTCACAGTGACGAATTGCGACCTCAGCCGGTACCTGCGGTCGCGCCAGCAGGCGGCTGTAATCCAAGCCTTGCGCCTTCCAATGGTCAATGGCGCGGCGCATTTCCAGCCGATCCGATTGGCCGATCATTTCATCGAGCGTGCGGAAGCCGAGTTTGGCCATCAAGCGCCGCACTTCTTCCGCGACGAAGAAGAAATAATTGATGACATATTCCGGCTTGCCGCTGAACTTCTTGCGCAATTCGGGATCTTGCGTCGCCACCCCGACTGGACAGGTGTTCAAATGACACTTGCGCATCATGATGCAGCCTTCGACGATCAGCGGCGCGGTGGCAAAGCCGAACTCATCCGCACCGAGCAGCGCCCCAATCACCACATCACGTCCGGTGCGCAGTCCACCATCAACCTGCACCACAATCCGCCCGCGCAGCCGATTGAGCACCAGCGTCTGATGCGTCTCAGCCAAGCCAATTTCCCAAGGTGATCCCGCGTGCTTGATCGAGGTCAGCGGACTTGCGCCGGTACCGCCGTCATAGCCGGAGATGGTCACATGATCGGCATGGGCTTTCGACACGCCCGCCGCGACCGTACCGACGCCGATTTCGGACACCAGCTTGACTGAAATCCGCGCTTTGGGATTCACGTTTTTCAGGTCGTGAATCAACTGCGCCAAATCTTCAATCGAATAAATATCATGATGCGGCGGCGGTGAAATCAGCCCGACGCCCGGCGTTGAATGGCGCACGCGGGCAATCTGCGCATTGACCTTATGTCCGGGCAACTGACCGCCCTCGCCGGGCTTGGCACCTTGCGCAATCTTGATCTGAATATCATCGGCATTAACCAGATATTCGGTGGTCACGCCAAAGCGTCCCGAGGCCACCTGCTTGATCGCCGAGCGTTCGGGATTCATTGAGCCATCCGGCAGCGGATTAAACCGCTCCGGCTCTTCGCCGCCCTCGCCAGTATTGGATTTTGCACCAATAGCATTCATCGCTTTGGCCAGCGTCGAATGCGCCTCATAGCTGATTGAGCCGAACGACATCGCGCCCGTGACAAAGCGTTTAACAATTTCGCTCGCCGGTTCAACTTCTTCGAGCGGAATCGGCGTTTCGGCGAATTTGAAATCCATCAGCCCGCGCAGCGTCAACAGCCGCTCGCTCTGCTCATCGATCAAGCGCGAGAACTCGCCAAAAGTCTTGGCATCATTGGCGCGGGTGGCGTGCTGGAGTTTGGAGATCGTCTCCGGTGTCCAGATATGATCCTCGCCGCGCACGCGATAGGCATAATCGCCGCCGACATCGAGATGTTGGCTAAAAATCTGCTCATTGCCATAGGCTTGACGATGCCAACGCACCGCTTCCTCGGCAATTTCGCGCAAGCCAACCCCTTCAATGCGGCTGTGAGTGCCGGTGAAATAGCGATCAATCAGGCTGTGATTGAGGCCAATCGCATCGAAAATCTGCGCCCCGCAATAGGATTGAAAGGTCGAAATGCCCATTTTGGACATGACCTTTAATAAGCCCTTACCGACCGCTTTGATATAACGATATTGCGCCTGCTCAAAGGTCAGCGCCTCGGGCAGACGCGGCAGCAGCGATTCGATGGTATCGAACGCGAGATAGGGATTGATCGCCTCTGCGCCATACCCGGCGAGGGTGGCGAAGTGATGGACTTCGAGCGCCGCGCCGGTCTCGACCACTAAGCCGGAACTGGTGCGCAGTCCGCGCCGGATCAAATGATGATGCACGGCTGAGGTCGCCAACAGTGCCGGAATGGCGATGTTGTCGCGGTTGGTATTGCGATCCGACAGAATCAGGATGTTATGTCCAGCCAGCACCGCCGCTTCAGCTTCCAGACACAGCCGCTCTAACGCCGCTTCCAATCCGGCCGCGCCCTCGCTGGCGGCATAGACCATGTACAGATTTTTGGTGCGGAAAGCCCCGCCCGAGTTGTCCTCGATATGGCGCACGCGCTCCAAATCCTGATTGGTCAGGATCGGCTGACTGACTTCGAGCCGCCAATGCTTGCCCGCTTCGTTGATGCCGAGCAGATTTGGGCGCGGCCCAATCAGCGACACCAGCGACATCACCAGCTCTTCACGGATCGGATCAATCGGCGGATTGGTGACCTGGGCAAAATTCTGCTTAAAGTAGGTTGACAGATGCTTGGCGCGACTGGACAGCACCGAGGGCGGATTATCCGCACCCATCGAGCCAATGGCTTCCTGACCGGTCAGCACCATCGGCGTCAATAGGAATTTAATATCTTCTTGGGTGTAACCGAACGCCTGTTGCGCATCGAGCAGGGTTTCAGCATCCGGGGCCATCGGTGCAACATCGGTCGGCAGTTCATCGAGATGAATCTGCGTCTTAGCCAGCCATTCACGATACGGATGTGCAGTCGAGAGCTGGGCTTTGATCTCGGCATCGTCGATGATGCGGCCCTGTTGCAGATCAATCAGGAACATCTTGCCCGGCTGCAAGCGCCATTTTTTGATGATGCGCTCCTCGGCAATATCGAGCACGCCCATCTCGGAAGCCATGATGACCAGATCATCATTGGTCACGATGTAACGCGCCGGACGCAGACCGTTGCGGTCGAGGGTCGCGCCGATCTGCCGGCCATCGGTGAAGGCAACGGCGGCCGGGCCATCCCAGGGTTCCATCAGCGCCGCGTGATATTCGTAAAAGGCGCGGCGTTGCGCGTCCATCTGCTTATTGCCGGCCCAGGCTTCGGGAATCAGGATCATCATGGCGTGCGCGAGCGAATAGCCGCCCATCACCAAGAGTTCGAGCGCGTTATCAAAACAGGCTGAATCTGACTGCCCTTCGGGAATCAGCGGCCAGATTGAATCGAGATCCGCGCCGAGAATTTCCGAGCGCATGGTATGCCGCCGCGCCGCCATCCAATTGACATTACCGCGCAGGGTGTTGATCTCCCCGTTATGGCAGATCATGCGGAACGGCTGCGCCAGATCCCAAGTTGGGAAGGTGTTAGTCGAAAACCGCTGATGCACCAGCGCCAGCGCCGAGACAAAGCGTTCGTCACGCAGATCGAGGTAATACTTGCCGACCTGATCGGCCAGCAGCATCCCCTTGTAATTGATCGTGCGCGAGGACATCGACACCACGTAATAGGCGGTCTTATCGAAGCCAGCGGCGCGAATCTCGTTATCCATGCGCTTGCGGATGACAAACAGCCGCCGCTCGAAGCAGTCTTGATCGGCGCAGTTCTCACCGCGTGCGATAAACACCTGTCGCACCATCGGTTCTGAGGGCAGCACGCTGTGTCCCAGATCGCGGTTATCGACCGGCACATCACGCCAACCGAGCACGCGCTGACCACCTTCGGTCAAGCGGCGCTCGACCGTCTCGATCATCTGGGCGCGAGCATCGGCAGCACGCGGCAAAAACACCATGCCGACGCCATACTCGCCGAGTGGCGGCAGCGCAAAATCGAGCACAGCGCGGAAAAACGCATCGGGAAGCTGCACCAAGATGCCCGCGCCATCACCGGCTTTGGGATCGGCCCCGACCGCGCCGCGATGGTGCAGCCGCTCCAAGATTTCCAAACCCTGTTGGACAATCGCATGGCTGGCGTGATTTTTGATGTGACAGACGAAGCCGACGCCGCAAGCGTCGCGCTCAAGGGTTGGGTCATAGAGACCCTGTGCGGGTGGTAGGGCACGAAGGCTCATCGCTGACCTCGTTTGATACCTGGGATGAAAGGATGCCGATCTGGAAGCGATTGGAATGCGGGGTCTGTCTTGGCCGCTGAGGTTTCGGGGGTGACCGAAGCCGCTCGATCCAGGGTGATCAGACTTCAGCGAACAGGCTGAGAAGACGCCGCCAGATGGGCGCTCGGATCGGACGGATCCTTAAGAACCTGAACGGGTTGAAATCGAGAACCGTGAATCATAACCCTGTTGCATTGGTCATGCCAGTGTTCTGGTGGTCAGCTTTCAGCGTTTTTCCGCGTTTTCAGCGGCCAAAAAAAAGAACTCTATCAAACACGCCGCTGACAACAGCGGTAGTTTTCGACTCGAACGCAACTTCCGCTAAACTGTCCGATCCTGCCGATTTAACCTGTCCGAGAGAGCGTCTTGAATCCAGATATGCCGAATCTCGAAGCCCTGGCCGTCGTCCTCGAAGCACCCGAACGGCTGGCGCTGCACCGCTTGCCGCTCACCGCGCCCGAAGCCGGCGATGTCGTCGTTGATATGGAATGGAGCGGCATCAGCACCGGCACCGAACGCCTGCTGTGGTCGGGCACCATGCCGCCGTTCCCCGGGATGGGCTATCCGCTGGTGCCCGGCTATGAATCCGTCGGGCGCGTCAGCTATGCTGGGCCGGACTCCGGTCTTGAAATCGGGCAGCGCGTCTTTGTGCCCGGTGCCCGCTGTTACGGCGAGGTGCGCGGACTGTTCGGCGGCGCGGCCTCACGGGTTGTCGTCCCCGGAGCACGCTTGTTGCCGGTACCCGAATCACTCGGCGAGCAAGGCGTATTGCTGGCGCTGGCCGCAACCGCGTATCACGCCATCGCCGCACCCGCAACCAGCACGCCGGCTCATGCTGCGCTGCGCCGTGAAGCCGGTGCCGAAGCCGATCCCACCACACCGCACACCGCTGCCGCGACCGCGACGCCGCACGCTGCGCCGCATATCGAACTGATCGTCGGTCATGGCGTACTCGGGCGACTGCTGGCACGCATCGCCGCGCTCGGCACAGGTACGCGCCCGGTCGTCTGGGAAACCAATCCGGTGCGTCACAGCGGAGCCGAGGGTTTCGGCTATGACGTGATGCTCCCCGATGACGACCCGCGCCGCGACTATCGCACCATCTGCGATATGAGCGGCGATGCCAACATTCTCGACAGCCTCGTTGCTCGGCTGGCACGAGGCGGTGAAATCGTGCTCGGCGGCTTTTATCACGCGCCGGTCAGCTTCACCTTTCCACCGGCATTTATGCGCGAAGCCCGCTTTCGCATCGCCGCTGAATTTCAGCCGTCCGATCTGGCGGCGGTGCGCGATCTGCTCGACGCGGGCCAACTCTCACTCGACGCACTGATCACCCATTGCGTTCCCGCGACCGAGGCCGATGCCGCCTATCGCACCGCCTTCGGTGATCCGAGCTGCCTGAAGATGATCCTTGATTGGAGAACCATTGCGTGACTGTATCCGTCAACCTCCCCACGCCAAGCGCCCCGGCGCTCAAGCAAACCCAGATCATCGCCATCTATGGTAAGGGCGGCATCGGCAAGAGCTTCACGCTCGCCAATCTGTCCTACATGATGGCGCAACAGGGCAAGAAGGTGCTCCTGATCGGCTGCGATCCCAAGAGCGACACCGCCACGCTGCTGTTCGGTGGGCGCAACTGCCCGACCATCCTCGGCGTTTCCAGCGAGAAGAAAAAAGCCGGTGAGCAAGTCGCCATCAGCGACATCTGTTTTAAGCGCGACGGCGTGTTTGCGATGGAACTCGGCGGCCCCGAGGTCGGGCGCGGTTGCGGCGGGCGCGGCATTATTCACGGCTTCGAGCTGCTGGAAGGGTTGGGCTTCCATGAGTGGGATTTTGATTATGTCCTGCTCGACTTTTTGGGCGATGTGGTCTGCGGCGGCTTCGGGCTGCCGATTGCCCGCGATCTGTGCCAAAAAGTCATCATCGTCGGCTCGAACGATCTGCAATCGCTCTATGTCGCCAATAACGTCTGTTCGGCGGTCGAATATTTCCGAGGACTGGGCGGCAATGTCGGCGTGGCCGGCATGGTGATTAACAAAGACGACGGCACCGGCGAGGCGCAGGCATTTGCGGCGGCGGCTGGGATTCCGATTCTCGCCACCATTCCGGCGCATGAAGAGATCCGGCGCAAGAGTGCCAACTACGAGATCATCGGGCGTCCTGATGGTGATTGGGGGCCGTTGTTTGCCGAACTCGCCACCCATGTCGCTGAAGCGCCGCCGGTACGTCCCAAGCCACTGGCGCATGAGGCGCTGCTCGATCTGTTCAAGGGCGATCAAGTCGGGCGGCATGTGGTGCTGGAGCCAGCACGTCCTGAGGATATGTGCGACATCGCGGCCAGCGTCAAGCCGTCGCTTGAAGTCATCTACGACGACGCTTGATCTGGGGAGGGACAGTCGATGGTTCAGGAATCTTCTACTCGATGCGCGACAGCGACAGCGACCGCGCCGTCGCGTGGCCCACACGATCAACCGCAAACCATGTGCCCAGCATTTGGCGCGTTGCGCGTCGGCTTGCGAATGCGCCGCACGGCAATGGTGCTGGTCGGCTCGGGCTGCTGCGTCTATGGGCTGAGTTTTACCGCGCATTTTTATGGCGCACGGCGCTCGATTGGCTATGTGCCGTTTGACTCGGAATCGCTGGTTTCGGGGCGGCTGTTCGAGGATGCACGCGAAGCGGTGCTCAAGCTCGCCGATCCAGACAAGCTCGATACCATCGTGGCGATCAATCTGTGCGTGCCGACGGCCTCGGGCGTGCCGTTGCGACTGCTGCCCAAAGAGTTAAACGGGGTGCGGATTCTCGGCATTGATGTGCCTGGATTCGGGACGCCGACCCATGCCGAGGCGAAGGATGTGCTGGCTGGGGCGATGCTCCAGTATGCGCGTCTGGAAGCCGAACAGGGGCCAGTGCAGGCACCACGCGGCGGGCGCAGTGAGCGTCCGACCGTGACGCTGTTAGGCGAGATGTTCCCCGCCGATCCGGTCGGGATTGGGATGATGCTCGATCCACTGGGGCTGGCGGTTGGGCCGGTGGTGCCGACCCGCGAATGGCGTGAGCTGTATGCGGCGCTCGATTGTGCGGCGGCGGCGGCGATCCATCCGCAGTATCAGGCCAGTGCGCGTGAGTTTGCGGCGGCGGGGCGGCCGGTGGTCGGATCAGCTCCGGTCGGGCGCGATGGGACGGCGGCTTGGTTGGATGCGATTGGGCAGGCGTGCGGGATTGCGCAGGATCAGGTTGACGCGGCGAAGAATAAATTTTTGCCTGCGATCAGCGGGGCACTGGCGGCGATGCCGATCAAGGGGCGGGTGATCGTCTCGGGTTATGAGGGATCGGAGTTGCTGGTGGCGCGGTTGCTGATCGAGTCGGGGGCGACGGTGCCCTATGTCGGGACGGCCTGTCCGCGCACGCCCTGGAATGAGGCGGATCTGGCGTGGTTGGAGGAGCGTGGGGTGCCGGTGCAGTTCCGTGCGTCGCTGGAGCAGGATCTAGCGGCGGTCGCGTCGCTGGAGCCGGATTTGGCAATCGGGACGACGCCTGTGGTTCAGGCGGCGAAGGAGCGGCAGATTCCGGCGCTGTATTTCACGAATCTGATTTCGGCGCGGCCGTTGATGGGGCCGGCGGGGGCGGGGTCGTTGGCGCAGGTCATCAATGCGGCGCTGGCGAATAAGGAGCGGTTTGCCACCATGCGGGCGTTTTTCGCGGGCGTGGGGGAAGGCGAGACTAGCGGGGTTTGGCCGGTGATGCCGTTTAAGCGTGGGACGGCTGGGCGTGCGGCGGTTAAATCGGTGTAGTTGCAAATTGAGAGATAGGACGCTTGTCGTGATGCACAATTTCGTTGACTAGACTTCGAGCGGTTTAGCTGACGAGATTGTGTGAGCAAGCTAAATATACTGTTAGCCCTCAAGGGGATTGAAGAACCGATTATGAAGACACGCGCACCACGAAACAGAACGCTGACATGCACAGAGGATGAAGTAAATGCCTTCTCTTCTGATCTCTTGCAATTGTCAAATCCTGCCGTTGTGGATGACGTAACAGGCCGCGTCATCAACCAGGACTTTAGTGATGCCGTTCCGTTGCTACCTCGCTCCTTTGTGGATTTGCTAATCCTTGATCCACCCTACAACCTGACAAAAAACTTTAACGGACACGTGTTTCGAGCCAAAGAAGCCGAGGAGTATGCCTCATGGTTCGAAGACATGTTGTCAGCTATGCTTCCGCTGCTAACCTCCAGAGCTTCTGTATACGTTTGTAGTGATTGGCAGACATCAACGCTGATCTTTCCAGTTCTTGACCGGCATCTCCATGTTCGCAACAGGGTCACATGGGAACGCGAGAAAGGTCGAGGCGCGAAGGCGAACTGGAAAAACAACACAGAGGACATCTGGTTTTGCACAATTGGCGAAGAGTACACCTTCAATGTGGATTCAGTGAAACTCAAGCGAAAGGTCATTGCTCCATATCGGGAGAACGACGGCAAACCGAAGGATTGGGAGGAGTCAAACAACGGCAAATACAGGCTTACTCATCCATCAAATGTGTGGACTGACATAACAATACCCTTCTGGTCTATGCCGGAAAACACTGACCATCCCACCCAGAAGCCAGAGAAACTGATAGCGAAACTGGTTCTCGCAAGCTCATTGCCTGGCGATCTCGTATTCGATCCTTTTCTCGGAAGTGGTACAACGGCGGTTGTCGCGACCAAACTTGGACGGCTATTTTGCGGTATCGAACTGAACAAGGAGTATTGCTGCTGGACGCTTAAACGGCTTCAAGCCGCCAAATCAGACCCTACCATACAGGGGTATTCTGACGGTGTGTTTTGGGAGAGAAACAGTCTCAGCGACCAGAAACCATCTCAGACAAAACCAGCCAACGGAGAAACGATGAGGCTTTTCGATGTATGAACCACTCGCAGCGCTCACCGAATTGATCCGAGACAATAACGGCATCAATGATAAGGCACGGCTCGCCAAAATCGTAGCGGACAGGTTCGGCCTGACAAAGGATCGATCCGTTTACTACTGTGCTGACTATGCAATCCGGTTCAGCTCGTCATCTTCCAGAAATTTTGGGAATACAATTCTATCGCTATCCAACCTGCGCAAGTATGACGACCGGCCGTTTATCGTCTGTCTTGTTACACCCGCACAGAACTTCTTACTTATCGCAAACACGACGTTCCTGAAGAAGATAAGTCACAGCTCGCAAGAACTCCGGGAAAATAACATCCGAGGGAGTTTTAACGGCTCCGATATTATGCGAGAGTTCGAGGGAATTGAGAATTGCGCTGAGAACATCGTACGTCTATTTGATATTCATGCGGGGATTGGATTCGAGGACAATCTTCCCCGACTTGTCGAAGCAACGAATAACATCTCACCGTCTGGGGTCAAATTCGGCGTAGACGATGCTGCCCGCAACAACATTTTGTCATCACCGAGTCGCGCCCTTCGCTTTGTTGCGTCGCAGGATGCCTCAGCGCTGAAATCCGAACTGGACGCCAAAGTAGCCAAGTACAGGAATGAAATACTCTTGGCAGCGCTTATCGAGAACGTCAACGTTCGTGGTCGTATTATCGAGTATCTCATAGCGGGGGACGACGAAGGGCTGCGCCAGCGTCTCATTGCCGCGCTCAAGTCAGGAGAAAACGGCCTTCCGGCATTTAAGACAGACAACGCCCTTAGCGATTATCAGCGGCAGTTCGAGGCATACGATACAGAAACCGATGTCAAGACGAAGATCATGATACTGAACTCGAATCCGAAAGCGTACAACCTCGACAAGATGCTTCAGTTCCTTGCCAGTGACCGCTCTGTATTCATGTTCTACTTCGTCGGTGTGGACCCTGGGAAAATTGTGAACACAGTACTTGTTTCCATGTTTCAAAGTGATCTGCTAGAAGCAACGATCCTTTTGCGCCATTGGGCAGGACGAAATTCGAGAGGAGTGTCACAATTCGAAGGAAGAGCGATTAACGATCTTATCGAGAAGCCAAGTATCGAGATAGATGAGCCGAAGGCTATAGGATTCCTTGAACGAGTCATTGCACTGTAGAGGAAAAAAGGTTCCAGGCTCGAATTTTTTAGAGCGCATAGCTAGTACCGCGCACCCCAAATAGCCCGGACAATTTACGCCACTAGCGGGTGGCCGATGTAAGTCCAGCGAAACGGCTTGGCGAGAGTTTGGTTGAAGAAGTCGATGAAGTCGAGGAGGCGCTGCTTGAGTTCGTCAGTGGAGGCAAAGCGTCCGCGCTTGAGCAGTCGGCGGGTGCAATTAAACGGGTCCAATTAAACGGGTCAGGTTCGGTTTAATTTTTAAGACCGAATCTATAGTTAATTGCTTAAGTCTCTATAAGAATCCAGGGAATAAATTGCTCAATCCAAGATTGAGCAAAACTTAATTTATAGCTAAGATTTCGCCAT
>NZ_FNOW01000038.1 GCF_900107145.1 Allochromatium warmingii | reverse complement strand
TTTTTTCTGAAGTCATATTCACGATATGAGTGGGGTTAATTAACTCGCAAAATTTGCCATATTCTCGAAAAAATCTACTTCAAAATCAATAGTTTAGTTTTTAGACAGTCTCTAAGAAAGAACGATTGCTGAATCTCCTTACGTGATTTATACGACACACGGCTGATTTGCGAAGTCTTTTTGTACTTCGCAATCGCCTTCTTTACATTGTCACATGCTTCTGCAACGGCTCCGTCGCGAATTGCTCTTGGGCAGTCCAATGTCCAAGCGTATTCCTCAACTAGATATGGAATCAGATATTTCTTGATTTCCATGAAATTCGGATTGACTATTCTCAGGTTCAACAGCCACACTGTCTCGTTGTAAATGAACCTGTAAATCCCCAACCAACTGTTTAACAGTTTTTGCTGTTCTTTCGTCGGCCAAAATTTTATCTTTTTTGCTCTTGTAATCTCTGAGTCCGTAGAGTCTGCAAGAGAACACATGAATGATTGTGAGTAAATCCTCTGTGAGTTCTTGTTCTGGTTCTTTAAGAGTGTCGTTGAGAACCACGAGTTCACTACCGAGTTCGTTGACAATCCATTCAATGAGTTCAAATCCGAAACGGGCAAGTCTGTCTCTGTGGGCAACCACAATTTTGAGCTTCTCTCCACGCAAGATTCGTCCCAATATGGACTTAAGCCCTTTGCGCTTATAGTTGAGAGCGGAGCCAACGTCTTTGATAACTTCGGCTTCAGGATACCTTTCTGACAAGTAGCTAATTTGTCGTTGCAAGTCGTCTCGTTGACTTGGAGAGGAGACGCGACAGTAGCACACGATGCGACGCTCCACGCTTCCCTCAATGAAAGCAGTAACATCGTATCGGCGTTGTCCTGACGGAGTACGAATTGCGGTGATTTTTCCACTGTCAGCGTAAGTTCTGAGCGTGCTTTGGCAGACGCCAAGCAATTTTGCAGCTTGGCGTCCTGGGAGATAGTTTGGCATGGCTTGTAGAGTTTGGTAAGTTCCATGTGCAAACTATCGCAGATCATGGACTATCGCGCAGCTCCCGCAGGCATCACCTCAACATCGACTGAGATTCAGGACAATTATGACCGACACTTATCCCAAACACGGACGTGCTGTACCCAGCTCGCGTCTTAACCGTCTCTGGCATCTGGGTCGCGCCACAACCGATCTGGCAACCGGCATCGGCATGCGCGGACTGCTTGATCTGGCGCGGCGCGGCGATGCGACCGGCGAGCCATTGCAGATCAGCCCTGAAGCTTTTCAGCGTTTCACCAATCGGCTGGCGCGGATGCGGGGTGCCGTGATGAAGGTCGGGCAGTTGCTGTCGATGGATGGCTCAGATGTGTTGACGCCCGAAGCTGCCGCCATTCTCGGCACGCTCTGCAATCGCGCCGAGCCAATGCCACTGAGCCAACTCGCCGCAGTGCTTGAAACTGAATATGGCGCGAACTGGAAGCAACGGTTTAAGCGTTTTCACTTCACGCCGGTGGCGGCAGCGTCAATCGGTCAGGTGCATCGCGCCGAAACAGCAGATGGTCGCCAGTTGGCGTTAAAAATCCAGTTTCCGGGAGTGCGCGAGAGCATTGATAGCGATATGGACAATCTCGGTGCACTCGGTCGGGCGCTTGGCTGGCTGCCGCGTGGCGTCGATCTCAAACCGATGATCGCTGAGGCGCGTCGTCAACTGCATCAGGAAGCCGATTACACGCATGAGGCGCAGGCGCTGGCGACGTATCGCCGTTTGATCGGCGACGGCGCTGATTGCATCGTCCCCGAAGTGCATCACGATTTCAGCACCGGACGCATTCTGGCGATGGATTTTCTCGACGGGGTGGCCATCGATCAGCTTGCCGCGCCGTCATTCAAACGGCAGGAACGGGATCGGGCGGCGAATCTGGTCATGGAACTGGTGTTGCGTGAGTTATTCGCGTTCGGTCTAGTGCAAACCGATCCGAATTTTGGCAATTTTCTCTATCAACCCGATAGCGGTCGCGTGGTGCTGCTGGATTTCGGAGCCACGCATCCAGTGCCGCCGGCCATCGTCGCTGGTTATCGTGATTTGATCCGCGCTGCGATGGCTGAAGATCGCCACGCCATGCACCGCAGCGCCATTGCGCTGGGCTTTGCCCGCGAAGATGCGCCTGCGATTCAGGTCGAGGCGATGCTCGATCTGATGGGATTATCGAGCGAAATGATGCGCCATCAGGGGCCGTATGATTTCGGTGTTTCCGATTTGTTCAAACGCCTCTATGAGCGCGGTCGGCAGCTTTACAACGATGGCGCTTTTAGTCAGCTCCCCGATCCGTCGAGCGTCTTTCTCTATCGCAAGATTCTGGGTGCGTTCATGCTCTGTCGTCGGCTGCGGGCGCGGGTCGATCTGCCGCATCTGCTTGCGCCCTATTTGTAGCAGTAATCGGGTAATCGGCGTCGGTTGGGTCACTCATTCCAGCAACCCAACCGATAATCCGCTTACCACGGATAGGCATACACCCCGGCATACATAAAGTAATGCCGCAATAAATAACCGCCCGCGAGCACCAGCACGGCGGCGGTTAGAATTGGCACCCGACTCGCCCAACCGCGCATCACGCCCTTGAGTTCGAGCAGAAATGGCACGATCAGACCGAAGCCAATAAAGCCAATCAGCCAACCGTAATCATTCCACAGTAATTCCATCGACCGCACGCCGGATTCTGAGCCGTTTTTCAGGTATTGATAAAGCGAGAATAGAATCACCAGCTCGGCGGCAATCAATACTAAGTCGATGCGCTCATACAGCACCCGCACATGCTCATCAGCTTGATCATGCAGGATCGTATACATCAGCACCAGCAAAAACGCCATCGCCGTTGAAAATGCCGAAACGGTAAATAGCAGCGGCACCGCCGGATTATGCCAGAGCGCCACCGCCGGAAAGGATTGCAGCAGCAGTCCAGTATACACGGCCACACCGACCCCATTAATCACCGCCAACCAACCAACGCTACGATGAAAGCGTTGCACCAGCGTAGCGGTACCAATTACAAATGGTTTGTCGATTAATTCGCGAATGCCCGGCACCTGGCGCGGAAATTCCGTTTCGCGCACATAGGGCAGCGCATAGAGCACGCCCCAAATCATCATCCAGATAATAAATTGCGTGCCCCACGCAATCCACGCGCTCGATTGATTAAAGAGCGCCAGTGGATTCAGAATTGTCAGCACGGCTGTTTTATCGAGCAAATGCCCAAATAACATCAGCGAACCCAGTGCCAGCAGAATGACGCCCGCGCCCGCGCCCCAGATCACCAAAGCACGATTCGGCTTGAGATACATATCGGTCAAAAAGGTCACCGCCAGCGTCGCCGCGCCCAGACCGCCGAAATAGAGATAGATCGCAAGCCACCACGTCCACATCTCTTGGGTTGCATAGGTCATGTTGACATCCATCGTTCAGCCCCTCCAGCGGATATCGTCGATGTAATAAACATTGGGCCGCGTGCCGATATGCGGCATCAGCGCCCGCGCTGCGCCACTGGCGACCATCTGCGCGACCGGATCATTGGGGTCATCAAGATCGCCAAACATGCGCGATGAGCCGACGCAGGTCTCGACGCAGGCCGGTTTACGCCCCTGTTCGACGAGATGATCGCAGAATGAACACTTGTCCATGCTCGGACTGGTGCGCCGATAATCGGAACCGTAAAACTCGCGTCCAGTGCGCATATCACGCCGCGTGACGGGAATCCGCGCATGATAGGGGCAAGCCATTGCGCACGCACCGCAGCCCATACATAAATCCTGATCGACAAATACGATCCCGTTGGCTTTCTTTTGGGTTGCACCGGTCGGACACACTGTCATGCACGGTGGATTATCACAGTGATTACATAGTCGCGGAAAAAAGCGCCGCTGCACATCTGAGCCGACGCCGATTTCTTTATCATGCACATAGGTGCGCCATTTATTTTTATCCCAGACCGGCGTCTGATTTTCCATTGCGCAGGCAGCCATGCAGGCATTACAGCCAACGCAAGTATTTAGGTCGATGACCATTGCATAGTGAGTCATAACAACACCTCCTCATTCAGGCCCGATTAACGCGCACGGTAAATTCCTGCGAGCGAAAACCCGCAACCACCGGCTCGACCTGATAGGGAATTAACTTGCTGGTCGCGGTACCGTCGCCATGCGTGCGTGACAGTGCGGGATTTTCAACACCGAATGCGCTGTAAACAAAGATCACATCGGGATGAATCAGTCGCGTGACATAAGCCTGACCGCTGGTTTGCTGACCAGATTGGGTATTCGTTAATTGGATCGGATCGCCCATTGCAATCCCCAGCCGCTCGGCGCGTTCTGGATGAATCCACACGCCTTTATAAACAGCACTCTTAAAATCATTGATCGCCGAGAGCACCGGATTATTGCTATTGGTCGAAGCGTGCGAAACCGTTGGCGCTTTGCCATAGGTGAAATAAAATTCATCTTTCGCTAACGGTGCCGCAATTTCACGCGGTGAACCAGAGCGCAATTGAATTGGCACATCAGCGGCCAGCACATTGAAATTCGCTGCGGTATGACCGCCATCGCGTAATTGACGCATCAAACTGGAGAAAAACTCCACCCGTCCGCTTTCAGTCGGCACCGGCATGCGCCAGGGCATCGCGTGTTCTGCGAGAATTTGCTCGCGGTCGAGTTCGTGATAAACGCCTTTAGCACGCAATACGCGGTCGATTTGATCCGGCGTCACCCCAAGTCGTTCAGCAGCTTGATTAAATGCAACCTCACGACAAGCGAGTTGATAAGCACCTTTTTTCAAAGTCTGGCGATTGCGTTCAAGCGCGACTTTAATCGGCGCAGCTTTTAAGCCGGTGAGCTTTTCAACCCACTCATGGAAGGTGTCAGTATTGCCCGAGATAATTTCGGTCATCTTGAGCAAAATATCGGCGGTTTCTTCGGTGTCATACAGCGGTGGAATCGCTGCATAGCGGGTGGTTAATGCCAGATCGTGATTGACGCCATTGCCATATAGCGTCGGCTCATCGCGCTCTAAATAGGTAGTATTGGGCAGAATAACATCGGCATAGGGCGCGGTATCAGACGGCAGCACGTCGATCATTACGACTAAGGCGACGTTCTCATGGCTGAGAGTTTCTTTCCAGCGCGAATCAGGATAATAATGCCGCACTGGATTCGAGGCATTGATTAAAAATGCTCGGGTTAAATACGGCTCGTCATTGAATTTAACCCGCCCTTCAACCGATTCGCGCAATCCCGATTCAGTCATCACCGGCAGCGCGACATTAAAATGTCCAGCGGCTTTTTCTTGCGCATTCCACGCCCACGTCCAACCGGGTTTACCGTGAGAAAAATTCTCACCTTTTGAAAGCGCCCCAATCACCATCTTGGCAAACGCCATCCCCGCAAGCGTGGCCAGTGGCGATCCCATCTCATAGCCGTGTTCCATCGCTTCATACATGTGCGCAGCTTTGTGATGGACTTCAGCCGAATTCATCCAGCCGCCAACGCGGTCGAGTCCGCCAGTGAGCGCCTGAATCATCGCCTGAACACGCCGAGTCATCATAATATTGCCGTAGCGTGCGCCATGCCAGCCCGGATCAATAATCGCCGGACGGGTGGTGCCGAATTCATGGGCGATGCGTTCAATAATCTCGGCATCGATGCCAGTAATATCTGCCGCCCATTTCGCTGTATACGTTGCGAGTTCTTGAAGCTGCGCTTCAAATACTGTCATGACCGCCTGTCCATCGAGGCTGTAATCTTTCGGCGTTTTCAGCGCCGGCGTAAAAGCGTTACCCTCAATATCAACGGTATTGTCATGGGTAAAGGCCGCAAGCGTGCGCGTCGCATCACTACCCTCAACCCGCACACGAGGGCGTCCCTGCTCATCGGTTAGCAAGCGCAATTCGCCATCTGATTCACGATAAGCTAAAAACGGCATGTTAGTGTGTTTGCGCAAGAAGCTGGCGTCATACAGCCCTTCTTCCATCAAAATGCGCATCATCG
This sequence comes from Allochromatium warmingii, assembly GCF_900107145.1. Taxonomy (GTDB): domain Bacteria; phylum Pseudomonadota; class Gammaproteobacteria; order Chromatiales; family Chromatiaceae; genus Thermochromatium; species Thermochromatium warmingii. The sequence continues at coordinate 23,020 of NZ_FNOW01000038.1, read as the reverse complement.
CCAATAAAAATGGCAAATCAGTACCGGGGCGAATTTGAATCCATTCATCAGCTTTAGCCGCTGTTTCGGAGCGGCGCGGATCAAGCGCGACAATTTTCGCGCCTTTTTTGCGTCCCTGCGCAAAACGCACCATGCGGCAGGTTGAAACCGCGCCGATGGAGGCATTATTGCCCATAAATAGGATGTATTTGGCATGATCAAAATCCGGCAACATTTCATCGTGAATATTGAAATTGCCAGTGACTAAATCCGTGCCTAAATGCCCAGTTGTGACGCAATGCTGCATAGGCGAGGCGACGATATTCGGCACTTCATTCGCCATTGCAAAGGGCACCGCCCAACTCATATAAAATACGCAGGAAGTCCAGCCGCCGACCATCGTCCATTCCCAGGGCTGAATCGCAGCGGCTTGGTTTTTTTCGGCGATATAAGCGTAGGCTTCTTCCCAGCTTGCGGCACGGAAGGCGTATTCACCGCGTTTAGAACCCTTGACACGAATCAGCGGCGTTTTGAGGCGGTCGGTGTCATAGGTTTGGCGCAATCCGGCCTGACCGCGTGCGCAGATTTTGCCGCGATTGAGGGTCGAATTGGGGTTGCCGTCGAGCTTAACGACGCGCTTTTCGCCGTTGCGGGTGCGCGTGGTCACGCGCAGATTACACACCGACGAGCAGAAATTGCAGATGCTGTACGAGACCTCTTCGAGCGTCTCGTCTTTAGCGGCGGCGGTCTTAATGAGTTGGGTCGCGGGCGATAATAAAGTCAGCCCAGCCGCGCCATAGCCGCTGGTTTTGAGAAAGGCACGGCGAGAGAGGCGTGGAATGCTCCAAGCCATGAGGATGTCCTCCGAGGTGGTCGATACGATCCCGGATCTTGGCCACGGGATTTGCGTTTTCTAGCGTGTCCTGCTGTCGGCAAGCGTGGGCCGACCACTAACCTTACGGCAAGCGCCGGTGTGGGGTCTATCGTAAGATTTCGATTGGTTGACGTGGGTCAAGTGGGGGGAGCGGCGCAGCGACCGCTGGGACAAGACAGACTGAATCGCGCCGTATCATTAGTGGGCGCGATTCGTTTAATGGATTAGATTAGCGGATGGGAGTTGACAATCGATTCGGCGTTAATTGACAGCGCCCGGTGCGCACCGCCTGTTCAAGCGTCGCCCAAGTATAACTTTGCGCGGCGGCGACCGCTTCAATCAACGGTAATTCATACGCCAGCCATGCCGCAATCGCACTCGCTAATGTACAGCCGGAGCCGTGATAGTCACCGGGCAAGCGCGGCCAATCCCATGCCTCGCGCTCGCCCTGTGCGCCGAACAGCCGATTAGTAACCGCTGCCGTCGCATCATGGGTGCCGGTAATCAATACCCAGGGCGCACCCGCTGCCAGCAGTCGTTCGGCGCAATCTTCTGCTGCCTGTGCGCCGGTCAGCGCCCGCGCTTCGGGCAGATTCGGCGTGACCAGCGTGCAGCGTGGCAATAATCGCTCACATATTGCCGCCCGCAACGCCGCATCTGCGACCGCCTGACCCGCGCCCGTCGCCAACACCGTATCCAGCACCACCGGCACGCCCGCTAACGCATCCGCGTCAAGCACCTGCGCCAGCGTGTGCGCACTCTCCGCGCTGCCGATCAACCCAATTTTGACCGCTTGCGGCTGACTGTCACGCAACAAACAACGACAGTGCGCCGCGATCTGCGCCGGTGGTTGCGGATGCAGATGTACCAATCCACAGGTATTTTGCTCGGTCAGTGCGGTAATCACCGTCAGCGGAAATGCGCCCGCTGCCTGCACCGCCTCTGCATCGGCGAGAATTCCCGCACCGCCGCTCGGATCGTGTCCACCGAAACAGAGCACCAGCGGTCGATCTGATGATTTCTCTGTCATGCTCATCAGTTATTTAGTCGTGCTTATTTTTATTACGCGCCGCAACCGAAAACCCCGCCGCCCGCATAAATTCTTCCTGTAAATCGCTCCACAGCTCAACATTTTTCTGTGTCAAGCGGGTCATTGTCTCAAAGGGATGATCGCTAAGTGCTTTAGTCATTTCCTGCTGCTGTTTTGCAAACAGATCAAGCGACGATTCTAAATAGCGGGCAAAGGTGCCCTGAAGTGTGCCGCCGTAAAAGCGAATAATCTGTGCCAGCATATTGGCGCTAAATAAGGGTGCGCCGCCGCTTTCTTCTTCCAACATAATTTGTAGCAGAATCGTGCGGGTAATATCGCCATCATTGGCGCTGTCGAGAACGCGAAATGGCTGGCCGCTCATCACCAGATCGCGTACATCAGCGAGGGTGATATAGCGACTGACTTCGGTGTCATAGAGGCGGCGGTTGGGGTATTTCTTGATAATGCGCTCGCTGTTCATAAACACCTGAAGTAATTGAGCTTTTTTAGAACCGCAAAGACGCAAAGAACATTAAGATTAAATTATAATATAAATTATTAAAATTAAATTATTCTTTGCGTGCTTTGCGCCTGTGCGGTTTAACTATTAAACGAACGCTTACAGCCGTTCAACAGCTAGTGCGACACCCTGACCGCCGCCAATGCACAGCGTCGCTAAACCTTTTTTGGCATCGCGCTTCTGCATTTCATAGAGCAGCGTGACAAGCACCCGCGCACCAGAGGCACCAATTGGATGACCAATCGCAATGGCGCCGCCATTGACATTGACTTTAGATAAATCCCAGCCCATCTCTTGATTAACCGACATCGCTTGCGCGGCAAAGGCTTCGTTGGCTTCGATTAAATCTAGATCGGCGGGCGTCCAACCGGCTTTTTCTAAACATTTGGTCGAAGCTGGAATTGGCCCGGTGCCCATGATGGCCGGATCAACACCGGCGCTGGCAAAGGCGACTAAACGCGCCATCGGCTTTAAACCTAATTCCCGCGCTTTCGATTCTTTCATGACGATGACCATTGCTGCACCGTCATTGATGCCGGACGCATTGCCCGCCGTGACGCTGCCGTCTTTAGCAAAGGCCGGACGCAATTTGGCTAAACTATCAGCGGTGGTGCCAGGGCGCGGAAATTCGTCGGTATCAAAGATTTTTGGATCGCCTTTACGTTGCGGAATGGCAATCGGGATGATTTCATCTTGAAACCGTCCGGCATTTTGTGCAGCTTCGGTTTTTTGTTGCGAGGCAGCAGCAAAGGCATCTTGTTGCTCGCGGCTAAAACCATATTGTTGGGCAATATTTTCTGCTGTGGTGCCCATGTGATAATTATTGAAAGCATCCCACAGCCCATCAACAATCATGGTGTCTTTCATTGACCAATCGCCCATGCGCTGACCATCGCGTGAACGCGGCAGAACATGTGACGATTGGCTCATGCTTTCCTGACCGCCCGCAATCACGATGTCAGCATCGCCGCAGGCAACCGCCTGCATCGCTAAATGCACCGCTTTTAGGCCACTGCCGCAGACTTTATTGATGGTCATAGCCGGCACCGAATGTGGCAGACCGGCGTGCAGCGTGGTCTGACGCGCTGGGTTTTGACCAACGCCAGCGGTGAGCACCTGGCCGAGAATCACCTCGTCGATCTGCTCGGGCGCAAGTCCAGTACGCGCCAGCAGCCCTTTGAGCACGGCGGTGCCGATTTCGGTCGCTGACAGTGCTGCCAGACTGCCGCTGAAGGTGCCAATAGCGCTGCGACCGGCGTCAACGATGACGATGTTCTCGCTCATGATGGGAATGTCCTCTGAATTCTGGTGTTGGAAGGCAACGAGCGCCCCGACTTTACGGAGACGCGACAGGCGGATTCTACGGGTTTTTGTTGCAGCGCACAAATTCGCGTGCTACCGTTCAGCGCATATCACCCGCCACGAGGAGGGCATCCTATGTCCAACACTCCGTTTTTCAACGACAACTGGCTTGAATTGCAACGTCAATATTGGGATACCTGGACTGACATGAGCCGCAAGGCGATGGGTCTGGATAGCGCCGCCAGTGCGCCGACTCAGCCCTGGGAAGCGGCTATCGACCAATGGTGGAAGGCCGTTTCTCCGGCGACGCCCGATCTGTCGCGCACCTTTATGGATAAGCTGCTCGAACAGGGCAAAAACGTTTTTCGGCTCGCCGATACCTTCGCCCAACGCGATGACAGCGCCCCGGTGACCAACGGGTTTGAACTGTGGACGCAGGCGCTCGAAACCATGCAGCAGCGGTTTAGCGGCTCGCTCGATGACAACAGCACCACCATGCAGCGCCTGATGTCATTCTGGGAACTGCCGCTCGATAATTGGCAGCGCATGATGTCCTCGATGTCGCCGCTACCAGGTGATGCGCTGCGCAATATGCCGCATGCACCGTTTAAAGATAGTCTGGATCGTGCCCTCTCAGCGCCGGGTCTGGGCTATACCCGCGAAGAACAAACGCAGTATCAGGAATTACTGCGCAGTGCGATGAATTATCAAACTGCGCTCCAAGAATATACCCAATTTTATAGCACCCTCGGCACCAAATCCGTCGAGCGCATGGGATCGTATATTCAGAACGTGATTGACAGCGGCAAGACCATTGATTCCGCCCGCGCTCTCTATGACAATTGGGTCACTTGTTGTGAAGGCGTCTATGCTGAAGAAGTCGCCACGCCCGAATATGCGCAGATTCATGGTCGTTTAATTAACGCGCAGATGGCGCTCAAAAAGCGGCTGTCTATTCTGGTTGATGAAAATCTCGGCGCATTGAATATGCCGACGCGGAGCGAAGTGCGCACGCTGCAAGATCGTCTGCAAGAAACCCGCCGTGACAATAAAGCCCTGCGTCAGAGCCTGAATAGCCTAGAACGGCGAGTGGCCGCGCTCGCTGGTGAAGAGCCAACCCGCACGCCGCCGACGGCGCTCCGCACCACGACTCCGGTCAAAGCGCCAGCGCGTCGCCGCACCACCAAGCCTGACGCCTGAGCACGGCGCATCCTGACGAATACTGCGAGGACACACGTTCATGTTTCCGATTGATATCCGCCCCGATAAACTGGCGCAGGAAATGTTCGACTACAGCCGCAAGCTGGGTCAGGGCATGGAAAATTTGCTCAATGCCGAGGCCATTGATACCGGCGTCAGTCCCAAGCAAGCCGTTTATAGCGAAGATAAATTAACCCTGTATCGCTATGACACGCCAGATGGAATTGAACCGCAGCCGGTGCCGCTGTTAATTGTCTATGCGCTGGTCAATCGGCCCTATATGACCGATATTCAGGAAGACCGCTCAACAATTAAAGGTCTGTTGGCGACTGGTCAAGATGTTTATCTGATTGATTGGGGCTATCCCGATCAAGCCGACCGCGCCATTACGCTTGATGATTATATCAACGGTTATATCGACCGCTGTGTCGATCATCTCTGCGAAGCGCATGGCGTCGATCAGGTAAATTTGCTCGGCATTTGTCAGGGCGGTGCCTTTAGTTTGATGTATACGGCGCTGCATCCCGAAAAAGTGCGCAATCTGGTGACAATGGTCACGCCGGTTGATTTCCAGACGCCCGGTAATTTGCTGTCAGCTTGGGTGCAGAATGTCGATATTGATCTTGCCGTCGATACGATGGGCAATATCCCCGGTGAATTGTTGAATTGGACATTTCTCTCACTCAAGCCATTTAGCTTGACTGGCCAGAAATATATCAACATGGTGGATTTGCTTGACGATCCCGATAAAGTCAAGAATTTCTTACGCATGGAAAAGTGGATTTTTGACAGCCCCGATCAGGCTGGCGAAACCTTCCGCCAATTCATCAAAGATTTTTATCAGCGCAATGGCTTTATCAATGGCGGTGTGGTGCTGGGTGAGCGTGAGGTGAATCTAAAAGATGTCACCTGTCCGGTGCTGAATATTTTTGCGCTGCAAGATCATTTAGTGCCGCCGGATGCGTCAAAGGCACTTAAGGGTTTAACCAGCAGCACGGATTACACTGAGCTGGCATTTCCGGGTGGGCATATCGGTATTTATGTCAGCGGCAAGGCGCAGAAAGAAGTCACGCCGGCTATTGGTAAATGGCTGAATGAGCGGTAGGAAGTAAGCTTTTGGCTTTTAGCTTCCAGCTATTCGCGGCCAGTTCATTGTGTTGAGCTGGCCGTTTTTTTATGTGCGGAATGCGTGAATCATGAACTGATTTGCGCAAATTTCGCTAGGGCGTGGATATGCCGGACATCTGTTCCATCAGCGCCGCAATAATTGCTAACCGCTGTGTAGTATCGAGATCGGCCAAACTCGCCGCGATGGTGGTGGCGCGTTCCGCCGCTGCTTGACGCTCGGCGTCGGAGAGCGCAAGCACATGGCTGACTTCGCCGCGCTCAGGATCAACGCGCTTGAGTAGTACCGCGTGCTGCTGGGTGTTCAGTTCAGGCAGCGCGGTGCGCAGATGGTGCAGATCGCCTAATTGTGCGGCAAATTCGGCGAGTCGCGCTTCCGCCTGTAAACGATTGGATTCGCGCCATTTGCTCGCCGGTGCGCCGCCCAGCAGTGTCATCACGGATTCGAGCCAGGCTTCATCCGAACGCAATCCGCTGTCAGCAAGACGACGCGCCAATGCACCGACTGGACTGAGTTCAGGCGCATAGCGTTCTAGGCCGCGATAGCGTGCCGCCAGCGCCTGACGCAGTGCCGTGATCGTCAAGGTTTCACCATCCGGCGCAGCGAGCAGCGCCCGGCCGAGTCGCTGTCGCCATGTATCGAGCAACGTCGGGTAGGCTTCGCGCAGTTCGCGTAGCAGGACAATCAGGCGCTCGATCAAGACCGCGACAACGCTCGGATCCTGTGCCGCGAAGGTTTCGGGATTGACGCCACAGACACGCGGCAAATCTTCAAATAACAGCGCTCCGGGTCGCTTGGCGTGCCGGAAGAGACGTGCAACCTGCTGCGCCTCGGCGCTCACCCCACCGCCATGCTGACTGTAATCCGGCAATTGCGCGATAAACCGCACCAGCGGCCGCACAATATCGAGCAAGGTCGCATCCTGTCCGATCCGCCCGACGATAGATGTTAGATACTGCTCAAATAGCTCGCCGCGCAGTCCATGCAGCGCATAGCGTTCGAGCGCAAACAGTGCCGGTCGCCGACACAGTAATTCGGCTTGTTCGAGCGTGAGGGTGTCGCAGAACACGCCTTCTTGATAGAGCGCCGTTTCGCGGCGCTGTGCCAGTAAATAGGCAACTAACAGAATTGGCAGCACCCCGAGCCGCACCCCGAACGGCGGGCCTTGCAATCGCGCATAGAGTTCCGGCACCGGCACCTGCTGTGCGCCATCCGCGCCCAGTGTGTCCGAGATCGCCTCCCAGAGCGGACGCAGATGGCAGGGGTCGTGATCGGGCGGTGCAAAAAAGCCGTATGCGCCATCTACGCGCCGATGCAGTCCGCTGTGTTTGAGCAGTGATAGATAGAGGCTTTTTTCTGCCGGATCTTTGTCAATCCCGAGTTCCGGTTGCTCGGCGGCGGTGAGCATGGCCGCGAGCAGCCGTTTGCGGCCAGTGGCGGCACTGGTTGAAGGGCGTTCACGGTTAATCAGTTCGTTGCGAATCTTCGGCGCGAGCGGATAGCACGCATCGCTCCACGCCGAGAGTTCGCGTTGCAGCGTGCGCCGATCCGCTATTGACACGCGCCGTGCGCCAAAAAACCAGTGCAACGTCTCCGGTTGCTCAATCAGCGTCTGAAGCAATCCTAGCGCCTCGTGCTCGGCGGTGGCCAGCCACGTCTGATGCTCGCGTTGCGCGACTGGATCCTGATGCAGTGCCGCCTGCTGGCGCGGTAGCTCGCGCAGCGCCAGCCACACGCTCACCAGCTCGCGCAGACGTTCAGTTACGGTGCAAACGGCGACCACATCGCGCAGCGGCGTGGCGCTGAGATCGGGCATGTCGTCCGGCTCGGCGAGATAAAACCACAGCCGCGCTTCACCGACCGGCAGCGGCGCGGGCGGCCAGCGGTCGCGGGCGGTGAACGCGGGGGTGTAGGTGCGCAGGGTGCCAGTTTCAATCGACGCCCGCCGCGCAACGATGGGCCGCAGTGGAGCCAGTGCGTTGAGCGTATCGGCCAGCGACAGGCTGACCTGTTCGGCGAGCGCCTGTTGCAGGGCGCCGCGCATATCAAAATCACTGCCCTGCCAGACGCGATATTCCTGAGCAAACTGACGAAACTGGATCACCGATGCCGCTTCAAGCTGGGCGAGCAGCGTCGCGGTTGCCGCACCAAAGACGCTCTCCAGCACCGGCCGCGATGCTTTCAGACCGCGTTGTGCGCCGATCAGATTTAATAAACCGATGGTTTTGAGCAGCCGCCGTGCCTGTTCAAATTCGGCATCATCGGTCGCGTCGCTCGGCGCAAAACGTTCCAGCGCAGTGACCACCTCAACCCAGCGATGATAGGTGATCGGATCGGAAAAACCGTCGGCCTGATTGAGAATAAAATACTCATACAGCTCCCAGGGGCCGATCCAATCGCCCATCACCAAGTCAGCGAGCCGCTGGCGCAGGCCATAGGCTTCGGTGCTGGCCAGATACGAAAACAGCGTGCGCTCATTCTGTGCGACCTTTTGGCACAGGATCGGCAGAATCAAAAGGGTCAGTGGCTGTAGCGGATAGGCCCGCTCAAACACCGACCGCGCCGCCTCTGGCTCCAGCCCCAACGGGAGCGCGTTATGCTGTATCAGGACATCGAGAGCGGCTGTCAACTGCGCGGCAACAGCAGCAGGCAAGGGCACCGAGCGTTCCAGCGCGGTAGCGACCAAGCGCAGTGATTGCGCGGCCGGTTCCAGAAAAGCCAGCGTGCCAAAACGCCCCTGAACTTTCTGCCATTCTTCGCGCAGGCGCGTGCCGAGCCGATTACCGTAATACTCGAACGCCTGATGCAGCATCACCACTAAAAAAAGCGGAGCGCGATGCGGTTCGGCGGCGCGTTCGGCAAGCAGTTGCAGTAAATGAATATCGCGCTGCTGCGGATGCTGCGCTTCGTATTCGAGAAATTTACCCAGTTCATCAATTTCAATCAGCAGCCCGGCCCCGCCTAACTCAGCCCACACGGTCTGAATTTCGCCGATCCGCTTGAGAATTTGATCCATCGGCGCACCAACCTGCGCAGCAGCTTGGAGCCGCTTGACCAGCATGTCGGGCAGTTGCTCACGCTCAATAGCCGCTGCCAATCCCAGCAACAGTTGACGCGAGAGCGCATCCGGTAGCCCGTTGATTTGCACACGTAGTAAACCGCGTGGCGAGTGCAAACGCTGCTGGAGCTGTTGGGCCAGTTCAGCATCAGCGCGGCGCAAAATCGTTTGCGCTAACTGACGCGCCTCGGAAGTCTGCGCCGCAAACAGCGCCCCGAGAAAGAGCGCAAACGCCGATTTCCCCGCCCCATACGGCCCAATCAGCGCCAACGCCCGTTGACTGGCCGCGCTGGTCAGGCCGGGCACAAGCTGCCGCAGCGCATCGAGCGCACGGGAAGTCGGCTGATAGTGGCGGATCGGATCCAGCGAGTCGCTATCACGGGCCAAATTGATCGAGCGGCTAAACACGCGCTGTAGCGCGATTACCTGACTGAGTGGTGCGGCATTCACACGCGATGCTCCCGATACTGGTCACGGAGAATCTGCACCGGCGAGATCGCCATGCGGCGATATAACTGATGCACGCCAGCGGTATCGCGCAGTTCGTAATAACCCGGATACTGCTCCATCACGCGCACCAGTGCCGCCATCAGGCCATCTTCAGTGAGTCGAAATGCCGCCCCGACGGCTGGCCAGTCATCGCCCCCGTACAGCAACACCCGCACTGGCAGCGCCGGCGTGTCCGGGTCAGCATCAAAGCGATCCGCGAGCGCAACATGCAGCGCAAGCGGCGGCAAAAACGGACGGGCGAGACGCGGACTGCGATAACCTTGCGCATCGGCTTCGATCAGCTTCAGCGGCGCGAGCGGTGAGTCGAGATGATCGTCGCCACCGCTCGCGCTGGCGGCATAGAGTCGCAACAGGGTTGAACAGTCAGATTTAATCGTGCTGGCCGAGCGGCGCACCTGAAGCTCGCGTGCGATGAAATCGAGCAAGGCTTGATGCAGCTCCGGCTCACGAAAGCGCGGCATGGCGAAATGATTGAAAAACCAATAAAAACCAGTCGCTAATGCGGGATTGGAGACAATCAGCCAATGAATAATCCAGAGCGTTGCATCGTCTTCGAGATAGGGGTCAGCGTGATCACCGAGCAGCGCCTCGCCGAGCGCAGTGATCTGTGGCGTCGCAGGTGAAAAATCAATCAGGCGCGTGACCTGTAGCCAATATTGCATGGCGCTCACCATATTGCGCCCGACGCCGAGTTCAACCATCGCCGCTTCGGGGTTGCTAAAAAGCTGCGGAGTGCTGCGAATGGCTTGCACCCCTTTGGTCAGCCAAGCGTAGCGTAGCGGAAAGGTGGCGTGACGCCCAAAGGCGGCTTGACTGCGATTCAGTTGGATCACGCGGCGCTGCTCCATTAAACTTGCCTAAACTTGCTCAATGGATTTATCCGCACTTGGTTGACGCGACGACTCGCCCAACTCAAGCCTCTTGACGCTCAGTTGCGCCGGAGAACGGGCCAGCAACAGCCGTTTGACGTCCCGATACGGGGTGAACCGCGTGATATCGGGATCGGCCAGCCGTGCCAGCACGTTCAGAGCCGCGTTGTGGTCGGCCTGGAGAACGTCCCCGGTGATCCGGTAAAACTTATCGCCCACCGGCTTGCCTTGCAGCAAGCCGGTGGTCGAGTCCATTTGCGACGTATAGGCCCCATTCACCAAGACATGCTCGGCGTGACGCTGCTCACACACAGAGTCGAGGGCTTCGGCCAATACGCCTTTCGCCCATCCGCTCATGCGTCGGTTGTATCGCTTCCATTGCGCCTTATTGGCAATGGGCGACGTTAAATCTTCGGACACGACCAGTGCCGCCTTATCGACGATGGAATGGGCGGACTGGAAGGCGATGGTGCGCAGACGCTGTTTGGTACGCTGCTTGCGGGCGGCGATCTTTTTTCGCCCAAGATTGCACTGACGAATGCGTTCAGCCTTGGCAAGTCGTCCAGCTTCGCGGTGTTTTTTCTCCAACGCATGAAGCTGGTTGCGCTGTTGTCCGGTCTTTGCAGCGGCATCGCTGTAGTCGGTCAAGACCGCGCCGAAAGCCGTGCCGTGCGCGTTGCCGTCGGAATCGGTGAACGCCTCGGTGTAGCCTTTATCGACACCGAGCGCCTGCTCTCCGTGCGGACGCCCCGCCCCTTTGTCGGCGGCGTAGTGAATCTTGGTGAAGCCGTCCTTGACGCAGATGCGCAGATTGCAGCCGGTCAGGTTGACGTGCTTGCCGCTGGAGGTCGTGACCAGACGGATGTTGCCGCCGGACTGTTTGGCGATCCGAATCGTGATGACCAGTCGGCCATCCACAATGACGGATGCGTGCCTGTCCGAGCGCACGATGAACTGATTCGCCGTGTGGCTGACGCCATGCCGGAAGTGCTTACGCATCTGCCGATGCAAAAACGGATCATGTTGCCATTGATCGTTTTTTAGCAGGGCATAAAGGCGCTTGCGCTCGGTTGGGTCGGTGGTGCGCTTGGCAACGGCCTGCCGAACGTTGAGTTTGGCGGCGGCCTTATAGGTCAGGAGGTCATTGACGACATCCTTGGTCGTTTCGTTGCGGATGGTGCCGTCAACCGGCAGCGTCCCGTACAGATTGCGTGCAATGATATCCTTGCGGATGTCTAGGGCCGAGCGCCCGAGCGTGCCAAGTGCGCCGTAGCGCCGCCAGATGTCCCCGCGCAGATAGCCCATCGCCCGACAGATCGGCGCGAGTTCAGGCGGGGCGTCGGCTTGGAGTGTGCGCGTGACCTTCATTCGCAGAGCGCCTTGGGTTGCGCGGCGGAACATTCGGGAAAGTCGGCCTTGATCTCGCGCTGATACTTGCGCAGCCCGTACAGGCGACAGGAAAACGTGTGCATGATCGCCAATAAATCTTCGACCAGTTCCTGCCGAGGCGAGAGCGATTCCTGATTGACGATCACGATCTCGCAGCCGTTGTGCCGAGCAATATGCTCAAACAGGTCGAAGCCAAACCGCATCAGCCGGTCTTTGTGAGCGATCAGGAGTTGGCGTAGCTCGCCGCGTCCGATACGTTCCACCAAGGCGAGAAACTGCTTGCGCTTGAAGTTCATCCCGCCGCCGATTTCCTCAATCCATTCATCGACCGCGATCCCGGCACCTAGACAGTACGTTTCCATCGCCCGCACCTGCGAGGTGAGATCGTCTTTTTGCCCAACGCGGGAGACCCGGCAATACACCACGACGGCGCGTTGCTCCGGAGCGCCACCTGTCAGCAGGCGCACATCCGCCTCGTCAAAATAGCGATGCCCGGACGGATGGCGCTTTGCCACAAGCTTCCCCTCGCGCTCCCAGCGCCGGATCGTCGAGGGCGCTTTCCCGATCCGTTTCGCAAACTCGTTAATGCGATATATCTTGCTCATGCGAGCAACTATAGACATTTACAGAAAAGAATCAAGCAACAGTTGTTAGCTCCATTCCTAGTGGTTGCTGTCCGTTCTGTCACATCGCGTTCAGAATCGGGCGGCAAATTGTGCCAGATGCTGGGGGGGATCGAAAGGCGGGGGCATAACAGGATGGGCGGCGCGGAGCGATCCAGCGGGACACGCAACACTGACGAAGTAAACACTTCGTCAGTTAATGCGTAGATGATGCGTTTATATCAAACCTAGCTCAAAACGGCCACACCCATTCATCGACATCTGGCTTATCAATGCCATGCTCATAGGCATAATTGCGGCATTCAATTTGCTGATCGCGGAGCTTTTCTTTTACATGCGCTCCAGCAACCTGAAACCGTGGCAAGCGGTTAATCACATCAATCGCTAAACTAAAGCGGTCGATTTCATTGCTGATCGCCAATTCGAGTGGCGTATTGATATTGCCCTTTTCTTTATAGCCGCGCACATGCAAATTCTTGTGATTGGTGCGGCGATAAGCTAGGCGATGAATCAACCACGGATAGCCGTGGAAATTAAAGATAATCGGCTTATCTTTAGTAAACAGACTATCGAAATCCGCATCGGATAGTCCATGTGGATGCTCGCCCGCCGGTTGCAGTTTGAATAAATCCACGACATTGATAAAACGAATCCGAATATCGGCAAAATGCTCGCGTAACAGCGCCGTCGCAGCAAGTGCTTCTTTGGTCGGAATATCACCGCAACCGACCATCACCACATCCGGTTCTGCGCCCTGATCGTTGCTTGCCCAATCCCAAATACCGATGCCTTTGGTGCAATGCTTAATAGCTGCATCCATATCGAGATACTGTAAATGGCTTTGCTTGTCGCAGACAATGACATTGATGTCATCACGACTTTGTAAGCAATGATTGACGGTCGAGAGCAGCGTATTGACATCCGGCGGCAGATAAATGCGCGTGATTTCGGGGTTTTTATTCACCACAACATCGAGAAATCCCGGATCTTGATGAGTAAAACCATTATGATCTTGCCGCCACACGGTTGAGGTAATCAGCAGATTGAGCGATGAAATCCGCGCTCGCCACGGGATTTCTTCGCAGATCGACAGCCATTTCGCGTGCTGGTTATACATGCTGTCAATCACATGGACAAAGGCTTCATAGGTGGCAAAGAAGCCGTGGCGTCCAGTTAATAAATAGCCTTCATACCAGCCTTCTAAGGTATGCTCGGAGAGCATTTCGAGCACGCGCCCATCTGGTGATAATTCGCCACCGTCGGCATCTTCCGGTTTATAGTCACACAGCCAGAGCTTTTTGCTGACTTCATAGACCGCATCGAGTTTATTCGAGCTATTTTCATCCGGCCCAAAGACGCGGAAATTATCGCGATTACGTGCCATCACATCACGTAATAATGCGCCAGTCGGTTTGGTATTCATGGCCCGCGTGGTGCCGGGATTCTCGACGCGCAGCGCATAATCACGAAAATCCGGCATCCGCAGTGCCCGACGTAATAAACCGCCGTTAGCATGTGGATTGGCGCTCATGCGGCGCGTGCCAATTGGCGCGAGTGCTTTGAGTTCGGGAATCAGCCGCCCGTGTTCGTCGAATAAGTCTTCGGGGCGATAGCTCCGCATCCACTCCTCAAGCTGTTGGAGATGCGCGGCATTGGTGTGCATCCCCGACAGTGGCACCTGATGGGCACGCCAAAAACCCGCGACCTTGTGCCCATCGACCTCAGCCGGGCCAGTCCAGCCTTTTGGGGTACGGAGCACGATCATCGGCCAATGCGCCCGCGTCGCAGTGCCGCTGGTGCGGGCCTGCTGTTGAATCGCGTGGATCTGCGCGTGGCAGGTGTCGAGGGTCGCGGCCATCTGCTGATGCAGGGTGAGCGGATCGTCGCCGGCAACAAAATGTGGTATCCAACCATAGCCGCGCATCAGGCTGGCTAATTCTTCATCGGGAATGCGCGACAATAGGGTCGGATTGTTGATCTTGTAGCCGTTCAAATGCAGGATCGGCAGCACCGCGCCGTCGCGGATCGGATTTAAAAATTTGCTGGAATGCCAAGAGGTTGCCAGCGGGCCGGTTTCGGCTTCACCATCGCCGACGGCAACGGCAACCAAAAGATCGGGGTTATCAAAGGCAGCGCCGAAGGCGTGCGAGATCGAGTAGCCGAGTTCGCCGCCCTCGTGAATCGAGCCGGGCGTTTCCGGTGTGCAGTGTGAGCCGATGCCGCCAGGAAAAGAAAACTGCTTAAAAAAGCGTTTCATCCCTTCGATATCTTCACCCTTGTCGGGGTAAATCTCCGAATAGGTGCCTTCAAGATACACGGGCGCAAGCACGCCCGGAGCACCGTGACCCGGGCCGGCAAGAAAGATCGCGTTCTGATCGTGTTCGCGGATGATCCGGTTGAGATGCACGTACATAAACGACAGCCCCGGACTCGCGCCCCAATGACCGAGTAGCCGCTGTTTGATGTGCTCCGGTTTGAGCGGCTCGCGCAACAGGGGATTGTCGCGCAGATAGATCATGCCGACGGCCAGATAATTACAGGCTCGCCAATAGGCGTCGATCTGGGTGAGCTGTTGGGGGGTGAGCGGGGTAGCGTGTGTCATCGGCGGCTCCAAACGTCAGGGGGCAAGGTTCACAACGGGGCGTTAGCCTACCGCTTGCGTGTGAACATCTGACGATAGTCGCCGGGGATTGTTCAACAGTCACACGCTACGATGCCGACGGTTGGGTCGGCGCTTAAATCAGCTCTTGCGTCACGAACAGATACCCCAGCGCGACCGTGACCACGGCGATGGCCACATAGGGGAGCAGAATGCAGATGCCCGGTAGGTCGTTGCAGACCCGACTGTACTTGCAGAGTTTACAGCTTCTCATCAGTTTAGTTCTGTCCGCTCGTTGGTGTGTGGATAGCGTTGCAGGTCGTGCGCCAAAAACCGCGCTATCCTTACGTAAGTTTGCGCTCGGTTCAATGGCCCCGCCCAGCCATTTCTCAATCCCACTTTTTTAATTCCAGAGTTGACAACTGTTCTTTGATTCTTTTTCAAAAATGCTTATACTTGCTTTTATGAGCAAGATATATCGCATCAACGAATTTGCAAAACGGATCGGGAAAGCGCCATCGACGATCCGACGCTGGGAGCTGCTAACTGATCGCTGATTTTTGCTCAAATGTGTTGACAGATGCTCAGGATGAGCATTGCTTGAGGCCGCTAACAGCGGTTTAACGACGAGCTGATAGAGGACATTGCAAGTGGCCAAGCTTCGGTTTGGCGCTTTACCGCAAGGGAATGAAACCTTTGGAGAGCTTGATCGATTGAGGGAATCCGGCGCTACTGAGCGTCAAGGGCTTGAGTTAGGCGGTTCGCCGCGTCAACCAAGTGCAGATAAATCCATTGAGCAAGTTTGCTCAAGTTAAATGGAGCAGTTTCAGAATCCGTTGAACACGTCATCCCCGCTCTCTCAGACCGCGCCGCGTATCGGCTTTGTCAGTCTCGGTTGTCCGAAAGCGACCGTAGATTCCGAACGCATCCTGACCCAATTGCGTGCTGAGGGCTATCAGCTTCAGCCGACCTATGCCGAGGCGGATTTGGTCATCATCAACACCTGCGGATTTATTGATGCAGCGGTTGATGAATCGCTCGATGCCATTGGTCAGGCGCTTGATGCAAATGGGCGCGTCATCGTCACCGGCTGTCTCGGCGCACGGGCGGAACTGGTGCGTGAGCGGTATCCCGATGTGTTAGCGGTCACTGGCCCGCACGCACTGGCTGAAGTCATGGCGGCCGTTCATGCGCAATTACCCGCGCCGTGCGATCCCTTTGTGAGCCTGATTCCGCCGCAAGCGGTGCGACTTACGCCGAATCATTACGCCTATTTGAAGATCTCCGAAGGCTGTAATCATCGCTGTCGGTTTTGCATCATTCCGAGTCTGCGCGGTGATCTGGTCAGCCGTCCGCTGGGCGAGATTCTCGACGAAGCCAGCCGTTTAGTCGAATCAGGCGTGCGCGAACTGCTAGTCGTCGCACAGGACACCAGCGCCTATGGATTGGATCTTGGACATCGACCGGATTTTTGGGGCGGGCGACCCCTGCGCACGCATATCACCGAACTAGCACGCACGCTGGGCGAGCTACCGGCTTGGATTCGGCTGCATTATGTTTATCCCTATCCGCATGTCGATGAACTGATCCCGCTGATGGCCGAGGGCGTGATGCTGCCGTATCTGGATATGCCGCTCCAGCATGGCAGCGAGGCGATTTTGCGAGCGATGCGGCGACCGGCAGCGACTGAAAAAGTGCTAGACCGTGTGGCGCGTTGGCGAGCCGAGTGCCCCGAATTGGTGTTGCGCAGTACCTTTATTGTCGGTTTTCCGGGCGAGACCGAGGATGATTTTGCGCGGTTGCTCGATTTTCTCCGCGCTGCTCAGTTGGATCGCGTCGGCTGTTTTCCCTATTCAGCCGTCGCCGGTGCCGCAGCGAATGACTTACCCAATCCCGTGCCCGAAGCCGTGAAACAGGAGCGATTAGAACGCTTCATGGCGGTGCAGGCTGAAATCAGCCGCGATAAGCTGACAGCGCGGATTGGCCAGCGGCTGACGGTGTTAGTGGATGCGGTGGAAGACGACGCCATCATCGCCCGCAGTTATGGCGATGCGCCCGAAATCGATGGCGAGGTGATTATTGAGGGCGAATGGGAGATTAACGCGGGCGATTTCATCGAAGTCATCATCACCGACGCCGACGAGCATGATTTATGGGCGCAGCCGGTGGAGGATTGATTGGAAGATTGGGTCGTGTCGCAATATTTTATCTATTACGTCAGCCTCAGAAAAATACATCCGGCGGCACTTTGAAATGATCGGATAAGGCCCGGATATAATGAATATCGAGTTCACATCGACCGCTCAAGATGTCGCTGATGAGATCCGGCGAACCAACGTCGGATAAATCGGCTTCGCTCAAGCCACGCTCCTGCATCAAATAGCGCAACACATCTAGGCCATTGCTTTTTGGCATTGGGCGGCGCGCCTCATCGTAGGCTTCGATCAGGTCGCCCATATGTGAGGCGAGGCTGGCGAGCGGGTGGCTTTCATTATCTTCAATGAGCACCAGCAGCTCGTCCAAGGCTTCGACGAGTTCGTCATACTCATCTTCGTTAGTCGGCTTTCTGAGCAACGGGGCGACATAGCACCAATGCTCAGCCGCTTGTTTGATCAGTGCGGACATCGCTATTCTCTCCACTGGCCTTTGTCGTAATCGACATGATCCAATATAGCGCGAATGTAGAGCTTTTGCGCCCGATACTGCACGAGGGCAATCAAACGTAGCTTATTGCCGCCAATGTCGAATACATGCAGTGGGCCGACCTTGTCAACTGCTGGGAACAGGCGCTTCATCTCGGCAAAATCCTGAGGCGCATGGGCTTTGGCCAATCGATACCAAGTATCCAGGGCGGTCGCGGCGTGCGGCCAGCGTGCTTTGGCCTGCCAGATGCGCTTTTGTGTGATGATGTGCATGTCCCGTGGAAATCAGTGCTCATGGGGCAGTCTAGCCGATCGGAACCGGCGGCGGGAGTGGCGGCGTTGTTCGGCCTCGCCGCTTGGGGGGTCAGGCCACTCCGACCGTGCGCATCCGCTTGTTCTCCAACTGCATCTGTCCCGAACGCCTAGAGGCGGCGGCCAAACGGAAACGGATCGGCAAGGTCGTGTTGCGCGTCAACGAAGCCTGCACCTCCAAAACGGCTAGTTGGACCGGCGAGATCCTGCCGATTGGCGGCGCGAAAACGATCTCCAGCGGCGGCGTGACTGTCAACCGCGACATCAATGGCGCACGCGGGATCTTCCTGCGTGCTTTGGTCGATACACCCTCACTCAGAAATGCGTGTGCATGTGTTGGCGCTTGTCAGTCAGCGTTAGCATAAAAGTATCGGCCAGAGTAGTTACAATCTATCGTCTTCCGCATGCTTGACACAATGACGCACAAGTAACACACTTTTACCTTTCAGTTCGACTTAAATCACATATGAGGAGTGCGGTCGATGCCTGCAAAAAATCCGAGAATCAACGTCGTCGTTGAAAAACCACTTTATGTTGCCCTTCAAGATCTCGCCGAAGACGAGGGACTCTCCTTGTCAATGTTGATGCGAGACTTAGTGAAGGAGGCGCTTGAGATTCGTGAGGATCGGGCTTTGAATGACTTCGCCACGAAGCGAGAGCAGGATTTCGACCGCGCTCAGGCGTTGAGTCATGAGGATGTCTGGAACTGAGATGCCTTTTTCAATCATCTATCATCCAGATGTCAAAAAAAGAGATATTCCGACAATTAATGGCAACCTGCACCAGCGTTTAAAAAAGGCAATTGAAACTCGGCTGATGACAGCACCTCAAGACTACGGCGAACCCTTGCGCAAGACCCTCAAGGGGTATTGGAAACTAAGAGTGGGCGACTACCGCATCGTCTTTCGGATTGAGGGGCAAGAAATCCTCATTCTCGGCATTTGTCATCGCAAGGACGTCTATCCACTGATGGAAAGTCGACGGCAATAGCGAACTTCGGGATAACTAGGGTAAAAGCGACTTTTCCTGTTTTTTCACCAACCACTCTAATCAATGCTGGATTACAAGACTTGACCCCGCCAGATTACATGACCCCGCCGGTGACCTGCAGGCGGGGGCGTGTGGCATACGAAAGAATATGGCAGAAATAAATCGAACCTGACCCCTTTACTCTTCCTCCTTTACTCTTCCTTTACTCTTCCTTTACTCTTTACTCGGACCCCTTTACTCCTGCCCTTTACTCCTGACCCCTTTACTCCCTTTACTCTCCTTTACTCTTACCCCTTTACTACTTTACTAACCCCTTTACTATTGCTTGTATTTTTGAACCTGACCCCCTATTCTTTCTCCCTATTCTTTCTTTTAGCTCCTTTCTTTTAGCTTAATTCCTTCTCATTTGGGTAGGTTAAGTAGTGACGATTATTTGAATCATGCCAGCCTGCCTCGATCTGCAATGCAGCTTCATGAGCCATCCGTGCGCGATCTGCGACGCAAAAGCCAGCGGCTTCATTGAGTTGACGCTTCACTTCCCAAAGCTCAGTGAGAATTGGATCGGGCGCCTTAATCGGTTTAGGTTGGGTTTGGGCGGGAAATTTCATCGCATGCCTTCGAGCAGTTCTTCGGGTGTTGTCAGTAAAGCTGGTGTCTGGCCGAGTGAAACGAGCGTGTCGAGCAGATGCTTTTTTTGATCCGGGCCAACGAGGTGAGCAAAATTCCAGCTTAAAAGGTAGCGTGCGCCGTGATAGCTGGCCAGAGCAACGTGCAACGCATCCTCTGCTTCCGTTGCCGGCAGCGCACCGGCTTCGATGATCCTTTGCGCCAGCCGCTCGCAGTCGGGATTGACCAGAAGAATATCAATGCTGCGAACAACATCTAGCCGACGTCGCGCCGCTTCAGGGTCACCTTTTGAAGCCTCGTCGATCACCAGCTCAGAAATCGCCCGTACCCAATACTGATCGGCTTGATCCCACCAATCACGCGTCCAGACCTGGCGTGCGGCCGTCAACACATCCCGACTCGGCCGCGCCGTTAGATAAGAGATGACTGAGGTTTCAACATAGACCAAGGGTTTCAAGAGTGGTTCGCCTCACGCATCGCACAAACAACAAAGGCTTCAGTGCTCAACACGCTAAAGCCCCAACTCCATCTGCCCCGGCAAGGCCGCCGGCCCGTCCGGTTCCAGACGTGGCCGACCACGCGGGCGCGCTTCGCGTCGCTGGCCGGTCATTTGCTCGATCTGTTGCAAGAATCGCTCGCTGCCGATCGGCTGGGATTGTTGAATCGCCAAGCGCAACTCCGTGAGTGCCGCCTCATCGAGTTCGGTACGAAACAGTTCCCGATAGGCCGTTTGTCTGGCCTCGGGCGTTTCTCCTAGCGCCAGATACAGGGCATGAGGAGAGAGCAGCGGATCGCTCGCACCCAGCCCGTTGGCCCGGTAGCTGCTCCAGGCGTATTCGCCTGGATCGCGCACCATGTTTGCACGCACTGGGTTTAGCTCAATATAGCGCTGGCAGCGGAGCAGATAGATGTCAGTCTGGATCAGCGAGGATTTGTAGCGACTGTCCCACAGCGTACCGGTGCGCCGATAGGTTTTGTTGATGTACTGTACGAACTGTCGGCCCAGCGCGATGATCAAGCGCGAAATATCTTCCGGTGCCCTCGGCGTGAGCAGCAGATGGACGTGGTTGGTCATCAGCACATAGGCGTGAAGCTGGATTCCGTTTTTCTGCAAGCCATCCCCGAGCCAATGGAGATAAGCCTGGTAGTTTTCTTCGGCAAAAAAGCAAGTTGCGAGGTTATGGCCGCGCTGGATGATATGGTGCGGGTAGTCGGCTATGTGCAATCAGGGGCGTCTGGGCATGCCCTCAGTCTAGCAGAAAAAATAAATCGAGCCTAGCCCCTTTGGCCTTATGGCCAGGGCGATCGCGCTATATAGTTTTCCTATTGTGTTCGCCGAGCAGTAGCTCCATCCGGTAGTTATCGTTGAGCGCGGCGCGTAGTTTTCGCTGGCGCAGACTGTCCTTCGGTGGCCCATTGTGCTGCAAGAGGTTGAGCGCCATACGACGCAGCAGGGCCAGATTCTGGGGGCTATGGTCGCGGCGGGTGCGACAGGCATCTTCGCCAAACTGGACATCGAGGATCCAATGCTGTTGATTCTCGATACTCCAATGCTGGCGCACTGCGGCGGCGAAGCGCGGCAGATCCGTGAACGAGCAGAGGAATTCGCGTGTTTCGGTGCTGGAGTGATCGCCGATAAGGCGGGTGGACTCCACCCGTCCCACCGCCTTGAGTCCGGCCCACTCGGCGCGATCCTCAAGCCATTCAATGCGCTCGCTGAGGACGACGCGACGGATCTCAAGGCGCCCATGCGCTCTGTCGATCGTCTCCTCAATGAGCAAGGCGCCGCGAGCCGTTTCATAATCAAGCCATTGCGTCACTTCCGCGTGCAGCCTCGGATGATTATCTTTCAACGCTAGGACGTAGTTAGCTCCGCCCGCCACGAGGGTCAGGGCGATCGCGCTATCAGAGTATTGACAATCATCAGTTGAGCAGGTAGCCAAGTACCTTTTGTCTCGACGCTTGAGCCGCCGATGTCACCGAAATTGTTAGATCCCCGTCCGTACTTTGCTGATCTTACCGATCCACGTCGCGAAACGCGTAACAAGTTGCACTCCCTGCACGACAGTCTGATGATTGTGCTGTGTGCCGTCCTCAGCGGCATCGAGGACTGGGTGGGCATGGAAACCTTTGGCAAGGAGAAGGAAGCGTGGTTGCGCACCTTTCTGACGCTTGCCAACGGAATTCCCTCGCACGATACCTTGAGCGATGTGATCGGTCGACTCAATCCGGACACCTTTGCCGAGGCGTTCCAGGCCTGGGCGACGGCGGCCTTGACTGGGTTGTCCGGTGAGCAGGTGTGTGTGGACGGCAAGACGTTGCGTGGCAGTCGCGATGGGGCAACGCCGGGCGTGCACCTCATCAGCGCCTTCGCGAGCCGTGCCCGTTGGGTGTTGGCCCAGCAAACGGTCGGAGAGAAAACCAATGAAATCACGGCGATTCCGGATCTACTCGGGCTGCTGGATCTACACGGGGCGACCGTGAGCCTAGATGCCATGGGTTGTCAAAAAGCGATTGCCCGCACCCTCGTGGCGGGCGGAGCTGACTACGTCCTAGCGTTGAAAGATAACCATCCGACGCTGCATGCGGAAGTGACGCAATGGCTCGATTATGAAACGGCTCGCGGTGCCTTGCTCATTGAGGAGACGATCGACAAAGCGCATGGGCGCCTTGAGATCCGTCGCGTCGTCCTCAGCGAGCGCATTGCATGGCTTGAGGATCGCGCCGGGTGGGCCGGACTCAAAGCGGTGGGACGGGTGGAGTCCACCCGCCTTATCGGCGATCACTCCAGCACCGAAACACGCGAATTCCTCTGCTCGTTCACGGAGCTGCCGCGCTTCGCCGCCGCGGTGCGCCAGCATTGGAGTATCGAGAATCAACAGCATTGGATCCTCGATGTCCAGTTTGGCGAAGATGCCTGTCGCACCCGCCGCGACCATAGCCCCCAGAATCTGGCCATGCTGCGTCGTATGGCGCTCAACCTCTTGCAGCACAATGGGCCACCGAAGGACAGTCTGCGCCAGCGAAAACTACGCGCCGCGCTCAACGATAACTACCGGATGGAGCTACTGCTCGGCGAACACAATAGGAAAACTATATAGCGCGATCGCCCTAGGCCTTATGGCCCCTTTAGCCTAGCTGTTCCGTCCCGTGGGATTATATTCCGAAAAGGAGCTATCCTTTGTTCCAAGCCCGCGAGGCACTGCGCACACTCAGTGATGAGCTGAAGACGACCAAGCGGCAACTGCTGACGACACCATCCGCGACCTGACGGGACATCTAATCATGAATCTGAACCTACATCGCAACGCCCGCACCACGCCCGCGATTCGTCAGGAGCTACGCGAGTCCACGAAGTCAGAGCGCGAAC
>NZ_FNOW01000069.1:0-3324 GCF_900107145.1 Allochromatium warmingii | reverse complement strand
TGTGTTCCCTATGGGGCCATAGCTCAGCTGGGAGAGCGCCTGCCTTGCACGCAGGAGGTCGGGAGTTCGATCCTCCCTGGCTCCACCACTCCAGCCAGAGCGGCATCAGGTCAGACCAACTGGGACGACGAATCCAGTCCTCAAGGCTCACACGGCCACATTTGTACGATGACGTTTGTCGTCGTCTGCGTTGTGTGATGGTGAGTCTTCAGGACTTGGTTCATCCAAGTACCAACACGTAGTACAGAGTTCTTTAACAAAACGGTGAGATCGTAAGGCTTCTGAACGGATAGTCGTATCCGAATCAGAGCAACGTAGTAGGTGATGTCGCAAGACATGACTCCGAGCGTGCTTGGGGTTATATGGTCAAGTGACGAAGCGCACACGGTGGATGCCTAGGCGGTCGGAGGCGATGAAGGACGTGGTAGCCTGCGAAAAGTCTCGGGGAGCTGGCAAACAAGCATTGATCCGGGAATGTCCGAATGGGGAAACCCACTGAGCACAAGCTCAGTATCCTGACCTGAATCCATAGGGTCTGGAAGCAAACCAGGGGAACTGAAACATCTCAGTACCCTGAGGAACAGAAATCAACCGAGATTCCCTCAGTAGTGGCGAGCGAACGGGGAACAGCCCTTAAGTATCAGGGCAGTTAGTGGAAGTGTCTGGAAAGACATGCGGCACAGGGTGACAGCCCCGTACACGAAAGCTAACCTGGTATGAAAACGAGTAGGGCGGGACACGTGAAATCCTGTCTGAACATGGGGGGACCATCCTCCAAGGCTAAATACTCCCGACCGACCGATAGTGAACCAGTACCGTGAGGGAAAGGCGAAAAGAACCCCGGTGAGGGGAGTGAAATAGAACCTGAAACCGTGTGCGTACAAGCAGTCGGAGCCTGCGTATTAGCGGGTGACGGCGTACCTTTTGTATAATGGGTCAGCGACTTACTTCTCAGTGGCAAGCTTAACCGACTAGGGGAGGCGTAGCGAAAGCGAGTCTTAAATGGGCGTTTGAGTCGCTGGGAGTAGACCCGAAACCGGGCGATCTACCCATGGCCAGGGTGAAGGTGTGGTAACACACACTGGAGGCCCGAACCGGGATCTGTTGAAAAAGATTCGGATGAGCTGTGGGTCGGAGTGAAAGGCTAATCAAGCTCGGAGATAGCTGGTTCTCCCCGAAAGCTATTTAGGTAGCGCCTCGTGGGTTCACTGCTGGGGGTAGAGCACTGTTTCGGCTAGGGGGCCATCCCGGCTTACCAACCCGAGGCAAACTCCGAATACCGGCAAGTGCGACCACGGGAGACAGACGGCGGGTGCTAACGTCCGTCGTCAAAAGGGCAACAACCCAGACCGCCAGCTAAGGTCCCTAAATCATGGCTCAGTGGGAAACGATGTGGGAAGGCCCAGACAGCCAGGAGGTTGGCTTAGAAGCAGCCACCCTTTAAAGAAAGCGTAATAGCTCACTGGTCGAGTCGGCCTGCGCGGAAGATGTACCGGGGCTCAAGCCATGTACCGAAGCTGCGGATGCGAGTTTACTCGCATGGTAGGGGAGCGTTCCGTAAGCCGTCGAAGGTCAGTTGTAAAGCTGGCTGGAGGTATCGGAAGTGCGAATGCTGACATAAGTAACGACAAAGGGGGTGAGAGTCCCCCTCGCCGAAAACCCAAGGGTTCCTGCGCAACGTTCATCGGCGCAGGGTGAGTCGGCCCCTAAGGCGAGGCCGAAAGGCGTAGTCGATGGGAAGCGGGTCAAAATTCCCGCACCAGACACCACTGCGATGGGGGGACGGAGAAGGCTAGGTCAGCTGGGCGCATGGTTGTCCCAGTTCAAAGGTGTAGGAAGAGCAGCTAGGCAAATCCGGATGCTCAATTCCGAGACCCCATGACGAGTCTCTACGGAGACGAAGTGATTGATGCCCGGCTCCCAAGAAAAGCCTCTAAGCTTCAGGTGGTGTGTGACCGTACCCCAAACCGACACAGGTGGGTTGGGTGAGAATCCCTAGGCGCTTGAGAGAACTCGGGTGAAGGAACTAGGCAAAATGGCACCGTAACTTCGGGAGAAGGTGCGCCTCTGTGTAAGTGAAAGCCCTGCGGCTGGAGCTGAAGGAGGTTGCAGTGACCAGGCCGCTGCGACTGTTTATTAAAAACACAGCACTCTGCAAACGCGCAAGCGGACGTATAGGGTGTGACGCCTGCCCGGTGCCGGAAGGTTAAGTGATGGGGTTATCCGCAAGGAGAAGCTCTTGATCGAAGCCCCGGTAAACGGCGGCCGTAACTATAACGGTCCTAAGGTAGCGAAATTCCTTGTCGGGTAAGTTCCGACCTGCACGAATGGCGTAACGATGGCGGCACTGTCTCCACCCGAGACTCAGTGAAATTGAATTCTCGGTCAAGATGCCGAGTCCCCGCGGCTAGACGGAAAGACCCCGTGAACCTTTACTATAGCTTTGCACTGGACGTTGAACCGACTTGTGTAGGATAGGTGGGAGGCTGCGAAACGGTGACGCCAGTTGCCGTGGAGCCATCCTTGAAATACCACCCTGGTCTGTTTGACGTTCTAACCTCGACCCGTGATCCGGGTTAGGGACCGTGCATGGTGGGTAGTTTGACTGGGGCGGTCTCCTCCCAAAGTGTAACGGAGGAGCACGAAGGTACCCTCAGGTTGGTCGGAAATCAACCGTCTGAGTGCAATGGCATAAGGGTGCTTGACTGCGAGACTCACACGTCGAGCAGGTACGAAAGTAGGTCATAGTGATCCGGTGGTTCTGTATGGAAGGGCCATCGCTCAACGGATAAAAGGTACTCCGGGGATAACAGGCTGATACCGCCCAAGAGTTCATATCGACGGCGGTGTTTGGCACCTCGATGTCGGCTCATCACATCCTGGGGCTGAAGTCGGTCCCAAGGGTATGGCTGTTCGCCATTTAAAGTGGTACGCGAGCTGGGTTTAGAACGTCGTGAGACAGTTCGGTCCCTATCTGCCGTGGGCGTTGGAGATTTGAGGGAAGCTGCTCCTAGTACGAGAGGACCGGAGTGGACGTACCCCTGGTGTTCCGGTTGTTTCGCCAGAAGCATTGCCGGGTAGCTATGTACGGACGGGATAACCGCTGAAAGCATCTAAGCGGGAAGCCCCTCCCAAGATGAGATCTCCCTAGGTACTTGATACCTCTAAAGGTCCGTTGAAGACCACAACGTTGATAGGCGGGATGTGGAAGTGTGGTAACACATGCAGCTTACCCGTACTAATTGACCGTGCGGCTTGACCATATAACACCCAAGTGCGTTACAAAAAACCTTACGCTCTCACCGTTTCGCGGATCGCTGATCA
>NZ_FNOW01000037.1 GCF_900107145.1 Allochromatium warmingii | reverse complement strand
AATTCGATGTAGAACTTCCATGGTTTAAGAAAAAAACAATGCTGGCAGATCTCGGATTTTTAGGGGCAAACAAAGATTATGGGTCAAAATCCAAGATCGTTTTACCACATAAAAAACCAAGAAAGTCTAAGAAAAATCCATCTCCAGCTTTGACCGAGGAGCAGGAAAAATCGAATAAAGCGCACGCCCAAAAGCGCGTTATTGTTGAACATGCTATTGGAGGCATGAAGCATTTTTATTGCCTAACACATCGCGTTCGTAATCAATCCGTTTTATTCATTGACCAATTTTTGGGACTTGGAGCCGGACTCTGGAACTTCAAAATAGCCTAAAATCAATAAGTTAGCGTGCGGTACAAGTCTATTTTTTTAAGAATCGAGGAACAAGGTGAAACAAGAAAAAACGGTTATTGACCTGAATGGGGTTCAGGTGGTCGGAGGTTCAAATCCTCTCGCCCCGACCATAACATCAACGGCTTAGGCGATCACCGTCTGGGCCGTTTTTCGTTCACGAAGCCCAACTGCTGGGCAAGTTCACGTGTAGCATCGCCTTCATAGGCGCTGTCCATCAGCAGCGCCACGTCTCCCGCCTCCCGTGGCCTGCCCATTGCCTCGATCAACCGGTGCCCCTCGGAGCCGTCGGCCGCTTGCCCCGACGTCAAGCTCCATGTCACAACGTCGCAGGCACTCGCGGCAACCAAATGAAGTTTGGTGCTCCATCCGCCCTGGCTCTTGACGATGGCTTGGAGGCCGTTTTTTTCGGCGCACCCGTACCATTCGGATGCACCTTCATGATCGTCGAGTCCAGGCTCACCGCTTCGAGGCGAACCTGCATCAGACGCTGCCGCTGCAGGCGCTCGAACACGGCATCCAGCACACCGGCCTTGGCCCAGCGGCTCATGCGCGTGTAGATGCTGTGCCACGGCCCATAGTGGCTGGGCAGTGCGCGCCACTTGCAGCCGTTGGCCGCGACGTACAGGATGGCGTTGACCACCGCGAAATTGTCCAGCCGCACGTTGCCCCGCTGGCGCGGCAGCAGTGGGGCAATCAATTCGAATTGTTCGCGAGTCAGTTGCATCGCCGCATTTTTCGGCGAAAAAAACCATCTTGTCAATTTGCGTTAACAGGCCCTAGTGGATGAATATCTAGCTAGATTGAGCGTATCCTAAATCCTTTAGATTGGGGGACTACCATCCGCACCGAATGATGCAACCCGTCAACGCAAAAAGCAGGAATCATTAGGGTTATAGGTTAGTATTTGAATTTACGGTCACGAAGCTGGAGCTTCGTGACCAGAAAAATCAGAACAGACTTTTAACTCAGCGCCGCCCAAAACTGCTCAATCGCCGCTGCCGTTGCTGCCGGCTGTTCCCAATGTAACATGCCATTGGTCGGCGCAATCCGCTCGGCACGCCAATTCGCATGACGGCTGAGAAAATCGGGCAGCTCGTGAAAATCAATATTCGGATCTTTATCGTACAGCGCCAATACCGGCTGGGTTACGCGCTCATAAATCGACGCACAGGCACGCGGCGTAAATAATTGCCCAGAAAGAAAATAGAGCGGCGCTATTTTCGCCCCGGGCTGATGCGTCGTCGCATACGCATACTCAATCAATTCCGGCGGCGTCGCCCCGACAAACGCTTGATTGTAAAAATATTTAATACTGGTGCACGTGGTCAGCAGGCTATATAAACCATCGCTCAATAGCGGAATGCTCAAAAACCGATGCGCCCGCTCTGCCGCCGCGCCAGTCGGCAAACCTCGGGTATTAAACCCAGTCGGCGATAACATCACCAACGATGTCACCCGCTCCGGTGCCGCACACGCTGCCAATGCCGCAAATTCACAACCAAGCGAAAACGCAATCACATCTGCTGGCTGCTGCACGACCTGTGATAAAAATTCGCCAATCACCTGCGCGAATAAATCCGGCGAATAACGCCGCTTGGCGCGTTCCGAATGACCGAAGCCCGGTAAATCCAGCGCATACACCGGACGCTTCGCACGAAAATGCTCAAACAGCGGCTTCATTTCCATTGCACTTGGCGCGGCATTGATGCTGTGAATTAGCACCAGTGGGCGACCGCTGGCCTGCGTGTCGGCGTAATAATGCACGCGACCAGCGGCGCTGGTCTGAAGATCGTGGCGCGACGCTGCAAGCGCCGCCGGAAGCGTGGAAGCCGTCGAATGGGCTGGGTTGATCTGAGAAGCCATGCGCACAATACCCTGTTAATAAACCTAAAACCTAAATCGGACAGCCGAATGCACGGCAGTACATTCAATGAAGTTTACAGTGCTCATCGTCGCTTGTCTGGTCTTGGTCGGCTGTTTTGGCCGCGTGCTGTACCCGAGTGCCCAACTGCTGACGGCGATTGAATCAGCGGCGCAGTTTCAAATTGAATGGGGTCAGACTCTTTCGGCAACGGGCTGTACCCTCGATTATGCTTGGTATCGACCGGCGGCGGCTCCGGCGGGTGAATTGGTGGTCTTGGCGCACGGCTTTTTGCGCAACAAAGCGCGGCTCGATGGGCTGGCGCGGGCGCTGGCAGCGACGGGACTGGCGGTGGTGACGGTCGATTTCTGCAATACCCGACTCTGGCGCGGCAATCATGGCCGCAATGGGCTGGATTTGATCGCGGTTGCGAATCGACTGAATGCGCGGCGCGTCGTGTATGCGGGATTTTCAGCCGGTGGACTGGCCGCGCTGGTCGCGGCATACGCCGATCCGCGCACGCTCGGCGTGTTGACGCTCGATTTGGTCGATGCGCAGGGATTAGGTCAGCGTCTCGCGCCACACTTACAACGCCCAGTGATTGGGCTATTCGGCGAACCAGCGGCGTGTAATGCTGAAAATAACGGCGTGGCGACGCTGCTGGCCGCGCCCCGCGCACAGATCGAGCGAATCAATGGGGCCAGTCACTGCGATTTTGAAACACCGACCGATTGGCTATGTCGGGCGGTGTGCGAGTCCGAAGCGGCGGCAAGTGGCGCAGCCCAGCGGCGAGCGGTGATTTTGAAACGGGCGGTGGGAGTGGTGCGGGGTTTTTTTTAAGACTTGAATTGAATCACTTGAATCGGGACAGCGAAAGCAATGCTTTCAATTAGCCACCTGCGCACACACACGACTTGGCGGAAGCGCAGCGGACAGGTATGGTGCTCACTGGCCTGCTGGATGGGTGCGCGTGCCGCCGCAGTTTGCACGAGAGCGCGACAGTTGGGCCATTGATATCTAGTTTCTTTCTTCCCACGCGAGGCCCATTCCATGTCCCTGCTCCAACGTTTTGTCATCGGATTAGCCGTCTTGCTGCTCCCGACGCTGGCTCTGGCCAGCGGCGAGACGGCGACGAGTCTTCAGGCAATTGATCTGACCGATCACACGGTCGGCTATCTGGCGCTACTAATTTTCGTGATTGCCTATGCGCTGGTCATGGGCGAGGAATTTCTGCATCTCCACAAATCCAAGCCGGTCATCATCGCTGCCGGTCTGATGTGGTGTTTGATCGGTTATATCTACATTCAACAGGGGCAACCGGATGCCGCCGGCGTTGCGGTGCGTCATACCCTGCTTGAATACGCCGAATTGATGCTGTTCCTCTTGGTCGCCATGACCTATATCAATGCGCTCGAAGAGCGGCGTGTATTCGATGCCCTGCGTACTTGGTTGATTAACAAAGGATTTGGGTTTCGTTCGCTGTTCTGGCTGACCGGCACGCTGGCGTTCTTTATTTCGCCGATTGCCGACAATCTGACGACGGCCCTGTTGATGTGCGCGGTCGTGCTGGCCGTCGGTGGTGATAACCGTACCTTTGTGACCCTGTCTTGTATCAATATCGTGGTCGCCGCAAATGCCGGTGGCGCGTTCAGTCCCTTTGGTGACATTACGACGCTGATGGTGTGGCAAAAGGGTGTGCTTGATTTCTTCATCTTTTTCAAGCTCTTCGTGCCCTCGGTTGTCAACTATGTGGTTCCGGCGCTCCTGATGTCGTTCGCGGTGCCGAATATCAAACCTGATGCGCACGATGCTGATGCGCACATGAAACGCGGTGCTAAACGCATCATGGTGCTGTTTTTACTGACGATTGCCACGGCGGTCAGTTTCCATAATTTCCTGCATTTGCCGCCAGTAATCGGGATGCTCACCGGTCTCGGCTATCTCCAGATTCTTGGCTATTACCTGCGCCACACGCATGAAGATTGGCAGAAACGCAACGAAGATCGCGCCACGCTAGTCGGCGACATGACCCCCTTTGATGTGTTCAACAAGGTCGCCCGCGCCGAGTGGGATACGCTGCTGTTTTTTTATGGCGTCGTGCTCTGTGTCGGCGGTCTGGGACAGATTGGGTATCTGTCGATGGCCTCGGAGCTGATGTACGAACAATGGGGGCCGACGCTGGCTAATATCTCGGTCGGGGTGCTCTCGGCGATTGTCGATAACATTCCGATTATGTTTGCCGTGCTGACCATGATGCCGGAGATGAACGAAACGCAATGGCTGCTGGTGACGCTGACGGCGGGTGTAGGCGGTTCATTGTTGTCGATTGGCTCGGCGGCGGGTGTGGCGCTGATGGGTCAAGCACGCGGAACCTATACCTTTTTTGCGCACCTAGAGTGGACGCCGGCGATTGCGCTGGGCTTTTTGGCCAGTATTGCAACGCATTTTTGGCTGAATGGTTAAGTGAGTACGCCGCAAAACTAACTTTTTCGGCGCATATGAGTCCCCGTTCGGGGACTCGGCACCATGCACCGCTCAACCAGCCCCAAGCGGCTGCGTAACAATGAGCTGAAAGCTGGCGGCTGGTCGCTGAAAGCTGATAGCTGAGAATTCAGCCCGAATATGGTCAAATGCGCCTCCATTCTGTGATCTTGGATTTGAGGAGGCTCGAATCATTATGTTGCCCGTGCTCGTGAACCAGACCCCAGCGTGGCAGGCACTCCAACAGCATTGGGAGACGCTCCGCACCCAGCGGATGCGCGACCTCTTCGACGCCGATCCCAAACGCGCCGCGACCTTCAGCCTCACGGTCGCTGGACTGCATCTGGACTATTCCAAAAATCTCATCACCGCCGAGACCCTGCGCCTGCTGCGCGAGCTGGCCGAAACCGTCGAGCTGTCGGGCTGGATTGAGCGCATGTTCGCCGGTGCGCCGATCAACAACACCGAAGATCGCGCCGTGCTGCATTGCGCCCTGCGCAATCGCTCCAACCGCCCGATTCTGGTTGACGGCGTGGACGTGATGCCCGATGTCAATGCTGTGCTGACGCGGATGGAAGCCTTCGTCGGGCGCGTGCGCTCCGGCAGTTGGCTCGGACACACCGGCGAGCGCATCAGCGATGTCGTCAACATCGGCATCGGCGGCTCAAATCTCGGGCCAAAGATGGTCTGTGCCGCACTCGCGCCCTATCAAAGCGAGAGCTTGCGCGTGCATTTCGTCTCCAATGTCGATGGCACGCATTTGGTCGAAACCCTGCGCGGCCTGAATCCAGCAACAACACTCTTTATCGTCGCGTCTAAGACCTTTACCACCCAAGAAACCATGACCAACGCCGGTAGCGCCCGCAACTGGCTGTTGACGGCATTGGGGGATTCGTCCGCCGTAGCGCGGCATTTTGTCGCCGTTTCGACGAATGCCGAAAAGGTCGCCGCCTTCGGCATTGATACGGCCAATATGTTTGGATTTTGGGATTGGGTCGGCGGGCGCTATTCGCTGTGGTCGGCGATTGGGCTACCGATTGCGCTGGCGGTCGGCCTTGATCGTTTTGCCGAATTGCTCGAAGGCGCTCACGCGATGGATGAGCATTTTCGCACCGCCGATCTCAGCGCCAATATGCCGGCGCTACTCGGCTTGATTGGCGTCTGGTATGCCAACTTTGGCGGGGCGCGAACTCATGCCGTGCTGCCCTACGATCAATCGTTGCGCTATCTGCCGGCGTATCTGCAACAGGGCGATATGGAAAGCAACGGCAAGGGCGTCACCCGCGACGGCATCGCCGTCACCTATACCACCGGCCCGGTGGTTTGGGGTGAGCCGGGCACGGATGGTCAACATGCGTTTTATCAGCTCATTCATCAGGGCACACAACTGATTCCGGCGGATTTCATCGGCGCGGTACACAGTCATAATGAACTCGGCGACCATCATCCGAAGTTCATGGCCAATTTCTTTGCTCAAACCGAGGCGCTGATGCGCGGGCGTCGCTATGACGAAGCATTGAGCGAACTGCTCGCGTCCGGCATGGATGAAGCGCGGGCGCAGTTGATTGCCCAGCATCGCACCTTCCCCGGCAATCGCCCGACTAACAGCATTCTGATGGAACGTCTCACCCCGCACACGCTCGGCGCATTGATCGCGCTCTATGAGCATCGCATCTTTACTCAGGGCGTGATCTGGGGCGTTAATTCGTTCGATCAATGGGGCGTAGAACTCGGCAAGCAACTCGCCAATGTTATTCTCGGTGAGCTTCAAACCGGTGCCGTGACCGCCGAGCACGACCCCTCGACTCGCGCCCTATTGGAACGCTTTATTCGGCAGCGTCGTGCTTGATATTGCGGACGTTCGCCGCCGCACTCGCGGCGCTCGATACACTGCCGGGCGGTGACGCAGTGCGCTGCGAAGAGTGCGGCAGAGCTGCAAAATATACGTTTGAAAGTATATATCTTCAGGCGTATATTTCACCGCCATGCAAACCATCACCCCACGCGATCTATTTACCGCGCTCGCGCAGGAGACACGCCTGCGCTGTTTGCTGTTATTGGCCACGCACGGCGAACTGTGCGTGTGCGAACTGACCCACGCGACCGGCATCGCCCAGCCGCATATCTCGCGCCATCTGGCGCAGTTGCGTGAACTCGGTTTGGTGCAGGATCGGCGCGAAGGCGTGTGGATGCACTATCGTCTCTATCCCGATTTGCCCGACTGGATTCGCACCATTCTGCGCGAAACCGGCGCGGTGGCCGTCACGCAACGGCCATTTATTGATGATGCCCGCACGCTGGCGACGCTGACGCATCGCCCCGAGCGCGTCACCCTCCCCGCGCCACTGGTTGCCATGCCGCACGTCTCACACCTTGTTCCCAATCATCCACAGCAACTGGAACCGGAGCCTGCTATGTCCGAGCGTGTTTATAACGTCTTGTTTTTATGTACTGGCAATTCGGCGCGGAGCATTCTCGCCGAGCGGATGCTTGATCGCTGGGGCAACCGTCATTTTCGCGGTTTTAGCGCCGGTAGCCATCCAAAAGGCGCGGTGCATCCGCTGGCGCTCGAACTATTGCGCCGCAACAATTATCTGACCGACGGATTGCGGAGCAAGGATTGGGCAGAGTTCGCCCAGCCGGACGCGCCGGTCATGGATTTTGTGTTTACCGTCTGCGATCAAGCTGCCGGTGAGGTCTGCCCAGTTTGGCCCGGCCAGCCGATGACGGCGCACTGGGGTCTGCCCGATCCGGCAGCGGTCGAGGGCGATGCGGTGACGCGGATGATGGCGTTTCGCACCGCCTTCCGTGAGCTGGAGAATCGGATCAAGATTTTCACCGCGCTCCCGCTCAAATCGCTCGACCGACTGAAGCTGCAACGCGAACTCGACCGCATCGGCACCACGCAGGCGCCGGCTCCGACAGCGGCTGACGCCTAGAACACGATGTTCGAGGCACTCGGCGCATTGATCGCTTTTCGACTGCTGCATCTGGATCCGGCCTCGGGTCTGGGGGCAGCGGTTCACTTCTTCGTCATGGATGCGACCAAGATTTTCGTGCTCTTGGTCAGCGTCATCTATGTGATGGGACTGCTCCGCGCCCTGCTGTCACCGGAACGGGTACGGGCTTTCGTGCGCGGGCGTCCTGACTGGCAGGCACGCGGGCTGGCGGTCACGCTGGGTGCCGTCACGCCCTTTTGTTCTTGCTCCTCGGTGCCGCTGTTTATCGGCTTTGTTGAGGCGGGGATTCCGCTCGGCGTGACCTTTTCGTTTTTGATCGCTAGTCCGATGATTAACGAAGTGGCTGTGATTATCCTAATCGGCGTGCTGGGCTGGAAACTCACTGCACTCTATGTGCTCGCCGGTCTCGCGGTCGCATGGTTCGGTGGGATCATCATGCAGCAGTTCCGACCCGAACGCTGGGTCGAGGAGTATGTTTGGAAAATCCGGCTGGGTGAGGCGCAGCGCGTCGCGCCCGATCTGAGCCTCTGCGGACGGCATCGCTTTGCACTCGCCGAGGTGCGCGAGATTTTGCGGCGGCTGTGGCTGTGGGTGTTGATCGGAATTGGCGTCGGCGCACTGTTTCACGGTTTCGTACCGGAAAACTGGGTGAGCCGCTATCTGAGCGGCGCGACTTGGTACACGGTGCCAGCGGCGGTGCTGCTGGGGATTCCGCTGTACTCAAATGCAACCGGCGTGATTCCCGTCGCTGAGGCGATGTTGACCAAAGGGGTCGCAGTCGGGACAACGCTGGCTTTTATGATGAGCGTTGCGGCGCTGTCAGTGCCCGAAATGCTGATTTTGCGCAAGGTGATCCGCTGGCCGGCGCTGGCGCTATTTGCTGGCGTGCTGGCGGTGGCGTTTATGCTGGTCGGCTGGGGGTTTAATCTGATTGATTAACAGAATTGATTAACAGCGAAAACAGGCTACAACATGAAACAATTCAAAGTCTTGGGCGGCGGCTGCCGCAACTGCGAAGTCACGGCGCGTGCGATTGAACAGGCTGCTGAAGAAGCTGGGGTTGCTATCCAGCTCGAAAAAGTCACGGAAATGGCCGACATCTTGGGTTATGGCGTGCTGTCTACACCCGCTGTGGTGCTGGATGGACAGGTCATTCATGCCGGCGGCGTGCCCGCGCCCGATCAGGTGCGGGCGTGGGTGCGGGGGTGAGGTGGAGCGCGGCTGATCGCCGCGTTTAAGCATTCTCAACCCAATGCAACACCGGCACATCCCGCCCCCACAACCGCGCCAGCAGCGGCTGCATCCGACTCGGCGACGCACTCGTCCAAAACTGCTCGCACCCGACCCGTTCAGCAGGCGCTAACAGTTCAGCGTCGCTCAGGCGGCGCTGCACCTGCCGCGCCACTGCGCCGCCCGAATCCAGTATCTGCACCTCAGCGCCCGCCAGTTCTTGAATCAATGGGGTCAGCCAGGGATAGTGCGTACACCCCAGCACCAGCGTATCCGCGCCCCGCGCCAATACTGGCTCCAAATACTCGCGCACCAATGCACGAGTGCGCTCGCCGTTCAGATCACCTGCCTCGACGCATTCAACCAATCCGGGGCAGGGTTGCAGCACAATCTCGGTATGTGTTTCCAGCCGCCGGAGCAAGGCCGCAAAGCGCGGGCTGGCGAGCGTCTGGCGCGTAGCCAGCACCGCCACCACACCGGAGCGCGTGCGGGCCAGCGCCGGTTTTACTGCCGGTTCCAGTGCAATCACCGGCAGTGGATAGCGGTCGCGTAATAATTGCGCGGCCGCGCCTGTCGCCGTATTACAGGCGACAACAATTGCTTTCGCACCGCGCTCCAATAAAAACTCAGTAATTGCCAGCGTGCGGGCGGCAATAAATGCTGCCGATTGCTCGCCATAGGGTGCATGTGCTGAATCGGCAACATAGAATAAATCTTCATTAGGCAACAGGCGGCGAATTTCGCGTAATACGGTTAAACCGCCTAAGCCCGAATCAAACACACCGATGGGCTGGGTTGCGATCATGCCGCACGCGGCCGAGGCCACTCGCCCTCCTGTGCCAAATGACGCGCATAAATCGGCTCGACTTGTTTATAGCCTTTGAGCTTTTCTTTATTGCGCTGCCAAATGGTTTCGTTTTCATGCTGCCAAGAATCAAACAGCGCCGTGCCGACATGCCAAAATACGCGGTGTTTATTGCAAACAGCAAAATGATTTTTGCTGATATTTAAATACCCGTCATTGCGTCCGCAAATCGGGCATAAACCGAGTGGATCATGTTGTGCTGCATCATCTAAAGAACTAAATCCAGAATCCGGCTCTACTGTTGATGAAGTAGCGGCTGCGGGTATTTGCGCAGTTGCGGTATCAGCTTCATCATCTTCCCAGGGTGAAACCGATGCCGCTGTTTCTGTTTGGGTTTGCATCTGCTCCACATTCACATCTAGCTTGGCTAATTCATTCGGATCCATTTCCGCAATGACTGACCAGGGATGTTCATTGCTTTCAGTGTCTTCTTCAATAGCTGTTGGTGCAGAAGCCGCTGCGGGAGCGGTTTTTACCGCTGGTGCCGGAGTTGGCGGGATATTAAAATCCATATCCATCTCATCTTCTTCAAAATCATCAATAGTTTGCGATTTAGCTAATAGCACCGCTTCTAACTCAGAGATTTCATCGGCTTTTGTATCGGCGGTAGCGACTGGCTCAAATTCTGGCTCTGATTCCGGTTCAAAATCCGGTTCTGCGCTAAATAATGATTCAATCTCAGATTCTGACTCTGATGCTTTGGCGTCACATTCAGCTTCAGCTTCAGCTTCATCTTTATCTTTATCTTCAGTTTGAGCCGCCGATTCATACGCAACTTCAGCGTCATTCTCTGCTGTTGCCGATTCGGGTTCTGACGTGAATGCTGATTCTAGTTCCGGCTCTGATGCTAATTCCTCAGCACCAGCTACATCAGCCGTCATATCTGATGCCATATCATCCGGCTCGGTATGGATTTCCGGTTCCGATTCTAATTCCGGCTCTGGTTCAAATTCTAGCGCAGCGGGCGCTGCTGGCAGCGGTTCCGGTATCGAAACGGAAAGCGGCGCAATCGCGGCATCTGATGTTGAATCCGCTAATCCCGCTTGCACCGCTGTTAAAATACCAGCAGCAGTTTCAAGCGTATAAATCGCGCATTGCGCATTATGACCGCCCGGATGCGCGGGCAAGCTATTGACTAGCGCCTTGAGCGTATCGAGCGCCGCGCCAACCATATTCGCCGCTTCGGAAACCGCTTCATTGATCGGCACATCACCACACACGGATAATAAAGCCGGCGCGGTTGCGGTTGGATAAAAATAACTTGGCTTGGTTTTCATCGGTTGTTTTACGCAAGATCCCCGCATGAAAGCGGGTCAGAATTGCTGCATGCGCTGAATGCGCTGTACAGCATGAATCTCGCTGCCTCCATTAATGATTGAAAGAGTGATTGAATAGTTTAAAACCATTTGCTGTTGCGGGTGCGCACCACACGAGCAAACCGGCTGTATCGTGCTACGAAGTGCTGCACATCGCTGCACAGTTTGTTAGATTTCCGATGTCACTTGTAGCGCCATGCGCACTAATTCTGCCAGCGATTCGGCACGCATTTTTTCCATGACTCGTGCGCGATGCGCTTCAACGGTTTTGGCGCTGACGCCCAATGCAGCGGCGATTTCTTTATTCGATTGGCCATCGGTTACCATCATCATCACCTCATGTTCGCGGGGCGTCAGTTCAGCTAAACGTCGCGCAATATCGGCTTGCACCAGACGATTAGCGCGGGTTTTTTGGTCATAATCGAGCGCATAGCGGAGACTGCGTAATAAATCTTCATCATGGAAGGGCTTTTCGATGAAATCCATCGCGCCGGCTTTCATGGCGCGTACCGCCATTGCGACATCACCGTGTCCGGTAATTAAAATGACCGGCGTCCGAAATCCTTCCCGCGCCATATACGCTTGTAATTCTAAGCCAGACATGCCGGGCATTCGTACATCGAGCAGCAGACAACCAGCGCGACCCGGATAATAATCAGCTAAAAAGGCGGCGGCTGAGTCGTAGGTTTTGACGGTCATGCCGGTCGATTCAATTAACCATTGCAATGAGGTGCGCATGGCTTGATCGTCATCGACAATAAAAACAGTGGCCGGTGTTTCAGCAATCATGGCGTGGTTTTTTTAATCCGTATTGGTTGCGACGCTCGGCGCTGCGATTGGCAGGCGCACATAAAAGGTTGCGCCCTGTCCGATGAGCGATTCAGCCCAGATGCGCCCGTCGTGATTGTCCACGATGGTTTGACTGATGGCGAGTCCCATGCCCATGCCGCCCGCTTTGGTGGTCACAAAGGGATCAAAGAGCGTCTGGAGCCGGTCGGCAGCAATCCCCGGGCCGCTGTCGCGCACGGCGACCTGTGCCCAAGCGCCGTCCAGCGTGGTGCTGATTTGAAGCTGACGCGCTGCTTCAGGACAGGTTTCTAGCGCATCGAGCGCGTTGCCGACCAGATTGAGCAAAACCTGTTCAATTTGCACCAGATCGACGCAAACCGGAATCGGCTCGTTCGGTAGCGCCAGCGCAATTGTCACCCCAACGCGGTTGATCTCAAATTCGAGAAACGCGCACACCTCGCGTACCAACTGATTGAGGTCAGTTTCGGCCCGTGCTGGCGGCTGTTTGCCGACCAACGCCCGCAGACGCTTGATGATCTCACTGGCGCGTTTGGCTTGTGCGGTAATCTGGTTCAGTGCGCCAATCAGTGCTTCGGATTCACCCTGACCGCTCTGCAACCGCCGGACACAGCCATTGGCATAATTGACAATCGCCGACAGCGGCTGATTGAGTTCGTGCGCCATGCCGGTGGCGACCTCGCCCATCGTGCTCAGGCGGCAGACGTGGACTAATTCGGCCTGATGTTGGCGCGATTCCTGTTCAGCACGGCGCACGGCAGTAATGTCGCGGGCGTAGAGATTGACATAACCCAGATCACGAATCGGGGCCAATAGCAGCGAATAGCATTGCCCGCCGATATCGAGTTCGCGTTCGAGCGGCTGCGCCGTGTTCAGGGCTTCAGCGACCGCCGCGCCCCAATCCGGCGGCAGCGGTTCACCGGGTTCGGTATTCCAAGCACGGAGCAGCGGACGGCTGGCGCTATTGGCATACACAATCAATCCGGCGGCGGTCACGCGCAAAATCGGATGCGGACTTTCGCTGGCAAATCGCGCCAGACTTTTAATTTCTTGCTCGGCGCGTTTGCGGCTGCTGATGTCATGAATATACAGGGTAAAAAAATGTTCGCCGACGCGCTCAATCGGTGCAATGGAAATTTCGACTGGAATTTCTTGCCCATCGGCGTGCAGTGCGATCAATTCACCGCGCCCAAGTGGTTCGCGCTGGCGATGGCGTGAGCGGTCGAGCAGGCGTTTAAATGCCGGACGGGTTAAATCGGGCAAAAAGCGGTCGCTAAAGCTCGCACCTAAGGCAAAGGGTCGCCCGACGCCAAATAATCGCTCGGCGGCCGGATTATATTCAATCACGCGCCCGCTATGATTGAGTGTGACAATGGCGTCAAGTGAGGCTTCCATCATTGCGGCCTTGAGTGCTTCGCTGTCGCGCATGGCCGCTTGATGACGTTGGCTCATTTCTTCGCGGGCTTTGAGGACTAATTGCGTGAAATGCTGAATCCAATCTTCTAATAAAACTAATTGATTGCCGTCGCGCTGAAACCCCGGCTCGGCAATGCCGAGGGCGCGTTGTGAAAAGCGCGTCATGCGTTTAAGCACTTTATTCAGTCGCGCTGAAACCAAATAAATCAGGCCGGTAAAGACAATCACAAAAACAATTGCGGCATACAATCGCTGACGGCGCTCAAATAATCGTACATGGCGCGACATGCGCTCAACCCGTGATTCGGGCACGAGGGTCGCAAATAATAGATTGGAATTTAAGTTCACCGCTTCGGGTAGGGCTTGCGAGGTGATGACATGGGTGGCGCTCCAATCGCTCAGGCGCGAATTGAGCGGAATAAAACTCGGGTCGAGACTGGCTAGAATGCGCTGTTGTGTGCGCTCGACCAGTGCCACCGATGCACGTCCGGCATCAATGCCGCGCTGTGAGGCGGCCAAAAACGCGGTGTCAACCGGCACCAGCACCAGCAAATAGCCCATGTGATAACCACCGGCATCTTCGGTCGCGTCGCTGGTGAGTAGATACAGCCGCTCGTCGAGACGCGCAATGACGGTGCCGATCTCATGGCGGTCGAGCCACTGCGCGGGCACCTGCTGGGCAATCGCGGTCGGGAGTGGCGCGGAACCGGCCTGAAACACCTCGCGTACCCGTCCCTGCGCATCGGTTAGCAGCACCTGGCTGGGCGGTGTGAGCGCATCGCGGGTGAAGAAATCCGGCAGCCACTGCGGGCGAAAATCTTTATAAATCACCGGCGGATCGCTGGCCGTATCTGACCAGAACAGTGGTTCGAGATATTCCGAGAGCGTGCGATAGTTGGCCAGCAGGCGCGTGGTGGCGGCATAGCTGGCGAGATAGCGTTCAAAGCGAATCAGGCTTTCGCGGGCGCGTAGCTCAAGCTGGATTTGCAGTTCTTGGCCGAAGATTTTGTCAATTTGGCGGGTTTGGATCTGGTCGAGCAGAATCCAGATGAAGCTGCCGGTAGCCAAGCCGACGATGATCGCGATCCAGGGCATGGGTACCCGTCGCAAAAGCCGGAACAGAAGTGGTTTAATACTCATCTTGACATCGCGCCCGTGACTGCGTGTACCCATCGGCACGCATGGTGCGCGGTGTGCTCGACCTCGCTGGCTTCGTCTGAGGCCGCTTCTTTTAACCCCTGTGAACCGATCCTGAAGACCATGTCATTTGACCTTTCGCAAGCCCAAAAGCCTTCTATCATGCGCCGCATCGGCGCGTTCCTCTATGACCTGATGTTACTGGTCGCGGTGCTGATGATTGCCCTCGGCCTCATCGTTGTGCCCTATGGTGTGATAACCGGCGGCGACTTGCATCAACACTATCTGTTCTTGGAGCAAATTTATCTGCTGCTGGTCACGGCAGGGTTTTATGTCTATTTCTGGACACACGGCGGGCAGACGTTGGGTATGAAAGCCTGGCGCATTCAGGTGATCCGTCAGGATGGTCAGCCGGTTGACTTCAATGCTGCGGTGAAGCGGTTTGTATGGTCGATTCTAAGCTTGATTCCGGCGGGTCTGGGGCTGTGGTGGAGCCTGTTTAACCGTCAGGGCTTGGCATGGCACGATAGCAAATCCAATACCCGCGTCGTGTTACTAGCAAAAAGCGCCTGAGTTTTTTGCTTTTTTGCTTTTTTTGCGCACGTAGGGAGCGCATCGAGCGTGGCCCTACGTCATCCCGATCAGCTTCATCTCATCTCACCCCACCCGCCTGAGCCACCACAGCGCCGCGCTGATAAAAAGCACGGGCGCGGCCACTGAAGCCAGCAACGCATTTAGGCCGAATAACAGTGCCAAATAGGCAAATGAGCGGCTAATCAAATAGTACAGCAGACCGACGAGGATGCCGACTAACAGCCGCCGTCCCAGTCCGCTGGTGCGTGCCGAGCCGAGCAGCAAGGGAATGGCAATCAGGATCATCGACAGCGTTAACACCGGATGCAGCACTTTGGCCCAAAATGCGACCTCGTAGGCACTGGCATCCTGCTGATTGACCGCCATAAAGCGGATGTAGGTATAGAGTCCCCAGACTGGTAACACCTGCGGATCAATCACCACGACCTTGAGCAAGTCGGGATCGAGCAGTGAGTTCCATTCGGCCTCGGCGATTTGCTCGACCTGAACCCCGTGTTTGCTGACGCGACTGCGGGCGATGTCGGTGAGCAACCAGCGTCCGTTTTGATAGTAGGCGTGTTTGGCGTGCGTGGCTTCGAGCGTGCCGGCGCTGGCATCGACGCGATAGATGTCAATATCCACAAGCTGGGTACCGGATTGAATGGCGCGGATGTTGACATAGGCACCATCGTCGATGGCCCAAAAGCCGTGCGGCGTATGTTGCGCGGCTTCACCAGAGAGGGCTACGCGGCGCAGTTCCAGTCCGCGCTGTTCGGCGATGGGCGCGATCCATTCACCGAGAACCACAGCCAGCAGCGCCAGCAGCACGCCGCCGAGCAAGGCCGACCGCACCAACTGCGCGACCGAGATGCCCGCTGCCCGCATAGCGACCAGTTCGGAGCGGCTGGCCAGTGTCCCCAAGCCAAAGAGCGCACCAATCAGGGTGGCGATGGGAAAGAGCTGATAGAGATAGCGCGGCAGGCTCAGCAGCGTAAACAGCATTGCTTCGCCGAGTCCGTAGCGGGCAGTGCCGATGGTATTGAGTTCATCGGAGAGCAGAAAAATGCCCATCAATGGGGTCAGGCCGCCGAGTGTCAGCAGGGTGCCGCTGATAACAGCTCCGGCGAGATAGCGATCTAAAATGGTCATGTTTTAGCGGCCAGCTTTTAGCTTGACTTGCAGCAACAGGCGGCGCGGTGCCCGCTGCCACCGCGCTGCCGCTATTTTCGGTACACTTTCGACTTTGACCATACGCACAGGCGCTCTGTAGGACTCGCTGATGGAATTTAAGATCAAAACTGGCGATTTCGCCGCCCACAAGACCCCGTGTTTGGTTGTCGGGATCTTTGAGAAACGCAAGCTTTCGGCAGCCGCCGAGCGCCTCGATCACGCCAGCGACGGCTATCTGAGCCAGCGGCTGAAATCCGGCGACATCGACGGCACCGCCGGTCAGACATTGCTGCTGTATGCCGTGCCGGGGGTGGCGGCGGAACGGGTGTTAGTGATCGGCTTGGGTAAGAAGAAAGAGACCACCCGTGCCCAGTATCGCCAAGCATTCGCCGCCGCGACGACCTGGCTGCAACAGAGCGCCGCTGGTGAAGCAACCTGCGTGCTCCCCGATCCGCTGCCGCCATCGCTCGATCTCTATGGCAGTGTGCGCGATCTGGTCATCACCGTCGCCGATAAAGTCTATCGCTACAGTTACACCAAGACCGATGATAAACGCGCTCCAAAAACGCCGCTCAAGCGCGTGACGGTGTGGGTGAGCAAAAAAGCCGAGATGGTTGACGCCGAACGCGCCGTGCAGCACGGTCAAGCGATGGCCGAAGGCATCCGGCTGGCGCGAGAACTCGGCAATTTGCCCGGCAATCTTTGCACGCCAAGTTATTTGGCCGATCAAGCCCGCGCCCTCGGCGCACGCTATCCGAAACTCAACATCGAGGTGCTCGACGAAGCCCAGCTTGCTGAATTGGGTATGGGGGCGCTGTTGTCGGTCTCGCGGGGCAGTCGGCAACCGGCCAAGCTGATTGTGATGCACTATCAGGGCGCAGCGAAAGCCACGAAACCGCTGGTATTAGTCGGCAAGGGGCTGACCTTTGATGCCGGTGGAATTTCGCTCAAGCCCGCCGCCGAAATGGATGAGATGAAATATGACATGGCCGGTGGCGCGGCGGTGATCGGGGCACTGTGCGCGGCATGTGAATTGGAGCTGCCGTTGCATCTGATCGGCGTAGTGCCCGCTTCGGAGAATCTGCCCGATGGTGCCGCGAACAAGCCGGGCGACATCGTCACCAGTCTGTCCGGTCAGACGATTGAAATTCTCAACACCGATGCCGAAGGGCGGCTGATTCTCTGCGACGCGCTGACCTATTGCGAGCGGTTTGAGCCGGAGATTGTGATTGATTTAGCGACCCTGACCGGCGCCTGTGTGATCGCACTGGGCAAGCATCCGGCGGGATTATTCACGGCAGATGATCGGCTCGCGGCGGAACTCTTAGCGGCCGGTGAAGCCGCTGGTGATCGCGCTTGGCGGCTGCCACTGTGGGAGGAGTATCAGCCCCAGCTTGACAGCAATTTTGCGGATATGGCCAACGTCGGCGGCCGCGATGGAGGAGCGATCACGGCGGCCTGTTTTCTGTCGCGTTTCACGAAACACTACCGCTGGGCACATCTCGACATCGCCGGCATTGCGTGGCAGAGCGGCAAAGACAAGGGCGGCACTGGGCGGCCAGTGGCGTTGCTAACGCACTGGTTGCTGGAGCGAGCTGGGCAGCAGTAACGGAACGAGGCAAGGCGATGCGCGAGCGATCTCGAACACGACGCAACAGCGACCCGCACCGCTGGCGCTGGCTTGGCTGCTGTGGAATCGCGCTGGCGCTGGGCGCTGGGCCGCTGGCGGTAGCCGAAGACGCGCTCGCGCCTGAGGTTGCGCCAGCCGCGCCGCCGACGCTCGATGAACTGCAACACCGTTTAGAGGGCATGGAGGGCAAATTGCGTGATTCGGCGCTGGCGCGTAAAAGTGCCGATCAAGCGCGGATGGACGCCGAGCGGCGGTTAGCCGAGAGTTTGCAGGCGCTCGACGCCCAGCGCACGGCGCAGGCGGAATTAGCGCAGCGTTTGCGCGACTGCGAAGCCGAGCGCAACCGTCTCGCTGAACAATCCGCAACGACGCATCCAACCAGCGCCACGCTCTATCGGGTGCGCCCCGGCGATAGCTTGGCGATCATCAGTCGGCGCGTTTATGGTCGCAGTGATCGCTGGCCGGTGATTTT
The DNA here is from genome assembly GCF_900107145.1 of Allochromatium warmingii. Taxonomy (GTDB): domain Bacteria; phylum Pseudomonadota; class Gammaproteobacteria; order Chromatiales; family Chromatiaceae; genus Thermochromatium; species Thermochromatium warmingii. The sequence goes on along the minus strand of NZ_FNOW01000037.1, from coordinate 12,936 downwards.
CGCCGCGAATCGTCATCAGCTTGAAACACCTGAACGGCTGGTGCCCGGCGTGATGTTGGTGATTCCGTAAAAATTAGACAGGATGAACAGGATGATTCAGGATTTACAGGAGATTAAATACTTAAAAAATCCTGTTAATCTTGAAAAATCTTGTTAATCCTGTCAATTATTACGCGGCAAAGCGAACCGACCTAACTCTCCCCTTTCAAAATCGCCATCACCGCCCCTAATTCCTCGCTCGCCTCGGCAAGCACATCAACCGTCCCATCAGTGGTCGGAAACCCCAACCCCAGCTTATAATACGACGGCACTTCATCATAACGCGGCAGCGGGCCGCGTGATTCCGATTGATTCAGCCGATATAATCGCGCTACCCGCACAATATCGCAATAACTCGGCGTTTCCTGATCGTCGCGGTACCAATCACCCGAATAGCGTACAATCTCAGCAATCTCCGGCCCCAATCCCCAATAACTCACAACCAATTCACCGACCATCCGTTCGAGCTTAATAATCGCCGCTTCAACTTCTTCTTCGCTGGCTTCGATTTCATGGCGGCTGACATAATCGAGAATCGGAATCACGCCAACGTTATGCACCAATCCAGCTAACATCGCTTGCTCAGGATTGAATTTCGGACAATGCCGCGCAATCACATAACTCAACGCGGAAATATGCACACTGCGATTCCAAGCCGCTTTCATCCGATGTTTCATCAACGGCGATTCAGCACGAAATAACTGCCGCATCGCTAAACTCATCACCGTTGAGCGCGTCACTTCCATGCCAAGACGAATAATCGCATTGCGCACATCTGGAATGCTTTTAACTCCACAATAAAACACGCTATTCGCCAGCCGAATTAAACCGCCAGTAATCGCTAAATCCACCTGAACAATTCGCGCCAGCCGCGCCGAGGTGATATTCGGATCCTGCATGGCTTCTTGAATCGCGTGCGCCACTTTCGGCAATGTCGGCAGCCCAAGCAATCCCTGCTTACAAGCGTGATAGAGCTTGCCGAGCAATGCGCCTTCGGCATCGCTCAAATCCAGTTCTTCTAATGACCCCGGCACCGCCGGTCGCTGCTGGCCACTGAGCGCGTCATATAACTGACGGTCGAGCCGCAGCACCTCTGATTCTTCGGTCAGAATCATCTGATCGAGTAACTGTTGCTCAGAAAACAGCGGCTGGCGGGCACGCGGCGTACCCGCCTGAATCAGCGTTTTCTGTCCGTCCCGCACCAGCGCCCCCTGTCCCGATACCAGGTACACCAGCCAGGGATGCTCTTGTAGCGCCGTCAGCCGTTTGCCCGCTGCGATGGCGGCAATCTGACCGCTGGCGGCAAGTCGTGCGCGTTGCTCCGGGTCAAGCGCGTGGACGGGGCTGAGATCGTCCAGCGTCGAATCAGTCAGAATCTGGGGCATAATGTCATCTCTTGGCCGTTTACAACATTCATACGGAAGCTATGGCTCAATATATCTATACGATGAACCGGGTCGGCAAGGTCGTCCCGCCCAAGCGCGTTATTTTGCGCGATATTTCATTATCGTTCTTCCCCGGTGCCAAGATCGGCGTGCTGGGCCTCAACGGGTCGGGCAAGTCTTCACTGTTGCGCATCATGGCCGGAATTGATACTGAAATCGAGGGCGAGGCGCGTCCTCAGCCCGGAATTCAGGTCGGGTATCTGCCCCAAGAGCCACAGCTTGATCCGGCCAAAGATGTGCGCGGCAATGTCGAAGAGGCACTCGGTCATATCAAGGCCGCGCTCGACCGGCTCGATGCCGTCTATGCCGCCTATGCCGAACCGGATGCCGATTTCGATGCGCTCGCCCGCGAACAGGCCGAACTGGAAAATCTCATCGAAGCCACCGACGGCCATAATCTCGACCGCACGCTCGAAGTCGCTGCCGAGGCGCTCCGGCTCCCGCCCTGGGATGCCGATGTCACTAAGCTATCCGGCGGTGAGCGGCGGCGCGTGGCGCTGTGTCGGCTGCTGCTGTCCAAACCCGATATGTTGCTCTTAGATGAGCCGACGAACCATCTCGACGCCGAATCAGTCGCTTGGCTCGAACGCTTTTTGCACGAATATCCGGGCACCGTGGTTGCCGTCACCCATGATCGCTATTTCTTGGATAATGTCGCCGGCTGGATTTTAGAGCTTGATCGTGGTCACGGGATTCCCTGGGAAGGCAATTATTCCTCTTGGCTCGATCAAAAAGAACAGCGCCTAGAATTGGAGCAAAAGCAAGAGCAAGCACGTATTAAGGCGATGAAGCAAGAATTGGAATGGGTGCGTACCAATCCTAAAGGCCGTCACGCTAAAAGCAAAGCCCGTTTAGCGCGGTTTGATGAACTGCAATCACAGGAATTTCAAGCTCGTAATGAAACCAACGAGATTTATATTCCGCCCGGCCCGCGTCTCGGTGATTTAGTCATCGAAGCAGTTGGCTTGAAAAAAGCCTATGGCGATAATTTGCTGTATGACAATCTCTCGTTCAATCTACCGAAAGGCGGCATCGTTGGCATTATCGGCCCGAATGGCGCGGGTAAAACGACATTATTCCGCTTGTTGACCGGACGCGAACAACCGGATGCTGGCGAATTGCGCATCGGCGAAACGGTTGAAATTGCTTATGTTGATCAAAGTCGCGACGCGCTCGATGATAACAAGACCATCTGGGAAGAAATCTCCGGCGGCTCAGATATTATCACTGTCGGTCGCTATGAAATGCCCTCGCGGGCGTATTGCGGGCGCTTTAATTTCAAAGGCACCGATCAGCAAAAGCGTATCGGCGATTTATCGGGCGGTGAGCGCAATCGCGTGCATTTAGCTAAGGTGCTTAAACGCGGCGGTAATTTGCTGCTGTTGGACGAGCCAACGAATGATCTGGATGTCGAAACATTGCGGGCGCTTGAGGAGGCTTTATTGGTCTTTCCGGGCTGCGCGGTAGTCATCAGCCATGATCGCTGGTTCTTAGATCGCGTGGCGACGCATATTTTGGCGTTTGAGGGGGATTCGCAGGTCGTCTGGTTTGAAGGCAATTATGCCGATTACGAAGCTGACCGCCATCGCCGACTCGGCACCGAAGCCGATCAGCCGCATCGGTTGAAATATCGGCGTTTGTCGGCCTAATCTTGGCTGTTTGCCGCTGAAAGCGCGGAAATACGCAGAAAAATTTTTGGTTGTCTTTATTATTTTAGGTCACGAAGCTGGTGCAGAGCTTCGTGATCAGAAAAAGACTTGCACCCATCAGCGCCAGCCTGTACTATACTCGTCTCTTAACGACAGGCGCGTAGCTCAGTTGGTTAGAGCACCACCTTGACATGGTGGGGGTCGTTGGTTCGAGTCCAATCGCGCCTACCAACACCGGCTGCCAGCTTTCAGCAATCCGCTTTCAGCACCAACCGGCTGAAAGTTTTTGACTGGAAGCTGGCAGCTTTTTTATTGCCCTTCGTTCGGGAATGCGCTGAACGCTCACGCGATCCCTCGTATCGATCGCCACTGAAATCTAGGATTCAACGATGCCGCTGATTACCCTTCCCGATGGCTCGCAACGCGCCTTCGCGCAGCCTGTAAGTGTTCATGATGTGGCTGCTGCGATTGGTGCCGGTTTAGCTAAAGCCGCGCTCGCCGGTCGCGTCAACGGTCAGCTTGTCGATACTACGCATATCATCGATCACGATGCCGAGCTGGCCATCATCACCAGCAAGGACGAAGAAACCGCGCTCGAACTGCTGCGCCACGATGCCGCGCATGTGATGGCGCAGGCGGTGCAAGAACTCTATCCAGGCACGCAAGTTACCATCGGCCCAGCCATCGAACACGGCTTCTATTACGACTTCGCCCGCGACGAACCGTTTACGCCCGCCGATCTGGAGCGCATCGAAGCGCGGATGCACGAGATCGTCAAGCGCGATCTGCCCATCGTGCGCGAGGTTATGGAGCGCGAAGCGGCCAAGCAGTTGTTTGCCGCGCAGGGTGAGCAGTATAAAGTCGAGATCATCGACGACATTATCCCCAGCGGCGAGGCGGTCTCGATCTATCGTCAAGGCGATTGGTTCGATGTTTGTCGCGGCCCGCATCTGCCGAGCACCGGCAAGCTTGGCAATGGTTTTAAGCTGATGAAACTCGCTGGCGCTTACTGGCGCGGCGATTCGCGCAACGCCATGTTGCAGCGGATCTATGGCACCGCTTGGCGCGACAAAAAAGAACTCAACGCCTATCTGCATCGCCTCGAAGAAGCCGAAAAGCGCGATCATCGCAAGCTCGGCAAGCAGCTTGATCTGTTCCATTTTCAGGACGAAGCGCCCGGCATGGCGTTTTGGCACGCTAAGGGCCGCGTGGTCTACCGGCTCGCCGAAGCCTACATGCGCGAGAAGCTCGACGAATACGGCTATCAAGAGGTTGAGACCCCGCAGGTGCTCGACCGCTCGCTCTGGGAGCGTTCCGGCCACTGGGATAAGTTCGCCGGCGGCATGTTCACCACTCAGCTTGATGACCGTGATTTTGCGATCAAGCCGATGAACTGCCCCGGTCATATCCAACTGTATAATCAGGGACTTAAAAGCTACCGCGATCTGCCGCTGCGGTTAGCTGAATTTGGCGTGGTGCATCGCAACGAGCCATCCGGCACTCTGCACGGTTTGATGCGGGCGCGTCGCTTTACCCAAGACGACGCCCACGTCTTCTGCACCGAGGATCAGCTCCAATCGGAAGTTGCGACCCTGATCGATATGGTGTTCGAGACCTATCGCGATTTCGGTTTCGCTGACATCGATCTGGCCCTATCGTTGCGTCCTGAGCAGCGCGTCGGTGCCGATGAACTCTGGGACAAGGCCGAGGCGGCGCTCGCTCAGTCGCTCGACGACAAGGGCTTGACCTACCGTATCCAGCCGGGCGAGGGCGCTTTCTATGGCCCCAAGATCGAGTTCACCCTGCGCGACAGCATCGGACGCGCCTGGCAGTGCGGCACGATTCAGGTCGATTTTTCGATGCCCGGTCGCCTCGGTGCGCATTACATTGCCGAGGACAACAGCAAGCAGACGCCGGTGATGATCCATCGCGCCGTCCTCGGTTCGGTCGAGCGCTTCATCGGCATTCTGATCGAACATTATGCCGGCCTGCTGCCCGTCTGGCTCGCGCCGGTGCAGGCGGTAGCACTCAATATCACCGACCGTCAGGCCGATTATGTCAGGGAGGTCGTTAAGACCTTGCGCGACAAGGGCTTCCGTGCTGAGTTCGACTTGAGAAACGAGAAGATCGGCTTTAAAATCCGCGAGCACACCTTGCAGCGGGTTCCTTATCTACTCGTGGTCGGAGATCGTGAGGTCGAGACTCGCTCGCTGTCGGTTCGTGACCGCCAGGGCCAAGATTTGGGTTCCTTCAGCCTCGATGCGTTCATTGAGCGACTGAGCCACGCGGTCGCGCACCGCATTCATTGATGGACGGTCAAGCGGCGAATCGCGCCATCGGCCAATTCGCCCAGACCGTGTTTATTTGCGTTTTTGGAGGATACCTGCTATCGCCGCGCCAAAGAGAAACCGCGTCAACAGAGAGATCAACATCCCGGAAGTCCGGCTGATCGGCGCGGATGGAAATCAGGTTGGGGTGGTCAACACCCGTGAGGCCATTGCGATGGCTGAGGAGGCGGGACTCGATCTCGTCGAGATCGTGCCGACCTCCGAGCCGCCGGTGTGTCGGTTGATGGATTTCGGTCGGTTTCTCTTCGATCAAAAGAAGAAGAAAAACGAGGCCAAGAAGAAGCAGAAGCAGGTACAGATTAAGGAAATTAAGTTTCGCCCAGGGACGGACGAGGGAGACTATCAGGTCAAACTACGCAACCTGACCCGTTTCCTCAATGAAGGGGATAAGGCGAAGGTCACCATGCGTTTTCGTGGGCGTGAACATGCTCATCGTGAACTCGGGCTGGAATTGCTCCGACGCATTGAAAATGACCTCGCCGAAGTGAGCATCGTCGAACAGCAGCCGCTCATGGAAGGTCGGCAGATGGTGATGGTGCTCGGCCCCAAGAAGAAATAGCGACGCTCCGGCACGCGAGCCGTCCTGCATTCCCCAAGTCGCATCAAATCCGTCATCGGGCACCTGCATAGGTGCCCGATGCGTGCTTGATTTGATTCTGGGTTTAATCAGGGTTTGCGTGCGGCGTCGCCTCACACTCATCGGCAAATAGCGGAGTTATCCAGTCTCATGCCCAAGATCAAGTCTAATCGAGGAGCCGCGAAGCGTTTTAAGCGCACGCCCTCCGGTGGTGTCAAGTGCAACGCCTCGCACCGTCGTCATATTCTGACGAAGAAATCGACCAAGCGTAAGCGTCAACTGCGTGCGCCTCAGCGCATCCACAAGTCGGATCTGCGTGCCGCCCGCCGCATGATTCCGTATTGCTAGAGTGCACTGAACCCCAGACCGGAGAGTAGAGAATGCCAAGAGTCAAACGCGGCGTCACCGCCCATGCGCGGCACAAGAAGATCCTCGAAGAGGCCAAGGGCTATTATGGCGCCCGAAGCAAAGTCTTCCGGGTCGCCAAGCAAGCGGTCATCAAGGCCGGCCAGTATGCCTATCGTGACCGTCGTCAGAAAAAGCGCGAATTCCGTGCGCTCTGGATCGCCCGTATCAACGCCGCTGCGCGTGATAACGGTCTGTCCTACAGCCGGTTGATCGACGGGCTGAAGAAGGCGGGTGTCGAGGTCGATCGCAAGATGCTGGCCGACATCGCCTATCACGACAGCGTCGCTTTCGCGGCGTTGGCTGAACAGGCGAAGGCCGCCCTAGCCTGATCGAGCCTGTAGCCGCTGTCGCGCTGGAGGGAAAGGCTCGGGTCTTTCCCTCTTTGCGTTGATCTATTGAAAAATGGACAGGATTAACGGGATTTCGCAGGATTGACAGGATTTTTTCTAAATCTTTCAATCCTGTAGATCCTGAAAAATCTTGTTAATCCTGTCTATTTCGTCTCCCAGCCTGTTTTCGGAGAACCTCATGGCCGAACAGACCGCGCTCGGTATCCAGTCGCTCCAGGAGGCCGCGATCCAGGCCATCGCCCAGGCCGCCGACGCGACGGCGCTCGATCAGGTGCGCGTGCGCTATCTGGGCAAGAGCGGTGAGCTGACCGCCCTGCTCAAGCAGCTCGGCACCTTACCTCCCGCTGAACGTCCAGCCGCAGGACAGTCCATCAATCAGGCCAAGGACGCTGTGCAGCAGGCAATCGAGACGCGCAAGTCCGCGCTCGAACAGACGGCGCTTGCGGCGCGATTGGCCGCTGAGCGCATCGACGTCACCCTGCCCGGACGCGGACAGGCGCCCGGCGGACTGCATCCCGTGACCCGCGCGCTGCGGCGCATCGAGCGGCTGTTCGCCAACGCCGGTTTTGCCGTGGTCGAAGGCCCCGAGGTCGAGGACGCCTATCATAACTTCGAGGCGCTCAACATCCCCGAGCACCATCCGGCGCGGGCGATGCACGACACCTTCTATTTCGACGCCGAGCGGCTGTTGCGCACCCACACCTCGCCGGTGCAGATCCGGGTGATGGAAGAGCAGGCGCCGCCGCTCAAGGTGATCGCTCCGGGGCGCGTCTATCGCTGCGACTCGGATCTGACCCATACCCCGATGTTTCATCAGGTCGAGGGGTTGCTGGTCGACGAGCAGGTGAGCTTCGCCGATCTCAAGGGCGTGCTCTACGATTTCCTGACCAATTTTTTCGAGCGCGATCTCAAGCTGCGTTTCCGTCCGTCCTATTTTCCCTTCACCGAACCCTCGGCGGAGGTCGACATCCAGTGCGTGATGTGCGACGGCGACGGCTGCCGCGTCTGCAAGCAGACCGGCTGGCTGGAAGTGCTCGGTTGCGGCATGGTCTATCCCGAGGTCTTCCGCCATGTCGGCATCGATCCGGAGCGTCATCTCGGCTATGCCTTCGGCATGGGTGTGGAGCGGCTGGCCATGCTGCGCTACGGCATCGACGACATCCGGCTCAACTTCGATAACGATCTGCGCTATCTGCGTCAGTTCCGTTGAGTGCGTGGCCATACGTCAGAGTCAGACACTTAAGGTCGTTTCCGTGAAAGCGTTTATCTGGTTCAAATAGACAGGATGAACAAAATTTTGCAGGATGCGCAGGATGATAAGTCATTGTTTTTTAATCCTGTCAATCTTGGAAAATTCTGTAAATCCTGTCTATTTATGGACGTATCGGAAAATCGCCTAATCATCTCGTTTTAATTTTGCCCGAGGCTCGTCAGGCGTCGGAATGGGGAAGGGGACATGCGATTCAGTGAGGCATGGCTGCGCGAATGGGTGAACCCGCCGGTCGATACCCAGCGTCTGGCCGATCAACTCAGCATGGCGGGGCTGGAGGTCGACGCGGTCGAACCGGCAGCACCCGTCTTCAGTGGGGTTAGGGTCGGTCATGTGCTCAGCATCGAGCCGCATCCGGACGCTGCCAAGCTGCGTGTCTGCTCGGTCGATGTCGGCGAGGACGCCCCGCTCCAGATCATCTGCGGCGCGGCCAATGTCGCGGCTGGGATGAAGGTGCCGGTGGCGACCATCGGCGCCTGTCTGCCGGGGGATTTCAAGATCAAGCGTGCCAAGCTGCGCGGGGTCGAGTCGTTCGGCATGATCTGCTCGGCGAGCGAACTGGGTCTGGCCGAGTCCTCTGACGGCATCCTGCCGCTGCCCGCCGATGCGCCCCTGGGTGAGGATTTCCGCGCCTGGCTGGCGCTCGATGATCAGTGCATCGAGGTCGATCTGACGCCGGATCGCGGCGACTGTCTCGGGCTGGCGGGGCTGGCGCGTGAGGTGGCGGTCATCAATCGTGTCCCGCTGACGTCGGCGGCTATCAAGCCGGTCGCGCCGACCAGCGATGAGCGTTTCCCGGTTCAGTTGCTCGCGTCCGAAGCCTGCCCGCGCTATGTCTGCCGCGTCATCCGTGGCATCGACCCCAGCGCGACCACGCCGCTGTGGATGCGCGAGCGGCTGCGGCGCGGCGGCATTCGCGCCATCAGCCCGGTGGTCGATGTCACCAACTATGTGCTGCTCGAACTCGGTCAGCCGATGCACGGCTTCGATCTGGCCAAGCTCGCGGGCGAGATCCGGGTGCGGATGGCCGGCGAGGGCGAAATGCTGGCCCTGCTCAACGGCGAACAGGCGACCCTGCGCGCCGACACGCTGGTCATCGCCGATGCCGAGCGCCCGGTCGCGCTCGCAGGCATCATGGGCGGTGCGGACTCGGGCGTCGGTGACGAGACGCACGACATCCTGCTCGAAAGCGCCTTCTTCGCGCCGCTGGCCGTCAGCGGCAAGGCGCGTAGTTACGGGCTGCACACTGATTCCTCGCATCGTTTCGAGCGCGGTGTCGATCCCGAACTCCAGGTGCGTGCCATCGAGCGCGCCACGCGGTTGCTGCTCGACATCGTCGGCGGCGAGCCGGGGCCGGTGTGCGAGGTCAGCGCCGCCGAGCATCTGCCGCGCCCGATGCCGCTGCATCTGCGCGCCGAGCGGGTGGCGCGGATCCTGGGTCTGCAACTGCCCAATGAGACCATCGAGGACATCCTCGAACGGCTCGGCATGACCATCGAGCGGCGCGAGGACGGCTGGCAGGTCACGCCGCCGAGTGCGCGTTTCGATCTGGTGCAGGAGGTCGATCTGATCGCCGACATCGGGCGCATTCACGGCTATGACCTGATCCCGGTCAGTCATGCGAGTTCGGCCTCAGCCACCCAGTCAGACTCGGAGACTCGCTTCGAGCTCGACCGCGCGCGGCTGGCGCTGGTCGATCGCGGCTTCCAGGAGGTCATCACCTACAGCTTCGTCAGTCCCGAGATCCAGGAACTGGTCGAGCCAGGGGTGGAGACGCTCAAGCTGGCCAATCCGATCAGCGCCGAACTCTCGGTCATGCGCACCAGTCTTTGGCCCGGACTGTTGCAAACCGCCGTCTACAACCAAGCGCGGCAGATGGAGCGCGTGCGCATCTTCGAGAGCGGACTGCGTTTTCGCTTTGGCCCCGAAGGTCTGACCCAGACGCAGGGGATCGCCGGCTTAGTCGTCGGCGACCGGCTGCCGGAGCAGTGGGGCCAGAAAGGGCAGGGCGTCGATTTCTTCGATCTCAAGGCCGATGTCGAGGCACTGCTGACCCAGACCGGCGCGTCCGCGTCCTTCCGCTTTGTGCCCGCTGAGCATCCGGCACTGCATCCGGGCCAGACCGCGCGCATCGAGCGCGACGGTCAGACGGTCGGCCTGATCGGGATGCTGCATCCGGCACTCGCCGCGCAGCTCGATCTGACCGGCGATGTGTTCCTGTTCGAACTCGATCTGGCTCCGTTGACACCGGGCGTGCTGCCGCGCTACGCCAAGATCTCACGCTATCCAGGCATCCGGCGCGATCTGGCGATTCTGGTCGACCAAGGGGTCAGCTACGAAGCGGTCGAACAGTGCATCCGTTCGGTCGCCTCCGACCTGCTGCGCGACCTGATCCTGTTCGATGTCTACACCGGCCGGAACATCGAAACAGGTCGAAAAAGTCTCGCTTTAGGATTGATTTTACAGTCGTCTTCTCAGACACTTACGGACGAAGTCATAGATGCGACGGTGGGGCGGATCCTGGAGCGCCTGACCTCCGAACTCGATGCACGCTTGAGGGATTGAACGGGTATGGCCTTGACCAAAGCCGACATGGCCGAGCATTTGTTCGAAGAGCTTGGCCTGAACAAACGCGAGGCCAAGGACATCGTCGAGATGTTCTTCGAGGAGATCCGCGCCGCCCTGGAGCGCGGCGAACAGGTCAAGCTGTCCGGGTTCGGCAACTTCGATCTGCGCGAGAAAAAAGAGCGCCCTGGGCGCAATCCCAAGACCGGCGAGGAGATCCCCATCACCGCCCGGCGTGTCGTGACCTTCCGTCCGGGCCAAAAGCTCAAATCGAGAGTGGAAGCCTATGCGGGAACCGAGCGATAGCCTGATCGGAGCGAGCGACGGCGAACTGCCGCCGATCCCCGGCAAGCGCTATTTCACCATCGGCGAGGTCAGCGAGCTGTGCGGCGTCAAGCCGCATGTGCTGCGCTACTGGGAGCAGGAGTTTCCGCAGCTCAAGCCGGTCAAGCGGCGTGGCAATCGCCGGTACTATCAGCGTCATGATGTACTCATGGTGCGCCAGATCCGCAATCTGCTCTACGAGCAGGGGTTCACCATCGGCGGCGCCCGTCAGCAGCTCAGCGGCGAGGGCGCCAAGCAGGATCTCAGTCAGACGCATCAGATTTTGCGACAGATGCGGCTTGAGCTTGAGGAGATTCTGCACGTGCTTCGGCGTTGACGCCGGCTGTGCGACAGCGTATGATTCCGCTTCTTTCCAACGGGGCGTAGCGCAGCCTGGTAGCGCACCTGAATGGGGTTCAGGTGGTCGGAGGTTCAAATCCTCTCGCCCCGACCAATTTAAGCTAGAAATTACAAGCGGTTACGTGACTCACGTTGCCGCTTTTTTCTTGTCCGCCTAAGCGGTGTGCCGGAAAATGTGCGGAACGCTTCGAATCCCTGACTCGATCCGGGCAGCATGTTCGGCCAAGTGCTCAGGGGCGAGGTGGGCATATTTCTTCACCATGGCGAAGTCCGACCAGCCACCAAGTTCCTGGAGAACATGCAAGGGGGTTCCTGACTGAACATGCCAGGAGGCCCAGGTATGCCGCAGGTCGTGCCAACGAAACTCCTTGATCCCTGCTCGCTGTAACGCTTTTCGCCAGGCCCGTCCACCGGCTTTGCTGACCGGTAGCCAGACAAGAGCACCGTTTGCATCGCGACGCTGATAGGCAAAGACCCGTTCGTCGTGGCGACCTTCCCAGCGTCGAAGCACCAAGACGGCATCTGTATTGAGCGGCACTCCGATCGCCTTCTTCGCCTTGGCCTGATCCGGATGGATCCAGGCCACCCGCCGCTCAAGATCGACCTGGCTCCACTCAAGACCCGTGACATTGGCCTCTCTCAAGCCGGTGGCCAGACTGAAACGCGCCATATCTGCTAGATGTTCAGGCAGTTCGCCGATCAAGCGATCCGCCTCCTCACGGGTGAGCCAACGGATGCGCTGCTTGGGTTCAGGCAACAGTGGGATGGTCGGCGCCCGATCCAGCGCACAACCGCTTCCGGCCAGGTTCTGCGGGGCTTTTCGCCCATGCGCTCTTGGCGCCACAGATTCTGCTTCAGTTGTGCTTCGTACTCCTCGGCGTCTTTCTTGTCCTCCGTTCCAGTAGAGCGTCGTACTTCTTTGCCGTCTGGTGTGGTGAAGCGCACCCATCAGTGCCGGCTATTGGGTCGGTGGTAGAGCATGTCGTCGTTCCTCTCGGCTCAACCGCCCGCGCTTTTTCAGAGTAGCGCGAGCGCAGCCATTCGGCCAGATCTTCGTCAATAAACAGCCAATGCTTGCTGCTGGGCTTGGCACAAGGAACTTCCCCAACAGCGGCCAGACGTCGTAAGGTTTCAGGGTGCATCCGGAGGAAAGCGGATGCTTCAAATAGATTGAGAGGCTGTCTAGAAACTGGCAAATCAGTTTTTTTCTAGCCAGCGGCTAATTTATAGCGAACTTGATTATTGCAAATTTGGCGAAGCAACAATCGACTAGACGCTAAGTAAACTTGAGACTCACTAGAGGTTGGCTTACGCTCGTAATCTTTACTCAATCGGCGCGAGCGTCCAAGCCAAGCGAATGTTCTTTCAACGACCCAGCGACGTGGCAAGACATGAAAACCTTTGCGACCAGTTTGTTTCTGAACAAGAGTGAGCGTACAGGCAAACTGCTTAAATACCCATTCAATCAGTTCTGCTCCGGCGTAGGCGCCATCCGTCCAAATAATTTTGACGGATTGAAGGAGTAAAAATAAGCGTGCGATGACTTCGCGTGCGGCGGTACCATCAAAGATGTTGGCGGCATGCACGCACACGACAAGCAC
>NZ_FNOW01000034.1 GCF_900107145.1 Allochromatium warmingii | reverse complement strand
TGATATAGGCATCCTTGACATCTTCTTCAGACTTCGCTTTCGCTAAATCGTCAATTAAACTCATCGCTCAATTGCTCCTGATTGAATTTCACTATTATTATACGCAAGGCATATACTACGGTTTTGAGTTTTCAGCATCCAGCCGCCAGCTTCCCGCACGAACGCCGTACAATGTCTGACCCAAGCTTCTTAGTCGCTCCCAGTTAGCCATGTTTACTACTCACAGCTCGCGCCCGCCTCGTTTGATGGGGATTGTCAATGTCACGCCGGACAGTTTTTCTGACGGCGGGCGCTATCTCGATACCGAAGCTGCGGTCGCGCACGCGCTCACGCTGCTGGCCGAAGGTGCCGAGATGCTCGACATCGGCGGCGAATCGACCCGCCCCGGCTCACTTTCCGTTCCACCCGATGAGCAACTGCGGCGCGTACTGCCGGTGATTCGGCGCTTGCGCGAGCAGATTGCACCCGAAATCCGCCTGAGTATTGACACCACCTCGGCGCAGGTGGCGCAGGCGGCGCTGACAGCGGGCGCGAATTGGATCAACGACACCTCTGCCGGACGCGATGACCCCGAAATGCTGCCGCTGGCCGCCGCGTTGCAAGCACCGATTGTGCTCATGCACCGGCGCGGCACGCCGCAAACCATGCAGGCCGCGCCCGCCTATCAGGATGTGGTCGCCGAGGTCTGTAGTGATTTGTTAGCGCAGGTTGCGGCAGCGCGGGCGGCAGGGATCGCTGATGATGCGATCTTGCTCGATCCGGGCATCGGTTTTGGCAAAACTACGGCGCATAATTTGCAGCTTTTAGCTGGACTCGAACAGATCGTCGCGCTTGGTTTTCCGGTGGTATTAGGCACAAGTCGTAAACGCTTTTTGAGCACTTTTTGTGGCGATGCTGCCCCCGAAGCACGGGTCGCGGCGACCTGTGCTACTACTGCGTTAGCGGTCAAGCAGGGCGTGGCGATTTTTCGCGTTCATGATGTCGCGGCCAATCGGCAGGCTGCGGATGTCGCTTGGGCGATTGCTGGGCGTGCGACAGGTGCCTAAAGTTTGAATAAAAACAGCAACATGGCAGCAGCGCGGACGGTTCCGCGTTGGCGCTCAGGATTGCGGGCAACGCGCCGCTGGTTTTTTCACCTGCTCGGCGCGGGCTTGGGTGCGCCCTTACAGCTACTCGCGCTCGGATTAGTCGCTGCGGGTGTGTTCGTCGGTGTGACCTTGCCGGATTTGCCCGATGTGCAAACCTTGCGCACGGTGCAGCTTCAAGAACCATTGCGCGTGTATAGCGCCGATGGGCGTTTAATGGGCGAATTTGGCATCGAGCGGCGGCGTCCGGTGTCAATTCAAGCGATTCCGCCGCTAATTATCAACGCTTTTTTGGCGACTGAAGATAGTCGCTTTTTTGAGCATCGCGGGATTGATACGCAGGGATTAGGGCGGGCATTGCTAAGTTATTTAGCGACCGGCGAGAAATCGCAAGGCGGCAGTACCATTAGTATGCAGTTGACGCGCAATTTCTTTTTATCCCCAGAAAAGACCTTTCAGCGCAAACTCGCTGAGGTGTTATTAACGCTGCATGTTGAGCAGACCTTGACTAAAGAAGAAATTCTCGAACTCTATCTCAATCAGATTTTCTTCGGTCATCGCGCCTATGGGATTTCAGCAGCAGCAGCATTTTATTATGATAAAACGCTCGATCAACTCAGCCTTGCTGAAGCCGCGATGCTGGCCGGGATTCCGAAAGCGCCGTCGGTAAATAATCCGCTCACCAATCCGCAACGTGCTTTAGAGCGACGTGATTATATTTTGGGGCGGATGTACGAATTAAATTATATCGACGCCAATCAATATGCTGAAGCGCGGAGCGCCCCGGATTTAGCCCAAGCGCATCAACGCGGCCCAGAATTGGAAGCGGGTTATATGGCGGAAATGGTGCGGGCGGAAATTGTCCGCTTTTATGGTGAGGATGCCATCAATCGTGGTTATCGCGTCACCACCACACTGGAACCGGAGTTACAACGTGCGGCACAGGATGCGGTGCGCAGTTCATTACGTCAATATGATCGGCGGCACGGTTATCGCGGCCCAGAAGCAACGCTTGATCTGACTGGATTAAATGACGCTGAATTAGATGCGTATTTAGACACCGTGCCGCGTATTCCCGAATTGATTCCGGCGCTGGTGACGGGGCTGTCGAGTGCGGGCGCGAAACTTTATCTCGGGCGCGGCGAGCGGGTGGCGCTGCCGCGTCAGGCGCTTAGTTGGGCACGCACGCAACGCAATCTCAAGCGTTGGAATGGCGAGCGCCGACGCGGGCCGGAGTCGGTCGCGGTCGGTGATTTGGTGCGCCTGCGGCGCAATGCGCAAGGTGATTGGATGCTGACGCCGATTCCAGCGGTCGCCGGGGCGCTGGTGGCGCTCGATCCGCGTGATGGCGCATTGCGGGCGCTGGTGGGCGGCTATGCGTTCAATGACTCAAAATTCAATCGCGCTGTTGATATGCGCCGTCAGCCCGGCTCTAGCTTTAAGCCATTTGTTTATGCGGCTGCGCTCGATAAAGGCTGGACGCCGGTGAGTTTATTGCGCGATCAAGCGGTACGGGTCAAAAGTGATCCGAATTGGAATCCAAAAAATGCCGATCATCGTGAACTCGGCCCAATTCCAATGCGTCGCGCATTGGCGCTATCACGCAATTTAGCGAGCATCAATTTATTACAGAGCGTCGGATTAGATGAAGCCCAGGCGTATATTCGGCGCTTTGGCTTTGATACCCCGGCGCTACCGCGTGGTTTGTCAATGGTGTTGGGAACCGGCGAACTGTCGCCGGTTAAATTAGCAGAAGGCTATGCGGTGTTTGCGAATGGCGGCTATCACGTCACGCCCTATTTTATTCGCCGCATTGAAGATAGTGATGGTCAGATTATTTTCGATGCTAAACCAGCGCGTGCGTGCTCGGATTGCTGGTTCAAAATCGGCGATACTGCACCCGATCCCCGCGCTTTGATTGCACAGGGTCAGGGATTAGCGGAACGGGTGATTGATCCGCGCACCGCTTATCAAATGACGGCACTGTTGCGTGAAGTCATTGATCGCGGCACCGGCACACGGGCAAAAAAGCTCTCGCGACCGGATATTGTCGGCAAAACTGGCACGACTAATGATGTGCGTGATTCGTGGTTTGCTGGCTATCAAGCCGAATTTGTAACCATTGCTTGGATGGGATTTGATGATTTCGGCAAGCTCGGACGCGGTGAAGAAGGCGGTAAAGCGGCGCTCGGCATGTGGTTGGCCTTTATGGAAGCAGCATTAAAAGAGCGCCCCATTGCCACACTTGCTCCGCCGCCCGGACTAATTGCGATACGTGACAATGCTGCACGCGGAGTTGAGATTCAAGCGAAAGGCGGCTTTCTGGAAATGGTGCAAGAAGAGCATCGTAAATCCATGCTCGGGCCGGAGTCGGTGCAGATTGCTGGGCCAACGGCAGGCGGTGGACGTAATACTAAAGCACCGGCTAAACCGAATCGCCCGCGTACCGCGCCGCGAGTGATGGATGATTTGTTTTGATTGTGAGCGATCAGCTAATTAGCTATCAGCCAGCTTTCAGCTAAAAAAATACGCCGAACTGCTTTAAGCTGGAGGCTGGTAGCTGGTCACTGGCCGCCCCTCAGGAAACCCTAATTTCATGCTGCAATTGAAAGACTTAAGTTTCCGTCGTGGCCCAAATCGTTTGCTCGAAGGGGCCACACTGACGATTTATCCCGGCCAAAAAGTCGGCCTCGTTGGGGCGAATGGCTGCGGAAAATCGAGCCTGTTTGCGCTGCTGCGCGAGGAACTGCACGCCGATACCGGTGATGTGACCATGCCGCCCGGCTGGGAGATTGCCCATGTCGCCCAGCACACGCCAGACACAGATCGTCCGGCGCTAGAGTTTGCGCTCGATGGCGACCGCGAATTGCGGCAACTGCAAGCGGATCTGATGGCCGCCGAAGCGGCTGGCAATGGTCTCCAGCAAGCCGAATTGCACGGGCGTTTAGAGTCTATCGGCGCGTATGAGGCCGAAAGTCGCGCCGCTCGGCTGCTGCATGGTTTGGGCTTTGCGCCGGGCGATGAACAGCGAGCGGTGAATAGCTATTCGGGCGGCTGGCGGATGCGGCTGGCGCTGGCGCGGACGTTGATGTGTCGCTCGGATTTGCTGCTACTCGATGAGCCGACCAATCATCTCGATCTCGATGCCGTCATCTGGCTCGAAGGCTGGCTCAAAACCTATCCGGGTACGCTGCTGCTGATCTCGCATGACCGTGATTTTCTCGATGCCGTCGTCAGTCACACCCTGCATCTGGAACATCAGCGCCTGACGCTCTATATCGGCAATTATTCGGCCTTTGAGCGTCAACGCGCCGAGCGGCTCGCGCAACAGCAAGCCGCCTATGTGCGCCAGCAGCGCGAGATTGCCCACATGCACAGCTTTGTCGAGCGGTTTCGCGCCAAAGCGACTAAAGCACGGCAGGCGCAAAGTCGGCTCAAGGCGCTTGAACGCATGGAACTGATCGCTCCGGCGCATATCGACTCGCCGTTTCGCTTCAGCTTTGCGCCGGCGGACACGCTGCCGCGCCCGCTGCTGCGACTCGATGATGCGGTGGTCGGCTATGGTGAGCGCCCGATTCTCAATGGGGTCGGATTCAGCCTCGATCCCGGCGACCGCATCGGCTTGCTTGGGCGCAATGGCGCGGGCAAATCGACGTTGATCAAAGTCTTAGCCCAAACATTGCCGCTGCAAGCTGGGCGCTGTGAACGCGCTCAGGATCTCAAAATCGGCTATTTTGCCCAGCATCAGCTTGAGCAATTGCGCCCTACTGATAGCCCGCTGCTGCATCTGCGCCGCCTCGATCCACAGGCCACTGAGCAGGCGTTGCGCGATTATCTCGGCGGCTTCGGTTTTATTGGGGATCGGGCGCTTGAGCCGGTCGCGCCGCTCTCCGGTGGCGAAAAAGCGCGGCTGGTGCTGGCGCTGATGATCCGGCAGCGCCCGAATCTGCTACTCCTCGATGAGCCGACGAATCATCTCGATCTCGACATGCGTCAAGCCTTAGCTGAGGCACTGCAAGAGTTTGATGGCGCACTGGTGCTGGTCTCGCATGATCGCCACCTGTTGCGCGTCACCAGTGATGATTTATGGCTGGTCGATGGCGGCGCGGTGCGACCGTTTGACGGCGATCTCGACGACTATCCGGCGTGGTTGGCGGGACGCCAAGTGCTTGATGAACAACAGAATGCAAGTAATCAAAAGGGCGCGACTAACGCAAGCGGCGGCGGTGAGCGCAAGCAACAGCGCCGTCAGGCAGCCGAAACCCGCAAGGCACTGCAACCGCTGCGCAACCGCGAAAAAACCCTAGAACGTCAGCTCACGGCCTTGAGCGAACGCCGCGCCGCGCTTGAACAGCAACTGAGCGCACCGGAACTCTACGAGGCCGCGGCCAAAACGCAGTTGCTGACCCTGCTGGCTGAACAACGCCAGCTTCAGGCCGATCTGGACGCCACCGAAACGGCCTGGCTTGAGGTCTGCGAAACCCTCGAAACGCTTGAACACGCGCAGATCCGCGATGGTTGAACTCGGCGCACCGCGACGCCTCCAGCTTAGTCGCCACTGGCTTGGCCGCCTCGGGCACGGAATGCTGCGCCTTTGGTTAGCGGTGCATCACACGCTCACGCAGGCGCTGCTACTGATCTTAGTATTGACGCTGCTCTATGGTCTCTGGCCCTATAGTACCCTGTGGTCATTAGAACGCGCCGTCGTGCAAGAGGATTTTGCCACCATCGCCGCCTTAGTGAATCTGGATGCCGTGCGCGATGAACTCGCCCGTCGGCTGGATAAACGCCAAACCAATCGCATCGAAACCGTTTCGGATGCGTTTATTGCGTGGCTTGAATCGGGTTTGCGTCAACACGGCGTCGCGGTTCTTGAACGCCGCGTTACCCTACAGTGGGTCAGCGACCAGTTTAAGCAGATTCCCACCCTGCACCGCCCTGGTCTGTGGCGCTCGCTCTCGGAAGTTTTTTTTGAGGCACCAGACGCCGTGCGCCTGCGCATCGAACGCGCCCCGACCGCGCCGCCGTTATATGTGCGCTTGCAACTCGACGGACTTATTTGGCGCGTCACCCTGCTTCACGACTAATTAAAAACTTATAATTAAAAATTTATGAGCGTTCAATATAAAGCCTCGATACAGGCGCGGCGAATTGTCGCATCGCTGCTCGTGCCAACAGATGTTCCATTCAAGGATTATCTGAAGGCTACAGATTATTGCACCGCTATTATGATTTATACCGAACGTCCGGCGGACTATGAATATATGGTTCAATGGCGTGCTGCCTTTGCCGCGCTCATGGTTGCTGGCCCTGAAGAGCGGCAACGCTTACTCAAACGTCTGCGCGAAGATTGTAAACGCGGTCATTCGCCATTACCGAGTCTCCAGCCTGACACGGTGCATGAAGCAGATTAAGCGCGAAGAAAGCTATCAGCTATCAGCCGCCTGCTTTCAGCTTCGAGCTTTTTTAAGCAGCGATTCATGCCGAATCATCATTGCTGATAGCTGAAAAGCTAATACTAACACCCCACCCTTCCAATACAGGAAACCCCCTTGCATGTCTTCATCATCGACAATATTGCTGAAAAATTGCCCCAATGACGCCACCTTCGATTTACCGCCTTTAGCGCGGGATCCCGAAGGATTGGCCCATGATTTCAAACGGTATTATGTCAATACCTTCGGACGTGATCGCGATTGTCTCTCAGCTTATTATCCCTATCGGGCGCTGGCAACGATTCTGCGTGATCGGTTAATGGAACGCTGGAAAAGCACCCGCCAGACCTATGATGAAACCGGCTGCAAGCGAGCCTATTATTTATCACTGGAATTTTTGATGGGGCGGGCGCTATCGAATGCGACCTTTAATCTGGAATTAGATGCACCAATCGCCGAAGGCTTACGCACGCTCGGCTTAGAATTAGAAGAATTAGCCGCCATCGAACCAGATCCTGGTTTAGGCAATGGCGGTTTAGGTCGGCTCGCGGCCTGTTTTCTCGATTCCTGCGCCACGCTGCAATTACCCGTGCGCGGCTATGGCTTGCGCTATGAATACGGCATGTTTCGCCAGTTAATTGAAAATGGCGCACAAATCGAAGAGCCAGATCATTGGCTCCGCGACGGCAATCCCTGGGAAATCGAGCGCCCCGAATTTACCCAACGCATTCAATTCGGTGGCCGCACTGAAACCCATCGTGATCCGAATACCGGACGCATGATTGTCAGTTGGGTTGACAGCCATGATGTATTAGCAGTTCCCTACGATGTGCCAGTACCTGGCTATCGTAATGATACCGTCAATACGCTCCGCTTATGGAAAGCAGCGGCCACTGATGAATTTGATCTTGATGAATTTAATGCTGGCAGTTACACCGAATCAGTCGCGCAGAAAAATGCTGCCGAACATATTACGATGGTGCTCTATCCGAATGACGCCAGCGAAAATGGTAAAGAGCTGCGCTTGCGTCAGCAATATTTCCTTGCCAGCGCCAGTATTAAAGATGTCTTGCGCGATTGGGTACGACTCTATGGCAAAGATTTCAGCCGCTTTGCTGAATTAAACTGCTTCCAGCTTAATGACACCCATCCAGCGGTATCAGTTGCCGAGTTGATGCGGCAGCTTATGGACGTGCATCATCTGGAATGGACAGAAGCTTGGGACATCACGCGCCGCACAATGGCCTATACCAATCACACTCTGCTTCCCGAAGCATTGGAACGCTGGCCAGTGCGCTTATTCCGGCAATTATTACCGCGCATTCTAGAAATCATTTTTGAGATCAATGCGCGGTTTCTTGCCGAGGTCGCATTGCGTTGGCCGGGGGATATTGACCGGCAGCGGCGCATGTCACTAATTGAAGAAGGCTATGATCCGCAAGTGCGCATGGCGTATCTGGCAATTGTCGGTAGTTTTTCGATCAATGGTGTTGCCGCATTGCATTCGCAATTATTAGTCGAAGGACTATTCCGTGATTTCTACGAGCTTTGGCCGGAAAAATTCAACAATAAAACCAACGGTGTCACACCACGTCGTTGGCTGGCAATGTGTAATCCGGGCTTAACCGAATTGCTGAATGAAACCATCGGTGTTGAGTGGGTTCACGATCTCGAACAGCTTGTCAAGTTAGCGCCCTATGCTGAAGATAGCGCGTTCCGTGAACGCTGGCATATCATCAAACAAAACAATAAAGCGCGATTAGCCGAGCAGATTCGGGAATTATGCAGCGTAGATTTTCCGCTTGATGCAATTTTTGATGTGCAGGTGAAGCGCATTCACGAATACAAGCGTCAATTGCTCAACGTCTTGCATATCATTCATCTCTACAATCGCATCAAACGCGGTGATACCGCGCATTGGACGCCGCGCTGTGTGTTGATTGGTGGCAAGGCCGCGCCTGGCTATTTTATGGCCAAGCTGATTATCAAGCTCATCAATCAGGTAGCGCGGGTTGTGAATGCTGATCCGGCGACGGCTGGATTATTGCGCGTTGCCTTTGTCCCAGATTATCGCGTATCACTCATGGAAGTGATTGCTCCGGGTACCGATTTATCTGAACAAATTTCAACTGCTGGTAAAGAAGCCTCGGGCACCGGCAATATGAAATTTATGATGAACGGTGCCGTGACTATTGGCACACTCGACGGTGCTAATATCGAAATCCGCGACCAAGTTGGCGAAGATCATTTTTTCCTGTTTGGCTTAACCGCATCCGGTGTCGAATCCTTGCGCGGTCATTATGACCCGAATGGTTTAATCGCCAGCGATCCGGCATTGCGCGATGTGATGAATCTGCTGGAATCCGGGCATTTTAATCAGTTTGAAGCTGGCGTCTTTGACCCGATTATTCTCTCGATTCGCAATCCGCATGATCCCTGGATGACTGCCGCTGATTTCCGCAGTTATATTGAAGCGCAAGACCGCGCCGCTGCCGCCTATCGTGACCGTGAGCATTGGTTACGTATGAGCATTCTCAACACCGCTTATAGCGGGCGGTTTTCATCGGATCGCACGATTAGCGAATATAACCGCGAGATTTGGCATTTAGAGACCGTTGCGCCCAAAACAGTATAACGGTCATTGAATCGCGCCGCACTGATTGTGCTGGATTCAATCAGCACGGCGCATGATTCACCGACAACACCTAAACGCTGGTAGCTAATAAACGCATCAACCGAGGAATCAATCATGTTGAAATTTATGCGTCATTTTGTTGGTGTTAAAGCCGATCAAGCCATACAGAGTGGTTTAGAGGCACTGGTGCGCTGGGATCCACAGGGCGCAACTGAGGCCGAATTGCGTACAATGGAAGCGCATCTCGATGAACTCGGCTTAGAAGTCGCTCAAGCGCGTCAAACCTATCAGCGCGAACAACAAGAAGCTGATGCGATTCAAACCCTGCTCAATCAACGCATGGCGGCTGCGGAAATGTTGCAAGGGCAATTATCTATTGAAGTCGATCCAAATCGGCGGCTGACATTAGAAAAAAGCCTGAATACCCTGCTTGATATGCTCGAACAAATGACACCGGATGTTGAGCGCGAAGCCAGTGAAGCACAGGATGCGCAGGAATTTTTAGCGATGCTGGAGCGCACCTATACGGATGCTGGTAATAAACTCAAAGAAGC
Source organism: Allochromatium warmingii (assembly GCF_900107145.1). Classification (GTDB taxonomy): domain Bacteria; phylum Pseudomonadota; class Gammaproteobacteria; order Chromatiales; family Chromatiaceae; genus Thermochromatium; species Thermochromatium warmingii. The sequence continues at coordinate 22,921 of NZ_FNOW01000034.1, read as the reverse complement.
GCGGCGGCAATTAGAACGTGCCCAACGCGATATGAAACGCGCCGAACAACAGCGCGAACAAGCCGAGCGTCAGGCTGAAGCTGCCCGCCGTGCTGCCGGACTTACCGGCGTCACCAGTGGTTTAAATGTCGCGCTCAAAGCAATGAACGAGGCCGCCGCCCGCGATCTCGCGCAAGCTGATGCCGCGAGCGCCAAAGCTAAATTGCTCGCTCCGACGCGCCCCGAGCAAGAGGATCCCAATATCGCCGCTGCACTCGCGGCGGCCAGCGGTCAGTTACCGGCTGCGCACTCGGCCAGCGAGCGGTTGGCGCGTTTAAAAGCGCGTCATTGAGCATTAAGCATGACCTAGATCAAGGCGTCATGATGTGCGGTCATTAACAATCGCTACACTGAGCAAATACGAATTGAGTGCGATATGACCGCTATCATTACTGACTCCTTTACTCATAATTATCACGCCTGCGATCAACAGCTTGCCGCAGCGCAAAAAAGTTTGACGAGCAGTGATTGGGCGCTAATCAATCACGCTACGCAAATATTAGTGAAAGCGATTAATTATCTTTAGGCGTTTCTTCCCGAATGTTGGCGCGGATGCAGTTGGGTTGCTATCGCCGACATCGGACAATCCAGCGGCAGTTTGATGCCATCGCTTGACTGTGCGCTGACTGGTTTCGGGCATGATTTGGAGTTATTGAACCGTCATCATCAGTCTGTAACATAAAGCGATTTCAATACTTGATCCTCGTCGTTACGGAGCGTTACGCATGGCACCATCCCGCACCCAAGCTATTCCATTCACGTTAGCACTCGGCTGGTGCGCTCCGGTTTTGGCCGGAAGTCTGGTCGTGAGTCCGGCTCCAGTGCCGCGCACCGACGCGGAAAAACACGCAATCCTCACCGCCCCGCACGCGCTCATCAATGGGGTCAAGGTCGAGCTGCATTATCACACGCTGTTGCGCTCGGGTCAGACTGGACAGGCCGATCCCGACGGCTATCGCTTTGGTCAGTTATACGATCAAAAGGGTCAGCCACTTTTGGCTGAAGATGGCTCGCCCTACCTGTCCCATCACAACGATTTTTCTTCGCTACTGCGCGGCGCGGATGAACAGTTGTACATGGTTTCACATTTTGAATCGCGCCCCGGCGCGATGTATCTGACGGCGCTGACGCAAGATACACAAACCGGCCAGTTAACCGCGCAACGCACACGCCCGCTAGATTTTTCCGCGCTCAACGGCGGCTGGGTTCACTGCGCCGGCAGTGTCACGCCCTGGGGCACACATCTCGGCTCGGAAGAATACGAACCCGACGCCAAACAGTGGCGCGACGGCACCATCAGCGATTACAACGCGGCGATGGCACGCTATTTCGGCGCAGCGCCTGAACAGGCACAAACTGTGGTCAATCCCTATGATTACGGCTATCCGATTGAGGTTCAGGTCGCCCAATTCGACGCCGCGACCGTGACCAAACACTATGCGATGGGGCGCATCGCGCTCGAACTCGGTTATGTCATGCCCGACCGCAAAACGGTCTATATGTCCGACGATGGCACCAATGTTGGACTATTTCGCTTCGTCGCCCAGCAGCCGGGCGATCTGAGCGCCGGAACGCTTTGGGTTGCACAGTGGCAACAGCAGGATGCCGACGGCGCGGGACGGGCGCGACTCAATTGGATCAATCTCGGCACCGCGACCGATGTCGAGGTGCGTGATTGGATTGGGCGCTATCGCTTCGCTGATTTATTTGAAGAAACCGCGCCCAATACAGCCGACCCCGATACGCCTGCACAGTGTCCGAATGGTTTTACTGCGATCAATGTCGGTCACACAACGGGAACGCATCAATGCCTCAAACTGCGTGATATTAACCAAGATGGGCAAATTGATACGCTCGATCAAACCATTGCCTCGCGTTTAGAAACGCGCCGTTGGGCGGCGATGCAGGGCGGAACCACTGAATTTCGCAAAATGGAAGGCATTACGTATGATGCAGCGCGTCATCAATTATATTTAGCAATCTCAGAAATTGATTACGGAATGCTTAATTTCAGCCGCGCCGGTCGCACGCCGGGTAGCGTCTCGACCTACGATCAAGGCGGCGCGAATCACATTCAGTTAAAGCAAGCCAATGTTTGCGGTGCGGTTTATGCACTGGAACTCGACGCGCACTATACCGCGCTGGGAATGAAACCGCTCATTACTGGCACGCCGCTGACAGTCAAATATGGCGCAAGTGCGCAAGCAGCGGCCTATGACGGGCAGAATCAATGCGATGTCAATGGTATTGCGAATCCCGATAATCTCACCTTTATTCCGGGCTATGACACCCTAATTATTGGTGAAGATTCCGGCGCGGGTCATCAGAATGACGTGCTCTGGGCCTATCACCTCGCCTCGGATCAACTCATGCGCCTGCAAACATCGCCCTACGGCTCTGAAACGACATCGCCGTATTTTTATCCCGACATCAATGGTTTTGCCTATTTAATGTCGGTGGTACAGCACCCCTATGGCGAATCAGATGCGGATAAATTAACTGATCCGCGTCACCGCGCTGGGTATACGGGTTATTTTGTGTTTCTGGCGCTCAATCCCTAACGCGCCACTGCGATTGATACAAAAACTCAACTCGCCGCTTCAAGCTCTTCATCACTCGGCAAGCGGCGATAACAGGGATCCGGCATAAATACTAGTGGATCGAATGTACCTTCGGGTGGCGGTTGTTTTTGTAGCAATAGATTGAGTTTGCTGTATTGATCGGCAACAACCAGCATTGCACCTAAACCAGAGCGCGTGTCATATTTCGTTGGATAGGCTTGTTCGTGAATCGCGGTCATCACCGGCTCAGGAAAATCCCATTCGCTAATAATGCGATAGGACAACAGCCGCGAGCGTTCAATAAAAGTTTTATAAAATCCAGTTGAATTAGGAATCGGCCCTTGCAGGGTATCGAGAATTTGTTCCATAAAGCGAAAACCCACCATCAGCCCAATCTGCGCCACTAATCCGGTCAGATACGCATAAAATACATCCTGCCTGTAGTCATTCGCCAAACAGTTGCATACTAGCGCACAGCGTTCCGATTGCATCCAAATTCGCCGTGCCGCGATATTGGCGCTATTGCTGGATTTCAAATTAAAGATCGGATAAAACGCCACCCGCGCAATCAATTGATGCAGACCATCTTGCCCTAATAACATGATGGCCTGCTGTAGACTGGCTATTTTGCACGGACGCCGATACATCGGGCTATTCGCCAGCCGGATAATTTCACCGACTAGCGCCGGATCTTTGGCAATTTGATCGGCTAAATCATGGATGGTCGCGGTATCATCCTTGAGACTGTGCATCAATTGCGGAATCAGGAGCGGCAAACGCGGCACAATCTCAGCATTGGTGTGTGGACGGACGACTAATAAATCAAAAGCCGTGAGAATTTTGCGTTCAGGATCGGTCAGCGGTTTATCAATGAAATCTGGACAACTCAGCAACCAGGGATAAAACCAGCGATCCACTGAAAGTGACGGCGGTGCCGGAAATCCATTTTCTTCACGGCGAATTTGCACTGCTTCCGCCGGAATGGGTGTCGGCACCTCCAGACACGCTAAATCCGCATCTTCATTGGTCGCAAGTGCCGAATGAGAAACCGCGTGTTGCGCACGCGGCCAAAGACGCTCAAACAGAATTTTGAAAAAGCGCATAGAATATCGTGTCGGTTAAATGAATGACAAAATAAGCTGGTGGCTGATCGCTAATAGATCGCTTCACCCAAAAAACCGCCGCACCTGTTCAATATCGCGGGTGCGTTGCATCGGCGGCAGGCTGTCGAGAAACGTCTGACCATAGGCACGCGATAATAAACGCGGATCGCAGACAACTAATACGCCGCGATCATCTGCGCCGCGAATTAACCGGCCCGCGCCCTGTTTTAGCGCAATCACGGCGCGTGGTAATTGATAATCACGAAATGGATTACCGCCCGCTTGACGCAAGGCTTCAATTCGCGCCGCTAACACTGGATCGCCGGGCGAGGCGAAAGGCAGCCGATCAATCAGCACACAGGACAGCGCCTCGCCGCGCACATCGACCCCTTCCCAAAAACTCGCGGTGCCGAGCAATACCGCGTGCCCGAGTTCACGGAATCGCGCAATCAGTTCAGCGCGGGGCGCATCGCCCTGCACCAAAAGCGGATATTGCACACGTTCTGCAAGGCCAGCAGCGACTTCCCGCAGGGCGCGATGACTGGTGAATAATAAAAATGCCCGCCCGCGACTGTATTCGAGCAGTTCGCAGGCCAGCTCTAAAACCTGTTGATTATATTCGGGTTCTGACGGTTGCGGCAGGCCACGCGGCACGAACCAGAGGGCTTGACGCGCATAGTCAAACGGACTTTCCCAGCGGGCGGTCGCCGCTTGTTCGATGCCTAATTGCTGCGCAAAGTGTGCGAAACTCTCGCCAACTGCCAGCGTCGCCGAGGTCAGTACCCAAGCCGTGCCCGGACGTCCGATGCGTTCGCGAAACTGATCGGAGATGTCGAGCGGCGTTTGATGCAGCCGCACACCGCGTCCGAGGGTCTCGAACCAACACACGCTGTCGGCGGCGCGTTGGGTCACAATCTGATGCAAGTGATGCAGGTGTTCCCGCGCCCGCGCCGCACACGCCGCCAGACCTTTGCCATGCGCGGCGAGCGGATCGAGCGCACTTATCAGCATCTGCAATGCCTCACCGATATGCAAGAGCGCATCGGCGCTGCCGGGCTGGGCGAGCAATTCTGCCCAAGTGCCACGCCGGTCGCCCTCGTCGAGCGTCAGCCGCAGATCTTGCACGGCGTGTTTGAGCTGGGTTGCTTGGGTGCGCAGCGCAAACACATCTGGTGCTTCTTGCACCGCTTCCAATTCGGTATCTCGTGCCAGATCCAGCAGTTGGCGACTGCTGATCGTCAGCCCAAAAAAGCCGGTGGCGATTTCCGGCAATTGATGGGCTTCATCGAGAATAAAACAGTCCGCGCCGGGCAAGATCTCGCCAAATCCAGCATCTTTTAGGGCTAAATCGGCGCAAAATAGATGATGATTGATAACAACGACATCAGCCGCCTGCGCTTCGCGACGGGCTGCGACCAGATGACAGGCTTTCCATTCGGGGCAATCCTGACCGAGACAGTTTTCCGCCGTTGCGGTCACATCGGCCCAGATTGGCGCATCTTCGGGGATCGACACTTCGGCAATATCGCCGCGCTCGGTGACGACTGACCAAGCGCGAATCTGCTGCAACTGGGTGCGACTCTGTCGGTCGAGGCGGTCGCTGTCCTCTAATCGCCGTTGCAGCCGCTGCCGACATAAATAATTGGCACGCCCTTTGAGCAGCGCCGCTGTGACCGGAATCCCCAGCGCCTGCCGCACATTGGGCAAATCACGATGAAAGAGTTGATCTTGCAGCGGGCGCGTGCCGGTCGAAATCACGACCTTGCGGGCCGATAACAGCGCCGGAACCAGATAGGCGAAGGTTTTGCCGGTGCCGGTACCGGCTTCGCAGATCAGCACGCCGTCGCTTTCGAAAATCGCCGCCACGCGCTCGGCGAGCGCCTGTTGTGGTGCACGATAGATAAAGTCGGGAATCTGGCTGGCCAGCCGTCCGGCCGGGCCGAAGATTGAGGACAGATCGGGCATGATCGCAACGCGCTGTGCGGGTGAGCGGGGGCGGTCGCACGCAGCGTGCGCAGACACCCGATTGAGGTCGCGGCATGATGCGTGCCAGTGTGCGGTAAGTCAATGATTGCGCACGGATTGCGCTTGACGCGCTGGCGTCAGCTCGTGCACAGTTCCGGCATCCTAGCTCACGGCTTTGAGGCGAAGTAACGGTGAAGTTGATTCATGCGGCAGACGTGCATCTCGACAGCCCCTTGCGTGGCTTGGAACGCTATGATGGTGCGCCAATTGAAGCCTTGCGCGGCGCAACGCGGCGGGCGCTGGAACAGTTGGTTGATCTGGCGCTCGATGAAGCTGTCACGGCGGTGTTATTCGCCGGCGATCTCTATGACGGCGATTGGAAGGATTACAACACCGGCCTGTTTTTTGTCCGTCAGATGGAGCGATTGCGGGCGGCGGCGATTCCGGTTTTTATGATCGCTGGCAATCACGATGCCGCCAGTCAATTAACCCGCTTATTGCGTCTGCCCGATAACGTCCATCTCTTCGCCACCCGCGCCCCAGAAAGCTGTATTCGTGACGATTTAGGGATAGCCGTACATGGTCAGGGATTTGCCACCCGCGCTGTCAGCGACGATCTCACCCGCGCCTATCCGCTGCCCTGTTCGGGGCTATTGAATATCGGTTTGCTGCATACTTCACTCGATGGGCGGCCCGGTCATGAGACCTACGCGCCCTGCTCGCGTGATGGACTGCGGGCGCTCGGCTATGACTATTGGGCGCTGGGGCATGTGCATCGCCATGAAATCGTAGCGCGTGAACCCTGGATTGTGTTTCCGGGCAATCTGCAAGGACGACATGCCCGCGAGACCGGCGCAAAAGGCTGTTGTCTGGTCGAAGTAACGGCGGAACAGGTGCAGCAGGTCACGCACCGTCCGCTCGATGTCGCCCGCTGGTTTGAATGCGCAGTCGATCTCGACGCGGCGGGCAGTCTCGAAGAGGTCGTTGCACGGGTCGAGCCGCAGTTGAGCGCAGCGCGTGCAGCAGCGGATGGGCGCTTGGCTGCCGTGCGAGTACGCTTGACTGGCGTGTGTCCGATTCATGCCCGCTTGCAAGCAGCACCGGATCAGCTCATCAATGAATGTCGGGCGCTGGCCAATGCGATTGGCGGTGAGGCGATGTGGATCGAGAAAGTCTTGATCGAAACGCACCGCGAGCCATCAGCAGCGGAACGGCTGGTGCATGACGAAGCGTTCGACAGTTTGCTCAGTACCATTCGCAATCTGGAACTCGACAGCGAGCAACTGGCCGAGTTGGGCGCGGAGTTTGCCGATCTCGCCACCAAACTGCCGCATGAGCTACGCAGCGGCGATGAGCCGTGCGATCCGAGTTCGGTCGAGTTTTTGCGGCGCACGCTCGGCGAAGCGCAGGAATTGTTGTTAGCGCGGTTGCTCGACCCCTAAGATCCCTAAAGATGCGGTCGCCGCTCGGCCAGTTGCCTAGCCGTTTCCCGCTCCCCGCTGCTATCATGCCGCGTTCAACACCGCCTTTTCCCCATCTCACCCGATCTTTTCCAAGCCATGAGCGAGCTTCAGCAGCAACTTTCCAAGCGGCGCACCTTCGCCATCATTTCGCATCCCGACGCCGGTAAAACCACGCTGACTGAAAAGCTGCTGCTATTCGGCGGCGCGATTCAGCTTGCCGGAACGGTTAAAGGCCGCAAAGCCGCCCGTCATGCGACCTCAGACTGGATGGAATTGGAAAAAGAGCGCGGCATTTCGGTGACATCATCGGTGATGCAATTCCCCTATGACGACGCGATTGTTAATTTACTTGACACGCCCGGCCATGAGGATTTTTCCGAAGACACCTATCGCACGCTGACGGCAGTTGATTCGGCGCTCATGGTCATTGACGTGGCCAAAGGTGTCGAAGAGCGCACGATTAAACTGATGGATGTCTGCCGCTTACGTGATACGCCAATTTTAACCTTTGTTAATAAACTCGACCGCGAAGGCCGCGACGCGATTGAAGTGCTTGATGAAATCGAAAGCGTGCTCAACATTCAATGCGCCCCCGTGACCTGGCCGATTGGCATGGGCAAACGCTTCAAAGGCGTTTATGACCTGCGCACCGGACGCACGCATTTATTCACGGCACAACATGGCGGCAAAATCGTCGCGGGTGAAATCATCGAAGGTCTCGACAATCCGCGCATGGACGAAATCCTCGGCGAGCAAGCCGCTGAATTGCGCACCGAATTAGAATTAGTCGAGGGTGCGAGTCATCCGCTTGATCTCGATGCCTATCGAGCTGGCAAACAAACGCCGGTATTTTTTGGCTCGGCAATCAATAATTTCGGCGTGCGGGAATTACTCGATGCCTTTGTGAGCTATGCGCCGCCACCACGTCCGCGTGAAACCCGCCAGCGTACCGTCGATCCTAGTGAAGAAATATTCACCGGCTTTGTATTTAAAATTCAAGCAAATATGGATCCGGCGCATCGTGACCGCGTGGCGTTTATGCGCGTCTGTTCCGGCAGCTATAAAAAAGGCATGAAAATGCGTCATGCGCGGATTGGTAAAACAATTCAGGTTGCCAATGCGATTACTTTTCAGGCCGATGAGCGCCGTCATGTCGAAGAAGCCTGGCCGGGCGATATTATCGGGCTACATAATCACGGCACCATTCAAATCGGCGATACCTTTACCGAAGGCGAAGATCTCAAATATGAGGGTATTCCGTATTTTGCTCCAGAATTATTCCGGCGCGTGGTCTTAAAAGATCCGCTGCGCATGAAAGCCTTACAAAAAGGCGTGTTACAGCTTTCCGAAGAAGGCGCCACTCAATCCTTTCGGCCATTCAAAAATAATGATCTGATTTTGGGCGCGGTCGGCGTGTTGCAATTTGATGTTGCCGCGTATCGGCTTAAAGCAGAATATGGCGTCGATGCAGTGGTTGAGGCGGTGAGTGTTAAAACAGCGCGTTGGATTCAATGTAACGACCCAAAAATGCTCGAACGCTTTAAAGAAAAGTGTTACGAACATTTGGCGCTCGATGGTAACGATCAACTGGTTTATCTCGCCCCAACGCAGGTTAATTTAAGTCTGGCGATTGAACGCTGGCCGGATGTGCAATTTTTGGCAACCCGCGAGCTGTGACGGCCAATCGTCATACGCCCGCAGTCGAGCCGCGTTATCATGCTGCAAAAAAACCCTCACCGACAGGCGAACTCCATGTTGTGGCTGTATCTGTTGTTGTTCGTACCGCCAATTCTGATGATCCTCTGGCGGTTTTTTAAGGGGCCAGATGCGGCCAATCGTATCCTGGCACTCGATACGCTCACTGTGCTCTGTATTCCATTGCTGGCGCTGTTGGCGATCTTCTACGAGCGGTCGATCTATCTGGATGTGGCGCTGGTGTTCGCGTTGGTCGGCTTTGCGGGTGTCATCCTCTTCGGGCGTTTTTTGGAAAAAGGAGTCTGACTGGACGATGGATACCCTGCTCACCGATTTAGGTCACGCGCTGTTAGCAGCGGGACTGTTTTTCTTTTGGGTCAGCGGACTGGGCCTGATCCGAATGCCCGATGTCTTCACGCGAATGCACGCCGGAACCAAAGCGACCACGCTCGGTGCGTTGCTCACGCTACTGGGCGCGGCCTGTCTGCAACCGGACTGGGCAGCTAAATTGCTACTGCTCGCCATCTTTATTCTGTTGACGAATCCGTTGAGCGCCTCAGTGTTAGCGCGGGCGGCCTATCGCACCGGCACCATCGGGATGACCCTCAAGGTGGATGCCTGCGCCGAGCGTGACCGTGCCGCTGCTGTCGAGACCGCCGAGACCAGCGCGACGCACACGGAGCCAAACGCATGACCGGATTACTGACCCTATTGTTTTATCTCTGGATGCTCGCCGGAGCGGTGCTGACCATCCGCCACACGGATTTGCTACAAGCGGTGTTGGGTCTGTCGCTGGTGAGTTTGGGCGCAGTTGGACAGTTTTTTCTGCTGCACGCACCCGATGTGGCGCTAACCGAAGCGGCAATCGGCGCTGCGGCTGGCAGCTTTGTGCTGCTGATGGGCGTGCGCCAATTTGGACGCGATGAGGGGCGCGATCTGTCATGAGCCAGCGTCAACGAGTCCCTTTGCGCAAACGGGTGCGCGTCAAGACCTTGCTGCTTACGCTGCTCAGTGCTTGGCTGCTGGCGCTGTTTCTGACCCTATTGCTCGGTCAGGCCCGCGACTGGCCGACGGCGACGGTCGGCGATGCGCTGCTGACCCGTAATGCCGAGACCGCCTCGGCGAATGCCGTGACCTCAGTCGTCGTGAGTTATCGCGGCTTCGATACCCTCGGTGAAGTGACGGTGCTGTTTTTAGCCGCAACCGGCATCGGGCTGCTGTTCAGTGCGCCGCGTCCGCGTTCCGAATTGAGCGCGGCTGAATCCGAATCCACCCCCGCGCCGCCCAATGAAATGATGATCACCGGCGTGCGGCTGCTGTTTCCGGTGCTGGTGCTATTTGGCGTGTATATCGTGCTGCATGGTCATCTCTCGCCGGGTGGTGGGTTTCAAGGCGGCGTGGTGATTGCCACGGCATTTTTGCTGCGAATGCTCGCCGATCCGAATTTTCGCCTCGATCATGTGCGACTCGGCTGGCTTGAAGCGCTATCGGGCAGCGGCTTTGTGTTGCTTGGATTGATCGGGTTGATCTTGACCACAACCGCGACCTTTTTGGGCAATTTTCTGCCGCATCCGGTCGCCTCGCTGGGCCAACTGGTGAGCGCAGGGGTGATTCCGCTGATCTACGCGCTAGTTGGCGTCAAGGTCGGGGCCGAGGTCGGCGCGATCTTCCAAGATATGCGAGAGGCGGCGTAACACCATGCTGGAATTACTCGACTGGCTAGATCGCCCGAGCGTGCTGCATGGTCTGCATCTCGTCGGCAGTCTGACCCTATTCGTCATCGGTCTGTACGGGCTACTCGGCAAGCGCCATCTGCTCAAAATCCTGATGAGTCTAGCCCTAATGGAATTGGCGGTGAATCTGCTGTTCATCGCGCTGGCCACTACGTCGGGCGAAACCGCGCCGATTTTGAGCGACGGTCTAACCGCATTCACCGGCATGGCCGATCCGGTGCCGCAGGCGCTGATTCTGACCGCCATTGTGATCGGCATGGCCGTGCTGGCGCTCGGCGTGTCGCTGGCGATCCGCTATCACCGTCTCAGCGCCAGCGCCGATATTCGTGCGCTGGCCGACGCGCAGGATTGAACCATCATGGAGTTTTCCGCCTCACCAATTTGGTTTATCGCCCTGCCCATGCTCGCGGCCTTTAGCTCGCCGCTTTGGGTGCGCTGGCGTGTTCTCGATCAACTATTGCTCGGCATACCGCTGGGATTGCTGCTGCTGGCGCTGGGACTGTTTGCCACTGTGCAACAAGCGCCGTTGATTGAAACCATCGTCATCGCGCCGCCGCTCGGCATTCATCTCCATCTGGATAGCGCCGCGCTGCTGCTGGTGGCGCTGTTTTGCTTTGCCGTCACGCTGGTTGCGGCCTTTCTCTGGCACGGCGCGACTGAAACGCATCTGCGCGGGCGGCAGCCATTTGTGTTGATCTTGCTGCTGCTCGCTGGTGGCAATGGGCTGGTGCTGACCGGCGATCTCTTTAATCTTTATGTGTTTTTGGAGATCGCGGGCATCAGCGCCTATGTGCTTACTGCGGTGCGCGATGATCGACCGGCGCTGGCAGCGGGGCTGAAATATCTCATCATCGGTTCGGTGGCTGGGGTCTTTTTCCTGCTTGCGGTGGTGCTGATTTATCTGCAAACCGGACAGTTAAATATGGCCGCTGTCGCGCAGGCATTCGCCGAGATTCCGCCGGCGATGCAGGGCTTAATCGCGGTGTTGGCGCTAATTGGACTGGGGATCAAGTCCGAATTATTCCCGTTTAATTTCTGGGTGCCGGATGTCTATCGCGGCAGTGATCCGGCAATCACGGCGCTATTTTCGGGGCTGCTGGTCAAGGCATTTTTATTCGTGCTAGTGCATCTGGCGGTCTTAATCTGGATTGATCCAGAGATTGCACGGATCTGGCTGATGACGCTCGGCGCGTTGACGCTGATGGTGGCGGAACTCGCGGCGCTGCGTCAGGATGAGATGCGGCGGATGCTGGCCTATTCATCACTGGGTCAGATTGGTTTGATCCTGCTGGCGTTCGGTTTTTTGCACGAATCGACGGCGGCGGGCGCATTCTTTCATTTGATTAGCCATACGCTGGCCAAGCTGCTGCTGTTTTTGGTCGCGGCGCTACTGTTGCGGCGGGTGCTGTCGCTGCACCTCGATGCGCTGACCGGAGCGGGTCGCGTCTATCCGTTGACGGTTGGGCTATTCGTCGTCGGGGCGCTGTGCATTCTGGGGTTGCCGCCGTTGAGCGGGTTTATGAGCAAACTGTGGATTCTGCAAGGTTTCGCTGCGGCGCAGACGTTCTGGCCCATCGCGCTGATTTTGGTCGCGGCCTTGATCGAAGCCGGCTATTACTTCCGCTGGATTCGTGTGCTCTATGCGCCAGCCGCTGCCAGCGCGGTTACGGACAGCAAAACCAGCAAAACCGCGCCCGAATCTTGGGCCACCTATGCGCCGCTGTTGTTGCTAGTCGGACTGATGCTGCTGCTCGGCATCGCGCCCTTCGTGATCGAAGGGGCGCTCGTCGATGCGGCGCGGGCGCTGCTCGACCGTGATCTGCTTATCCAGAGTGTGCTAGGAGTGGCCGCCCAATGACAACGAACCGACCGTTATTGCTCAAGCTGCTATTTTTGGCGGTGTCACTGACTCCGACCCTCACGCTCTTGACTTGGGATGGGGCGTGGGTGTGGCCGCTATTTGGTGAGTTTGAACTGCTGTTCCAGCTCGAACCGCTCGCAGCGTTTTTCCTGTTGCTGTTGGCGCTGGGTGCGCCGCTGGTGGCGCTGCCGATGGCACGCGGGACGCCGGATGTTCCGACCTACGCGCTCTTTGTGCTGCTGCTGTTAGGGATGCAGGTGTTACTGCTGGCCGGCGATTTCATCGGCCTGTTTATCGGCTGGGAAATAATGACTTGGAGCAGCTATCTGCTCCTGATCCGCTCGACTCGCGCCACGCTCGAAGGTGCGCAGACCTATATTCTGTTCAATCTCGCGTCGGCGTTCCTACTGCTGGCCGGACTGCTGGTGTTCTATAGCGCAACTGGTGATTTCCAGATTGCGGCCCTGACTGAGGCGAGCACAGCGCAACGCTGGGCGGTGTTCGTGCTGCTGGGTCTGGCATTTTTGGTCAAGGTCGGGGTGCTGCCGCTGCATCGCTGGATTCCGCTCGGCTACGATCAAGCGCCCGATCTGTTCAGCGCCGTGCTTGCCGGGCTGATTTCCAAGATGGGCGTTTACGGCCTATTGCTGCTGCCGACGCTGTTTCCCGATGCGCTCGCCGGTCTCGCTGGACGCTGGCTCAACGGCCCGACGGCGGGTTATGGGTTGGCGTGGATCGGCGCGATCACCGCCATCGTTGCGACCTTCAAAGCCATTTCGCAACAGGATATCAAGCGCCTGCTGGCCTATTCCTCGATTGCCCAGCTTGGCTATGTGCTCACCGCGCTCGGCGTTGGCAGTTCGCTGGCGGTCGGCGGCGCGATCTTGCAGACGCTGGTGCATACGCTGGTCAAGCTGCTGCTGTTTATCACCTTTGCCGGCATTATTTTGCAAACCGGACAGCGGCGATTTAACGATCTCGGCCATTTAATTGACCGGATGCCGGTAGCGTTTTTCGCGGTGTTAATTGGCATTATTGGACTCGCTGGAATGCCGCCGCTACCCGGATTTGCTGCTAAATATCTGGTCTTTGTCGGCTTAATTGACGCCCGCTGGTTATTGCTGCTGGCGGCGATGATGTTATCGAGTACCGCCGCATTTATTTATTGCTATCGGCTGATTTATGGCCCATTTTTGGGTCACGCTAATTCACCCGAAGCGCGAGACGCAACCGAAGCGCCAATGAGCTATTTAATTCCGCAAATAGTGCTGATGGGGCTGCTGGTATTACTCGGAATCTTCCCCGGCTGGGCTATTGAAATCATCGTCGATCCGGTGCTCACCGCCCTGAATCTGGCCCCAATCGGTGCGCCCTCTTGGGGCGAATTGGCTACCCCCTATGGCGGCTATGATGGCGTGATATTGATGACCGTATTCGGCAGTGCATTTGTCATCGTCACGGCGCTGTTCTGGCTGGCACGCGGTCAACTGCGGCGGGCGGGCAGTCCCTATGATTTGAGCTTCGCCGGTGAGGTGCCGACGGCAGATATGCCGCTGCACTATGGCGCGGGCATGGGGCGCGAGTTGCGGCGCATTCCGCTGATCGGCTGGATTCTGGCGCACACCACGACTGGGATTCAAGCGGGTCTGACGCGCCAGACGCTGGCGACGGCGGGACTGCTCGGCGGACTCTATCGACGCGATCCGCAGACCTGGATTCTGCTTGCGGTGCTGGTGTTGGCGAGTGTTCCGACGCTGCTGCTGCTCAACGGAGGCAACAGTTAATGCTGCATATCCTGCTTGATTCGCTGGCGATGATTGCCCTGTGCTATGTCATGGGGTTTTTATTTCGCGGCTTTTATCGTCAATTTAATGCCCGCCTTCAGCGCCGTTGGGGGCCGAGTATTTGGCAAAATTTCTATGATAATTTGAAATTTTTGCTCAAATCCGAGACGCTGATTCATGGCCCAATGTTTTTCTTTGGCCCGATAATTATTGCCGCCGGTGCAATTACCACCGTGCTATTCATACCCTTTCTTAAGGACTCGATTTGGCTGCAAGGCGTGTCAGCACACGGCAATTTGATTCTGATTATTTATTTGCTGGTGGTCGGGCCGCTGGGTAATGCGCTGGCGGTTGGATCAAGCGGCAATCCATTTGGCGTGATGGGCGTGACTCGTGGATTGACGCGCTTGATGGGGCTGGAAGTGCCGTTTTTTCTCGGGCTGGCGCTGGTGATGCTGCAACATGAAACCGCATCTGTACAGGCAATTATGGCGGCGCAAGATAGCATCGCGCACTGGAATTTAATCACCAATCCGCTGGCTTTTGCCGTCATTTTGCTGCCGTTTATTGCTAGTCAGAATGGCTCACCGTTCGATGTGGTCGGTGCGCCGGTGGAGGTCTATGCCGGGCCGCGTGTTGAGTTCGGCGGGCGACTGCTGGGCGTGCTGATGACCCAAAACATGATGATGACGGTCGCCAAGCTGGTGCTAATGGTCGATTTATTCCTCGGCGGCGCGAGCAATATATTCGAGTTAATTGCTAAAGCGTTCGCGCTGTTTTTGCTGACAACGGCAATTAGCGCCACCTTTCCTCGGCTCAAAACGGAACAAACGGTCGATTTTTTCTGGACGGTACCGCTGGGTGTGGCGGTGCTGGGCGTGATTCTAAACGTCTGGCTGATCTAAGGCGATTGCAATAGACAGGATTTACAAGATTATGCAAAATTGACAGGAAATTTATTCTTAAATCAATCCTGTTCATCTTGAATCATCCTGTAAATCCTGTCTATTTCTGAAAACGGATCCTGGACATCATCCGAGAGCATTCATGTATCACAAAAGCGCGTGCGAAGGTTTTCAATGCGAGCAACAGCTCTTGGAGTCGAGCCTGAGCCAAGCTGACGCCGGATTGGGCGTAGTCGAACGGCTTGTCGGCTGGCTGCGGCAGCGTAGTTTGTTCGTGCTCGCCTATGGCACCGGCTGCGGGGCCATCGAGATGCGTCCGCTGATGACCAGCCGTTTTGACGCCGAACGTTTCGGCATCATCGGTGCGGCCACGCCGCGTCAAGCCGATGTGTTAGTAATTAGCGGTTATTTGGCAATCAAAACGCTCAAGCGCGTGATTCGCAGTTATGAACAAATGCAGGAACCGAAATACGTCATCGCGCTCGGCAGTTGCACGATTAACGGCGGGATGTATTGGGATTCCTATAATACAATTAAATGCCTCGATCATTATATTCCAGTCGATATGTATGTTAATGGCTGTATGCCGCGTCCTGAATCACTGATTGAAGGATTTAGTGCGCTACAAGCACGCATTGGGCGCGGCGAACCAAGCGGTTATCAACGCTATCGTGACAATATCGACTGGTACAAAGCGAATCAACGGCGGGTGCTCGGCGATAACATGCCGCCCGCCTATACCTATGACTGGTACAGCGGGGGCGCAGTCTGATGCTTGATGAGTTATTGCCTAAGCTGGCCGGTTTTGAGCTGATTGAGCCGGTTGCGCGTCATGCGCGTCTCGCGTTTGTGCGCGTGCCCAAAACGCAGGTGTTTTCGCTGCTCGGTCAGCTCAAGCAAAGCCTCGGCTTCGTCACGCTCCAAACCATTACTTGCGCCGATTGGATCGAGGATGGCGTGTTTCGGCTGACCTATCTGCTGGAAACCGCTACCCGTGATCGGGCGCTCGGCGTGCAGACCGACATCGGGCGCGAGGGCGAGGCCATCGAGACCGCTATTCCACTCTGGCCCCAAGCTGAGATTTTCGAGCGCGAATTGCACGAGATGTTCGGCATTCCGATCATCGGCCATCCGAGTCTCGGCGATTTTATGCTCGAAGGTTGGAGCCACACCCCGCCGATGCGCCGCGAGTTCGATACCCTCAAATTTGTTCAAGAGCACTTCGAGATGCGCCCGGGACGTGAGGATAATCAGGACGTGCGCGAAGCGATCCGACGGCGCAAAGACGCCAAAAAACAGGCAGTTGGAGATGCGCCCAAGCCAAAACCTGCTGCGTCGGGAGATGCCAAATGAGCGACGTGATTAAGATTTTTCACGGCCCGCAACATCCCGGCGTCACCGGCAATATGAGCCTAGAGCTGGATCTCGACGGCGAGACCATCGTCCGCGCCGTCACCCATGTTGGTTATCTGCATCGCGGCTTTGAAAAACTCATCGAACGGCGCACCCTGATTCAGGCGTTCACCATCGTTTGCCGCATCTGCGTGCCCGAACCTGACCCCAATGAAGAGAATCTAGCACGCGGTATCGAAGAACTCGCCGGACTAGAAATCAGCGAACGCGCCAAATTTATCCGCGTCCTCGTGCTCGAACTGGCGCGACTGCAAGCGCATCTGCTGTGGCTGGCCGGTCAGGGCGGTTCGATTGGTCATGAAGTGGTTCCGCAATGGGCTATCGGCGAGCGCGACTATATCCTTGATTTATTTGAGGAATTGACTGGCGGGCGCGTCTACCACATGTATATTTATCCGGGCGGGGTGCGACGCGACCTGCCGGACGGTTTTCTTGACCGCGTGGCGGCGGTGCTCGATCAATTACAAGCACAACTGCCCGAATATGACCGCATCTTTTTTGAAAATGCCGGGGTAAAAAAGCGGCTACAGGGTGTTGGCGTGGTGGCGGCTGATGAAGCGATTGCGAACGGCTACTCTGGCCCCGTGATCCGAGGCTGCGGCATCGCCCGCGATGTGCGCCGCGATGCGCCCTATCTGGTCTACGATCAGCTTGAATTCGATATTCCGACGCAAACTGCCGGCGATGCCTATGCGCGGGCGCTGGTACGCCGCGCTGAGATGGATCAAAGCATCCGCATTCTGCGTCAGGTCATTGAGCAGATGCCACCCGGCGCAATTCAATGCAAATTGCCGCGACATCACAAATTCACGCTGCCGAAAGCTGAGACCTATATTCAGACTGAATCAGCGCGTGGGGCGTTCAGCTATTACTTAGCTGGGGATGGCAGCGAATATCTACGTCGATTACAGGTGCGCGGGCCGTCTATTGTCCACGCCTTCACCCTGCTCGAACGCTTGCTTATTGGGGCACAGCTTGCGGATGTGGCGCTGATTATGAACTCACTCGGCATTTGTCCGCCTGAGATTGAGCGGTAGCGGCCAGCGTTCAGCTTCCAGCACGCCCCCACCTCAGCCAAGCGAACGCATCGACCCAATACGGTCGCAATGCGATCTAGCACGAACGGGCACGGGATGATGTTAAAGTACAATCACCTGCCGCTGATCGTTATCAGTGATTACTGTGGATCATCTCGCGCCCAACGTCTTATCCATGGATCAGCCCAAATCACGCCCCAAATCCGCTTCCGAACGCCGCACGCAGGCTCGCATTGACTTACGCATTCCGGTCGAAGTGATGCTGCCGGGCCGTGAGCAACCGCTTGTGGCACACACACTCGACCTCTCTTGGGGTGGCGCGTTGCTGCATGTTATCGATGCGCTACCGACGGACACTGAATCGCTAGTGCTGCATTTACCCTGGCGCGGCGGTAAAACCATTCGCGCCCTTTCGCAGGTGTTGCGGCAGCAACCGCTGGCCAGCGGCGGTTTTCAGGTTGCCCTGCGGTTTATCAGCCTCTCGCCGCGCAGCCAAAACCGACTCGAACGGCTGCTGTTGATGCTGCAACCGCAACCGTCCCAGCCTGGTGACGGTCAGCCGACGCTGTTTCGTGAACTTGAAGTCACCGTCGGTGATGCGGAAGAACTGCGCCAGATTTTGCTCGAAATCCTCAACGGCTACTATCAGGTCACAGTCTTTGAAGGCTATCAGGTCAATCAAAGCATTCGGCTTTCGATTACTGGCGTCTCAGATTTGCCGACAATTCGACTGCGGGCGCGGGTCTTGAGCGTCGAAAAGTCGTCAGTCAAAGGCCATGATTGGGCAGAACTTTATACGCTCTCGCTCGGTTTTGAACATCCCGGCAAGACGATTCGCACCTTTATTGATCTGGTGCTGAAACAATTATCCGACACCGCATCCGAACTATCGAACTACAGCAGTTATCTGGAGGGCGCACCGGGCTGGCTTAAATCGGTGGCAAGTGCTACCGAAATGCCGCCTGCGACACCAAACCCAACGGTTGAAATCCGCTCATATTTAGAATCTGAATTTTCCGAAACAATCAAGCTGCTGGCAGCCGCTTGGGGGCATGTCACTGATTTTGAGCCAGTCTTGAATAATCTGCTGTTTGGCGAAGGTTGCGGTCTGCCGGATGGCTGGCCAACTGAGGCTTGGGAGGAGCTGAAACTGCTACAGCATGTTCACGAGCAGGTCTATGGCGCAACGGCGCAGCAGCGGTAAACCACAGTGACTGAATTGACCGCTCCCCTGACCTTCCCCCTCGCCACCGCCGAAGCGCAACTGGCCTTCGGTGAGAACTTGGCATCCCTTTTGCTGCCACCGCTGTGCATCGCGCTGACCGGCGATCTGGGCACCGGCAAAACCACCTTGACTCGTGGTATTCTGCGCGGCCTCGGCTATGCCGGGCCGGTACGCAGTCCAACCTATACACTGGTTGAATCCTACGTGCTGCCAACGCTGGAACTCCATCATTTTGACCTCTATCGGCTCGGCGATCCTGATGAACTAGAGTATTTAGGTCTGCGCGATCTGCTCGGCGCAACGACCATCTGGATCATCGAATGGCCAGAACGCGGCAGCGGCTGGCTACCACCGCCGGATCTGCGCATTGCATTGACGCATCAGGGCACTGGCCGCCATCTGACCTTGACTGCGCTCACCGCCGTCGGTGCAACACTGTTGGCAAATATCGTGATCGCCGATGACCCGTTGTTTTGATGCCACACATGCGCGTGATTACTTGAACAAAATCGGCTAATAAACGGAGTCGATTTGGAAAAACTGCCGATGACCTGCTATCTTTTAAGCGACGCTCGTCCCCAGTCTAGGCTTCGAGGCGGCACCGTGAACAGGTTCATCGTGTTTTTTCTGCTACTGATTTCTTGGCCTGCTACGGCGGCCGTGGAAGTCGAATGTCACTGGACTGCCGTGGATGCGAGCAAGACACGCTTGCTGCTCGATCTCTCGGCAGCGGCGGCGCATCGCATTTTTACCCTCGATCAGCCAGATCGGGTGGTGATTGACATTGCCGATGCGCAGTTGCGCGGCAGCTTGCCTGCCGCCCGTACCGATGATCCGCTGCTGATTGGCGTGCGTGCTGGGGTGCGGTTCAATCAAGAGTTGCGCATCGTGCTCGATTTAAAACATCCGGTGCGCGTCAAGAGTTTTGCTGCGAATGGCAGCGGTCACACCCCCTCGCGGCTCATCATTGAACTGACCCCGCACACGCCCGCCTCAGGACTCCAGCCAGTTGGCAATCAAAAACCAGCGCCGACCGCTTGGTCGGGTCAGGGGCGCACGGCGATTATCGCCATTGATGCCGGTCACGGTGGCGAAGATCCGGGCGCGATTGGCCCAGGCAGTACCCGCGAAAAAGATGTCACGCTGGCCATTGCTCGTAAGCTGGCGCAGTTAATCGAGCGCAAGCCCGGACTGCGGGCGGTGATGATCCGCGACGGTGATTACTATGTCGGACTGCGTGAACGGGCGCTGCTGGCCCGTGAACGCAAAGCGGATCTCTTTGTGTCGATTCATGCCGATGCTTATGAAAACCCTGAAGCGCAGGGATCGTCGGTCTATGTGCTGTCGGAAGGGGCGGCGAGCAGTGAGACGGCCAGTCGGTTAGCCGAGCATGAAAATGGGGCAGATCGGCACAGCGCGGGCGTGGATATTGTCGCCAGTGATGCGGTGTTAGCGTCAGTGTTGCATGAGCTGACGCAGACGGTGACTGAAGAACATAGCACTGAGGCGGCGGGGTCGATTCTGCGTTATCTCAAGCGCGTCGGCGCGGTGCATCAAGGCAGTGTGCAGCGTGCTGGATTCGTGGTGCTGAAGTCACCGGATGTACCGTCGCTGTTAGTGGAAACGGCATTTATCAGTAATGCTGAGGAAGAACGGCGCTTGCGCAATCCCGCCCATCAGCAGCGGCTGGCGCAGGCGATTTTGTCCGGCATTGAAGGGTATTTGAGCAAGCATCCGCCGCAGGGATTGCGGGCAGCGAGTGTGAACGACCGGCGCGAGCGTGCGAGCAATCCGCTGCGTTCAGCGTCTCGTCAGCGGACGACGGAGTTGCGCGAATATGTCATCAGTCAGGGCGATACGCTGTCCGATATTGCCAAGCGGCATCGGGTGAGCATCCATTCACTCCGCGCCGAAAACGGTCTGGGTGAGAGCGATATGATTCGCGTCGGGCAGGTGATTGCGATTCCGACGGATTCTTGAGGCTGTGTTAATTTGCTGTCAGTTTAAACCAAATCGTGCCGCTCTAAGCAAGCAACTTCAAGCAATATAGTTGGATGCGGTTGCAAGCTGTGACATACTGTATTACAGCATGTATTCATGCCGCCTAACGAGCCGTTGCAATCATGGGAACCAGAACCGTCCGACTCGATGATGAAGCCGAAAAAAGTCTGGAAAACCTACGTCATCTCACCGGACTCTCCATCTCCGAGGTCTTGAAGCACGGGCTGCGCGTCTACGAGCAGCAAGCCCGCGAAGAGGTCAATCGGCGTCCTTACGACATCTATCGTGAATTGGATCTCGGGCCGGGCGGTTATGCGCAAGCGCCGGCGCGAAGCGCGAAATCAGCGATTGCCGATGTCATGCGCCGGAAACACGGTCGATGATCCTAGTCGATACAGGGCCGCTCGTTGCGCTCTTTGATCCTGCCGACGGCGATCATCGCGACTGCGTCAAGCAGCTGGCCGGCATCAGCGAACCACTGTGCACGACAGTTCCGGTGTTGACCGAGGCGTTTCACCTCTTGAGTCCCGGCAGCCTTGGCGCACAGCGACTGATGGATTTCGTCACGGCTCGCGGACTCAGCGTCTGGTTTCTGGATGATCACGCCCTGACTCGTGCATTCGAGCTGATGGTGCGCTACGCCGATCATCCGATGGATCTCGCTGACGCTTCGCTCGTCGTGCTGGCCGAAACCCTGAAGCAGCGCCGGATCTTCACCATCGATCGCGGCGATTTCTCAACCTATCGCATCCGGCACGGGCATCAGCATGTGAGTTTTGAGATGCTGATTTGACAGATACGTAGATTCATACCATTACCCATAAGTCGGTTCGCCTTGCCCAATCAGAGGGTTACGCGGCCAGTTTTCGATCCGCCAAAACCATCCGCTGTGGTCCGGTGGACAGCCAATCAAGCGCTTACGCAGCCGCACACAAATTGCGTCAGGAGATATGGGTAATGGTATGATGTAGATTGGGTTGTGTGCTATACGCGAGATTGACGTTAAGTGACCAATCCAAACGGCACACAACCCAACATTTTCCTAAACCGTTATGTTTGAGTATGAGCGCAACAGAGAAAATTACTTACCCTCAAACTTTTGCTTCAGATGGCAATCGTTTGTATCAGAAATTCTCTTTGCCTCTTCTTCGGATGACCAGCTTTTCAATTGGCCTAATTCTTTGTATTTTTCTTCACCAGTAAATGATGCACTGGAAGCTCTCAACTTTTTTAGCTTTACTACATTATTTTGTATATCTATAACTTCCCAAGCCTCATGCCAAGCGCATGGTGATACTTCATCATTTTGAAATGTCCAGTAAATCCCCTGACCAACTGTTGGATTTTTTACTACCTCGACACCAGCACTCACGACTTCAATCTGCATCACACATACACATGCTAACGAAGAAATCAAAAACTTTTTCATGTTTTTATCCATTTAGCCCAATTAAAAAATATGGTAGACGCTGGGGCTTTTGCAACGCCTAACAGCAAAAGTTAGGTTGAAAACGCAATCCGAAAACAGGGGCTGCGTACTATTTTCTACATTTTAGCTCTTCGCCAACCAAAAACGCCACCGGTTTCCCGATGGCGTTCCAGGATCAAGCGTTGGCGCGTTGGGTTCGGTGGGTTTCGTGACCAGTCGGCATCGGTGCCAATCTGTTATGTCATACTGTGGTCACTCTACCCACCCTCCTCGCTGTGTTACTTTCTCCACCCAGGCGTACTACTTACAGAAGATGCATCGATCCAGAAACTCTCTCCAATTTTACGATAGGCATTAGTATGATTGTCTTCTGAACAGTATCTTTTTCCAACCAGCAAGCTAAAAAAGCAGTTCTGAACAAGTCTAGCTCTTAATTTACTACCCCTGATATCATCAATTTCCAATACAGCCCATATTTTAATTCCGGCACCTTGGTATCCGTTGTCCATATATACTAAACTCATTTGAAATTTTCGTTTTTGAAACCAGCTTTGCATTCATTTAGTTTATGCTTAACTACACACTGTCGACTGATCAGTTGATTGAGCTGCAAAAAGCGCATCGTCAAACACAGAATAAACGTGAAGCCGATCGGATCAAAGCGGTAGTTCTCTTGGCAACGGGCTGGACAGCGGAACAAGTAGCCG
>NZ_FNOW01000076.1 GCF_900107145.1 Allochromatium warmingii | reverse complement strand
GTGGATCGGCAAGATCAGCAAAGTACGGACGGGGATCTAACAATTTCGGCGACATCGGCGGCTCAGGCGTCGAGACAAAAGGTACTTGGCTACCTGCTCAACCGATGATTGTCAATACTCTGATAGCGCGATCGCCTTGAGAACGAGTGCGGCAGGGCTTGTCAGACCCCGCCAATCTCGCTATCATCTGCCGTCTGCTTTAGGGCGCATAGCTCAGCGGGAGAGCACTGCCTTCACACGGCAGGGGTCGGTGGTTCGATCCCACCTGCGCCCACCAAAAAACACTTATAAATCAACCGGCTTAAGCCGGTTTTTTGGTGTCTGCGCTCCGCACGACTGGGTTGCGTGAAAACTGCGCTAGGATTGCTGTAGCCTCGGCTAAATCTGATGGGCGGAGATGTGCATAGACCCGCGCTGTCACTGACACATCAGAATACCGGAGTAACGCGCTGACGCGCATCAATCCCGATGCCCGCTTGAATTAACCATGATCAACACGTCTGGCGCAAATCATGCGTATGCACGTCGTTCAATCCAGCGGCAGCCAGACGCACGCAAACCCTTTCTTGATGGATACGATCCGCGTGCCGTCTTTGCGCGACATGACCCACGGCGACCTGAGGCAGTGCGTGGCGACGAACTTCCGTCGCCGCACCAGCGTATCACGCGCTTCGCTGTTGGCTAGATAGTGTCGTCACAAGATTCGATCCCAGATGGCGATGCAACGAATCTGGGCGGCGGCCAAGAACGAAGCGGCATTTTGGGCGTAGCGGGTGGCAATCCCTCGCCAGCGTTTGAGTTGCAAGAAGGCATTCTCGACCAGATGCCGATGACGGTAGAGTGCGGCATCAT
Organism: Allochromatium warmingii; assembly: GCF_900107145.1. Classification (GTDB taxonomy): domain Bacteria; phylum Pseudomonadota; class Gammaproteobacteria; order Chromatiales; family Chromatiaceae; genus Thermochromatium; species Thermochromatium warmingii. The sequence goes on along the minus strand of NZ_FNOW01000076.1, from coordinate 2,033 downwards.
AGGCTTTCGGTTCTTGCGCGGGGGAATCACCCCCTGCATGCCCTGCTAGGAGGCGTGTTGCACGATGGCGTCGCTGTCATAGCCACGATCAGACAGCAGGTGTTCGGCGCTCAGGCCTTCGATCAAGATGCCGGCTTGGGTGCAGTCGGCCGTGGGGCCGACGGTGAGCCGCTCAAAATCTGGCTCGGAGACCAGCGCCTCCAGCAACTGTGCTCACACGCCCTTATCGCGCCACCGGCAAAAGCGCCGGTGCATGTTTTTCCAGTCCCCATAATCAGGCGGTAGACCACGCTACGGGGCACTGGTGCGCAGAATCCAGAATACCGCAGTGATAAACAGGCGGTTATCTTTGGCGATCCCACCCTAGACGCCACGGCGTCCAGGTAATAACGGTTCCAGCAATAACCAAGTCTGGTCGGAGCGGTCTTGGCGCCGATGCGCTGCAAGAGTGGGAGACGTGGTTGTCATCATATCGCACAATTTACCTGTAAGACGCTTCTTGTGACAACACCATCTAGGGACGTAGTCCTGATCGTGCGCGCTGAATCATGTCGTCAACGGCTGGCGTGGGATTTACCGCTACCAGTGTTGTTTGTGGATGAGTCTGCTGAAAGACGCGAAAGACCTCATCGGCAAAGGCTTGTCCTATTTCAGCCACGCCATCAAAGTCTAGAACGACCGTCTGAAATTTTTCAAAGCGCATGGTGAGGCGCTTGGCTTGGGATCGAGAAACAAGGCTTTCGCCTTCATATTGCGCGAGCCGTACCGGAACCATGGTCTTGGCGAAGCTGTATTCCTCTGGAGCGGTGAACTGGTCAAAGACACTTTTGATCGTGCATGGGTTGTCATGCGTCAGGCCCATCATCACCAGCGTCCCTGGCGCATCTGCTGGGCGTTCGAGCAACCAGTCTTCACACCCATCGTCATGGACAAAGTGCAAGCGTCCCGAACGAATGTCGAACATTTCCATCGCCTTTGATGAAAAAAAGATGCCCTCTCCAGTGTGATTGTCTGGATCGGTGGTGAGCTTTCCTTTCGCAAGCTCCAAGATCGATTCGTGCGGATCGATCAGATTTAGCGCACGCTGAATCTTGAGGAAGATACCCTCGCCGTCGTCGGACACGTAGGATTCGGCCCTGAGCGCATTGCGTCGCAATCCAACTAAGACGGTCTCGGCTCCCGAGTGCTCGACGGCATTGTTGACCATTTCCGTAATGGTGTACTCCCACATGCCGAGCACGTTGGCGGGCAGGTCGCGCAACATCGACAGGAAGAATTCGCGCCAAACCAGATGCTCCTGAAGCCCTGCGCGCGGGTAGGATTGGTGCCGCTCTACGAGGGTTGTCAGGGTGTAGCGGGTACTGACACCACGCCCTGTTGATGCCACCAGTCCTTGCTTACGCAGCCGCGCCAGACGGCTACTGGCCGCTTGTCGCGTGACGCCAAGCTGGAGCGCCGTGCGTGCGGCAACGTGGCGGTCGTCGGCTGCAATCAAGCGCAGGATGAGGCGGTCGTCTTCAGTTAGCATGATCTCCCTCGGCATCGTCAATATTTTTAGCAAAAAATGTCAAGTTTGAGACGATAGATTGTAAAGCAAGTGCGTCTTAGAGGCTGTCTAGAAACTGGCAAATCAGTTTTTTCTAGCCAGCGGCTAATTTATAGCGAACTTGATTATTGCAAATTTGGCGAAGCAACAATCGACTAGACGCTAAGTAAACTTGAGACTCACTAGAGGTTGGCTTACGCTCGTAATCTTTACTCAATCGGCGCGAGCGTCCAAGCCAAGCGAATGTTCTTTCAACGACCCAGCGACGTGGCAAGACATGAAAACCTTTGCGACCAGTGTGTTTCCGAACAAGAGTGAGCGTACAGGCAAACTGCTTAAATACCCATTCAATTAGTTCTGCTCCGGCGTAGGCGCAATCCGCCCAAATAATTTTGACGGATTGAAGGAGTAAAAATAAGCGTGCGATGACTTTGCGTGCGGCGGTACCATTAAAGATGTTGGCGGCATGCACGCACACGACAAGCAC
>NZ_FNOW01000035.1 GCF_900107145.1 Allochromatium warmingii | reverse complement strand
GCCGGACTCAAGGCGGTGGGACGGGTGGAGTCCACCCGCCTTATCGGCGATCACTCCAGCACCGAAACACGCGAATTCCTCTGCTCGTTCACGGATCTGCCACGCTTCGCCGCCGCGGTGCGCCAGCATTGGAGTATCGAGAATCAACAGCATTGGATCCTCGATGTCCAGTTTGGCGAAGATGCCTGTCGCACCCGCCGCGACCATAGCGCACAGAATCTGGCCCTGCTGCGTCGTATGGCGCTCAACCTCTTGCAGCACAATGGGCCGCCCAAGGACAGTCTGCGCCAGCGAAAACTACGCGCCGCGCTCAACGATAACTACCGGATGGAGCTACTGCTCGGCGAACATAATAGGAAAACTATATAGCGCGATCGCCCTGGCCTAAGCATGGCGAACGCTGAAAAAACCCGGGCGGCGGTGGTATCCTTGCCAACTTATCCTCAGCCGTCCGCTGTATCAGCGACGTGGACGGCGTGATCTCTTTATTCACAGTTGGAAGATACATAGGTGTCATGGCAGAGCAGCCGGACGGTTTGATTTCGATTCAAGACTTCGTGCGCTGGGGCGCGAGCCGCTTCAACGCAGCGGGGCTGCATTTTGGGCACGGCACGGATAACGCTCTTGACGAGGCGGCGCTGCTGGTGCTCAGTGCGCTGCATCTGGAGCCCAATGTGCCCGCCCACTTCCGCGACTGTCGGCTCACGCCGGCCGAGCGCGTGTGCGTGTGCGACCTGATCGAGCGCCGCATTGTTGAGCGGATGCCGGCTGCGTATTTGATTGGGCGGGCTTGGTTTGCCGGACTGGAATTTCGTGTCAATGAACACGTTCTCGTGCCGCGCTCGCCGATTGCTGAACTGGTTGAGGTCGGCTTTGATCCCTGGATCGACGCCGACCGCATCGCCCGCGTACTCGATCTATGCTGTGGTAGCGGCTGCATCGGCATCGCCGCAGCCGTTTATTTGCCCGATGCGGATGTCGATTTAGTCGATATTTCGCCTGACGCCTTAACCATCGCTCGCGAGAATATCGCACGGCACCGTGTCGGCGACCGGGTGCAGGTATTCGAGTCAGATCTATTTACGGCACTCGGCGCACAACGCTATGACGTGATCGTCTCCAATCCACCTTATGTGGCGCAAGCCGAGTTTGACACACTGCCTGCCGAATATCACAACGAACCGGCGCTTGGATTATTAGCCGGTGATGATGGGCTAGATATTGTATTGCGGATTCTCGACGAAGCCGCCGCGCATCTTCATGAACGCGGGATTTTGGTTGTCGAAGTCGGTAATGCATTACCGGCATTAGAAGCGCGACTGCCTGATGTTCCCTTTACTTGGATTGAATTTGAGCGCGGCGGCGAAGGGGTCTTTTTGCTTACCCGCGAACAATTGCTTGAATATCAGCCACTCATTGAACAGGCGCTCTATTCCTAATTGTTATTCCCACATCCCGCCGCATTCGAGGCCGTATGCTTGCGTGCTTTGAATTGCATCACAGCGGGGACGATGCCTGAACAGGCTTTACATGATGGGCCGCTCGGGAGCCAACTATGCCCCCAACGGCTGGAGGATTGAACGGTGGAGCAAGGCGTTTCCTTCGACCTTGATTTAATTCGGCGCTATGACCAAAGCGGCCCGCGCTATACCTCGTATCCCACCGCAGTGGAATTCGACGAGTCTTTTAATCAAGCGGCCTATCAAGCCGCCTGTGCCCGCAGTAACGCCAGCGGTCGTCCGCTATCGCTGTATTTCCATATTCCATTTTGTGATACGGTCTGCTTTTATTGCGCGTGCAATAAAATCGCCACTAAAGACCGTTCACTAGCACCGCCTTATTTAGCGCGGGTGTATCGTGAATTGGAAATGCAAGCGGCGCTGTTTGACAAATCGCGGGTTGTCGAACAATTACACTGGGGCGGCGGCACCCCGACGTTTCTCAGTCACGATCAAATGATCGAATTGATGGAAGTCACGCGCCGTCATTTTACTTTAACGGATGATGACAGCGGCGAATTTTCTATCGAAATTGACCCGCGTGAAGCCGATGCCTCGACGGTAAAACTGCTGCGCCAGATCGGTTTTAACCGCATGAGTCTCGGCGTACAAGATTTCGACGAGCGCGTGCAAGCAGCAGTGAATCGCTTCCAAACTGAAGCGCAGACGATGACAGTGCTTGAAGCGGCATTAGCTGAAGGCTTTCGCTCAACCAGCATCGACTTGATTTACGGCCTGCCGTTTCAATCCGTCGAAAGTTTTATGAAAACGCTGGAGCGGGTGATTGAAGTCAATCCGCAACGGCTATCGGTCTTTAATTACGCGCACCTGCCCGAACGGTTTAAACCGCAGCGCCGTATCAGCGAAACCGATTTACCAACAGCGCAAGTCAAGCTCGATATTCTGCAATCAACGATTGCGCGATTGACCGAAGCCGGTTATGTCTTTATCGGCATGGATCATTTCGCCCGCCCCGATGACGAACTCGCCGTTGCGCAACGCGCCGGAACGCTTTATCGCAATTTCCAGGGCTATTCGACGCACGCGCATTGCGATTTAATTGGCATTGGTGTGACCTCGATTGGCATGATCGACAACACCTACGGTCAAAATCGCCGCGAACTCAATGAATATTACGCTGATATCGACGCTGGACGATTGCCGGTATTTCGTGGCTTAGAGCTAAACCGCGATGATTTAATTCGCCGCGATGTGATTACGCGGCTGATTTGTCATTTCCAACTCGACAAAGCGGCAATCGCTGAGAAATGGGACATCGCCTTTGATGAGTATTTTGCCGACAGTCTCGTCAAGCTCACAGGCATGGAAGATGATGGTTTAGTCACAATCGATGCTGACCATATTCGCATTCAAGCACGCGGACGACTGCTGGTGCGGAATATCTGCATGGCCTTTGATGCCTATCTTGCTACCAAAACTGGCCCAATTGGTTTCTCCAAAGTCATCTAAGACGCAGCAGAACCAGGCGGGTTAAAAGCTCCGGTGCATTCTGTGCAGTTGTCCTAACCTAACCGTGCAGAATGCGCACAATACAAAGAAACGCTTCATAATCAATCATGCTTGTATTCATGCTTGTATCGTTATAGATACAGATTCTTTGTGTGCTTTGGGTTCTTTGCGGTTCACGCACTATGCACAATACGGGATTGAGCCAAGCGATTGCGCGTCTAGCCTTCGGCCTCTTCATAGCGGTTTGGGGTAGCGAGCTATTGGCACTAGAAACCGTATCATTGCAATTGCGCTGGAAACATCAATTTCAATTTGCTGGTTATTACGCTGCATTGCACAAAGGTTTTTACCGCGAAGCCGGATTCGATGTGCAATTATTAGAAGGTGGCCCAGGCGCTGACCCGGTATCTGCTGTACTGTCAGGTCAGAGTGATTTTGGGGTATCGCTTTCCAGTCTGGTGATTGATTATCTCAAAGGCAAGCCAGTCGTGATGCTGGGGCCGATTTTTCAGCATTCGCCAAATGTATTGCTCATTCGTGGTGAGAATCGCCAAATCTCTGAATTAGGCTTGCCTGATGCTGGCGCAATTGCCTTGATGGGCGGCGATCAGGATGTTGAATTAAAGGCGATGTTTCTCAATGAGGGTATTGCACTCAAACACCTGCAAATTATTCCTGATAAAAATCATCTGAGAGATTTAATTCAGGGGCATGTTACCGCCATAAATGCGTATCTTTCCAACGAACCTTTTACGCTGCAACAAAATGCGATTCCATTCAGTATTTTGCGACCGCAAAATTACGGCATGGATTTTTATGGCGATCTGCTATTTACCACACAGCAGCGCGTCGCCGAACAACCTCAACAAGTTGCTGCATTTCGAGCCGCTTCATTGCGCGGCTGGCAGTATGCGCTTGAACATCCTGAAGAAATTATTGATCTTATTCTGACGCATTATAATACGCAAGCTAAATCACGCGAACATTTACAATACGAAGCTCAGACATTGCGGCGGCTCATCAACCCCGAAGTCATTGAACTTGGTCACAGTAATCCTGGGCGCTGGCGTCATATTGCACATACCTTTGCTGGCTTTGGTGTGGTGACGTTGGAGCGCCCGCTTGATGATTTTTTCTATAATCCTAATCCAACGATTGATCTTACGTGGCTGTATTGGGCGTTAGGGATTAGTTTGACGGTATTATTGTTAGTAGGCAGTATTGCGTTCTATGTGCATCGTGCGAATCGGCGTTTAGGGCAAGCGATTGCTGAACAGCGCCGCAGTGAAGAACGCTATCGAGTGATTTTTCAATCCTCAGCATCAGCGGGTATTGTGTGGCGTGCCGGATTTATTGTAACTGACTGGAATCATCAAGCTGAGGATTTATTCGGTTGGTCGCGTGCTGAGGTGATTGGGCGTGATTTCACGGATTTTCTGCTTCCTGAAACGCTGCGCCAGCAATTAGTTCCAGAATTTGCGCGGATTGTGCAAAATGTGGCTGAATTGCCGCACGGCATTAATGATAATTTGACCCGCGATGGACGGGTGATTAGTTGTGAATGGTTTAATGCGTGGCTGCCGCGCCAAGCTGGAGAGCCGCAAGAGATTATTTCGCTGGCGATTGATATTACCGAACGGCTGCAACTTGAAGAGCAGGTCAGGCAATTAGCATTCTTTGATCCCTTGACGCGCTTACCAAATCGACGGCTGCTGGATGATCGACTGGAACAGGCGATGACGATTTTTCAGCGATATGGCGGGTGCGGTGCGCTGTTATTCATTGATCTGGATAATTTCAAACCGCTCAACGATCAATATGGGCATGATGTCGGTGATTTGCTGTTAATTGAAGTGGCGCGACGTTTAGTCGATGCGGTGCGGGCCTGTGATACGGTGGCGCGATTTGGCGGGGATGAATTTGTGGTGTTAATTAGTCATTTGCACGCCGATGACGGAGAGACGCCAGATGATGCGCGTCGCGTTGCGAATAAGTTATTAGGTCGGTTGACGGTGCCCTATTGTTTGCGGCGTCCAGATGATTCAAATCCGGTGGAACATCATTGCAGTGCCAGTATTGGCGTGGTGCTGTTAGATGGGCGCGTAGATAAAAATGAAGTGTTTCGGCGGGCGGATATGGCGATGTATGACGCGAAACGTGCCGGTCGGAATCAAGTGGTGTTGGCGGCAGGTGGTTGATTACGTCGCGTGATATGTTGACCGAGTGCCCAAGCCACATGCTCGCGCACGAGGGCGCTGGGGTGATCGGCGCGGGCTTGAAGTGCGGTTTCTATTTCGATGCTGGGCGGCGCATTGCCGAGCGCGACGGCGAGATTGCGGAGCCATCGCTCTGGCCCGAGGCGGCGGATCGCCGAGCCAGCGGTACGCGCCAAAAAGGTCGCATCATCCCACGCGAAGAGCGCCAGCAGAGTGGCCGTGTCGAGACCATGACGTGGCAGAAAATCGCTTTCCGTCGTCAAGCTGGCGAAGCGATTCCACGGGCACACGAGCTGGCAATCATCGCAACCGTGTATGCGGTTGCCGATCAGTGGGCGCAATGATTCGGGAATTGGCCCGTGTAACTCAATCGTCAAATAGGACACGCAGCGCCGCGCATCGACCTGATAGGGCGCGACAATCGCGCCGGTCGGACAGGCGCTGAGACAGGCATGACAGCGCCCGCAGTGATCGGTCAACGGCGGATCGGGCGGCAGCGGTAAATCGGTGTAAATCTCGCCGAGAAAAAACCACGAACCGGCTTGCGGGTGTACCAGATTACTATGCTTGCCGATCCAGCCCAGACCGGCTTTAGCGGCCAGCGGTTTTTCCATCACCGGCGCGGAATCGACGAAAACGCGATGACCAAAGGGGCCAATGTGGGTGGCGAGCCGGTCAGCAAGCCGTTGCAGTCGTTGGCGCAAAACTTTGTGATAATCGCGCCCGAGGGCGTAACGCGCAATAAAAGCCGTAGCCGGATCGGCAAGACGTTCGCGCAGAGTTGCCCGCGATTCGGGTTGATAATCCATCCGCGCTGCAATGACGCTGAGGGTGCCCGGCACCAATTCCGCCGGACGCGACCGCTTGCGACCATGCCGCGCCATGTATTCCATCTCGCCGTGATAGCCCCGCGCCAGCCAATCGCGCAAACGCGGTTCGGCGTCGGTCAAATCGGTGTCGGCAATGCCAAGCTGCTGAAAGCCAAGTTCGCGGCCCCAGGTTTTAATGCGGGCAACTAGGGCGGCGGGGGATTCGAGGGGGGTGAGCGTGAGGGGCATAGACGGAAGAGCGTACCGTGTTTAGTGTTCAGCTTCCAGCTATCAGCGACCTGCTAAAACGCAGTAAAACAAAACCAAAGATTTTTCTGCGTAATTCCGCGCTTTCAGCGGCAAAAAAACATCTCTCTAACGCTTACTTCACGCCCCCCATGCCCCATCACAGCCCATCCCCACCACCATCCAACCACCGCCCCACCCGCACTGATGCAGCGGCCCGCCCAACCCCAACGCAGCTCGCGCACTCATGGCTCACGCGCTACCGCGACCTGATCGACGACTGGGACGCCTTTGCCGCCGCGCTCGCTCGCTCGTTGCCGGTCACGCTTTGGGCCAATCCGACGCGCATTTCAATCGCGGCCTTAACCGACCTACTCACCGAAGACGCACTCGCGCCGCAGCCGATCCCCGGACTACCCAACGCCCTGCGTCTGCCGCCTGAATATCGCGTCGGCCAGCAATGGTGGTATTGCGTCGGGCTGGCGCACGCACAGGAAGTGGTTTCACAACTACCAGTCACCGTGCTCGATCTTCAACCCGGACAGCGCGTGCTCGATCTATGCGCTGCGCCCGGCGGCAAAACGGCACAGATCGCCTTCGCGCTCGGCAATCGCGGCACGGTCATCGCCAACGACATCGGCTACGGGCGGCTCAAAGCACTGCAAGGCAATCTCGACCGACTCGGCGTCATCAATGTGACCACCACGCAGAGCGATGGCCGCAACTGGCCGACGGCGAGCGGCCAATTTGATCGGGTTCTGGTCGATGCGCCCTGTTCAAGCGAAGGCACAATCCGGCGCAATCCGTCCCTATTGCAACGCCATGATCCGGCAACTGCCGAACGATTCGGGCCGCGTCAGCGGGCGCTATTGCGCCGAGCCGTGCAACGCTGCCGCCCGGGCGGTCTGGTGCTCTATTCGACCTGCACCTTTGCGCCGGAAGAAAACGAACTCGTCGTCGCTGATATTTTGGCCGAATATGCCGGACAGCTTCAGCTACGTGAAATCGACTTTCCGGGCTTTAATACCGCGCCCGGCGTGACCCGATGGCTCGGGCGCACCCTGCCGCCGGAGCTGGCGCGGTGTCGGCGATTCTGGCCCCATCGAAATGATACGGGCGGCTTTTTTATCGCCCTACTCGAAAAAGATCCCAGCTTACCCGCCGAGCCAGAACCCGAATTAGCGCACCTCGCCGACAGCGAACATGATGAATGGCTAGATGGGTTGATCGCAAAATACGGCTTGCCCGAGGACTATTGGAGCCGCTATCGCATCAACCGTCAGACCAAACGCGGGCTGCATCTGCTGGCCGCCGATCATGCGCCGCCGGCCGTGCCCGCTGCTGAAGGACGCGGCCTGTTTTTTCATCGCACCAATGTACGTCCACCCAAGCCGACGACCAGCGGGGCGCTCGTCATCGGGCCAGATGCAACGCGCTTTCGGCTCGAACTCAACCGCGAGCAGCGAGATGCCTATTTGCGCCGCGAACTGTTCGCACCGACAGCAGCACAACGCGCCGCCAATCCGCCCGGACAAGCGATTGTCAGCTATCGCGGCCAAATACTTGGCATCGCCGTGTTGCATCGCTCCGGCGTCATCGAGAGCCAGTTTCCGAGCCGTTGGAGCGGACAGGCCGCCACTGAGCTACCCGCGTAGGATGGGTCGAGCGTAGCGATGCCCGGCATTCCGGGCTATTCTTGACTACAACGTTTGAACAGCACAATCAGGGCAATCCTCCTATGCAATCCATTCTGCACATCAATCGGGTCAGTCTCCTCGTGGCTGGGCTGCTGGCGCTGCCGTTGGCTCATGCCCAAGCGCCGCTGGTGCCGCCGGCTCCCATCGGGCCGGATCTCAACACGGAATGGGTCGAGCCAGCCGCCACAGAACCGCCGCCACCTGCGCCCACGCCGCAGCTTCCCGAAGGCACAGTGCTGCAAGAGGGCATGATTCTGCCGCCCGGCACCGTCCTACCCGGGGGTGCGATTCTGCCACCAGAATCAGCGACTCCGGCCCCAACGGTCGAGTACACGCCAACACCAGTGCCCATGCCCGAACCGCAACCAGAACCAACTGTAGTGCATCCGCTCCCCGCGCCTGCGCCAACTCCAGCACCGCCGCCGCGTCGCGGAGTTGGGCCATCGGTGCAAGTGATGAATGGTGTGTCCTATATCAGCGGCGGCATTGGCGTCTCGGAGCGCGAAGAGCTGCAAGCGATGAAATCGCAGTTCAATCTGCGGCTGCTGTTTGCCGTCACCGGCTCCGGTTCCTATCTGGCCGATGTACGGGTGCGCATCGACGATGCGGCTGGCGGCATTCGGCTTGATGCGCTATCAGAAGGCCCGTGGTTCTACGCCAAACTGACACCTGGCCGATATATCCTTCAAATCACGAGCGCCGGACAGGTACAGCGTCGTGAAGTCAGCATCCCAGCGAGCGGAGCGCTGGAACAGGCGTTTTACTGGAACGATTAAAACCGACAGATAGCACGCATCGACTCAGGCGGTTTTGCGATGGAACGTTGAATCCGGCTTCAAGCCGCGACTGCTCGCAGTGTGACAGGACGCGGCGTTGTGCAATCTCCGCTCTCAAGGGGGGCAGGATGAAGTTCATCGAACACACCAAAATCAGCACAAAACTGGTGCTTTTGGCGCTTATTCCGAGTTTAGCGATGGTGCTGACCAGCGTGATGGCAACCATGATGCTCCGCGAAGTCAATCAAGGTGTTGACCGAATTTATCTCGACCGCGTGGTGCCATTGCAGGGACTCAAGGGCATATCCGATGACTATGCCGTGCTAGTCATTGATGCAGTCAATAAAGCGAACGCTGGTCGCCTCACTGCTGAACAAGCATTAGCATTGATTCAACAAGCGCAGATGCGCATTCAATCACGCTGGTCAGCCTATCTCGCCACCGAATTAACGCCCGAAGAAACGGCATTAGTTGAAGACGCAAAACGGCTTTTTAACCAAGCTGATGGCGCAATTTTAACTGTCACGCGCTATCTCGAAAGTCAACGTGGTCTCATTACCGATCAATTACGCGATGTCGATGGTGCGCTTTATGACTATATTGACCCAGTGAGCGCGAAGCTGACCGAATTAGTTGATCTGCAATTGCGCGTTGCACTCAGCGAGCAGCAACAGGCGCATCGCGTCTATAGCTCCTCAGTCCGCACCTTTTTTATCCTAACGCTCGTATCACTCAGCCTGGTCGCGCTACTCGGTGTCTTATTTCACCGTTCGATTATGGGTCAGCTTGGAACACTGCGGCGGGCAATTCATGCCATTGTTGAGCATTCCAATCTCACCGCAACCACCGAATTGCGGGCAGACAATGAAATCGGCGCGATTGCCCGCGACTTTGATCGCATGTCGAGTGAATTGCGCAATTTAGTAGAACAAATTGCCGGTTCTGCAATGACGCTATCATCAGCGACTGGACAGATGGCCGGGAATTTAGCGCAGGTGCGCGAAGTGATGCAGCATCAATCACTCGAAACCGATCAAGTCGCTACCGCAATGGAAGAAATGAGCGCCTCAGTTGAAGAAGTGGCACGCAATACCGCGATGGCTGCTGATGCAACCCGTGATTCCAAGCGTTTAGCCGATCAAGGACAGATTGCTGTGACCGAGACCATTCATTCAATGTCGGCATTAGCCGAGCGCATTGTACAATCGGGGCAGAGTATTCAATCATTGGAGCGCGATAGCCAAGAGATTGGCAAAATTCTCGATGTTATTCAAGCTATTACCAGTCAGACTAATTTGCTTGCACTCAATGCCGCGATTGAAGCGGCACGCGCTGGTGAAGTCGGGCGCGGTTTTGCTGTAGTCGCCGATGAAGTGCGCACCCTCGCACAGCGCACGCAATCCTCAGCACAAGAAATCGAATCAATGGTCAAGCGATTACAACAGAGTTCGCGTCATGCGGCGGAAGAAATGGATAGAAGCCGTCAGGGGGCGAATACCTCAATGGAAACGGCGAGTAAAGCGGGCGCGGCACTCGATGCAATTACCGCCGCAGTGAATAATATTTCGATGACGATGGATCAAATCGCCAGTGCTGCCGAAGAACAAACCGCCGTTGCGGTTGAAATCAGTCGCGGCATTGTGTCGATCAATAGCGCAACGCGAGAAGCCAGCAGCAGCATGGCGGATTTAGAAAAAGCTGGGCATGGATTAGCGGAATTAGCCAGCGAATTGCGCGACCGAGCGACGCATTTTACCTTGTAAATGCTGACCAGATCGCAATGATCGAACCAATCTAGCTGATCGCCGAGATTTAATCGATCACGCCCGTGCCTCAACCCATTCATTCGGAGCGTGCGCAATGATACAGCGCGATAACCAGGCCGCTCATGAGCGTCTTGCCGCATTTGGTATGATTTCCGCTGGTGTTGCGCCATTACTCAATCCAACTGGGCGCGTTGATCCCCATCTTCTCGCCCATATTGTTGCTAGTATTCCGGTTGAGGAATTTGCGCAATTTATGCGACGACCGGTACTCGCTGGTTCCGGCATTCAATCGGGTTCGATTGAACAAACGCATAATCAAGTACGCACCACAAATCAAACCTTTATTTTTGAATTGAGCGATCAAACCGCTCACGAAACAACCCCCGAAGCACTCAAACGCGCTATTTATCCGTTGGTTAAAAAACGCGATGCAGTCGGCACCGCGCATTTGCTCACCATTGGCCGCATCAGTGATAACGATTTAGTCATTCCTGATGTGGCAATTTCTAAACAACATGCTGTCATTGAAATCATTGATAGCGTCTATTCGATTCGCGATCGTCATTCGACAAATGGCACGCGGGTGAATCACACGCGCCTACAAGCCGATCCGCTCACTCTAAATAATGGTGATATTATTGCTTTTGCGCGTTATGAATTTGTTTTTTTAACGCCCGAAGCACTCTACATGCGGTTAGGTGCCGCACCGAGTTAATACCGAGATTGCATACACGCATCTCACCATAGGTCAGATCAAACCCGATTAGCATATAACGATTGGTTATACGCCTGTACTAACAGCTTGATCTGATTCGCATCACGCGCCGCACACAGAGGAATTGCACAGATGTTCGAGGCCACAAAAGTCGGTCGCTCGGTCAGCAAGCAGGATTATAAAGAACAGCAGGAGGAATTACGCACGCAACTGCTGGAAGTCCAACGTGAACTGCGGCACACCAATATTCCGGTGATCGTGTTAGTGACCGGAATGGAAGCAGCAGGCAAGGGCGAAGTAATCAATCGGCTCAATGAATGGCTCGACACACGCGGCGTACAGACATTTGCATTTTGGAATGAATCCGACGAAGAACGTGAGCGCCCGCGCTATTGGCGTTTTTGGCGCGCCATGCCGCAACGTGGGGAAATTTCTATTTTATTTGGCGGCTGGTATCAAACACCGATTGAACATCGCTTTCGGGGTCATTGTAGTGATGCTGAACTTGATGGCGAACTCAATCGTATTGTTGATTTTGAACGGATGCTGGTTCAAGACGGTGCGCTGATTATCAAATTTTGGTTTCATATGTCTGAAGCCGATCAAAAAGCGCGTTTAAAAGAACTCTCGCGTGATGATCGCAGTCGCTGGAAAATGCTGCCGGAAAAAAGCAAATTTTCCGAACACTATGCCGCATTTGAACAAGTCGCCGAGCGCGTAATTCTGCATACTGATCGCGGTATTGCTCCCTGGTATTTAATTGAAGCCGGTGATCGCCGCTATCGTGATCTCACGGTTGGCAAAACGCTATTACATGCACTGCGCTCGCGTTTAGCTGAAAATCATACTGACGAAGCCAATGGCACGCCAACTAGCCCAGAATTACCGGCCAGTGAGAGTGCGCAAATTACCTTGCTCGATCAGCTTGATTTAGACCTTACGCTGCCGCGTGAGGATTACAAAAGTGAACTTAAGCAACTGCAAGCCGAACTCAATGAATTAGCTTGGACTGCCTATACCCAACAACGCTCAACCGTGTTGGTATTTGAAGGCATGGATGCTGGTGGCAAAGGTGGCGCGATTCGCCGAATTACCCAAGCAGTTGATGCGCGATTATATCGCTCAATTCCGGTTGCTGCACCGAGTGACGAAGAAAAAGCCCATCATTATTTGTGGCGCTTTTGGCGACATATTCCGCGTGCCGGTTTAATGACAATTTATGACCGCTCATGGTATGGGCGAGTGCTAGTCGAGCGTGTTGAAGGCTTTGCTACGGTAGCGGAATGGCGGCGGGCCTATTCTGAAATCAACCGCTTTGAAGAGCAGCTTGTCGATAGCGGGATTGTGTTGCTGAAATTCTGGATTCATATTAGCCAAGACGAGCAATTACAGCGTTTTAAAGATCGTGAAGCGGTGCCCTATAAGCGATATAAAATCACCGATGAAGATTGGCGCAATCGTGAAAAATGGCCGCAATATAATGAAGCGGTCAATGAAATGATTGTGCGTACCAGCACGCGACATGCCACTTGGACGTTAATTGAGGGCAATGATAAGCTTTATGCCCGTATTAAAGTTCTGCGCACGGTATGCGATACGCTTAATGAAGCACTCAAAGGATCGGTTAAGCCAACCGCTGGTTATTTACCCTGCGGCGATAAGCGTATTGAGCTGCTGGGCAGCACGGGCAAGCCATTGATATCCGCTGCGCCTTAACTAGTGACGGTTTTTAGTCCTATTACTTCAGGTCACAAAGCATCAGCTTCGTGACCTGCTGCAAGCGATAAGCTCACTAACCCGCTGCCGAACTCACCCCCGCCGTCTCAAAAGTCGCCATCTGCTGATGCACCACACACGCCAAGCGCAACAGCGGCACCAGCGTTGCGCCGCCGGTGGCCTCACCTAAGCGCATCTGAAGATGCAAATACGGATCGGCATTGAGCGCGGCCATCATGTGCCGATGCCCAGGCTCGGCGGAACCATGCGCAAATAGCATCCAGTCGCGCACGTTGGGTTGAATCCGCACCGCAACCAGTGCAGCGGCGCTGATGATGAAGCCGTCAACCAAAATCGGTAATCCCAGTTGCGCGGCACGGATGAAGGCCCCGGCACTCGCGGCGATGTCAAACCCACCGAGCCGCCGTAATAATTCCAGCGGCGTGGATGTGGCTTCGACATGGCGCTGCAACGCGCTGGCAATCACCTGCGCTTTGTGAGCAATGCCGGGCGCATCCAGTCCCGTGCCTGGGCCGGTCAAGAGCGTCGGTTCCAGATCCAGCAGCGCACAGGCCAGCGCCGTCGCCGGTGTGGTGTTGCCGATGCCCATTTCACCGCAAATCAGCAGCCGCGCACCCTCTGCTACAGCGCGTTCGACCGCCGTGCGGCCAATCGTGAGCGCAGCGGCAAGCTGTTCCTCGGTCATCGCCGCTTCGTGAGCGATATTGCCCGTTCCCGCGCCGAGGCGTTCCGAGCGCACGCCGACCACCGGGCCCGGATCGACCGCGATGCCCAGATCAAAAATCTCCATCACGGCGTCAATCGCCTTAGCCATCACTGAGACGGCCGCGCCGCCTTGGGCGATGTTGTGGAGCATTTGCACCGTGACTTCACGCGGAAAACAGGACACGCCCTCAGCAGCGACGCCGTGATCGGACACAAATTGCAAAATGCGTACCGGATCGGGGCTGGGCGTCGCCGTGCCCTGCATTCCGGCCAAGCGAATCGCCATCTCTTCCAGCCGACCGAGTGAACCACGCGGTTTGGTGAGTTGATCTTGATGGGCGCGGGCAGCGGCAGCGGTAGCGTGGTCGATAGCATGACAGGGGGCATTGAGCCAATCGAGCAACATAATTAGTGAGTTCCTGGCTGATAGCGGAGCGTGAAATAGAGCGCACGTCCGAGTTGGTTATAGAGATAGGCAGTTTGGTAGTCGGTATCGAGCGCATTATCTAGCCGCACTTGCACGCGCCAATCGGCAGTAACGCGATATTCGGTGCGCAGATCGAGCAGCGCATAGCCGCCGAGTCGGTCGCGGTTAGCCAGATCGTCATAACGTCGCCCGTTGGCAAACAGCGTACCGCCAAAGCTCCAGCGGTCAAATTGGCGTTCGAGGTCGATTTCTAAGCTCTGTTCAGCGCGACGCGGCAGGCGCTTGCCGGACAGTGCGCCAGCGGAGCGATTTTCGGGATCCAATAGGGTCAGATTGGTGCTGAGACGCCAAGCGCCATAGGTCGCTTCGGTGCTCGCTTCCAGTCCGCGCAGCCGCGCCCGTTGGATATTCGCGGCGCTCCAAGTCTGATTATCATACCCAATCAGATCATCAATCTCGGTTTGATAGAGATTGATTTCCCAGCGGCCATCGAGCGCCGCGCCGAGCGGAAGCGCCCCATTGATCCCCACTTCCCAGCTTTGCGCCCGTTCCGGTTGCAGATCGGGATTGCCGAAATTCGGATAATACAGATCGTTAAAACTCGGCGCTTTGAACGCAGTGCCATAGGCCAGCGAGACCTGTAGCCCGCTGTCGAACAGATAGCCGAGCGCGACATTGCCGGTGCCATGCCCGCCGAGTTCGGCATAATCATCGTGACGCAGACTCAGCGTGAGATCGACCGCGCCGACCTGCGCTTGATATTCACCGAACACGCCGAGCGCGTCGCGCTGATCGCGGCTGTAATCAATGGTGCCAGAGACGCGATCTTCCCGATAATCGACGCCGACGGTTGCCAACTGCTGTTCGGTGATGCGCCAATCGTTTTGTAGCGACAGGCTATCGCGGGTGGTAGCAAAGCGTGAAACAAATCGCTCGCCGCCGGCGGTGTTCGGATCGTCAAAAAACACGCGAGTATTATCCCAGCTTTGGCCGGCGCTCAGGGTCAGCGTCCAGGGTTCAAGCGGTTTGAGGATCGCTTTTGCGCCCAGTATCTGTTGCTCCGAGCGCGAGCTGTTACCAGCGAAGGCCGAGCCGTCGAAGTCAAGTTGCCCTTCGGTGTGTAACAGATTGGCTTCGAGTTCCAGCCGCTCGCTGACGCGATAGCCGCCGCGCAGGGTCAGGCCGAGGTTATCGTAGCCATCGCGGTCGCGCTGCACCACGCCGCATCCGGCAAACGGCAGCGCCCGTCCCGCGCAGGCGTCGATGCCGCGTGACCGCTCAAAACTTGCGCCCAAATCGAACCAGCCGTTTTGACCGCCGCCGGATAGGCCAGCCGCGATCTGTGCGGTGTGTTCACTGCCGCCGCTCAGGGTCAAGCGCGGCGACCAGTCCCCGCCGCCGCGTCGCGTGAAAATCTGGATCACGCCGCCGATGGCTTCCGATCCGTAGAGGCTCGAACGCGGGCCACGCACGATTTCGATCCGCTCAATTTGCTCAACGGGCAGATGCTCCAGTGATGTGCCGCCGGAAGTCGCTGAACCGATTTTCACGCCGTCCACGAGGACAACGAGATGATCGGATTCAGTGCCGCGCAAAAACACCGAGGTTTGATGGCCGGGGCCGCCATTGCGAGTGACACTGACGCCCGATAGACCGCGCAACAGTTCGGGTACGGATTGGGCTTGACGGCGTTCGATCTCAGTGCGGTCGATGACGGTGACGGCGGCGAGCGCGGTGTGCGCCGCTTCGCTGGTGCGGGTAGCCGTGACGACTACGGGTTCGAGTTGCGTCGCGGACGGATCGGCGAGCACGGATTGCGCGAGCGGCACGCAGAGCGCGGCCAGCTTCCAAGAATGAGACATAGTGATTCGAGACTCCGGACAGGGTACATCAGGCACACCCGCCTGACGCGACTGGAAAAAGGGTGTCGTGGGAGTCACACGCACGCCCCCGCGCCGCACAAGACAGCGGGCGGGATAGAGCACGGTTGTCGCCCCACGCGACCCCGTTGGGTGGAGCGGCCCGTTGTGACACAGGCACGGCTCCCGATCCCCAGGCCGGTCTCCGGGCTTACGAGCGGGACGCACAGAGCATCCCGACGCGACGCCTTCCCATGAGCGGTGCTCACAGTGGCGCATGTGTCGCGTCTTAACTCGTCTACCGTTGCGGGGGCAGCGTCGGCATGGCTCAGATGCTAGAAGCAAGCGACTAGAGACTGAGGTGACCGAACTTCCCGTTTAACCGCGCTGCGTGAAGCACATCGACGCAGGCGGCACCGGAGGATCGTGGGGGGATTTTATAGCTTTCAGTTACTAGCTACCAGCTTTCAGCGACCAGCTTATAAGCTGGCGGCTGATCGCTGGTAGCTGGAAGCTACTTTATTAACAACGCCGCTCGAATCCGCGCCCACGGAAATGCTGCACCCGGATCAACTTTGCGTTTTAGTCGCCGCGCACCACAGGTCATTTCGCTGCGGTCTAATTCCGAATGCGCTTTTAATGCTGTCGGCTGCAAATGATACCGCGCCAATAAATCGCGCAGTAATGTGATTAAAGCCGAAATTTGCGGCTCACTGAATGGATCACGGCCATCGCCATGATTGATTAGCTCAATGCCAATCGAATCGGCATTGTGACCGCGTACATGAAACGCTACCCGTGATTCTGGCACCATGCGCACCATTTCACCGGTACGTCCGATAATGTAATGAATACTGATGCGTTTTTGATTGCGGCGGAAATATTCCACAATGCCATCTAATGTACCACTGCGAAAACTCCGCGCTGCCTGACAATCTGGGCCGCCGGTGGTGTGAATGACGATTTGACGCACCGGCTGTTGTCGCTGTGGCCCGAAAATCGGCACCTCACGCGCCAGCGGCGGTTGTGCTATCGCCGCTTTCATCGCACTTATATTCAATATAATCAGCGCACAAGCCATCAGCAGCAGATTGAATCGCTTGGCTATCACGCTCGGCTGATGCGTCGAGAAGCAGTGCAGCATCAATCGCCTCCGATTGCATTGAATAGGGCGTTCAATTCGGCATGAAGCATAAAAAAACAGCGGTCAGCTATTAGCGGCTGACCGTCGGTACAATGTTATTTCGTGACATCCAAATATTCGCGCTCAATGGCCGTTTCTAATGCCTGAGAGCCTTTGACTAATTCTTCATAAACATGCCGCGCTGCGGTCAACTGCTCAATATCAGCAGCACTTGGTTGACCGTTTTGTGCGGCATGGGCAATATCATACAGCAGGCGTAAATACAGGGCGCGTGCTTTCGCTACCATCTCTAAGACAACAGTCAAATCTCTGAGCTTTAATTCTTTAAAAACAGGATTGATCGTGGCGCGATTGATTTCGCGGATTTCAGAGTCAATCGCAATCAGCAAGCGTCGGTTTTCGGTGGTCATAGTCCGAATCTCTCGGTGAATTAAAAAAAGTCCCGCTGACGTTGGTGCGTTCGTTCAAGCTGAAGGCGTGGTAGCGC
Organism: Allochromatium warmingii; assembly: GCF_900107145.1. Classification (GTDB taxonomy): domain Bacteria; phylum Pseudomonadota; class Gammaproteobacteria; order Chromatiales; family Chromatiaceae; genus Thermochromatium; species Thermochromatium warmingii. Next base: position 14,659 of record NZ_FNOW01000035.1, on the reverse strand, counting down.
ACACATCTGTCGCGTATTTTACGCCGAGTCCCGCCACCAAAACTGGCACCTGCATCACAGAATATCGCACCTGATTGCGGGCAAGGATGTGGCATTTTTTGCACGCGACAGACTAACCAAGCGCCGACCCCAACATGCAGCGCCTGTGCGAGTTCTGCCGCCTGCCACGCTGTCTGGCCGCGTGGTGCGAGGTATAGCCCCATCTGCGCTCCTGCGATCAACGCGCCGGTGAGCGCGGCGCTTTCAAAGCGGGCGCGTTGCTGGAGTCGCACATACGCGACATGCGGTGAAACGGCGACATCGAACCTATGAAACGGCCAGATCGCCTGTTCGCTGTCATCGGCTACACCGCGACACAGCAGCACCTGACATCCGGCGAGTTTGGCACGTTCAGCGGCATGGCGACCGCGACTTAAGGCAACATCGAGCCGATGGCGGTCGAGTGGCGCAACAGGTGTGCAACAGCAACAGCTTGGATCCAAAAGCTCGCTGCGGATCACCGACAGCCCGCGTTGGATATCGCTTCGCGCCGCGTGATGATAGCGTTCAGCCAGCAACGGATGAGCGAGCACCCCGAGTTGACCGATGCGTGTTAGCCGCAGTGTCGCATCTGCCGCACATTCGGCAGCGATGGGCGCTGCCGGAACGGTCAGCCAGTCAGGACAGGTCATGCACATTCAGCCAAATTCTGCCTAAACCAGCGTCGCCAACGCTTGTTCTAAGCGTGTCCAAGTCGCCGCTGCTCCGGGCAGACCAAACCGCAAACTGGATGGCTGGGTAAAGAGGCGCGTGAGGATTCCGTGTGTACACAATTGCCGATGCAGGCGTTCGGCATCCGCTGTCTGTACCCATTGAAACAGCGCCGTGCCGCCGGTTGGGGTCAGGCCCGCTTGTTTGAGCAGGGCCGCCAGTCGCGCTGATGCAAGCGGCAATGCGTGACGCTGCGCCCGCTGCCAAGCGCGATCTGCCAGTGCCAGCCGCGCCACCCAACGCGCCGGGCCACTTACGCTCCAGGGGCCGAGCGCGTGCGCGGCCGATTCGCGCAAGGCCGCTTCAGCATATAAAAATCCGACACGCGCCCCAGCTAGTCCGAAAAATTTGCCCAGTGAGCGCAGAATCACCAGTCCGGGGCGATCCAAATAGGGCAGCAGACTGGCCTCGGGCGTCACATCCATAAAGGCTTCATCGACGATCAGCCAGCCGCCATGCGCGGCTAAACGGGCGTGCCAATCCAGCAGGGTTGCCAGCGGCCAGCAGCGACCAGTGGGATTATTCGGATTGATGACGATCAGTGCCGCCAGCCGGTCGGCTGCGGATTGCGTGTCGAGCCATGCGCCCGGATCGCCGTCGGGCAAACTGATGACGCGATGTCCGGCGCGATGCCAAGCATACGCATGTTCACGATAGCCGACCTCAGGAATGCCGACCAACCCGGGCGGGCGTAGCGTCGGCAGCAGTTGAATCCCCGCCTGTGAGCCAGCGAGCGGCAACGCACCGCCAGCAGCATAGTAGGCTGCCGCTGCCGCCTCTAACCCGTCATCGGCCTCAGGCAATCGCGCCCAAACTTCAGGCGGCAGCGGTGGCACCGGCCAGCCATGTGGATTGATGCCGGTTGAAAGATCGAGCCAATCGGCCAGTGGTCGCCCAAACTGCGCGGCAGCGGTGCGCAAGCGTCCACCATGCAACGGCGGGGTCGTGAGGTCAGCAGCAGGCGCGGGGAGACAAGACGGGCGATACATCGGGAACCATCGGCGCTGAATTTGCGAATCTTCAAATCGTTCGTCATACACTTCGGGCACACTCACCGGCTCAACACCGGATGTCAGACGGCGCGATCCGTGCGCGACCGCCCGACATCTTATTCGATCATGCTTCAGGATTCTGCTATGTCATCATCCCCGCTCAAAATTGTTGTCATCGGTGGCTCGGCGGCTGGCCCAAAAGCGGCAGCGCGGGCGCGGCGTCTCGACGAACACGCATCGATCACGTTAATTCAAAAAGATCCCGATCTATCGATGGCCTCCTGCGGCTATCCCTATTACATCGGCGGCGTGTTCGATGATCGCAACCAGCTTATTTGTACGCCGGCCGGCATTGTGCGCGATCCGAATTTTTTCGAGAAAGCCAAGCGCATTGACGCGCTGGTGCTCACCGAAGCAGTTGCCATTGATCGCACCGCCAAAACCGTGACCTGTCGGCATTTGGCCAGTGGTGACGAGCGCCTCGTGCCCTATGATCGGCTGGTGATTGCGACCGGCGCGACCCCGTTATTTCCGCAGGTGCCGGGCACGGATTTAGCGGGTATTCACACCCTGCATTCACTCGGCGATGCCGATGCGCTGCGGGCGATTCGCGATCAAAATCAGGTGCGTCGCGCCGTTGTGGTTGGCGGTGGTTTAATTGGTTTTGAAGTCTGCGAGGCGCTGCATCTTGCGGGTATTCAAACCACAGTAATTGAAAAAACCGATTCGATTCTGCCGTTTTTAGATCCCGAGATCGCGCATTTAGTCGCCAATCATATTCGCGCTAATGGCGCGGATATTATTACCGGCAATGGTGTCGCCGCATTTTTAGGCGAGCACGGGCGTTTAAGCGCGGTTAAGCTAGATAATGGCACCGAATTACCCTGTGAATTAGCCGTAGTCGCAGTTGGCGTGCGTCCAAATATTGGTCTGGCACAGGCAGCGGGATTAACCATCGGCGAGCAGGGCGGCATTGCGGTCGATGCCTATATGCGCACCTCCGATCCCGATATTTATGCGGCCGGCGATTGTGTCGAATGCACCTCATTGATTACCGGACGCAAAGTGCGTGCGCCCTATGGCGATATTGCTAATTTACAAGGGCGCGTTATCGGACAGAATTTAATTCAGCCCGAAACCGCGACCTTCCCCGGCGTAACGCACACCGGCATTTGCAAGATCTTTGATTACACCGTCGGCATTACCGGCCTGAGTGCGCGACAAGCACGAGCACTCGGCTATGATATTGAAACGGCGACCGTTTCGGGATTGGATATTCCGGGGTATATGCAAGGCAAGCTATTGATTAGCTTGATGGTTGCGGAACGGGCAACTGGGCGCGTGCTCGGTTTTCAATGTATCGGCCCGGGTGAAGTCAGCAAGCGCGTGGCAACGGTCGCGATGGCGATTCGTGGGCGCTTGACGATTGAAGATCTCGGCAATGCCGATTTACCCTATGCGCCGCCGTATTCGCTGGCGCTCGATCATGTCATTGTGTCCGCGCATGTGTTAGAAAATAAACTGCGCGGTTTAATGCAGGGGATTTCGGTTGCTGAAGTCAAGCAGCGTGTTGATTCAGGCGCGGACTGTTTTATTATTGACACCCGCACTCCGCAAGAATTTGAAGACTTGCGTTTAGGCATTGGTGAAACCCTGATTCCGCAGGGCGCACTGCGCGGACGGTTGAATGAACTGCCAGCAGATAAAGAGCGCGAGATTATTTTGTACTGCAAGATTTCACTGCGCGGTTATGAATCAGCGGCGATTCTGCAAGCCTATGGCTGGCGCAATGTGAAAGTCATGGAAGGCGGTGTGATGGCGTGGCCATATCCACGCGAGAAGTAGTTGAGTTTGAGTTTGTAGTTTTTTAAACCGCGCAGGCGCAAAGAACACAAAGATTTTTTAAAAATACTTAAAAGACTTTGCGTGCTTGGCGCCGGTGCGGTTCAAATCATACAATCTTCAATCATAAGATAGAAAATCATCGACTGCGCTTTGGTCAATTTTGAATAACTCCGGCTTGAGTGATACATTACGCTGGGTGCCGGTGAAATTCAGCCGCGTTTCCTGCCCAAAGCTATCTTCCATAATCAGGCTGTCGAGTGTGTCTTGATTGAATCCAAGTTCAATCCGCACCACATCTGTTTCTTTATCCTTCGGGATCAATTCTACCCAATCGCGCCCATCGCTGCTTTCAATCGAACGCGCTTCAAAATGCTGTTCAATTGGTTCCGCATTCGAGAGTAATAATGCCGGTGTGCCGCGTAGGGCGCGGGCTTGGCTTTGATGGGAAACCTGCTGTAATTCAACATCATGCACATAAACCCGACTGCCATCAGCAATGATGATCTGTTTATCTGGATCAGCATATTCCCAGCGAAACCGCCCCGGACGCTGTAAATATAAGGTGCCACGCGCTTGCGCCATGTGCGTGCGTTCAGCATTAAAAGTGAATTGCTCAAAATCAGCCTGAAGACTATTTAAATACTTCAGATAATCATCAACCCGTTGCGCCCCTTCAGCCGCAAGCGTTGGTTGCGTTGCGCTGCATACTAATAAAACTAATAATAGCCATGCTACATGCGCACCGGCAGACGGTGCAGCAGTGCGAGAGAGAACGCATCGAGAAAACATGAATAGAATACCTAACGCTGGAATGAATGTAAGCGCATGATTTAATCACGCTTGCGCGGCGGCGGGGCAAACACTGCGCGTTCACCATTATTTTCAGTCGGGCCAACAATACCGAGGCGCTCCATTTCGCTCATCAGTCGCGCTGCACGCTGTTGGCTGATCTGAAACTGGCGCTGGAGCGCAGCATTAGATGCGCGTTGCTGCATCACCACAAACCGCACCGCCTCATCAAAAAAGGGATCAAGATCGGTCATGTGGCCGCTCGGTGGCGTAGATTCACGATTCGACGGTGCAGCAGGTGCCGGATCGCGGGTCGCCGACGCGAAGTCCGGCGCACCGTATTGTGTTTTGAAAAACGCCACCACCCGCGCAATATCCGGCGCATCGACCAGCGCACCATGCACACGATGCGGAATATTGCCGCCGGGCGGTAGATACAGCATGTCACCCTGCCCGAGTAGCTGTTCCGCGCCCAGTTGATCCAAGATGGTGCGCGAATCCAAGCGCGAGGCCACTTGAAACGCTAAGCGGGTCGGCAGCGCCGCTTTGATCGTTTCCGTCAACACATCGGTTGACGGATATTGGGTCGCAACCAGTAGATGAACGCCGCAAGCACGGCCTTTTTGCGCAAAACGTGTGAACAATTCTTCGAGCTGTTGCGGCGCATCCTGCATCAGTGCCGCCAATTCGTTGATGACCACGACGATATACGGCAAGGGTTGCAGCGGCGGCGCATCCCGATCCGCGTCAGCATCCTCAGCAAGCTGCTGGTTATAGCTGCTCATCGTGCGCACACCGAGTTTCGACATCAGCCGTGCCCGCCGCTCCATCTCATTGGCGCACCACTGTAGCGTTTGCAGCGCCGTATCTGGATCGGCGATCACCGGAGCGAGCAGATGCGGCAGCCCCGCATAACCGCTAAGCTGAAACGGCGGCGCATCAATCAAAATCAAACGCACCGCTTCAGGGTCAGATTTATACAACAGGCTCAGAATCATCGCGTGAATAGCGACCGTCTGGCCGGAATCAGCCGTGCCCGCAATCAACGCATGGTGCATCCGCGCCAAATCCGCGACCACCGGTAAACCGGAAATATTCGTGCCCAATCCGATCGTGAGCGGCGAGCTGGCATCCCGATATGAGGGCGAATCAAAGATCGTGCGCAATAACACGGTTTGGCGCTCAGGGTTGGGAATTTCGATCCCAACGACTGATTTGCCCGGAATAATTTCCACCACGCGCACACTGACCACGCGCAGTGCTCGCGCCAAATCTTGCGCTAAACCAGTGATTTTGCTGGCCTTGACGCCCGGAGCCAGTTGCAGCTCAAACAGCGTCACTACCGGGCCCGGATACACATCAACCACCTGCGCCTGTACGCCAAAATGCGCTAATTTGGCTTCAAGTTGCTGCGAAATATGCTCAATTTGTTCTTCAGAAGCGGCCTGTCCAGTCGGGCGCGGCGCATCGAGCAGCGTCAACGGCGGCTGCGTGGTGACTGGTTTCGCCTCGGCGCTGCCACTGCTAAAACGGGCAAATGTCGCTAATAAACGCCGCTTGATTTCCGGTGTGCGCTTGGTTTCTGGTTCCGCTGGCGGCGTTGGGGCGGGCGCAGGTGGCGGCGTTTTGGGGCGGTTGGGACTGGGATCGCGCCGCACAGGTGCCGCCGGAGCCGCTCGCGGTGCGGCAGGTGGCGCGGGCGCTGGCTCCGGTTTCGGTTCCGCCGTTGGTTTTGGTTTCGCTTTGGCCTTTGGTTTGGGCGGAGGCGGTTCGGCGACGCTCACGGCTGCCGGAGCCGTTTTTTGCACCACCGCCGACGGCCGCGCATCAGGATCGGTCAGCAGGGCTTGCACTTCGGGCGGTAATTGCGTAGGCGGTCGCCGCACACGATTCATGCGCTCTGGCATGGTTTTTAACAGCGATAACGCGGCATTCGGATCGATTAACTGCAACTCATGCGGCAAATCAAATCGCTGCCGTTGACCAAACCAGCCACGCGCTTTTTTGCGCTCTGTTGATGGTGAACGCCGGCCGCCCTGACTGAGGCGCTCGATCAGGTTATAACTGTTGAGCGTCAATGCGCCGATTAGATCAATCACTTTTAGCCATGAGAGATTAAAAAAGAGCGTCAAACTAATAATCAGCGTCCCCAAAAACAGCAGATTTGCGCCCATAAATCCAAAATTTTCGCGCATCCGTCCACTGACTAATAATCCCAAGCCGCCACCTGCGCCATTGGGTAAATAATCGCTGGTCACCTGAATATTCACCGCTGCAAAGCCACAGCCAGCGGCCAGCGTAATAAAAAACCCAACCCAGCGCAGCGAGAATAGCCAAGTTTTCGTTTCTATATCATCCACACGCCCGCGAAATAACAGCCAGGCGCTCCAAGCAATCATAAATGGCAAGAGATAGGCTAAATAGCCACAGAGATAGAGCGCGGCATCGGCAAACCAGGCACCGGTACGTCCGCCCGCGTTGATAATATCCAGATCATTGCCGATATACGACCAGCCTGGATCATTCGGCGAATAGCTAATCAGCGAGAGGGCTAAATAAATCGACACACCCAAAAACGCCCACAGTCCACCTTCGCGGAGCAGGCGTTCGATATGATCGGTAAATGTTAAATGCCCGTGGCGGGTAGCCTGTCCCATGTGCGTCGTCTCCACACTGCTTCAGCGCATTATAGCGTTGCGCGAGATCAGGCGCGTACAGCACAGCACAAAACCGAGCCGCCTCGGGCAAGGCGACTCGGCTAGATCAGGTCTGGCGGCGCCTTAATTGGGCGTCACGTTTTCAGCCTGCGGCCCTTTTGGGCCTTGCGTGACTTCCATCGTAACGCGCTGACCTTCGGCCAGGGTCTTGCGCCCAGCGCCATTGATCGCGCTGTAATGCACAAATACATCCTTGCCGCCTTCGCGCTCGATGAAACCATAGCCTTTTTCATCGTTGAACCATTTAACGGTTCCAGAAATCAATTCGCCTGCCATAACAACCTCATCGATAAAAACGCACCAACCAGGGTTGGTATTAAATGATCTGCCTTCACTCTGAAGACAGCCTCATGACCACTCGCGTTGGAGCGGAATTTGTCACACGCTACAGACATACGCTGCTGGTATCACTGTTAGAAATTGCCGGAATGATCGACCGCGAGTACGCTTGACGCGGCTTGTGCTTAATAGATTCCAGACGCACGGCAATAGACCGATGCCACTCAGTCTGAGTAGTCGGTTCGTGACGTGATAGCGTGATTGGAATAACACGGGTGTCGTGCGAATCAAGCAGGCAAGCCATTCATGGCAATCGCGGTGGGGATCAAGCTGGGTTATAACAGGATCATTGATTTGGGATGAGTCGGTTGAGTCAATAAATATGCGTCGGTGCAAAGCATAGAGAAAAAACTCAACGACTGTCAGTCGGTCAGCGGTGCAGCGCGTGTGCTGTGTGTTCGTGTTGGGCGGCGATTATACCCTAGAATCCGTGCGTGCAAAGATGAATGTCAATCTTAAGCTTAAAAAAATGCGCACTGAATAGTCGATTATTTAACTCAAGCGTTCTCGCGCCCATCGGTATCCGTGTGAGGCGAGCGGTGCGCCGCGTGCAGCATTGAAGCGGCACAGCGGCGCAGGCGCGAATGCTCAGGAACCAAGCAAACTGCGCAACATCCAGGCGTTCTTTTCGTGAATCTGCATCCGCTGGGTCAGCAGATCGGCGCTCGGCTCATCCTGCGCGGCATCGACAGCCGGAAAGATGGAACGCGCTGTGCGCACGACGGTTTCCTGTCCAGCAACCAAGCGCCGGATCATTTCTTCAGCATCGGGCGCATCATCTTCTTCGGGAATGCCGGTCAGCGCGGCATAGGCTTTATAAGAGCCGGGCGCAGGATGGCCGAGGGCGCGGATACGCTCGGCGATCAAATCCACTGCCAGCGCGAGTTCGTTGTACTGCGTCTCGAACATCAGATGCAGGGTGTTGAACATCGGCCCGGTGACGTTCCAATGATAATTGTGTGTTTTGAGATACAGGGTGTAGCTGTCGGCCAGCAGGCGCGACAGTCCTTCCGCAATGGCGGCGCGGTTGGCGTCTGAAATGCCGATGTCGATAGGCATGGGCTTGGCTTTGGTTTTGTTGGGCATGGCGGCGATCTGCTCCATTTAACTTGAGCGAACTTGCTCAATGGATTTATCTGCACTTGGTTGACGCGGCGAACCGCCCAACTCAAGCCCGTGACGCTCAGTGGCGCCGGATTCCCTCAATCGATCAAGCTCTCCAGAGGTTTCATCCCCGTGCGGTAAAGCGCCAAACCGAAGCCTGGCCACTTGCAATGTCCTCTATCAGCTCGTCGTTAAACCGCTGTTAGCGGTCTCAAGATGCTCATCCTGAGCATCTGTCAACACGTTTGGGCAAAAATTAGCGATCAGTTAACAGCTCCGATTAAGCAATAAACGGCAGGTTGTGGTTAAGGGTCAGTGTAGACGGTGCGGATTGCGCCGTAAAATCGATTGATACGAAGATGGCGATTGATGATCGCTATAGATCAGTCGGGTACGCAGTGCGTACTCTACTTCTAATGATGTCACCATGCAGCAGCCAGCAATCGCGCTAAACTGCACCTCATGCGTCGGCCATGTCCGACATGCGTTCCATCATCCACAGGGATCGCTGCCATGCTCACTCCCGCGCCGGTTTCCGTTAGTGTTCGACTGTTGCTGTTGCTCGGTTTCCTGTTCGGCATCGGGCCGCTTGCAGCGGCCGCGACCGCTGAACGGTCGCTTGAACTCACGCCCGGAATCGACTATTTCGGGCGCGATTATGCGACGCTCAAATCGGTCTCGCTCGATGACTGTCAAAACGCCTGTGTCAATGACCGCCGCTGCCAAGCCTTTACCTATAACAGCAAGGCGCAATGGTGTTTTCTCAAAGAAAGCTATGCCGATGCCCGACCCTTTGCCGGTGCGATTTCCGGTCAAATCGTCACCGCGCCCGTCACAGACACAGATCGCCCGGCAACTCCAGCAACGCCCACGCGCCCACCGCCGCTGGCGTTTTTGCCGCCGCGTGAACTGAGTGCCGCACAGCGCCTCGTCACCACGCTCACCACAGCGCCGCTGCCGAATGCCAAGTTAGCGACCCTGACCGCGCAGGCACGCTCGGCGCTGACTGCCAATCAACCTGCACAGGCCGCGACGCTGTACGCGCACGCTCTGCGTTTTGCGCCCGATGATCGCGGACTCTGGACGGCCTTGGCTGAATCCGCGCTGACGGCTGGGATCACCAGTGAGCACTGGGATGAGCGCCAGCGGCATCGGCAGCAGGCGACGGCAGCCGCGATCACCGCCTATGCGCACAGCCGCAATCGAAATGACCGTGCCGCCACGCTGGCGCTGTTGGCGCGGACGCTCGCCCAACGCGAAGACTGGCGGGCGGCGATTCAGGCTAATCGCGCCGCGCTCGCGCTGGTCGAATCACCAGAATTGCGCCAGTTGTTAGATCAGCAGGTCGCCGAGCATGGGTTTCGCATCACTGGGCACACGGTCGAATCCGATGCCGCCAGTCCGCGCATTTGCATCGAGTTCAGCGATCCGCTCGATCTGCGTCATCCGCATCTGACCGATTTTGTGCGCGTCGGCGCACGTACCGATCTGCCAATTGAGGCGGAATCGAAACAACTCTGTATCGACGGTGTGCGTCACGGCGAACGCTATCAGGTGCTGGTGCGAGCTGGATTGCCCGCCGCCGATGGCGAAACCCTAAGCAAGGGGTCAGAGCTGGAGATCTATGTCCGGGATCGCTCACCGCTGGTGCGCTTTTTTGGGCGTGCCTATGTGCTGCCGAAAGGCGGCGAGGCGGCGATTCCGGTAGTTTCGGTCAACACCGATCTGCTAGAAGCCGAGGTGCATCGGCTCGGAGATCGCGTCTTGACGCGGGTGATTGAGAGCGGCTTGTTAGAGCAAACCCTCGATAGCTGGAATCGCGAGCGCATTGCCGAAAAAACCGGCGAATCGGTGTGGAAAGGCACGATTGCAGTCAAATCGGAACTCAACCGTGACGTGACCACCGCGATTCCGGTCGGGGCGCTGGTGGCGGAACTCAAGCCCGGAATTTATGCGCTGACGGCCCGCCCGCGCAATGCGGCGGATGAGGACAATACCTTAGCGACCCAGTGGTTCATTGTGTCCGATTTGGGACTGACGACCCTTGCTGGCAATGATGGGCTACACGCGCTGGTGCGCTCGCTGGCCACTGCCAAGCCGGTGGGACGGGTCGCGGTGCGCTTAGTCGCCGTCAATAACGAAATTCTCGGGCAGGCGACGACCGATAAAACCGGCTATGCACACTTTGATCCCGGTCTGCTACGCGGCAGCGGCGGCAACGCGCCGGCGCTGTTAGTCGCAGAAACGGATGCTGGCGATTATGCCTTTCTCGATCTGACCCAAGCGCCCTTTGATCTCAGTGATCGCGGTGTCACTGGTCGCCCGTCGCCTAAGCCATTAGATGTTTATTTGGTCAGCGAGCGCGGCGCCTATCGTCCGGGCGAGACGGTGCATCTGACAGCACTGGTGCGCGATGCGCAGGCACGCGCTGTAACCGATCTGCCGCTCACGTTCATAATCAAACGTCCCGATGGCGTCGAGTTTCTGCGCACCCTGACGCAGGATCAGGGGCAGGGCGGTCATGCTGCCGACGTGTCGCTGACCAAAACCGCGCCGCGTGGCACTTGGCGAGCGGCGATCCATGCCGATCCCAGCGGCCCGGCGCTGGCTGAACTGGCATTTTTGGTCGAAGATTTTCTCCCCGAGCGTTTGACCTTTGAACTGGATGCACCGGATGCGCCGCTCGATCCCGCCGCATCGCCGACGCTTCAGCTTCAGGCGCAGTTTCTCTATGGCGCACCCGCGAGCGGCTTGGCGCTGGAAGGTGAGATTCAGCTACAGCCGACCGCGACGCTTGCCGCTTTTCCGGGCTATCACTTCGGGCTGGCCAGCGAGGAGTTAGCGCCATTCGGTGCCGCACTTGCCTCTGGGCGCACCGATGCCAGCGGACGCGCTGAGGTTGCGCTCGATCTGCCCGCGTTGCCACCGACGACCAAGCTACTTGAGGCCGAGATTCAGGTGCGCGTGCTTGAAGACGGCGGGCGTCCGGTCGAGCGTCAGTTAAAACGGCCACTGGCATCGCAACAGCCGCGCATCGGTCTCAAACCGCTGTTCGAGGGAGCGGTTGCGGAAGGGAGCATGGCGCAATTTGAGGCGCTGGCGCTCGATGCCAGTGGTCAGCGTCAGGCACTATCCGGAGTGCGCTGGACATTGGCGCGGCTCAAAACCAGTTTTCAATGGTACGCCGCCGATGGTAGCTGGAACTATGAACCCATCACCACGACCGAGCGCGTTGCCGATGGCACGCTCGATCTGACCGCGCTCGATGCCGGACGGATCGCAGCGGCGGTTGACTGGGGCCGCTATCGGCTGACCCTGAGCAGCGACGAGCGTAGCGTACTGCCGGTCGATGTCGAATTTGAGGCCGGTTGGTATGTCCAGCCCAAAACCCAAGACACGCCCGATCTGCTCAAACTCTCGCTCGATCAGCCCAGTTATCGCGTCGGTGACAAGGTGCGCGTGCGGCTTGAACCGCGTTTTGCTGGGCTGGCGCTGCTGATGGTGGTCGATGATCGGCTGATTACGATGAAAGCCGTTACCGTCCCCGAAGCGGGGACAACGGTTGAACTGCCGGTGACGCCAGAATGGGGGCCGGGCGCTTATGTCACCGCCGTGCTCTATCGCCCGATGGATCTGGACGCCGGGCGAATGCCGGGGCGGGCGCTCGGCTTGACGTGGGCGGGCGTTGATCCGGGCGCACGCAAGCTGTCACTCTCGCTTCCCGACACACCGCAACTCAGCGGCCCAGTACGCCCGCGTCAGACCATTAACATTCCGGTACAGGTCACGGGGGTCAAAGCCGGTCAGCCGGTATCGGTCACGGTCTCGGCGGTCGATCTGGGGATTTTGAACCTCACGCGCTATCAGCCGCCCGCGCCCGATGACTGGTATTTTGCGCAACGGCGACTCGGCCTCGACATCCGCGATCTCTATGGACGGCTGATCGACCGGATGCAGGGTGTGCCCGGAATCGTGCGCACTGGCGGTGACAGCATGGGCCTCAATCTCGAAGGCCCGCCGCCGACCGAAGCACTGCTGGCCTATCATTCGGGGATTATCCAGCTTGATGCGCAGGGACGTGCCAATGTTGCCGTTGAGCTTCCGGATTTTAATGGCACGGTGCGCGTGATGGCGATGGCGTGGAGCACCGAGGGCGTGGGCCATGCGGTGCGCGATCTAGTCGTGCGCGATCCGCTTGTCGTCACCCCGACCCTGCCGCGTTTTCTCGCTCCGGGCGACCGCTCGCGGCTGTTGCTGGGGCTGAATGCAGTCGAAGGGCCGGGCGGTGAGATCGAATTAGCGGTCACGGCTGACGGCGAGCCGGTGCAGGTCGCACCCGAAACGGCGCAAGCGCAGATGACGCTGGCTGTCGGTGAGCGCGGCCAGACGCAGGTTGAACTCGCGGCGACAACGGTCGGCGATGGTCAGTTGCATGTCGATCTATTGACACCAGCGGGTCAGACACTGCGCAAAACCCTGCGCGTGCCGGTGCGCTCGAACGCCCCGCGCACCAGTCGCACCGCGTTCATCACGCTCGCGCCGGGCGCTGAACTCCGGCTCGACGCTGACCGACTCGCCGACCGCGTGCCCGGCACCGGATCGCTGCTGGTCTCCAGCGGTGGCGCGGGGCGGCTGGATGTCGCCGGATTGTTGCAAGCACTCGACCGCTATCCCTACGGCTGTGCCGAACAGTTGACCAGCCGCGCCCTACCGCTGCTCTATTTCAACACGGTAGCGCAGACCGCCGGATTAGCCGGTGATGGTGGCGTAGATGCGCGTGTACGCACCGCGATTAGCGAGCTATTAGCCAAGCAAGATAGCAGCGGCAGTTTTGGCCTTTGGAGCAACGACGGCGGCGGCGATGCCTGGCTTGACGCCTATGTCAGCGATTTTCTCACCCGCGCTCGCGCAAGCGGCTACAGCGTACCTGATGTGCCGCTGCGCTTGGCGCTCGACAATCTGCGCAACCACCTGAGCTATGCCGCAGATTTCACCTCGGGCGGCGAGGACATCGCCTATGCACTTTATGTGCTGGCGCGGAACGGTCGGGCCGCGATTGGCGATCTGCGCTATTACGCCGACACCAAGCGCGATGCCTTCGCGACGCCCTTAGCGCGGGCACAGTTGGCGGCAGCATTGGCGCTGCACGGCGACCGCCCACGCGCTGAAGAGCTATTCCGCAATGCGCTCGATATGTTGATGCAGAGTCGAGAAGATCGGCGCTGGCGCGTCGATTACGGCTCCGTGCTCCGCGATGGCGCGGGATTGCTGACGCTGGCCGCTGAGAGCGACGCGGCGGCGGTCAATCTACCGGCACTCGCCCAGCGGCTTCAGGCGCTGTGGGTCGGCGAGTCCTACACCAGCACCCAAGAACAGGCATGGTTGCTGCTCGCGGCGCGGGCGCTGATGGAGTCGAGCGCCCAGCCGAGTTTGAGCGTCGATGGTGTGGCGCATCTCGGCCTGTTCCAGCGGCATATAGACGATGCGCAACTAGCCGCGCAGCCGCTATCGCTCGTCAATCGCGATGAAAATCCGGTTGAAGTTGTGGTCACGACGACCGGCGTACCACGCGAGCCAGAAGCGGCGGGCGGTCAGGGCTATTGGATTGAACGCGCTTATTATGATCTCGATGGGCGGCGCGTGGCGTTAGCTGAAGTTGAACAAGGCGCACGCTTGATTGCGGTGCTGACAATCACTGCCAGTGAACAGCGACCGGCACGCTTAATTGTTGATGATCCACTTCCGGCAGGATTAGAAATCGACAATCCGCATTTACTGCGGTCTGGTGAAATAGCCGGAATTGACTGGCTGGGTTTACAAAATGAGGCCAAGCATAGCGAATTTCGCGCTGATCGCTTTATTGCCGCGCTGGATCGTACTGCCAGTGATCCAACGCAATTTCAATTAGCGTATCGCGTGCGGGCGGTATCACCCGGCGTGTTTGCGCATCCTGCCGCAATCGTTGAGGATATGTACCGGCCAAGTCTGCGGGCGTGGACGGATTCGGGGTCGGTTGTAGTGCGGTAGGTGTCAAGTCCCGCGAGATTATAGACACGCTTTTTGAAGCGTTCGGGGCATTGTTGTTGCCAGTCCTTGAGTGCTTGAATCGGCGCGATGTGTCCG
>NZ_FNOW01000028.1 GCF_900107145.1 Allochromatium warmingii | reverse complement strand
GTTCGCGCTCTGACTTCGTGGACTCGCGTAGCTCCTGACGAATCGCGGGCGTGGTGCGGGCGTTGCGATGTAGGTTCAGATTCATGATTAGATGTCCCGTCAGGTCGCGGATGGTGTCGTCAGCAGTTGCCGCTTGGTCGTCTTCAGCTCATCACTGAGTGTGCGCAGTGCCTCGCGGGCTTGGAACAAAGGATAGCTCCTTTTCGGAATATAATCCCACGGGACGGAACAGCTAATGCTTCGTCATCAGAAAATCGCGTAACTAGGTATTGAAATGCGAATGAAGCTGAGATGAGCCAGGTTTTTTGACGTTATATTGTTCGTGTGACAAGAGTTGATAACAGCGAATGCCATCTTGCGTATCTTGAAAAATCAATCGCCAGTCGCGGTTAAGTGGCACCGAAATAACGTGCCGATCATAATTCATGCGTTTACCTTTATAAATAGTATAGGAGCCGCCAGCATGAATATCGGCGATGATTTTTCGTGCTTTTTCGACTAGGTTTTTTGAGTTCAGCGGGCGAAGGTCGATTGCATCTAATTCAAACAGTTTATGCCAGTCTTTGTGGTTTTGCTGGGTTGCGCAAATTTGTTCTGTGCGTGTTTGTTCCTGTTTACAGCGGTGGCAGTATTGTCCTTTACCTGTATGCCCGCAGGGGAAAGTTTTTTTCATAGATACAAACCAGTTTTCAGTAAGTTTAATTTGATGCTCGATATGTAGTCAGTATTGCAGTCTAATCGAATTGAGATAAAGTGTCGCGTTCAAAGGTTATCAGTTCATCAAGCAGTTGATTGCAAATTACAACACTTTGTTTGTAACCGTCACAATCAATTAAAAAATTATAACGATATTCTTCAGCACAGACGGTGATAACTTGCAAGGGCATCAGATATTGAGTTTTATCTGTGCGAAAAGCTGTGTTGGCAATGACTTCTTCAAGGAGGCGTTGCAGTTTATGCGTTTTGCTATAGGCACCGAAGCGGCTTTTGGTTTCAAGGATGTGCTTAAAAAACAGTTCAAGCAGTTGTTGATAATGAAAGCATTCAAGCGAGCAGTCTTTGATGTCTGTAGTAGCGAGGACATCAATCGCAACTGCGTGTTCCCATGCTTTGCCAGCTAGGTTTTCTATGTTTTTGAATGCGCTGAGTTTAGCTTGATACATATGGCATAGTCGAGCAGTAACTGAATGATATGAACAAGCAATATGCTATTCAAATAAAACAAAATTTGATTGAGAGTGATTAGAATATGTATTCCAATCTGGGGTATAGGCGTCTGCTTGATTTCCCCACCCAAACCAACCTTTACGTGAGCCGCGTGCAAATAACTCAATAAAGGGGCCAGGACTGCACGCTTCGATAAGGTTGTATTGCTCGTCTGGTTTGCGGCTGTGTTCTCTTTTTTGTGTCGAAATAATATTTTCTTGGCTTCGACCGGGTTGCAAGGTTCTAGCGTTTTTTCCACGCACTCCAAATAAAATCACTTCAGTAACATTTCTAAAATAAAATCCAACGCCGCGTCGATCTGGGCCGCCATCTTTTCTTATTTTGTACCAAATTAAATTGGTTTTATAAATAAAGCCCCAGTTTTTCATGACTTCTAAGCCTTCTGGAAGTAACGCATTTGGAACCCATAAATAGAGATGAGCGGTATCCGTGACTATCGACTGAACAGGCAAGTCTTTTATTTCTTGTAAAGACAGCGTTGGATAACGCGAAAGACGCTTGTGCTCGGGTGCCATCTTTCCGGTTCGATTTTGAAACTGCCACGGTGGATCGGCTAAAACGGTTGAGAATTTTTTTGTACCGACTTCGTTTAGCAAATCATCAGATGCGTTCATTATGCCTCTTTTTTATATAACCGCGTAGGTTGATTGCGTGCCAGATATAAGATTGACGTTAAATAATCTAATCTAAATGGCGCACAACTCAACATTTTCATTCAAGCACTTACTTAAGATAATAAATCTTCGTCGCGTAAAAAATCAAAAAATTTATCCAATATAGCCTTGTTTCGCTCAACTATATTTTGTTCGGAAAATTCTTTGTAGTCAATGATTTGAGAGATTTCAGCAATTTTGCTAGGCTCTTTATTTTTTCCGCGACGTTGCGCACCACCATAAATTTTCTTTTTATCTTCAAAATGATAATCTGATGCTTTAATGTTAATGCTTTCTTCAAGCAAGATTTTGTTACCTAACAATTCGAGATTGCTCGTATTTTTTAAGCCACATTCCATTTCTTGACGTTTTTTCGAGTAAATATGTTCTATATGAAAAACTTCCTTAATATCAAGAAGTTGCTGATCTGAAAATGTATACGCATACCAAGTAATCATAGATCGCGTGATGTTCCTTTGATTTGTAAACTTATAGTTCTCAAAAAAAGAACGTGCTTGATTCTCAACAAATTTATACTTAGAAAAGGTTACATCAACTCCATTAACAATGTTAATCATTTCATCATATATAGGTGTTCTTAAAGCGTTTACTCCCGAATTCGTAATTGCATACGTAAAAATAAAAGCAGTGATCTTGTTTAGAAAATCTCTAAATTTTTCTTCTTTTAACAAACCATCTTCCATTCTGTTTTGCAAAAAATAGACTGATGTTATATGTTGCCACATACCGTTTGGTGCATAATTTAAAACGAAAAGCTTTTTAAGTATATTATCAGAAAATCGCTCTTTATCTTGACAGCTAATGCTTTTCCAAAATAGCGCCAATGCTTTTAGTTCTGGTAACGTTTCATCTTGTTTTAGATGTTTATATTTATCTTGTTCATAAAACTTTCTTAAAGCTTCCGTAGTCGTATTTTTGTTTCCTTTTTTAGCGCGAAGAAAATACATATAACGGGTAAATAATTCGTCCATTGGCGTGCCGGTATTCGGGTGAAATACTAATTTTGTTATTTCTTCTAGTTCTTTCCAATCTGAAATAAACTCATCTTTCCTGTTAAGTCCACCATAATACTTATAAAACTGCGCTTTAAATATATCTGCATCAGACAAAGGTAAACCTCGATCATTGAGCGTCGAGAAAATCCGAAGGGCTGTGTCTTGCGACTCTGCTTCAATAGGTAAAAGAATACAATTGTTTAGTATTCTGGCAGGTAAATAGGGAAAATAACCTGCAAATTCTTGTAAAAACGCATCAATTTTTTTCTGAAAAAACCGATAGTTATTAACGTACTGGCTTTTGCTTTCTGGTTTTACCTGTCCTGTTTTTAGCAAATCAAGAAATTCTTCTTTATCGCTATCTGTTGCAACTTCTGAATCAATTTTAAGTGTAGATTTGTCTGCCGTTCCAAAAGTATCTGTTTTCCAAATACATTTTTCGATGCGATCACGGGTTAATATAGAGTTTCTATCTTGCATGTTAGCAAATTTATCATAAAAAGCGCGTAAAACCAGCATCAGTGTTGTAAGACGCTGCTGCCCATCAATTACTTCCGATTTTCCCTGCGCATTTTTATATGTGACGATAGAACCGAGAAAATATTCTTCGTTTTCGTCGAACAATTCATAGTCATTATCAGGAAATGAAAACAAAAATATATCATCCCAAAGCGTTTGACATTGATCTTCGTCCCAAGCGTAAGGACGTTGATAATCGGGAATCAGAAAATCTGCTTTTTTATCAGATAAAAGATCAAAGATATTTTTTTGGTCTACATTGAGCTTTGACATTTTGTTTTAACCTTTTGCGATGATTAACATTTTATTCAGAAACCGAGAGCGAGAGAACGCCAAACCCGCCAAGTC
Organism: Allochromatium warmingii; assembly: GCF_900107145.1. Taxonomy (GTDB): domain Bacteria; phylum Pseudomonadota; class Gammaproteobacteria; order Chromatiales; family Chromatiaceae; genus Thermochromatium; species Thermochromatium warmingii. The sequence goes on along the minus strand of NZ_FNOW01000028.1, from coordinate 30,383 downwards.
TGACGCCGCGTTATTGTAAACACCGATCCGCAATTAGGATCAAGATGAACCGTCGCTAAATGTCCTGCACGCAATGCGTCCCATAATTGCTGAATCAGTGCCTCAAATTCAATTGTCGCTTGATCCCAAGCAATGACATCGCGTGCTAACCATGCGTGCCAATGCTGATTCCAGACAATACAGTGCGTTCCTGTTGTTGGAATGGCCGCTTGCCATTCAGCGAGGCGCGATAGCTTACAGCCCGTCAATGTTGCTAAACCTGCTAATAATGGCCCTTCACCAATCAATTGCTCAGGTATTTGATCCGCAATAATCTGCGGTAATATCCCAGTGCCCCATGTCCAAATCCCGTTAATTAACGGACGCCCCGCCGCTTCGCGCTGCCGATTAACCGCTGCCGCATGAAATAACATTTGTGTTTCATTGAGTAACCGCATCCACGCCCGCGCATCTGCGCCCTGCGGCAGATAATCCGCCATAGATTCGCCCTGAACCCGATAGAGCGGATGCGTCACCAACGTCCGCGCTGGCGTCAGGCGCAAATACCAGCGTTCCGGTACAGGCGCGATCAACGCGACGCCCTCTTCAGCAAAATGCTGATTAAAGGCCGCGACTAAGGCCGCTGCTTCCGCTGGATTTGGTGCCACCTGTGCTCCGGCATAGACGCGCAACTGATCGCGATCTGGGCGTAAATGGACGGGATCGGCGTGCATCCAGACGGTATCTGCCGCGACCGCCACCCCTTCGCCCAGCAGCGCCACGGCCGCACTCGGTACCTCCGCATCCATTGGCCAGCGACAACCGGCCGCCCGCAACAGCGCCGCCAGCGGATCGGTCTCCACGCTGGGCGATGGATCGGCCCGCGCCAGCAGTCGTTGCAACAGCGGAGCCGCCCGCGCCTGTCCGCTCGGCGCGGGCAGCGGTTCTAACACATGCGGGCAGAGGAGCGTGACCGATCCGCGATGCGGCTGGCCAGTAGTTGAGCGGTGATGCGCAAAAAACATGATGATAGGGGCCGGTTGATAACGGAGCGTGATGCGACGATTTCGCCACCAGCACTAGTCTAAGCCTAGCTCCCAGTCCACAATAGCCGCTTGTTCCGTTTCGCCGTGCGTCTGTGTGCGGTGGCGCGGCTTTCCAACTGTTTGAAGAACGCCGATCATTTGTTCAATGGATGTTTTCCCCTTACCTCTTGCTCGGATCGGGATTATTGGCGGCGGCCAACTCGGTCGCATGTTAGCCAAAGCCGCCAAGCGCCTCGGTTGTACCTGCGTCGTGCTCGATCCAACGCCCGGTTCCCCGGCTGGTCAGGTCGCTGGCCATCAGATTGTCGGTCATTATCACGATCCGGCGAAACTGCGCGAGCTGGCCGCGTCCTGTGATGTGCTCACCTTCGATATCGAAGATATTGACACGGCAACCCTGATTCAGCTTCAACATGAAGGGCACAGCATTCACCCGTCCCCTCGGGTGCTGGCGCTGATTCAAGATAAGCTGACGCAAAAACAGGCGCTGGCGGCTGCCGGGATTCCCACCGCTGCGTTCGTGCCCATGCCCGAGCCGACGGCCGAGGCGTTCGCCGATTTTGGCTATCCGCTGGTGCAAAAAGCGCGGCGCGGTGGCTATGACGGGCGCGGGGTGTCGATTCTGCATTCAGCCGAGGATTACCCGCGTCATCTGCCCGTGCCGTCGCTGCTTGAACGCTTCGTGCCGGCGGTCAAAGAACTCGCGGTCGTCGTCGCACGCGGCCATGATGGTGATTGCCGCTGCTATCCAGTGGTCGAGATGGTGTTTCGGCCCGGCGAAAATGTGCTCGATTTGCTGCTGGCACCGGCGCGGATCGCGCCCGAAATCGCCACCGCTGCGACGGCGCTGGCGGTGCGCACGGTCGAAACGCTCGGTGGTGTCGGTATTTTTGGCGTCGAGCTGTTTTTGACTGAAGCCGGTGAGCTGTTGGTCAACGAGGTTGCGCCGCGCACGCATAATTCCGGTCATCACACGATTGAGGCCAATATCACCGATCAATTCGAGCAACATTTACGCGCTGTGGTCGGCTTGCCGCTGGGCGCGACCGATCAGCTTTCGCCGGCGGCGATGATTAACCTGCTTGGCGCACCGGATCATCGCGGACGACCTGTGATTAAAGGGTTAAACGCGGCGCTGACTATTCCGGGCGTGTGCGTGCATCTCTATGGCAAAGCGGCCACTGCGCCCTATCGCAAAATGGGGCATGTCACAGTGCTCGATCCAGACATCACCCAAGCTGAACATAAAGCACTGCGCGTGCGCGATTTGATTGAAATTTCGGGAGCCGATCATCCGTAAACGACCCCCGCCTTATGGCAGGGGCTTGTGAGGCAACTCGCAAGCCACGTTGACCAGGGAAAGCGGTAACCAACCCGCTACGTTTACAATAGGTCGTCAAGACTCACCGGCGGATGCTTCCTCAGTCCGCCGCTCTGAAAGGTCAGGATTAGGCTGGCGCAAGGTAAAACGCCGAAGGTTCTGATCGCCGCTGCGAAGCGGGAGCCGGTTGTAGACAGTCCCGAGATCTGATGCGCCACAAGCGCATTCATGGATTTCAGACCAGGGATCGGGTCATCGCTCACATACCGAGCGGTAAAAAAGCTGGAGTTCACGTCGGGCGCGTGGCAATACGCGCCTCAGGCAGCTTCAATATTCAAACCGCTACTGGTGTGGTTCAAGGTATTGCCCATCGCTATTGCTCAGTGCTGCAACGCGCTGATGGCTATAGCTATTCATTCAACCCAACACAACCGGAGGAAGCGAGATTGGCAGCTTAACGGCACTCTGCCTCCCCGCCCGAAAGGACGGGATTTCTCGCGCAAGATTGATGAGCCAACTTCACCCCCTTCCCGTCGGCATTATCATGGGCAGTGATTCGGATTTGCCGGTGATGCGCGAGGCCGCCGCAATATTAGATGCACTCGACGTGCGCTATGAACTAACCATCGTTTCGGCCCATCGCACCCCGCAGCGTCTCTATGATTATGCGCAAACAGCGGTAGCACGCGGTCTGCGCGTCATCATCGCCGGTGCGGGCGGCGCAGCGCATCTGCCGGGCATGGCCGCTGCACTCACACCGCTGCCGGTGATTGGCGTACCGATCAAAACCTCGGCGCTCTCCGGTCAGGATTCGCTGTTGTCGATTGTGCAGATGCCCGCTGGCGTGCCGGTGGCCACAGTTGCGATCAATGGCGCAAAAAATGCCGGATTGCTCGCGGCACAGATTTTGGGCACCGCCGATGCAACGATTTTGGAGCGCGTAGCCCAGTACAAGCGCGATCTGGAAGCGCTGGTGATGGAGAAGGTCGCACTGCTCGAACGCGATGGTGTGCCCGAGCATTAACTGGAGGATGGTGTCTTGCAGACAGCGGCTGATTGCATCCCGCCCGCAACGCTGGCGCAGTGGCAAACGATTGTCGATCTGATGGCACGCTTGGCGCAGGTGCGAGCCTGTCTCATCCGGCATCGCATCGGCGATGACATCGCGGTTGCGGTCGCCAGCGCCAGTCCCAACAATCCGTATCATGTCGGCGACCGCGCACGACTCAGCGACTCCGGTCTGTACTGTGAGCGCGTGATTGCCAGCGGCCAACTGCTGCATGTGGTCGATGCCACGCAGTCGCCAGAATGGTGCGATAACCCCGATCAGCGCCAGCACCAGTTTAATGCCTATCTCGGCGTGCCGATTCGTCTCAGCACCGGCGAAGCCTTCGGCACGCTCTGTCTGCTCCATGACCAGGCCTATCCTGAGAACCACGACATCACGCTGTTACTGGAGCAGATGCGCAATCTGATTGAAAGTCAGCTTGCACTGCGTGAACAGTATTGGTGTGCGCAACAGCAGGCACTGGAGCTGCACGAAGCACGCGAAGCGGCGGAAGCAGCTGATTGCGCCAAAAGTGAATTTCTCTCACACATGAGCCACGAAATTCGCACGCCGCTCAATATTGTGCTCGGTATGGCGCAGGTGCTCGAATTTGGCACGCTCAATGACGATCAACGCGCACTGGTTGAACATATTCGCCACGCTGGTCAAGCCCTGCTGGCGGTTCTCAATGATATTTTGGATCTGGCGCGGATCGAAGCGCGACAACTGCGCATCGAAACCCAATGCTTTCAGCTCGAACCGCTGCTGGCCAAACTCGATGGGCTGATTAGCCACGCTGCCGCAAGCAAAGGACTGGCGCTTCACTTCGATCCAGTCCCGCTGGTCGCACGCGGCCCGCTGTACGGTGATGCGTTGCGGCTGGAACAGATTTTGATGAATCTGCTCAATAATGCGATCAAATTCACCGATCACGGTCAGGTTGCGCTGCATCTCCAGGTGCTCCACCACGATGCGATGACGCACCACCTGCGCTTTGAGGTTGAAGATAGCGGCATCGGCATTGCCCCCGACATCCTCCCGCGTCTGTTCAACCCCTTCACCCAAGCCGACAGCAGCTTCACCCGACGCTATGGCGGCAGTGGCTTAGGCTTAGTGATCTGCAAACGACTGGTCGAGCTGATGGACGGCGTGATTGGCGTCGCGAGTCAACCCAATCACGGCAGCCGCTTTTGGTTCGAGCTAAGTTTTCACACCCAAGCCGTCAACGAACGGCCACCGATGTCGCGGCTGGCGACGGCCATGCCGACGACAACGGAACGCTTGCACGGCCTACAGCTACTGGTTGTCGATGACAGCGGCATGCATCGCGAACTGCTCGAATATCTGCTCCAGCGCGAAGGAGCACAGGTGACATTAGCGGCTGATGGGCAACAAGCGATCATGGATTTGACCGCACATCCCGAGCAATTCGACGCGATTTTAATGGATTGGCACATGCCGATTCTCGATGGCTTGGCGGCCACGCGCCTGATTCGCGACCAACTCGGATTTAGATTCAGCAGCCTGCCGATTATTGCCTTAACCGCCGGTGTGCTGACTGAACAAATTGCCATTGCGCAGGCTGCCGGTGTCAATGCCGTGCTCCCGAAACCGCTGGAATTAGAATCGCTGGTTGCCTGTTTATTACAGCACTGTGCGCCGCACCGAGATGAGCTGACGGCTGGAAGCGGATCACTGGCGGCTAATAGCTGATCGCCGAAAACTCATCGCTCACTCAATTCTTTAACCGGAGCCAAACACCGTGGATATCGCCGAATTACTGGCCTTTAGCGTCAAAAATCACGCTTCTGACTTGCATTTATCCGCTGGCTTGCCGCCTATGATTCGCGTCGATGGCGATATGCGCCGCATCAATGTTCCGCCGTTGGAACATCGAGCCGTGCATTCGCTTGTCTACGATATTATGAATGACAAGCAGCGCAAAGATTATGAAGAATTTTTAGAAACCGACTTTTCATTTGAAATTCCCGGTGTAGCACGATTTCGTGTCAATGCTTTTAATCAAAAGCGTGGCGCGGGCGCGGTCTTTCGCACGATTCCTTCCAAAGTGCTTTCATTTGAAGAACTCAAAGCGCCCAAAAGTTTCAAAGATATTATTGATGTTCCGCGTGGGTTGATTTTGGTCACTGGGCCGACAGGTTCCGGTAAATCAACCACATTAGCAGCGATGATTGATCATATTAACGAAAATGAATACGCGCATATTCTTACGATTGAAGATCCAATCGAATTTGTGCATATCAGCAAAAAATGTCTAATTAACCAGCGTGAAGTCCATAAAGACACCCTCGGATTTAGCGAAGCCTTGCGCTCGGCCTTGCGCCAAGACCCGGATATTATTCTCGTCGGTGAAATGCGCGATCTGGAAACCATCCGATTGGCGCTGACCGCTGCTGAAACGGGTCACTTAGTTTTCGGCACGCTGCATACTACCTCAGCGGCCAAAACGATTGACCGTATTATTGACGTATTCCCCGCCGCTGAAAAAGACATGGTACGCGCTATGCTTTCCGAATCATTGCGTGCAGTGATTTCGCAAACGCTGCTCAAAAAAGTTGGTGGTGGACGCATTGCGGCGCATGAAATCATGATCGGCACTCCAGCTATTCGCAACCTCATCCGTGAGGCGAAAATTGCGCAGATGTATTCATCAATCCAGACCGGTCAAGCGCATGGCATGCAGACGCTCGATCAAAATCTTAAAGAATTAATTTCTAAAGGATTGATTAACCGCCAAGATGCGCGGGCGAAAGCGCAGAATAAAGAGGATTTTATGTAGCAGCGGCCAGCTTTTAGCTTCCAGCTATAGCAGCGTGTCACTAACCGCGCTATTTCGCCGCGCCATTGTGATAAAACCGCTTGTTAAAACGGCTGATCGCTGATAGCTAGAAGCTGTTCCGGAGATTTCCCCCATGATTGATTATATATCCTCTCCGCTATTTCGATTAGGCGCGGTGTTATTAGTGGTGTTGTCTGGGCTATCACTGAATCTATATGCTCAGGATGCCGCTTCTACATCCAGTTCGCGTTCAGCAGCCGCCACCTCAACACCGCTCCCAACGCAATCCCAGATTGAAGCGCAGATTAAATTACTTGAAGCCAGCACCAGCCTTGATGAAACGCTTAAATCGAGCTTAATAGAACTCTATCGTCGCGCACTGGTGAATGTAAGTGAGATTGAAAAATTCGATGCGCGGCGGACAGAATTAGCGGATGCCTTAAAAGCAGCACCGAAACAAACGCAAGCATTGCAGAAAACGCTGGAGCGTGAAACCAGTGCCGGATCTGCTAAACCGCCAAAATTGCCGACGGGATTAACCAGCGATCAACTCAGTCAACGACTGAATCAAGCGCAAGCTGAAACCGCTGCGCAAGAATTGCGCGTGAATGAACTCAATCAATTGATCGACGCCAGTCAGCGCCGACCGGAAGCAGCCCGTGAGCGGCTGATTGTGATTAAACAGGCGCTTGATGCGCAGACCACTGATACACCGCCGCTCACTGATGACGCGCCCGAATTGACGCAAGCGCAGGCTTGGGCAGCGCAGACCCAGCGTCAAGCGTTGCAGAGTGAGATGCGGATGCTGGAACAGGAGCTGTTGAGCCAGCCCGCTAGTCTGACCCTACTGAAACTTCAGCACGATTTGGCAGCGTTGCACTTGCGCGATTTACGTGTTCAGCAGCGGGCGCTGGAAGAGGCGTTAAGTCAACAACGTGCCGAGCAAGCGCAGGTCGAGCAACAGGCGGCCGAACGCGCCCAGCGTGAAGCTGAGGATAAGCATCCGTTGGTGCGCGAGTGGTTGCAGCACAATGCGGCGCTGACAGCGGCCTTGAGTGCCAGTGCGCAGCAATTATCCGGTTTGAGCGAAGAGCGGGCGCGGGTGGAAGCCGAGCGCAAACGCATCGAAGATGATTATCGCGGCGCGAAGCAGCGACTAGAGGTCGCCGGTTTGACGCGGGCGCTGGGTCAGGTGCTGCTCGATCAGCGCAATCAACTGCCCGATCAGCGCCAGTATCGTCATCAAATCAACGCCCGCGAGAATGCGATTGCCGATGCCACCTTGCGTCAGATTCGTCATCGTGAGGAGGATCGCCAATTGCGCGATCTGGATCGCTATCTCGATGAGCTGGCGCTGAGTGAACCGGCGGTGCAGGCACGCGGCGTGCGCCCAGAACTGCTCGATGTGCTCAAGCAGCGCCAAAATCTGTTGCGCCAAGTCATCAAGAGCGAAGATGACTCGATCCACCAGCTCAGTGAGCTGAATTATGCCGCCGAACAGGTGGTGCAGGCGGCGCAAATCTACGAAGCGTTTCTGGCCGAAAATCTGCTCTGGGTGCGCAGTGCCACTGTAGTCAATCTCGACACCCTGACCAATCTGCCCGCGGCGCTCGGCTGGCTGGTGTCACTCGACGGCGGGGCGGAGGTGGTGCAGGTGCTCAATGAGCGTATCCGGCATTCGCCGTTATTTTGGCTGGGCTTGGCGCTCAATATCGTGCTAATTGCGCTCACGCCCCGCGCTCGGCGGGCGATTCGCGCCCGCGCTGAACCACTGCGGCGGGTGCGTACCGATAGCATTCGCCTGACGCTGGAAGCACTCGGTCTGACCCTGTTGATCGCACTGCCGGCGGCCTATTTGTTCTGGCTGCTCGGCCAACAGCTCATGCTGTCGCCGCTGGCCACGCCCTACACACGGGCGCTGGGTGCGGGCTTAAGTCAGGTCGCCTTTGGTCTCTACTGTCTGCGCGTGTTCCGGCTGCTGGCCCTGAGCAGCGGGGTCGCCGAAAAGCATTTTCGCTGGAAACTGACCACGCTCACCCGTCTCCGCCGTGATTTCGGCTGGTTTACGCTCTACGTTGTGCCGCTGGCGCTGATGACTGGCGCACTCTATCAATACAACGATCCGGCGCACACCCATAGCCTCGGGCGCGTGCTGCTGATTGCGTGCTTGATCGGAACGAGCGTGTTTTTTGCGCGGCTGCTGCATCCGAGTCAGGGCGCGATCAAACAGTTTTTGCTCGATCATCCGCACGGCTGGCTCTATCGCCTGCGCTCGCTGTGGTTTCCGCTGATTGTCGGGATTCCGCTGGCGCTGGCGGTGCTGGCCGCAGTCGGCTATCTCTACACCGCCGCGATCTTGTTTCAATCGCTGGTGTATCAACTCTGGTTGGTGCTGGGGCTGATTGTGGCGCAACAAACCGTCGTGCGCTGGTTGAGCATCACCCGTCGCCGCATCGCGCTGCAAGCGGCATTGGAACGTCAAGCTGCCCGCCGTGCTCAAGCCGAGCATGAACCGTCTGAGCGTAGTGATACAAGCGCGGTACCGGAGGTGTTTCAGGTTGATGAAGCGGAACCGGATTTAGCCGCGCTCGATGAACAAACACGCCACCTGATTAATGCCGCGATCTTTATGGCTGGCGTTATTGGCTTGTGGGCAACCTGGTCGGAAGTGCTGCCGGCATTTAGCGTCTTGGAACGCTTCGCCCTCTGGCATTATAGCGGCGTGGTTAATGGCGCTGAACAGTTAATTCCGGTCACAGTCGCAGATATTGGCATGGTGATTTTAATTGTCGCCGTCGCCACCATTGCGGCGCGGAATTTACCGGCGCTGCTCGAAATTTTGCTGTTACAAAGCAACGCGCTGTCTGCGGGAGCGCGTTATACCATTAAAACGCTATCGAGTTATTTAATTACAACGGTGGCTTTTTTGCTGGCTTTTAATACGCTGGGAATGCAATGGGGCCAAATTCAATGGTTAGTTGCAGCACTCGGCGTCGGCATTGGTTTTGGATTGCAAGAGATTATCGGCAACTTTATTAGCGGTTTAATTATTTTATTTGAGCGTCCGGTGCGCGTTGGCGATATTGTGACGATTGGTGATACCACCGGCGTGGTCACAAATATTCGCATTCGCGCAACCACCATTCGCAATTGGGATCGGCAAGAATTGCTGGTGCCGAATAAAGAATTTATCACTGGCCGCCTGCTCAACTGGACGCTAACCGATCAGCAAAATCGCATCAGTATTCCCATCGGTATCGAATACGGCAGCGACACGCGCAAAGCACTCGAATTACTCGGGCGCATTGCCAACGAACATGAACGGGTGCTCGACGATCCGGCTCCATTAGTCAGCTTTGAAGGCTTTGGTGATAACGCGCTGTTATTGATGCTGCGTTGTTATATGGATTCACTCGACGGGCGCATCGGTGTGGTCACGGAATTAAATCAGACAATTTATGATACGTTTGCCGCCGAGGGAATCCCGATGGCTTTTCCACAGCGCGAAGTGCGGCTGCACACCCACGAACCGCTTGATGTGCGCCTGCATTCGATTCGACACAATGCCGAGCAACGAAGCAGGCCATCAGTTATCGGTTAGGGGAGAGGCGGGGTGGTGCGTGACGGGATGAATACAGCCAAGCGGCGACGCAACCAGCCACGCCGCCTCAGCGGGGATCAATCGCGGGTCAATTCAATTCGTCGAAATCTGGATCGTCGAGCAGCTCGCGTAACCGCTTGATTTCGCGCATGTGCTCGATACGGCGGCGCACGTCCAGACTGGCTGGCTGGCCGCGTGACTCGTGTGGCAAGATCGACGGGACGCGCTCTAATAACTCATCGCCGTAACCAACTTCGGGATCCAACATCTCCTTCTTACCTCGGGGATTGAACAACATGCAACACAATGCTAGAGCCGCCATATAACGGCTAAATTTGGCGCGGAACAGTTGATTTGTTCAATGCTTTTGATGTGTTTAATTGGGCTGCCAGCGGTCAGCTTCCAGCCACCAGCCGCTAATGTGGATCGGTTGATGCAGGTGATGCGCAAATAGGTGTATCAGTTGGTATCAATTTATGCTTGGGAATAAATCTCGTGCGATTTAAAACAACGCAAATTGTTCACGCATACGTCGGCGCAAACGCCTGTTGCGGATCAACAATAGGGCCAGTTTCACCCCAATAGGGCGAAAGTCGCCGCAGTTGCGCCACAATCGGCGGCACAGCTTCAATCACGCGCTCGACTTCTTCTGCCGTGTTGTAACGCGAGAGCGAAAAACGGATGGTGCCATGCGCGGCAGTGTAGGGAATGCCCATCGCCCGCATTACATGCGAAGGTTCGAGCGACCCCGAGGTACAGGCCGAGCCGCTCGATGCGGCGATGCCGAGTTTGTTCAGCAGCAGCAAAATCGCCTCACCCTCGATGTACTCAAAGGCGATATTGCAGGTATTCGGCAAGCGATGGTCTGGATCGCCGGTTACAAAACAGTTCGGCACGGCGGCGAGCAACCCCTGTTCGAGCCGATCACGTAAGGCGCGAACTGCGGTCTGTTCGTGTTCGAGCGCATCGAGCGCCATCGCACAGGCGGTGCCGAGCGCGACAATCGCGGCGCTATTTTCGGTGCCCGCCCGCCGTCCGCGTTCCTGATGTCCGCCGCGTAGCAGCGGTCGAAAGCGCGTGTTGCGCCGCAAATAGAGCACGCCAATTCCTTTAGGTGCGTGCAATTTATGACCAGACAGCGAGAGCATATCAATCGCGCTGTACTTGAGATCGAGCGGGATTTTGCCGACCGCCTGTACCGCATCGGTGTGAAATAGCACGCCGGCGGCTTTCGCCAACTCAGCCATGCGTTCAACCGGAAATAGGGTGCCGGTTTCATTGTTCGCCCACATCACCGAGACAACCGCCACCCGTTCCGACAGCAACTGCGCATAGGTAGCAAGATCGAGCCGCCCGCGTTGGTCAACCGGCAAATAGTGTACGGTATAGCCCTCTTTGGCTAACTGCTGACAGAGCGCCAGCACCGCCGGATGCTCAACCGCTGTGGTGATGATCTCGCGGCGTTCTGGCTGCACCTTGAGCGCGGAGAGCATCGCCGTCGTATCCGATTCGGTGCCGCACGAAGTGAAGATAATCTCCGAATCGTGCTCAGCTCCGAGCAAAGCTTGCACCTGGGTGCGGGCGTGCTGAATCGCTTGCCCGACGCGATTGCCGAATTGATGAAGCGAGGACGGATTGCCGAATTGCTCGCTAAAATAGGGCAGCATCGCCGCGACCACCTCGGGCGCGACCTGCGTGGTGGCGTTATTGTCAAAATAGATGGCGGGCGTGGTCGCGGTCATCGGGCGTGCCTCGTGCAAACGGTCGAAAGCGGGATGCTCAGGCGCACGCAACGTGCGATTCTGATGCGGCTGAGGCGCTGTGACGGGCGCGGGCTTCGGCGGGAATCACGCGCACAAATTCACCCAGCGCCTCGCTGATTTGCGTCTGAATGCCGTCGAGCGTGACAGCAGCCATCTGACAGCCAACACAGGCACCGCGCAGCTTGACATAGACCTGTCGCCCCTCAACATCGACGAGTTCGATATCGCCATGATCGCGTTGCAGCGTCGGGCGCACGCTGTCGAGCACGGTTTCGATACGACGGATGCGCTCGACGGTGGTCAAGCGCGGGCGACCGGCTTTGACCGGCAGCGGCGTCGTCCCCGCCGATGGCGCAAAGCTGTGGCCGGATTCGCCGAGCACACGGCTCAAAATTTCTTCAACCCCTTCGTGACAGGCCGAACATCCGCCACCAGCTTTGGTGTAGTTGACGACCTCTTCGACGGTTTTCAGGTTATTGGCGCGGATCGTGTTTTCGATCAATTTTTCATCGACCGCGAAACATTTGCAGACTAACGCGCCCTCTTCGTGATTGTCGCTCCAGACCTCGCCGCGATAATTGGCGACAGCGGCTTGCAGCGCCTCGCGGCCCATCACCGAGCAGTGCATTTTTTCCGGCGGCAGGCCGTCGAGATAATCGGCGATATCTTGATTGCTGACTTGCAAGGCTTGATCGAGCGTCATGCCCGTGATGATTTCCGTCAGCGCCGAACTGGAGGCAATCGCCGAGCCGCAGCCGAAGGTCTGAAACCCGGCAGCAAGGATGGTGTCAGTTGCTGGATCGACCTTGAGTGTTAAGCGCAGCGCATCGCCACAGGACAGCGAACCGACCTCACCGACGGCGTTGGCGTCCTTGACGGCCCCAGCATTGCGGGGACTGAAGAAATGCTCCTGAACGGTTTCGGAATAGTCCCACATGGCTTGTCTCTGCTCCATTTAACTTGAGCAAACTTGCTCAATGGATTTATCTGCACTTGGTTGACGCGGCGAACCACCCAACTCAAGCCCTTGACGCTCAGTGGCGCCGGATTCCCTCAATCGATCAAGCTCTCCAGAGGTTTCATCCCCTTGCGGTAAAGCGCCAAACCGAAGCCTAGCCACTTGCAATGTCCTCTATCAGCTCGTCGTTGAACCGCTGTTAGCGGTCTCAAGCAATGCCCATCCTGAGCATCTGTCAATACGTTTGAGCAAAATCAGCGATCAGTTAGCGGCTCCAGCAGCGTGTTAGCTAAAACGTCCGGCGCACAGGCCGACGGTGTGGCTTGAGGTCTCGGTTGAGACACATGTTAGAGCTTAAGCAGAGATCATGCCGAGCGCGAATAGGTGCATAAAATGCTGATTGTTCAAGAGGTTGCGATGATGCGGCGGGCGTATCGGGGCAGGTGGAGGCGGGTGGTTGTCGTGAAGCGGACAAAGCGCGGCCAGCTTCTAGCTTGATGTTCCCCACATCACAAAGCTGGAGCTTTGTGATGAGAAAAGTTTAGGCAAGTTTAATGGAGCAGACTGGACGCTCATAAGCTGACCCAAGCCATTCCCGAACAGCGCGATTCGGTATAGTCTTTGCCACCGGCGCGACCCCTCGTAAGCCCTCTTGCTCTCGACCGGTCAAGCGTCGCTGTAGCCATTCCCCGCGACCTCATCCGTCACGGTTTTCAGGAGAATCATTCATGCTTGACAGCACGATGGTCGAACTGTCGCGATGGCAATTTGCCGTCACCGCGATGTATCACTTCCTGTTTGTTCCACTTACCCTCGGCCTCTCCTGGATCCTGGTGATCATGGAGAGCGTCTACGTCATGACCGGTCGTGAAATCTACCGCGATATGACGAAATTCTGGGGCAAGCTCTTCGGTATTAACTTCGCGCTCGGTGTCACCACCGGCCTGACGATGGAGTTTCAGTTCGGCACGAATTGGGCCTATTACAGTCATTATGTCGGCGATGTGTTCGGCGCACCGCTGGCCATTGAAGGCTTGATGGCCTTCTTCCTCGAATCGACCTTCATTGGTCTGTTCTTCCTCGGCTGGGAGCGGCTCTCGAAGCGCCAGCATCTGACAGTCACCTTCCTCACCGCGCTTGGCTCGAACCTCTCGGCACTGTGGATTCTGGTCGCCAACGGCTGGATGCAAAATCCGGTCGGCTCTGAATTTAGCTACGAAACCATGCGCATGGAAATGACCAGCTTTAGCGAGCTGCTGTTTAATCCGGTCGCGCAAGTGAAATTCGTTCATACCGTCGCCGCTGGCTATGTCACGGCTTCGATGTTCGTGCTCGGTATCAGCGCGTTTTATATGCTTAAGGGGCGCGATCTGGCCTTTGCGAAACGCTCGTTCTCGGTGGCTATCGGCTTTGGTCTGGCCTCGATTCTCTCGGTTATTTTGCTGGGTGATGAATCCGGCTATGAAGTCGGGGATGTGCAAAAAGTCAAGCTCGCGGCAATTGAGGCCGAATGGCACACCGAACCCGCGCCCGCAGCGTTCACGATCTATGGCAATCCGAATAATACCGATGAGGAAACCCATAACGCGATCAAAATTCCTTGGCTACTCGGCTTGATCGCCACCCGCTCGCTGGATACCGAAGTGCCGGGCCTCAAAAACCTAATGGCTGAACATGAGGTGCGGATTCGCAGTGGCATGATTGCCTATGACTATCTGCAACAGCTACGCAATGGCGCGGACACACCCGAACATCGCGCCGCATTCGAGGAGCATAAAAAAGATCTTGGCTACGGCTTGTTGCTGAAGCGGTACACCGACAATCCGGCACAGGCGACCGAAGAGCAGATTCAACTCGCGGTCAAGGACTCGATTCCCGAGGTCGCGCCGCTGTTTTGGACATTCCGCATCATGGTCGGCGCGGGCGTGTGGATGTTGCTGCTGTTAGCACTCGGCTTTTATTACAACGCCAAGCGCGTGCTGGAACAGAAACGCTGGCTGTTGCGGCTGTTTCTTTACAGCATTCCGGTACCCTGGATTGCGGTAGAAACCGGCTGGTTTGTCGCGGAATTTGGCCGCCAACCCTGGGCTATCGGTGAGGTCTTACCGACCTCGATTGCCGTGTCGAGTCTGACTGCCAATGACATCCTGATGAGTCTGACCGGCTTCATCATCTTCTACACATTGTTGTTCATCATCGAGATGTATCTGATGTTCAAGTTTGCGCGGCTCGGCCCGAGTTCGCTGCACACCGGACGTTATCATCACGAGCATCCCGCGCATCACGCGGCTGAGATCGGCGACGGCATGACGCCGACAACCGCTCCGCAGAAACCGCTCGACTAGGCAGGAGACCGCCGCAATGATCCTTGACTACGAAACGCTGAAATTTCTTTGGTGGGTGCTGGTGGGGGTGCTGTTTATCGGCTTTGCTGTCACCGATGGGCTGGATATGGGCGTCGGTGCCCTGCTGCCTTTCCTCGGCAAAACCGATGAAGAACGGCGCGTCATCATCAACACCGTCGGCCCGCATTGGGACGGCAATCAAGTCTGGCTGATTACGGCTGGCGGCGCGATCTTTGCCGCCTGGCCGCTGGTCTACGCCACGGCTTTTTCTGGCTTTTACTTTGCGATGCTGCTGGCGCTATTTGCGCTATTTTTCCGGCCGGTCGGCTTTGATTATCGCAGCAAGATTGCCAATCCCACTTGGCGCAATGCCTGGGATTGGGGCTTGTTCATCGGCGGTGCAGTACCGGCGCTGGTGTTCGGCATCGCGTTCGGCAATCTGCTACAGGGCGTGCCCTTTCATCTCGATGAATTTTTGCGCCCCTATTACAGCGGCAGTTTCTTCGGACTGCTCAATCCCTTCGCGCTGCTCGTCGGGTTAGTCAGCCTCGGCATGTTGGTGATGCACGGCGCAATCTGGCTGCAACTGCGCACTGCCGAGCCGATTTCGAGTCGGGCGCAAGTCGTGGCAAAACAGGCTGGTTTAGCCACCATCGTCGCCTTTGCGTTGGCGGGCGTGTGGCTGACGGTTGGGGTTGAAGGCTACAAGGTGGTGTCGATGCCGGCGCTCGATGCGACCCCCAATCCACTGACGAAAGCAGTCATCCGCGAAGGCTACGGCTGGCTGGCCAATTATGCCGCGCATCCCTGGACGCTGATTTTCCCGCTGCTTGGATTTGCCGGCATGGGTTTAGCGATATTGGCCTCGATGTCAAATCGTGCCGGTTGGGGATTAGCGGCCAGCAGTTTGGGGCTAACCGGCATTATTATGACCGCAGGCGCGGCGATGTTTCCGTTTATTATGCCGTCGAGCACCAATCCCAATAGCAGTTTAATTGCTTGGGATGCGGTATCGAGTCATTTAACGCTGTCGGTGATGTTCTGGGCGGCGGTGATTTTTGTGCCGCTGATTATCGGCTACACCACCTGGACGTATACGAAGATGTGGCGACGGGTGACAGTAGAAGAAATCCGCGCTCAGGATCATCTGGCATATTGAGTATGCCCATTTCCCGCATTCAGCGAGGAGCAACCGATGTGGTATTTTTCGTGGATTTTAGGCGTCTTGCTGGCGCTGGCGTTTGGCATTATCAACGTGCTCTGGTATGAATCCGATCAATGTCGGAGCACAGCCGATGATCACTGCCCAGAGTGATTAGCTGTCAGCAGCTCTAAATACAAAATACAAACGCGGCCTTGAGCCGCGTTTTTTGTGTGTTTGATTGTGAGATTAGGATGTTTTTAATCACGAAGTTTCAGCTTCGTGATTGCTGCTTTTAGATAACCCTGACGAAGCTAGAGCTTCGTCACCAGAACAACACGCCCCTAAACCCCTTCATTCTCAACAATCGGCAAAATCACAATATCAACCCGCCGATTCAACCGTCGCCCTTGCTCGTTGGCATTCGTTGCAATCGGCTGATTCATCCCAAAACCGGCTGAATAAATCCGCTGCGGTAGTACGCCACCGCGTTCTAAATAATTCTGCACAGCAGCAGCGCGTCGTTCTGAGAGCGCCAAATTATAATCCGCTGAACCCGTGCTATCAGTATGGCCGGAAACACTTAATTGAGTCTTGCCGTATTCGCGCACAATCGCCGCAATTTTATCGAGCGTGCTATAAAAACTCGGCTGAATCCGATCCGAATTAAGCTCAAAGGCTGTGGTGCCAGTCATGCCGACAAGCAATTGATAATCGGGCAGTTTTTGCACACGAATCACGCCATTCCCAATTTCGGGCGCTAATTCCCGCTCAAAATCCTGCTTTTGCTTTTCCATATACGAACCAACCATCGTGCCCAGCAGTGCCCCGCCAACTGCGCCAATCAATGCGCCCTTGCCAGCGTTGCCGCTACGCGAGCCAATCAACGCACCCGCAGCGATTCCAGCGGCAGTGCCAATCGCGGCCCCGCGTCCGGTTTGGGTTAAGCCTGTGTTATTGGTTGCACAACCGCTTATCAATGCGACCAGTGTCGCGGATACAATCAGCGGTTTCGTATTGAAGCGAGTCATACTTTTGCCCTCTAAATTCGTTACAGTTCAACTAATTCCGCAATAGATTTATAAAAAAACTCCAGCCAATCATCCCGATTGGCAAAGTCCATCATTGCCGGACGCTGCCCGAGCGTATCGCGCACGCAGGTAAAAACCGCTGAACCATCGCGTTTGAGCGCGACTTCAAAGGTGAGCGAGCCGCCCGGCATAGCTAATTTTAATCCCTGTGGCGCGGATTCTGGCCCAATCCAATCGAGTAATAATCCGGCGACGTGATCATCACGCTGATCGTAATCATCTGGCCAGATGCGTCTGAGCATGGCAATGCGTACAAATTCACCTTGCACATCACGAAATGCCTGCACTAGTGGTGCTGCTAATTCCGCGCAAGAGGCGTGCAATTCGCGTTTGCGGGTGACCATGTCTTCGGCGCTCAGGGTGCTATTTTGAGCGATTTGGCGCAATTTTTGGAGCGTCGGGTTCATTTTGATAACAGGTGGTAATTTCAACGAATGACGGTGGTATTGAGTTCAAACATGGGTTTGCTCTCCGGCCCGACATCATGCAGCGCCGGATTTAATGAGCGTACATCCAGCGTCGGTTTAACTTTGAGCGATAACAGCGATGGATCGAGATATTTTTTCAATAGCCGTCGCGCTTGACTGGTATTGCGCACCGTGCGCAGGGTTTGCACTTGATCGAGTGCAGTTTGCGTCGGTGCCGTGCCTCCGTAGCGACGATAATGACGAATCACCGCTTCGGTGTAATTGAGCGTTTCTTGATACGTGACCTGGCTATTGGTGCGATCCACGACGCCTTCACCGGCGTTATAAGCCATAATAACGCGCCCATAATCATTTTTATATTTGCGCAACAGGCGCTTAATATGACGGGTGCCGGTATTAAGATTGATGCGCGGATCGAATAAATCCGCTACCGAAGTCACGCCATAATCAGCGGCTGTCGGCGGCATGAGTTGCATCAATCCGACTGCGCCGACGGGCGAGACGGCGTGTGCATTATAGTTTGATTCGGCGGCGACGACGGCGCGAATCAAGGCTTCTTCGACGCCATGCCGTCGGGCGACATCCGGAATCAGCGCCTGTACCTCAGCGCGACTCGGGCGCGGACGTTCCGGCGGCGTCGGACGGACGGGGCGAGCCGGTTCCGCGACCGGCGCGGGTTCCAGTACAGGTGCTGAGTCGGGTGTCAGCGTCGGCGTCGGCGTGGTCGGCGGCGGTACCGTCACCGGCGCGAGTGTTGGTGCGGCTGGCTGCTCAGTCTCAGCACGCAGCGCCAGCGGCACCAGCAGCGCGAGCAGAGGGATAGCCAAGCGAGCAAGTGGTTTTGAGTGCATGAGTTGGGTCGTGTTACACAGCCAATCAAGGATTCTGCTACGTTCGCGGCAGACCGAGCGCAGGATGACTAGACAGGATGAACAGGATGTTTCAGGATTGACAGCATTCTTCGGATGTTTCAAGCCTATCAGCCTTATTCAGCCTATATGACTCCCGAACACTGCCACACGCTGTTTAGCCGTCTGCGGGCGGCCAATCCCGCGCCGACGACGGAACTGCGCCATCACAGTCCGTTTGAGTTGCTGATTGCCGTCATCCTCTCGGCGCAGGCGACCGATAAAAGCGTCAATCAGGCGACCACGACGCTGTTTGCCCACGCCAACACCCCGCAGGCGATCCTGAACCTCGGCGAGGTGGGACTGAAGCCCTATATTCGCACCATCGGGCTATTTAACAGCAAAGCGCGTCATATTATTCAGACTTGTGCGCAGTTAATCGAGCACCACGGCGGCGCGGTGCCGCATGATCGCGCTGCGCTCGAAGCCCTGCCCGGCGTCGGGCGCAAAACGGCGAATGTGATCCTGAACATGGCGTTTGGTGAGCCAACGGTTGCCGTGGACACACATATTTTCCGCCTTGCGAACCGCACTGGACTCGCCCCAGGCGCAACGCCGCTGGCCGTCGAGCGCGGGCTAATGGCGTGCATCCCCGCTGAATTTTTAGCCAATGCGCATCATTGGTTGATTCTGCATGGGCGCTATATATGTACCGCTCGTCAACCGCACTGCGCCAGCTGCTGTATCGCCGATCTGTGCTTATATCCTGATAAAACCGCCGCCCATGTTTAGCAACAACCGTCAAACCCACCGTCAAATCTTTCTCGATGCGTGGCAGAAAGCCCAACACAATGCGCCGCTCGAACCGCTCGAAGCGCAATTAGTGATGCTCATTCGCCAACATCCCGAGTATCAACAGTGGTTCGCAGACAGCGACCGCGCCCGCGATCAAGATTTTGTGCCCGAACTCGGCCAGACCAATCCGTTTTTACATCTCGGGCTGCACCTGACCATTCTCGATCAACTCAGCCTCGACCAACCGCACGGCATCCGCGCACACTATCAACGCCTACTCGCCCACTATGGCGACCCACACCGCGCCGAACATGCGATCATGGACTGTCTCGCCGAGGCACTGTGGAACATTCAGCGCAGCGGCAGCGCCTTCGATGATGCCGCTTATTTCCAGTGCATCCAGCGTCACACGCACCGCTAAATTGCTGCAAGCTGGCGGCTGCAAGCTGATAGCTGGCCACTCCCCACTTACTCATCCCGATAACGCGCCCGAATCTCCAGCAATTCCGGCAGCGCGACCATAAAACTCCTGCGTGCGCTCACGGACTTTGGATTCTAATTCAGCATTTTGTTGACGGACGCGCTTATTAAGAAACCACACCTGCAACATATTGCGCACGCGGCTGCTGACTTCAGCACGATCAAAGGGCTTGAGCAGAAAATCCGTCACGCCCAATTCAAGGGCGCGTAATTTGACACGGGGATCGTGCTCGGCGGTGAGCATGAGCACGGGAAGGTACGCGGGTCGTCCGTGCTCAAAATGTTCGTGTAACCGCTGGCCTTCAGCAAGCGTTCCAGTAATAAAATATTCGGGCGCTCATCATCAACAATCAGAATCGCTGCATCCGAATAGGGGGTAGGGCGTCGTCTGCATAGCCTGTCTGGGCAACCGTCACCCGCATGGTGAAAACGTGCTTTCAGCGTAGCGCATCCCGACGGTGCGGGTCGAGTTTTGAATGCGTCAAGACGGTTTGTACCGCGATGCGTTCGCTGCCGCCCGGCGGCGATCTTGTCATTTTAGCGTGTATATTATTGGACGCATCCAGCGCCTATTGCTATTTCAGAATTTTCTTATATACTGAATAGCAAGTTTTCCGGCTCTGTCCGCCTGCTCAACACACACGTTAAGGGTAATTTCAATGAAGCTCATTCACACCGCTGCGGCGCTGGCGCTCGCTACAACTGCAACCACAACATTTGCGTGGTACGCCGCACCCTATCAACCGGTTGATCCGCAAACCGTCATGGCGCAACACCAACAGGCGATGCAAGCCGCGTTCGAGGCCCAGCGTCAGTTTGCCGAGCAACAGATGAACGCGATGCAGCAGCAGCGCCCGGCTCGCCCCGAGTTCCCGACCCCGCCGCCAATGATGAACGCGCCGGAGTTCCCGCAAATGCCTGCGCCGCCGGCATTCGGTCAGTATCCAGCGGCACCGGAATTTCCCCAGCGCCCGGAATTTGGCCAATATCCGCAGTATCCTGAGCGGCCAGCGTTCGACGCACGTCGCCAAGAGCTAGACGGGTATCGCGCTCAGGCCAAGCAGCGCATGGATGAGCGCCGCGCCGCAATGCAGCAGTGGCGTGAGGCGCGTCGCGCCGCCTATGCTCAGGCTTATCCGATGCCAGCCCAGCCGTCAGCGCCTGCGACCGCTCCGGCACCGCAAGCCCAATAAGATACGCAGCACGAAACGCTCGACACCAAACAAAACGGCCCAGTCCGCACCGCGCCGGACTGGGCCGTTTTATATTGGGCTATAGGTGCGCTTCAGGGCGTATATAACGCCGTTACATCTGGTTGGCGTCCGATCATAAACGACTGCGCTGGATCCACCCAAGCCCGTCCCGCGAGCGCCGTGCGTCCGAGCAACATCCGAAACAACATGGTTTCGCGATTCGTCAAGGTCAGTTCAATCGGCCATTCCTGACCGGCCAGCACGAGCGGTGTTGCAATCACATAACGCAGTTCACGATGTCCGCCTGAGTCAGTTACTTGTCGCTGGTCGATCACCGGCGCTTCGCCATACACGACAATATCCGTGCGCTGTTGCAGCGGATGGATGCCAAACCGCACCCATAACGCGCCATTGCGTTGCAGCGGCTCGACCGAAAACGCATGGAGCGCCGAGGTGCGTGCGCCGGTATCAACCTTCGCTTTGATTGCAGGCAAGCCGAGTTCGGGCAGCGCCAACCATTCGCGCCACCCTAAGATCAGCGGCGATGCAGCGTCTGGCGCGTCACGCATCTCACACCAACCGTCACACTGCGCTGAGTAAATAATAGACAGCGCCAGCCGCGCCCAGCCCAATCACCGCCGCAAACACGATGAACGCATAGACTGGCCCCAATGCGGGCAACCGTTGTTCGAGCGATTGAATCGATTGCAGCGCCTTCTCTAAGGCCGCATTGATCGCTTCTTGCGACTCGCGCCGCGCAATGGCAACCGCTTTGCGGGCGATGTCATCGGCGTCCAGCCGTTCCTGGGCTTCGCTCGCCGCTGAATGCGCGGTGACTTCATCGAGCCGTTTTTCAACCCATTCTTGCGTCTGCACCCGCTCGGCTTGCAGCGCACGTTTAATCAAATCCGGCAGGGTTTCAGTGGCCAAGCGCGTCGAAATTGCTTGTAAATCCGCCATCGTCGGCGTTGGTGGTGCGATTGGCTTGGACGCCAGTTCAGCCGTGTGTTGCGCGGCGCTCAGGCGCTCAGTTTCACTGCGAATCAGGGCGTTAAGATCGCCGCGCAGGGTCTCTAACAGCGGTGCGACCAAGCTGGGCACTTGCGCTTGAAGCTGGGTTGCGATCAGTTGGGTAAGCGCCGCTTCGGATAAGCTCGGCGCGGCTGGTTCAGTGGCCTGTTGCGTGGCAGTCAGGCGCTCAGTTTCACTGCGAATCAGCGCGTTGAGATCGCCACGCAAGGTTTCGAGCAGCGGTGCGACCAGCGCGGGCACCTGCGCTTGCAGTTGGGCGTCGATCAACTGCGTAAGCGTCGCGTCCGACACACTCGGCGCGGCGGTTGCAACCGGCATCGGTGCCGCTGCTGGCGCTGGGGTCGGGGTCGGCATCGGTGTTGAGGTTGGCATAACCGGCGGCGCGGCAGCGGTAGCAGCCTGAGCGGTCAGGTCAGCTTGCAGCCGCTCTAACATTCCGGGGAGCAATTCCGGTGCAGCCGATTTAGGCAAAATGCCGAACACGCCTTTTTTCTCGGCGGTGGCGACAAATTCGGGTTCTTCATGCGAAGTACACATGATGACCGGAATCGCGGCGGTGCGCGGATTGTCGCGGATCACATCGAGCGCCTCAAAGCCGTTCAGCCCCGGCATCATGTGATCCATCAAGATCGCGTCGGGGAGTGCCGCCTTGAGCTTCTCGAAGGCATCCTCAGCCGACTCGGCCATCTCGACCTCGGCCCCCTGCTTTTGAAGTTGCAGCCTGAGCGCATAACGCGCCGATTTGGAGTCATCGACCAAGAGTATCTTCATAAATCAATTTTGCCTATGATTCTAAGATCAATGATGATGTGCCACCGATGGATAACGCCGCCATGACCGCTACCCACCTTGCTTTTCAGCAGTTTGCCTCGGCTGAACAGGTCGCCGAGGCCGCCACGCAGCGCATACTCACGGCGGCGACGCACGCGATTGCCACACGCGGGCGGTTTCAGATCGTCCTTGCCGGTGGTCGCACGCCGTTAGCAGTGTATCAGCGTCTGGCCACGCACGCGGCAGACTGGGCGCATTGGCATATTTTTTTCGGTGATGAACGCTGTGTGCCGGTGCCGGATGCGGCACGGAATAGTGTAGCGGCACAGCGCGTTTGGCTCGATCAGGTGCCGATTCCGCCACAGCAGATGCACCCGATTCCAGCTGAATTGGGCGCGATGCCTGCTGCTGCCCGCTACGCGGAGTTGATCAGCGAGCGATTGCCGTTTGATCTGGTGCTGCTTGGACTCGGCGAGGATGGGCACACGGGCAGCCTATTTCCGGGGCATGCGATCCCCGATGCGGCGCTGGTGATGCCGGTGACCAATGCCCCGAAGCCGCCTGCCGAGCGGGTTTCGTTGACGCCGATGGCGTTGGGGGCGAGTGCGTACCTGTTGATCTTGGTCACGGGGCGCGATAAGCGGGAGGCGTTGCAACGATGGCGGGCTGGCGCTGCGTTGCCGATTGCGCGGCTGGTGTCGGCCGGGCGGATTGAGGTGTTGGTTGATGCGGAGGCCGCTGGCGCTTAGTCCGCCGCGTTCAGAACCGACTGCCACGCCGGATGCGCGGCAATCAGCGCGAGAGCTTGAGCGAGCAAGGTGCGGCCCGGCTCCATCTTGAACCAGGTCGAAGCGCCGGACGGATGCGGCAGCGGAATCACATCCGCTTCCCAACCAGCGGGCGCACGATAGCTCAACTGTCGCCCGATGACCGCATCCAGTCGCGCCACCGGTAGCAGTTGCGCAATCGCCAGCTTGCCGACTGGCAGCAGCAGACGCGGCTGCAACAGTTCCAGCTCCCCGCGCCACCAGCGTTCACAGCGGGCGATTTCATCCCGATCCGGCACGCGGTCGCCGCCTTTAGGATTTTTGCCCGGAAAACAGCGACAGACCGCGCTTATCAGGATGCGTTGCCGAAAAGTTGGTTCGTCGAGTCCGAGCGGCGCAAACCAGTTAAACAGTGTTTTACCGGCTGTCCAGCAAAACGGCTTAAGCTGCGCGATTTCGCGGGTGCCGGGCGCTTGGCCAATCAGCATCACCGGCGACAGCACGGATTCACTGTGTACCGCTGGCCCGATCATCTTCGGGCAGCAGCGGCAAGTCTCTAGCTCGGCGTGTAGAGCGTTGAGGGCGGTTTGGCGAGAGGCGGTATCCGTGTTCGTGCGTACCATCAGAGCTAACCTTTATCCCAGGTATCCCGCAACCCAACCGTGAGATTAAACACCGGATGTTCCAGAGTTGAATCCAGATCAGCGACAAAATAGCCCTCGCGCTCGAATTGAAACCGCTCGCCTGCCTGAACAGCGCGTAAACTCGGTTCTAACATCACGTCGGTCAAAACCTGCAATGATTGGGTATTGAGATCGGCGCGATAATCACTCCCACCCGCACCCGGCAGCGGCACATTAAATAGCCGATCATATAATCGCACCTCGGCTGGAACCGCGTGCGCGACGGCGACCCAATGAATCACGCCCTTGACTTTGCGCCCTTCGGGATTTTTGCCCAGCGTGTCGAAATCAACTGAGCAATGCAATTCAATGATCTCACCGGCATCATTCCGAATCACCGCATCGCAGCGAATAACATAAGCACCGCGCAATCGCACTTCACCGCCTGGAATCAATCGCTTAAAACCCTTCGGTGGGGTTTCTTCAAAATCAGCGCGATCAATATAAATTTCACGCGCAAATGGCAGCATGCGCGTGCCCAGTGTGGCGATTTTGGGATGATTCGCCAATTCGACGTATTCGGTTTGCTCTTTGGGATAATTCGTCAGCACGACCTTGAGCGGACGTAATACCGCCAGCCGTCGTGGAGCTGTTGCGTCGAGATCTTCGCGGATGGCGTTTTCGAGCATCGCCATTTCAACGCGATTATCAGATTTAGTAATCCCGATGCGCTCGCAGAATACGCGAATCGCCGCCGAGGTATAACCGCGCCGCCGTAAACCGGCCAGCGTCGGCATGCGCGGATCGTCCCAGCCATTAACCTGCGCTTCGCTGACTAATTCAGTTAAACGGCGCTTGCTCATCACCGTATATTCGAGATTGAGACGACTAAATTCGATCTGACGCGGGCGACTCGGCACCGAAACATGCGCAATCACCCAATCATAGAGCGGGCGATGATCTTCAAATTCGAGCGTGCAGAGCGAATGCGTGACGCCTTCGAGCGCGTCCGAAATCGGATGGGTGTAATCATAAGTCGGATAAAGACACCAAGCGGTACCGGTTTGATGATGCACCACACCATGCTTAATTCGATAAAGCACCGGATCACGCAAATTGATATTCGGTGACGCCATATCAATCTTCGCCCGCAGCGTGCGTGCGCCATCGGGAAAAGCACCCGCCCGCATCTGCGCAAATAATTCACGATTTTCACTGATTGAGCGTTCCCGCCACGGGCTATCGCGGCCAGGTTCCGTCAACGTACCGCGATAATCGCGCATCTGCTCGGCGGACAGATCGCACACATAAGCTAAACCTTGCTCGATCAGCTCCAGCGCAAAGCCGTAGAGTTGCTCGAAATAATCCGACGCAAAATAACACCGCTCGCCCCAATCAAAGCCGAGCCAGCGCACATCAGCCTGAATCGCTTCAACAAATTCGACATTTTCTTTATGCGGGTTGGTGTCATCGAACCGCAGATTGCAGCGTCCGCCCAAGGCTTCGGCCAGCCCAAAATTGAGCACAATCGACTTAGCGTGCCCGATGTGCAAATAGCCGTTCGGCTCGGGCGGAAAACGGGTGATGATCCGTTCATGGATACCGGCGGCCAGATCGGCGTCAATGATCTGGCGGATAAAATGGGTGCGGGGCGACTCGGCGGCGTCGGTCATAGTGGCTTGAGATCTTGGATGCAGGCTGAAAAATGAGGGGGATACGGATTTTGCATCACATTCTAAACTTGGATCGCGGTTCGATGTAGGCTTTCGCATCGGCTGACGATCTGTCATGTATTCGGAGTGTGCAGGATGCTACATCGCAACACATCTATCTGTGTTCGCGCCCTATGGTACGGATTATTGTGCGTCTGCACCTTTGCCCATGCGAATGAACCAGCGCAAGCACTCGAATCTGTCACCTTGCAATTCAAGTGGAGCCATGCGTTTCAGTTTGCTGGCTATTACGCGGCACTGGAACAGGGGTATTACCGCGATGTGGGTCTCGACGTGCGGCTGCTTGAAGCCGCGCCGGGCACCGATCCACTCCAAACCGTGCTGTCCGGTCAGGCACAGTATGGCGTTGGTACTAGCAGTCTGCTGCTGGCGCGGGCAGCCGGTCAGCCAGTTGTAGTGCTGGCGGTGGTATTTCAGCATTCGCCACTGGTCTTGGTAGCGCGGCAAGATCTCGCTGCGCCGGGCACACAAGGGATTCACGATCTGGTCGGCAAACGGGTGATGATTGAGCCGCAATCCGATGAATTAATCGCCTATCTCAAGCAAGAAGGGATTCAGCCGGAACGACTAATTGATATTCCGCACACCTTTGCCCCGCATGATTTAATCGTCGGGCGCGTCGATGCGATGTCAGCCTATGTCACCAATGAACTGTATTATCTCGACGCCTCGGGCTTGTCCTATCAGGTGTATACGCCACGCAGTGCCGGAATAGATTTTTACGGCGATAATCTCTTTACTACGGAACAAGAATTACGCGAACATCCGCACCGAGTGCGGGCATTTCGTGAAGCCAGTTTACGCGGCTGGCATTATGCGATGGAGCATCCCGAAGAAATCGTTGATTTAATCATCGCGAAGTACTCACAACACCATTCACGGGCGTTTTATTTGTTTGAAGCCGAGCGCATGAAGCCGTTATTGCGCACCGATTTAATCGAAGTCGGTTATATGACACGCGGACGCTGGCAGCATATCGCCGCGACCTATGCCGATTTAGAGTTGCTGCCGCGAGATTATCCGCTCGATGATTTTTTATACACACCAGACGGTCAATCCGATTTAACGCAATTATATAGTGCGCTTGCGTTATTACTGATTGTCAGCGGGATCACGGTCTATGTTGCCCGTATCAATCAGCGATTAGGGTTAGCACTAGCTGAAAAAACTCGCAGTGAAGAACGGCATCGCATCATCTTTCAGACCACAGCCTCCGCCGGTATGGTGTGGCGCGAAGGATTTATCGTCACGGACTGGAATCGTCAAGCTGAGGCGGTTTTTGGCTGGAAACGTGAAGAAGTACTCGGACGCTGTTTTATTGATTTTATGGTGCCGATGGTTGACCGCGAACGCTTAAAACCCCAGCTTACGCGGTTGGTTTGGGAAAATTTTTTACCATACGGAATCAATGATAATTTGACCTGCGATGGGCGCGTGATTACCTGTGAATGGTTTAATGCTTGGTTACCAGAACGCCTAGGGGAACCGCGTGAAGTGGTATCGCTGGCGAATGACATCAGCGAGCGGCAGCGATTAGAAGCAGAAATTCGGCAACTCGCATTTTTTGATCCCTTGACACAGCTTCCAAATCGGCGGCTATTACTGGATCGGCTCGGCTGTACATTAGCTGCCTTGCGACGTGAAGGCGGTCACGGGGCGCTGATGTTTTTAGATTTGGATAATTTTAAACCGCTCAATGATGCCTATGGTCATGCAGTTGGTGATGTCTTGCTGATTGAAGTGGCGCACCGTCTTGCTACCTGTGTGCGTGATATGGATACGATTGCGCGATTTGGTGGCGATGAATTTGTCGTGTTATTAGGTCGGCTTGATGATGATGCGATATGCGCCGCGCAGCAAGCGCAGAGCGTAGCAGAGAAAATTCTGACGCGCTTAGGTGAACCCTATCGGCTCGCTCAAGCGAATATCGCAACCGCGATTGAGCACCATTGCACGGCCAGTATTGGGGTTGTTGTTTTTAATGATGCGGCAGATGAAGAAGAGATTTTGCGGCGGGCTGATACCGCGATGTATACCGCAAAAAATAACGGTCGCAATCGGATTGCCTTCGATAGCAATGCAGCGAATATAACACTACCACAATCGGCTGTGACGCCTAGCAAGCGGCGGGCGTATTCGCCAGTCATTTAGTTTATTGGTCTGACGCCGAGAAATCAAAATCCCCGCGTGGCATAATATGTTTGAATTGATCGGCTCATGCTTGAAAATTGCATTGAATGCGTTCCTGCGCATCGCCAATTTGAGTGTGACGGGGCGGTCTAAAACCGCCCACATCACCTACTTAATTCCGCGACAACAATAGCAAATCATCACCGCGCTGAATGCGCAGGCTATATAAGCCCTTTGATGCCCGCAGAATCTGCGCGATGTCACGCGGATCACCAACCCGCTGGCCATTGACCTGCACTAAACGATCCCCTTCGCGTAAACCAGCAAGCCATGCTGGACTATCAGGATCGACCGTTCCAATTGGAATCGCCGGAATACCTGAGCTGGTATCTAATTCGCCAAAAAGCGCCCCGGCTAACATCGGTGATAGCCGTTCGCCAGCAATATAATGCCGATATGGATCAGCAACACGCCCACTTAAACGACGCGGTTTGCCGTCGCGCAGAATTTCCAATTTGACCACTTCACCAACACGCAGTAGCCCGAATTGATTGCGCAAATCCGATGCGCCGCGCACTGGTTTGTCATTGAGTTTTAGAATCACATCACTGGGACGTAATCCGGCTTCATCTGCTGCTGAACCACGCTCAACTGTGGTAATCAATGCACCTTCAAGATTGCCTAAACGCAGTGCTCCGGCTAATTCATCAGTTAAATCTTGCACAGCAACACCGAATAAGCCGCGCCGCACGGCACCAAACTCAACTAATTGTTCCAGAATCGCACGGGCCATATTCGTCGGAATAGCAAAGCCAATGCCGATATTTCCGCCGCCTGGCGCTAAAATAGCGGTGTTCATGCCGACTAATTCACCACGTAAATTGACCAATGGGCCGCCCGAATTGCCCGGGTTAATTGAGGCGTCAGTCTGAATGAAATTTTCATAGCCTTCAATGCCAAGTCCAGTGCGTCCCAGACCGCTGACAATACCCGAAGTTACAGTTTGACGCAGGCCAAATGGATTACCGATTGCAACGACGAAATCACCGACGCGCAATTGTTCTGAATCAGCAAGTGGCAGAGCGGTTAAATGCTCTGTCGGAATCCGTAGCACGGCGATGTCGGTTTCAGGATCGCTGCCAATTAAGGTCGCCTCTAATGTACGCCCGTCATGCAGCGTCACGCGAATTGCTGCCGCTTTCGCAATCACATGATGATTTGAGAGTACCAAACCGCGCTTGGCATCGACAATAATCCCCGAGCCAAGACTGCTATTTTCTCGCGGCTGGCGCTGATTGGGAATAGCAAAGAAGTGGCGAAAAAAGGGATCACGTAATAGCGGATGCTCGGCAGTTTCAATGCGCGTGACGGTTGAAATATTGACGACCGCCGGTAGCACGCGCTCAAGCATCGGGGCAAGCGTCGGCACGGGTTGGCCATCGACACTCGGCGGCAATGCGGCGCGAGCCGGCGTGATTAAACAGAATAGCAGCGGCCAGAGCCACCAGCGAATAAAAAAGCGAATAGAGTACATAGGCAAATACCGAATAACAGAGGATTCAAACGCGATTGATTGATCGGACGCTGTTGCCAGATTGCAGCAAACTAGCGAGCTATGGCAGCGTGCGCAAGTGCTAATCGTGACGTGAATGAGTAATGCGCTGGGCGCTAAATTGCTCCAGTTCAAGCGGGGTATTGAGGTTGTCAAATGCGTCGGGTTGATCGCTGAAATCGGCGAGGGCGAGCCGATAGCGGCGCTGCCAGTCGGTCACGCGCCGTCCGCCGCTCTGAATAAACGCTTCGAGATCGGCCGCCAGTGCGACCGGCAGCAGGGCATGAATCGCGTGCTGGCGCTGGCCGTCGGTGGCGACCGCGAGCTCGGCGTTGTGTGCGAGCCGAGCGGCGACCAGCCGAGCGACGAGATCGGTGGGCGGTTGCGGGCCGTCACAGGGCAGGGTCACAATCCAATCCGTGTGAGCGGCACGCATTCCGGCCAAAAAACCGACAAGCGGCCCCGGATGATCGGGGATCGGGTCGGCGACGACCGGACAGCCAAATGCTGCGTAGTGCGCCAGATGACGATTGGCGTTGATGAGCACAGTGCTGACTTGCGGCGCGAGCGCGGCGAGTGTCCAAGCGATCAGCGGACGACCGCCGACCGCGAGCAGTCCTTTATCCAGACCACCGAAGCGCCGAGCGCGACCGCCTGCGAGAATGACGCCGGTGAGTGGTGGGGGAGTCATGTTAGTAGTTGTTCCGTCCCGTGGGATTATATTCCGAAAAGGAGCTATCCTTTGTTCCAAGCCCGCGAGGCACTGCGCACACTCAGTGATGAGCTGAGGACGACCAAGCGGCGACTGCCGACGACACCATCCGCGACCTGAGGGAACATCTCATCATGAATCTGAACCTACATCGCAACGCCCGCACCACGCCCGCGATTCGTCAGGAGCTACGCGAGTCCACGAAGTCAGAGCGCGAACTGGCACG
>NZ_FNOW01000027.1 GCF_900107145.1 Allochromatium warmingii | reverse complement strand
AACAGATCGCATAAATCATTAAAATACGATTGCGCACCTTGCCGCTCATTGAGCGGACTGGATTGCCAAGTGGCAATAAATTCATCGGCTGTCATTGCATCAAACCTCATATTCACCGCATCACTGCATCATAATCATTTGGCAGCATAGCCATATTTTGCTCTATTCCCTCACACCACCCCACCACTCACCCCATCCGCAATCACCGCTAACTGTTGCCAAGAATCACCGGAATCAATCCCTTTAATTGCCCGATCAACATGAGCGCATTGCGCTAATAGCTCGCGCAGACGTTTAGGTGATAACCGCCGCACCGCCCGGTCTATCAGTTCTTGACGCATTCGCGGTACGCGATGTTTGGTATAAATTGGCTCCAATGACATGCGCCGCGCTAATGCCCCTGCCGCTTCAGCTAAGAGCCGTAATTCACGCGCCAGCACCCACAGCACTAATACATCCGCTGTCCCCTCCGCTTTAAGCACGGACAAGACCCGCTGCACCCGCGCTCGATCTCCATTCAGTGCCGCATCGGTGAGCGCAAATAAATCAAAACGCGCACTGTCCGCTAAATTACCGAGTAAATCATCTAATTCAAGCGGGCCTGCTTCATGCAGCAAGCGCAGTTTTTCAATCTCCTGCACCGCTGCAAGTAAATTGCCTTCGGAACGCTCGGCTAATAGCGCCGCTACCCCCGCGCCCGGCTGAAAGCTATTCGCTTGTAGCCGCTGCGTGACCCAGCTTTCTAGCTCGCGCTCTTTCATCGGCCATACTTGAACAATCACGCCAAGTGATTCGATGCGCTTGACCCACACCGCCTGTAATTCTTTGCGCTCCATTCCGGGCGCGAGAATCAGCAATACATTATCGGGACTCGGACGCTCGCAATAAGCACGAATCGCCTCACTGCCCTCTTTACCGACTTTGCCATTGGCAACCCGCAATTCGAGCAAACGCCGCGCTGAAAACAGCGATAGCGCATCCGCCGCCGCTGCCAGCGCCGCCCATTGAAATTGACCCTCGGTATCGAGAATTTCACGCTCATTGAATCCCGCTCGCCGCGCCGCCTCGCGCACCAATCGCGCCGCTTCGCCGAATTGATAGGGTTCATCGCCGCAAAGCAGATACACAGGCGCGAGTCCAGCTTTGAGTTTGGAGCCAAGCTCGTTCAAACGAATAGCCATGATATATTTTCCGTCAACACACACCCGTCACCCCGTGGGGCACGCTAGGATTATGGTTGAAATTAAACATCGTGAAACCGGCGCGATTCTGGAAACCATCGCTACCGAGTCGTTGGTTGGCGCAGATTTGCGCGACATGCAATTAAGTGGCGCAGATTTGCGCGGGATGGATTTGAGTGGCGCTAACCTGACCTCCAGCGATTTGGATGGCGCGTGTCTCGCCGGAGCACGGTTGGTTGATGCCATTTTGATCGGCGCTCATCTCAAGCAAGCTGATTTGAGCAACGCCGATCTCACCCGCGCCCGTCTTGGCTCGGAACATCCGGCACGCTCGGCGATGCTCAATCATGTCAATCTCGCCGGAGCGCGACTGGCACAGGCCGATCTGCGTGGCGTCGAGATTCGTTACGCCAATCTACAGGGCGCGGACTTGAGCCATGCCGATTTGCGCAGCACCGATTTTCACGGCAGCGATCTGCGCGCGGTCAAAGCCATACACGCGCTTTTTATCCGCGCCAATCTGCGCGAGGCAGATTTATCGGATGCGGATTTGCGCGACTGTCATCTTAATGACGCCAATTTAGTCCGCGCCAATCTCAGTCACGCCGATCTGACTAGCACCACCGCTGACGGTTTTACCGTGCTCAATCTGGCCAATCTGGAGGGTGCGAATCTCAATGGTGCGCGACTGCGCGGCATTTTGGCGCAAGATACGAACTTCCGTCACGCCAATCTCACCAATGTTGATCTGACCAATGCCAGCCTCGGCGGGTCAATTTTGCATCGTGCTGATCTGACCAATGCCGATTTTGCTGGCGTCGAGCTGGCGAGCGTGACGCTGGAATTTGCTAACGTTTCTAAAGCCCGCAATGCGCAGGTTCCGAGCTATAAGCAAAATCTGCGCTGAACCCAATTAAGGGGTTTTTGGAGCAACGCTTTAATTAGACAGGATGAACAGGATTTTCAAGATTAACCGGATAAAAACACCTATTTAATCCGGTCTATCCTGTGAAATCCTGTTAATCCTGTCTATTCATGAACCTACTCTAGGAGGAAGCTGCAAGATGCCGTACTTTATTTATAAGATCGCGCCGCCGCGTCAATTGACTTATCTCGATACGGTCGCGCACTATCAGCACGCCCGCGATCTGGTGCGCGAGCGCCGTCACGCCGAGCCACCGGATACGGGCGTGGAATATCGCTTGGTCTTTGCGCACCAGCAGGGTGAGGCCGAGCGGTTGCTGTCAACGCCACGCGAAACGCGAGTGATTGGTGAAGATTAAGTGCTGATGTGCGCTCACACCGCTGGTTTGGTGGTATGTTTCATCCCATGAACACACACTTCTCTGAATTACTCCTCCCTGACGCACTGATGCGCGGTTTAGCCAACGAAGGCTATGCAACCGCGACTCCGGTACAGGCGCAGGTGATTCCGCTGGCGATGGATGGTCTCGATTTGCTGGTGTCAGCCGCGACCGGTTCCGGCAAAACGGCGGCATTTTTGCTGCCGATCATGCAGCGGTTTCTCGATGCACCGCGCCGCGACGGGAGCACCCGTGCCCTGATTCTGGTGCCAACCCGTGAGCTGGCGCGACAGATTCATATTCATTTTATGCGTCTCGGTAGCTATACACGCCTTCAGAGCGGCGTGATTACCGGCGGCGAATCTAAAGCGCATCAGATTGCAACCCTGCGCAAAAATCCTGAAATCTTGGTCGCTACTCCGGGGCGGCTGCTGGAATTTCTCGAAACCGGTCAGGCCGATCTGCACGATCTGGAATTTCTCGTGCTCGACGAAGCCGACCGGATGCTCGACATGGGGTTTGCTGATGATGTGCTGGCGATCATTCGCTATAGCCGTCCGCAACGTCAATCGCTGCTGTTTTCGGCGACGCTCGACCATCGCGGCCTGCGCCCGATCACCGAGCGGCTGTTGCGCAACCCGCAGCGCGTCGAGATTGATGCGGTGCGCCAGCAACATCCCGATATTGCGCATTGGCTGTTTTTAAGTGATGGCATTGAACACAAGCGCGAGCAAGTGCTGTGGCTGTTGCGTAATGAAACCTATGATAAAGCCGTCATTTTCACCAATACCCGTGCTGGTGCCGAGGCGCTGGGCAATTTTCTGCAAGGTCAACAGCAGCGGGTCGCGGTGCTGCATGGTGAACTCGATCAACGCGAACGCAATCGCGTGATGGGGCTGCTGCATAGCGGGCGGGTGAGCACGCTAATTGCGACCGATCTCGCGGCGCGTGGTCTCGATGTCCCCGGCGTGCAGCGCGTGTTTAATTTCGACTTGCCACGTAGCGGCGATGATTATCTGCATCGCACTGGTCGCACCGGGCGGGCTGGGGAAGCTGGGGTGGCGATTTCGCTGGTCAGTCCGCAAGAATGGAACCGCATGGAGAGCATTACCCGCTATCTCAATTTAACTGTTGAGCAGCGTGACATCACCGGCCTCAAGGCCAGTTTTAAGGGGCCAGTTAAACGCAAAAAGCCGAGCAAGCCAACCGCGACGAGTGCTAAACGCAAGGCGACGGCTGCTGTTACCGAGCAACCGCGCAAGAAGGAACGTCTGCGTGACCGTAAAAACATCGGCAAGCGGCGCGTGCCAGCGAGCGTACAGGCGCAGGAGGCCGGTCATGCGCCACTGACACGGCGCGGGCGTGATGTGGGGGGCAAGCCGGATGAGGACTCAACTGCATCCTAGCAGCTGTAACCAATAATTATATGTTGACAATCAAGCGTACTGATGAATTTGCCGCGTGGCTCGATGGCCTAAAAGATCGCAACACGCGCATGCGTCTTAATCGTCGTCTTGATCGAGCAAGTTGCGGTCAACTTGGAGACATCAAAGCGGTTGGAGCAGGCGTTTTCGAGATGCGTGAACATTTTGGCCCTGGTTGGCGACTGTATTACGTTCAGCGCGGTACCGTATTGATTGTTATGCTGGGTGGCGGTGATAAATCGACTCAAGCGGCTGATATCGCTAAAGCGATTGAATGCGCCGCCCAGATTGAGGACTGATCAATGAACGATACAATTTGCATTGCGGATTTACCTGACTTTGACCCAGCTGAACATCTAAAAGATGAAGCTGATATCGCCGCTTACCTGACGCTCGTCATTGAAGAAGGCGATCCATCTGAACTTGCACACGCACTCGGAATCGTAGCACGCGCATGCGGTATGACGGATATTGCGAGTGCATCGGGATTAACACGCGAAACACTCTATCGAGCCTTACGTCCGAATGCACAACCGCATTTCGATACTGTAAACCGAGTCTGTCAAGCATTAGGGGTTAAATTGATTGCTCAACCGATCCATCATTCCAACTAATACGTGACCCACAGGTTGCGCCGTTATCGACGCATCGTAAATCAGCCAATCTTAACCTCATCGCCTACGCCTGACATAAGCTGCAAACACGCCGGAACACGCTCTATACACCAGCAACCCGCCGCCCGCTGCCAAAAGTCCCGCACCGATCTGACCGGATCGAGCGGTTCTTGACCCAACAGCCGCCACGCCAGCCGGAGTGCGGGCAGCGGGTCAGTGTCAGTGATGGGCGCAGCAGCCAGCGATTTGCTCAATTTGCGCCCCTGTTGATCGAGCAGCAGCGGAATATGCGCATAACCGGGCGTCGGTAGCCCAAGCGCCCGTTGCAGCCCAATCTGACGCGGCGTGGAGAGCAACAGATCCGCGCCGCGTACCACCTGTGTGATGCCCTGCCACGCATCGTCAACCACTACCGCAAGCTGATAGGCGTGGAGTCCGTCGGCGCGACGTAGAACAAAATCCCCAATCGCCTCGGCGACCACATGACCCTGTTTGCCCTGAATGCGATCTACCACATCAATCGGCTTGGCGGTCGTGCGCAGCCGCAGACTCCGCGCTCGGCGTCCGGGTGGCAGACCCGCACGACAGGTACCGGGATAGATCGGCCCCTCTAGTCCCTGACGGGCGTGGGCGGCGATTTCAGCGCGGCTACATCCGCACGCATACACCAGCCCGAGCGCCGCTAACTGCGCGAGTGCGGCATCATAGGCAGCGTGGCGGGTGTGTTGAAACACGATGGGTTCATCCCAGTCACAGCCGAAGGCGTGCAGGGTGCGCTGAATGGCAGCGGCAGCGCCGGGGACGGTTCGCGGGCGGTCGAGGTCTTCGATGCGCAACAGCCAGATGCCGTTATGAGCGCGGGCATCGGCATAGCTGGCCACTGCTGCCAGTAGCGAGCCGAAATGCAGGGGGCCGGTCGGGGAGGGGGCGAAGCGGCCTCGGTAGCTGGACGCGACCGCTGCGGCTTCGCCGTTCATGACAAAAACACTCAGCCGCGCTGTTTTTCGCGGATTTCGTCGAGCGTTTTGCAGTCGATGCAGAGGGTTGCCGTCGGACGTGCTTCCAGACGCCGAATGCCGATCTCCACACCACAGGCTTCACAATAGCCGTAGTCGTGATTGTCGAGCCGGTCGAGCGCCTCGTCGATCTTCTTAATCAGCTTGCGCTCGCGGTCGCGGGTACGCAGCTCAAGGCTAAATTCCGATTCTTGGGTCGCACGATCATTGGGATCGGGGAAGTTAGTCGCCTCGTCCTGCATGTGATGCACGGTGCGATCCACTTCTTCCATCAGCGAGCGTTTCCAGTCGAGCAGAATTTCGCGGAAATGCGCCTCTTGATCGGCGTTCATGTATTCCTCGTCGCTACCAGCTTGGTAGGGTGCGAAGGAATAGCCCTCGGCAGTCTGTTGACGTGTTGCGGTCATGGTATTGTAACTCCTCCTGTGAACCGCGCTGGCGCAGTCGGTCAGCGTGCGGTTTTTTGGATGCTCAGTGGCTCCCTGCGGCGCGAACGCGACCTCCGCCAGCGGCCCGTGCCGAGAAAGCGTGCTTAAGTACCAGATCGCGCATCAGCGGGCAACTGCTCTTCGTTGCGCAAACAATATGTAGACAAGCCGCCTATTCGTCGAATGCCGTGCGAGGTTCTTCAGCAAGTGGTAAAACGGCAGTTAAAGCAAGAGAGTCAGGCGCAGATTTAGACAGGATTAACCTGATGTTTCAAGATTAACAGGATTTTTTAAGACAGTTTTGGATTTATTTTTTAATTAATCCTGTTAATCCTGTTAATCCTGTCTAAATCAATCTTAAGCGCCACTCCCGCCCGTCCAGTATTTCTGCTCACACTGCCGCACAAATTCAACGGTAATTCGACTCAATTCCGCTTTTGCCGCATCTTTTTCAATAATACGCCGAATCATCGGCCGAATAATTGCCGGCGCTTCGCCAACCCGCTGTTGCGCATCGGCATTCCACACCAATCCGAGTTTTTTATTTGCCCAATGCCCAACCGCTGGCGGCGGCACATCCTGAAATTCATGCAGCGTCAAACCCGGCGTTCCGCCAAATGCGGCCTCAGCCAACGTATCCGACATGGTTTTACCAAATGACTGCGTAAAAACCGGAAACGCTGGATCATTCTCAAAAATCACCCGTTTTAATTCCAGAATCCGAGCACGGCGGGCATCCTGTGATTCGGGAATTAAATCGCTCAACGTTCGATCCAGATAACCGCACCAGCATTCAAGCACCGCATCAAAGGCGGTGAAAAATTGTTCTGGTGTCAGCGGCTTGAATGAACAATGCAGCAAGTATGGTGATGTTACTGCTTCCAGCAGTGGCAAACTCTCATCTGGCAATTGCAATGCGGCTCGCTGAATGCGGGCAATCTGAGCAAAAGGCTCTAAATCCAACGTATTAGAACAGGGCGCAAGATCGAGCGTTAATAATGTGCGTTCCGGCGGCTGACCGCCAACATGCAGCAGCAGTGCCGGAATATCATAAGCGAGGCGCGGATAGGCAAAAATCACCAATCCCCAGCGCCCTGCACGCAATGAATAACGATTCACCATCACCCGATCAAGCTTTTCGCCCTGATATAAACGACTGTGACTGAACACCTGTTTGCCATTGGCTTGATGACAGGCGCTGTATTCAGTCACAGTATCTTGATCCAGACGTCCACCGAGCCGCTCAAAAAAACGTTGCTCATGTGAGAGCCAGGGGTTCGCGTTTAAATCAATCGCTGCAATCATGGGTGCAATGCTGTCCGGTTGTTGAATAATCGAGCGAATGGAGACGGCCATCTAACCCTTAAATAACCAGGGCAATATATCTTCAAAACGCGAAGCAAAATGCACCTCTAACCCCTTGCGCACATGCTCAGGCACTTCTTCAAAATCACCTTGATTATCCGCTGGCAGAATAATCTCTTTAATTCCCGCCCGCCGCGCTGCAATCAGCTTTTCGCGGATACCACCGACTGGAAAAACTTCACCAGTCAGCGTAATTTCACCAGTCATTGCAATGCGCCGCACTGGTTGATTTCGCGCTAATGATAAGAGCGCCGACGCTAATGTAATGCCCGCCGATGGGCCGTCTTTCGGTGTTGCGCCAGCCGGAACATGTACATGAATAAAGGATTTTTCAAAAAATCCTGGATCAATGCCAAAATCCTGTGCATGACTAATAATATAGCCATAGGCAATTTCAGCCGATTCTTTCATTACATCGCCAAGCTGACCAGTGAGCTTAAATCCGCGAGTAAAGCTATGTGTATGCGCTGCTTCAATTGATAAGGTCGCGCCACCCATTGCCGTCCAAGCTAATCCCGTCACCACGCCCGGCCCAGATAATTTGCGCTCATCGCGGAATACTGGACTGCCCAAATAGCCTTTTAAATCCTGCGCATGGACGCAAATTGGGGTCGTCTCGCCTTCGAGCATCCGCACTGCAACCTTGCGCACAATTTTGCCAAGCTGTTTTTCCAAGCGCCGCACGCCGGCATCACGAGCATAGCCTTCAA
The DNA here is from genome assembly GCF_900107145.1 of Allochromatium warmingii. Classification (GTDB taxonomy): domain Bacteria; phylum Pseudomonadota; class Gammaproteobacteria; order Chromatiales; family Chromatiaceae; genus Thermochromatium; species Thermochromatium warmingii. Next base: position 27,027 of record NZ_FNOW01000027.1, on the reverse strand, counting down.
TTAAAGCCCGCAGCGTTGCGGTGTCGAGCTTGACGGTTTTTTTGCCGATTCCAGCGCGTTCTATTTGGCGCGGCAGCAGATATTTTTTGGCAATCTGGAGCTTTTCTTCAGCGATATAGCCGGAAAGCTTAATCACTTCCATACGGTCAAGTAATGGCCCAGGGATGGTGTCAAGCTGATTGGCGGTGCAGACGAATAACACTTTCGATAAATCAAACCGCAGATCGAGATAATGATCGAGGAAATCCGTGTTTTGTTCGGGATCAAGTACTTCAAGTAATGCTGAAGCCGGATCACCATGATAGGATGCGCCGATTTTGTCGATTTCATCGAGCAGAATAACTGGATTTGCGGTCTCAGCTTCTTTCATTGCTTGCAGAAATTTACCCGGCATCGCGCCAATATAGGTGCGCCGATGACCTTTAATTTCAGCTTCATCGCGGATGCCACCGACTGAGAACCGATAAAAGCGCCGCCCGAGGGCATCGGCAATGGAATGACCGATTGAGGTTTTGCCAACACCCGGCGGCCCGACAAGCAGAATAATCGAGCCGGAAATCTCGCCCTTGTGAATGCCCACCGCAAGAAATTCAAGAATGCGTTCCTTGACATCTTCCAAGCCATAATGATCGCGGTCGAGAATCCGCCGCGCACGCTTGAGATTAAGAATGTCGGTGGAATGCTGGCCCCAGGGTAATAGCGTAATCCAGTCTAAATAATTGCGCGTGACCGCATATTCAGGTGAGCCAGTTTCGAGCATTCCGAGCTTATCGAGTTCTTCATCAACCCGCTTTTGCGCCTGTTCGGTTAATGTTAAACTCGCCAGACGGTCGCGAAATTTGTCGATCTCGGCAGTGCGATCATCTTTAGCAATGCCGAGTTCTTTTTGAATCGCTTTTAATTGCTCGCGCAAAAAGAATTCACGCTGCTGCTTGTGCATTTTTTCTTCGACAGTGCGCCGAATTTTTTGTTGCGCCCGCGCTAATTCTAGCTCATTATTTAGCAGCACTAGCACCTTTTCCATGCGCGGTAGCAGTGGCAAAATTTCTAGCACTTCTTGAAGCTGATTTTTGGTCGAAGTGGTTAAACTGGCGGCAAAATCCGCTAAATGCGATGGATCATCCGGGCCAAAACGGTCGAGAAACATCCGCAATTCTTCAACATACAGCGGATTAAGTGGTAATAGCTCTTTAATGGTATTGATAACAGCCATCGCATAGGCTTTCACCTCGGCGTTGGGCGGCCCTTCTGGTTCGGGCAAATAGGTCACGCGAGCACGAAACGGTGTTTCGGGATGCGTCCAGCCGTCGATACGAAAACGCTGGAGACACTCGACCAGCACTTGCAAATGACCGTCCTGATGATGCACGCGATGCACGCGACACGCGGTACCAATCTGCCGAAAATTCGCCGTCGTCGCCTCTTCTGAGGTCTCGCTATCGACCAGCACCACGCCGAGAATCTTGGGCGCAGTCTTGGTCACCGCCTTCATCGTCGGCGACCAGTGTTCGGCAGACATCATCAGCGGCACCGCCTGCCCAGGAAAAAACGGACGCGAGGCGACCGGCAGCAGGTGAATGTCGCCTGGCAGCACGTCGGTTGCTCGCGCCAACTGCACCGGCGTGACCTCGGCATCGAGTGCAACGGTAGTCGTCGCGTCAGTCTGATCGGGGCGCGACGGCGTACTCGCATCGTGCTCCGCGTTGGTCACCTCATCATCCTCTCGCATAGTCGTCGCCTCGCTCGCCATATCACACACACAGAATTGCGCAATTTCAGGTTTTCGTCACCAATTTGCAAGCGGCGGTAAGATAGTCGCACTGTTCCTCACCCAAGCCGATGGAGAATCACGCGATGAAATTCGTTAGCCGATCAATTCAGCCATGTTGTACCACGCGGGGGTTTTGATTCCTCGGCGCACGAGCAGTTTTTATATCGCGACGATCTGATATTTAACTACGCAATCAATCGCCATTACAGGGCTTGGAGGCGGCGAGTATCTTGATATATAGGATTTGAAAGCCAGTAGCTGCTAACCAGCCGAATGCCGTACACTATTCTTTTCAGCGGAACGGCTCGAACACTATGTGCACCACCTGCGGCTGTACCCTCACTTCCGGCACCACGCCCGCTATCGAAAGCGATACAAATGGTCAAACTACGGTCGCCGTGCTACACGGGTTGCTATCGGCGAACGATCATCAGGCGGCGCATAACCGCGAGCATGTCGATCAGCATGGTGTGCTGGCTATCAATTTGATGTCGTCGCCCGGCGCGGGCAAAACCAGTCTGCTTGAAGCAACCATTGAAGCACTGAGCGCCACATGGCGGATCGCGGTGATTGAAGGTGATTTGGAGACTGAAAATGACGCCGAGCGCATCCGCGCCAAAGGGGTTCCGGCCATCCAGATTACGACCGGCACGGCCTGTCATCTCGACGCGCACCTGATCCATCAGGCACTGCATCAGCTCGATCTCGACGCTATCGACCTGCTATTGATCGAGAACGTCGGCAATCTGGTTTGCCCGGCGAGTTTCGATCTTGGTCAGCATCGCAACGTGATTCTGCTCTCCGTGCCCGAGGGCGATGACAAACCAGCCAAATATCCGGTGATGTTCCGGGCGGCGGATCTGGTGCTGTGCGCAAAAGCCGATCTGTTGCCCGTGATGCCCGAATTCGATCCCGAACGCGCTGAACAGCATCTGCGGGCGCTAGCGAGTTCGGCGCCGTTCATGCGTGTTTCGGTGCGCACGCCGCCAGCACTGCAACCCTGGTTCGACTGGCTCGACACGACCTTACAGATCCAGCGGGCGCGATTAGCCAGCGGTCACACAACGCGCCCGACGCTGGAGACGCCGACACATCGTGTGCCTGAGCGCGATCACGCCGCTTCGGGGCATCATCATCACCACCATCATCACGATCATCAGCACGCTGAGTCTACGCCCGCGCACGACTGAGCGGATCACCGAATCACGGACAGGAGCGCACTGGCGCGTTTGGCTGTCAGCGCGACCGAGATTGATACAACACATGGACGCTCGATCACACCAAAAAACCGGCAACAAAACCGGAGCTGGAGGATTGATTGCATGTCACTGTTGAGCAAACTGAAACCGACTCGGGCAATGCTGATCGTCGGTGCCGCGAGTCTGCTGACGGCGGTGCCTGTGAGTCAGGCGTTTGATTTCGGCAACATGATGAACCCGAATCGCTGGTTCGGTGGCGACCGCGACCGCTACGATGAGCGCCAAGATGATCCCTACTGGGGTGGCCCGCCGATCCCGCTCGGCCCCTATGGTGGTTATGGTTATCCGGGTGTTTATGGTGCGCCCTACGCGATGCCCTATGGGGTGCCGGTACCAGCGCCTGCTGTGCAACCGCCCGCGCAATCGCAAGCACAACCGAATGTTGATCCCAACGAAGTCGAGGCACTCAAGCGCCGCATCGAGGAGCTAGAAGCGCGTCAACAGCGGCCATCGCCACCGCAGTCTGCGCCAGCGGAGTGGCCGACCGCGCCGCCGGCCTTTCGACCGATGAATCAATACTAATCTTGCAAATCATGCCTCAGACCCGCGACGGCGCGTGTGCCGCTGACTCCACATCCGGCTCAGAGACGCCGTGCCGTTGCCGGTCGCGCTCGATCACTTTGAGCACGTCCAATCTGTCCGGCACGCCTGCACGCGATGCGCGAGCGGATGTGGTGGTGGTGATCGTCAACTATAACGCTGGGGCGCATCTGCGCCGCTGTCTCGCCGCCTTAGCCGCGCAGACTGTAAAACCACAGGTGACGGTGCTGGTTGACAATGCCAGCACGGATGACAGCCTCAATGGACTCGAAACGATTGATCCCGAACTGCGCGTGATCCGCGCTGCGCAGAATCTCGGCTTTGCGGCGGCGAATAATCTGGGGGTGCGCGAAGCGCCGCCGACAACCTGGGTGGTGACGCTCAATCCCGATGCGTTTCCGGCACCAGATTGGCTCGAACAGTTGCTCCACGCCGCGCACACGCACCCGGAATACAGTTTTTTTGCCTCCTGTTTGCTGCTCGATGGTGATGCGACGCGACTCGATGGCGCGGGTGACTGTTATCACCGTAGCGGTCTGGCCTGGCGACGGCAGCACGGTCAAGCGGCATGGTCAGCAGTAGCGGCGGGTGAAGTATTCGCGCCCTGCGCGGCGGCGGCGCTGTATCGGCGCGATCAGTTCGAGGCGGTCGGCGGATTCGATGCCGATTTTTTCTGCTATTTGGAAGATGTCGATCTCGCATTTCGGCTGCGGCTTGCCGGTCAGCGATGCTGGTATATGCCCGAGGCGCAGGTGCTGCATGTCGGGTCAGCCGTGACTGGCTATCGCAGTGATTTTTCGACCTATTACGGTCAGCGCAATCTGGTCTGGACGTATGTGCAGAACATGCCGTCGGCGCTACTGTGGCGCTCGCTGCCGCTGTTTCTGCTAGTCAATCTTGCGGCGCTGCTGATTGGTGCGCGACGTGGACAGTTTGGCGTGGTGGCGCGGGCAAAATGGGCGGCGGTGCGCGGTTTGGGTCAGGCGCTGCGCAAACGGCGAGCGCGTCAGGCTACGCGCTGCATCACGGATTCGGAGCTAGATCAGGTGCTGGAGCAGGGGTGGCGGGCGTTGCTCCGGCGGCGATGAGCGATCAGCTTCGCTATTTGTAACCGTCCGTTTGTGTTCGGATGCGATCTGTTTATCCACTCATTATCAACATGCACACCATTGTTCAACCTGCTGTTAGCGTGATTATCGTCAATTACAACGCTGGCCCTCTGCTGACGGCGGCGGTGGGCGCGGCGCTTGCCTCTAGTGTGCCGGTTGAGGTCATCATCAGCGATAACGGTTCGCAGGATGACAGTCTCGATCAGCTTCGCACCGCACACGGCACTGATATGCGCCTGCGGATTGTCGAGAATGGCGCTAATCTCGGTTTTGCAGCGGCAAATAATCGTGTCCTGCCGCTGGCGCGGGCCGAGCGGCTGCTGTTTCTCAATCCCGATTGTTTTATTGCACCGGATACGCTGGAACGGCTGCTGCCCCAGTTCGACGCGCATCCGGCCGTCGGCATGATCGGCTGTTTGGTGTGCGATCCCGATGGGCGCGAACAGGTCGCCTGTCGCCGCGCTATTCCCGATCCCTGGAACGCGCTACAGCGCCTGCTGCATCTGGATCGCCTCGTTCACACGACCAGCGACCGGCGTCTCGATCAGCGCCAGCAGCCGCTGCCGACCGCGCCGACGCCAGTTGCGGCCATTTCCGGTTCATTGATGTTGACGACGCGCCGCGCACTGGAACAGGTCGGGCCGCTCGATGCGGGATATTTTTTGCACTGCGAGGATCTGGATTGGTTCGTGCGCTTTCACGCGGCGGGCTTACAGATTCTGTTCGTGCCGGATGTGCGGGTGATTCATCACAAAGGCGGCTGTAGCACCGGCAATCCGCTCGCGGTAGAGCGGCACAAGCATCGCGGCATGGTGCGCTTTTTTCGGATTCATCAAGCCGCCCGCTATCCGCGCCTGTTTGGGTGGCTGGTTGTCGTGGGTATCTGGGCGCATTTCGTGTTGAAAGCTGGCGTCATCGGCTGGCGGGTATGGAGACAAACGCGATGAGACAGCGGCCACAGACTGCGCCGCTTGGTGCGGTGCTAGTGACTGGCGCAACTGGTCAGGTCGGACGGCGGCTGGTCGCATCCCTGTTGGCGAGCGGGCATCCGGTGCGGATTCTGACGCGCTCCCCGGCTGCGGCAGCGCGACTCTGGCCCCATGAACCCGTCAGCCTCCATCTCGGCGATGTGACAATGCCGGAGACCCTCAAGGAACTCGGAGCTGATGTGCAAACCGTGTTTCATCTGGCCAGCTACGCGCCGCGCCCCGATGAACCAGATCTCTACAATGCGCCTGAGCATTGGCGCGTCACGGCTGACGGGACAGCTAATCTGCTTGCTGCACTCGCGCCGGCGACCATTGAGCGATTGGTGTATATCAGCACGGTCAAGGCGATGGGCGAACAGGCGGGTACACATGGCTATCCGGCCCGCGCCGATACGCCGCCGGCACCGGACTGCCTGTACGGTCGCGCCAAGCTCGCGGCGGAACAGCAGGTGCTGGCGTTTGGCCACGCGCACGGCATCAAAGCGAGTGTGATGCGGCTGCCGATGGTTTACGGTATCGATGGGGCCGGAAACCTAACACGGCTGGTTGCAGCCATCGCCGCTGGACGCTTTCCACCCTGGCCGCCGCTAGAAAACGCCCGTTCAGCGGTGCATGTTGAAGATGTCATCGCGGCAGCGCGGCTGTTAGCGCAACATCCGGCCAGCGGCGGCCAGACATACCTCGTGACCGATGGGGCCAGTTATTCAACCCGCTGGATGTATGAACAAATTCGGCTGGCGCTGGGTCGTCCGCTGCCGCGTTGGTCTGTACCGCTCTGGGCACTACGCGGCGCGGCGGTCGCTGGCACACTGGCTGAACGCTGGCTCGGACGGCGGATGCCGCTGACGCAGGAGACGTTGGCAAAGTTGACTGGCAATGCATGGTACGACGCGAGCGCCCTCACCGCGCTGGGGTTTGTGCCGCAGTATGGGCTGGCGCGGGAGATTGAGCGGTTGGCTTTGAGCTATAGCTGACATAAAAAAGCTTAAGAAACTGGAACTGCGTCACAAGCAAACCAAAAATTTTTCTGCGTATTTCCGCGCTTTCAGCGGCAAAAAAACCAGCTACCCCGCCTCTTACCTCAAAATCACCCCATGCCATCGAGCAAAACTCACCACTGCCCCGCACTCTTTCTCACCGCCTGTTCCTCTGGTCAGGGCAAAACCACAGTAGTCGCCGCGCTTGCCCGCCATCATCGCCGTCTCGGGCGGCGGGTACGGGTGTTCAAAACGGGGCCGGATTTTCTCGACCCGATGATCCTCACCCGCGCCAGCGGCGCTGAGGTCGCGCCGCTCGATCTGTGGATGGTCGGCGAGGCATTGTGCCGCCATAAACTCTATGACGCAGCGGGTGAAGCGGATGTGATATTGGTCGAGGGCGCGATGGGACTGTTCGACGGTTCACCCTCGGGCGCGGATCTTGCCGAAACTTTCGGGCTGCCGGTGGCGGCGCTCATTGACGCACGCGGCATGGGTCAGACCTTCGGAGCCTTGGCGCTCGGGTTGGCCTGTTACCGACCCGCGCTCCAATTTGCCGGCATCGCCGCGAATCAAGTCGGCAGTGCGCGTCATGCCGAAATGCTTGCCGCTGGGCTACCGGATGCGGTGCGCTATCTGGGCGCGATTCCACGTTTCGCTGAATCCGCGACCCTGCCGAGCCGTCATCTGGGCTTGGTGCAAGCGGCGGAAATTGCCGATCTTGACCAGCGACTTGATGCCGCCGCCGATCAGCTCGCAGGGCTGGCGCTTGCTGAACTGCCCGCGCCGGTCGCCTTTGCGCCGCCGTCCTCTGAACCCGAACCGCTGCGCCCCTGGCTTGCGGGTCAGCGGATTGCCGTCGCACGCGATGCCGCGTTTTCCTTTATTTATGCCGACAATTTACGGCTATTGACAGCATTAGGCGCAAAACTGAGCTTTTTTTCACCGCTCACTGACACGACCATCAGCGCCGATGCGATCTATCTGCCCGGCGGCTATCCTGAATTGCATCTTCAGACGCTTGCGGCCAATACCAGCATGAAACACGCCCTGCGCACGCATGTTGCTGCTGGCCGTCCGCTCTATGCCGAATGCGGCGGGATGCTCTATCTCCTAGAACAGTTGACGGATCAACACGGACAACATGCGAACTTAGTCGGCGTCTTGCCGGGGCGCGGACAGATGCAGGCACGGCTGGCGGGTTTGGGGATGCAGGCACTCAGAACGCCGCTTGGCTGTCTGCGCGGACACAGTTTTCATCACTCGACGCTCGACACACCGCTGACGCCGGTTGCATTCAGTGAACGCCAGCGCGACGGTCGGCGCGGGGAGGTGGTATATCGGGTCGGCGCGGTGCAGGCAAGCTATCTGCATCTGTATTTTCCATCCGCCCCCCGCGCAGCGGCGGCGTTGTTTCAGTAGTCAGCTTCCAGCGTTTAGACGCTTAAACGCACACAATTCCGCCCGGCTGCTTTCGCCGCATAGAGCGCGGCATCGGCGCGTTCCACAAGCGCATCATGCGCTTCGCCGCGCTGTGCCAACGCCACACCAAAACTGGCCGTTGCGGTGCCGACCATCGAAAACGTGTGTTCAGCGATGCTGCTCCGGAGCTTTTCGGCGGTTTGTTCCGCGCCCATTTGGTCGATGTACGGACACACGATCATAAATTCCTCCCCACCCCAGCGCCCGACGGCATCGCCACGGCGTAATTGCGCCCGTAATAACCGCGATAATTCGATTAAAACCTGATCGCCTGCTAAATGACCGTATTGATCGTTGACGGATTTAAAATGATCGATGTCGCACAAAATCAATCCGAATGGTTCGCCTGTGGTATTGAGATTATTGATTAGACGATTCAAGACGGTTTCGATTTTGCGTCGATTATAAACCTCGGTCAGCAAATCGGTATTCGCCATGCGCGTGAGCGTGCGGGTCTCGCGCTCTTTGGCTTGGCGGGCGAGTTCAGCAGCAATTAACTGCGTTGTGCGTTCATCTAATGCACTGGTCATCTCATTAAAATTATGGCTGAGTTGATCGACTTCCTCGATGCCAACTGGCTGCAATCGCCGTTGATCGAGCCGCTGTCCTAAATTACTGGTTGCAGCAGAAAGCGCCTGTAAGGGCGAAACAATGCGATCTGCCAGCCGCCGCACTGACATCAACAATACCAGAAAAAACCCGATATAAAACCCGATCAACACGCCAATTGCCGCATAGCCGATGCGATTGCTCAAATCGCGCAGGGCGGTGATCGGCGCGAGAATGCGCGATTGATTGACCAACACCATCAGCCGCCAGCCGGTTTGTGAAATGTGCTGTTGCAACAAGACATACTGCGTTTTGCCGATTTGCAATTCTAATAAATGCTGCCCGGAGCTAAAAAATTCGAGCATTCCGGTGCGAAAATTCGGATTTTTACTGCGCAAAATATTGTACGCATCCGGTTTACTGTGGGTCATGCCGAGTGGTGCGGTGTAATCATGTTCGAGCAATTCACGCAGCCCAAATACCTGCTCAATGCGCGGCGGCATGGCTAAAATGGTGCCGTCGCGGTCAATCAGAAATGGCGTTGCATCCCAAGATAAATCGAGATCGAGCACATGACGGATCAATTTATCAATCGTCACATCTAATCCAGTGACCCCTTCAAGTACATCGCCGCGATAAATCGGCGCGATGCTGGAAATCACCCAACCTGCGCCCGCTGGATCGAGATAGGCACTTGTCCACACAGCTTGGCGCTGGGGATTATGCGCGGCATCCGCTTCATAATAAAACGTCAGTTCATTCACATCCCAACTGGGGCCAAACAGCGCGGCGGCATCATGGAGAAATGGATAGAGCCGATTCATGGCATCGGCTGTATTCAGATAGGCTTGGGTAACAATTAGATTAGTTTCAACAATGGCTTGGAATAGCGGATCCAATTCTTCGCTGCATAGGGCTTTGTGCTGTTCGGCCTCACCAATTGGCGTGGTTGCGGCGTAATACAAACTCGCGCCGCCGTTATCCTCAGTTTTGTAATACGCGCCATTGGGATGACGTTCTAAACGCGGCGGGCCATTCGGGAGCCGACAGCCATCGGGATGGGCAAAAAATGTTTCCTGTGCGCGTTGTAAGACGCCAGTGAGATGCGCTACTTCACCAAGCTGGGTGTTAATACTGTGCGCTTCGCTGGTAATAATGGTGAGCAGGTTATTTTGTACTTCCTGCAATAAGGTTGCTTGATTGCGGCTGGAAATATACAGATTGATGCTGAAATACAGCGTCAACAGCACAATTTCGATGGCCAGCATCGGAATTAAGGCGCTTTTGAGATAATTGCGATAAATCAGCCGTTGCAGACTGACCGGCGTGGTAGCGCGTTGCATCAGTTGTGCGCCTTGTGTGCAATCAAAAGTGAGACCGGCATCGCCGTGCGCCAGCCGTCGAAGCGTCCGAGCGGTGCGGCGTGAGCGACTGAAATCCGCGTGAGATCGCCGCTGATCTGGGCGCGGAGTGCGACGAGTGCTGCTTCGCTTTGCAGCGTGACCGCGTTGGCGACCAGCCGCCCACCGGGTTTGAGCGCCGCCCAGCAGCGGTCGGCGACACCGGCGACGGTCAGGCCACCGCCGATAAAGATCGCGTCGGGCGGTTCCAGATCGGCGAGTGCTTCCGGTGCGTGTCCGGCGATAATCACCAAATCGGGGACGCCGAGGGCGTCGCGATTGCGGGCGATGCGGGCGCGGCGTCCGGCGTCGGCTTCAATGGCGATGGCGCGGCAGCGGCTGTCGGTGCGCAGCCATTCGATGCCGATGGAGCCACAACCTGCGCCCACATCCCACAGCAATTCGCCGGGCTGTGGCGCTAAATGGGCCAGTGTCACGGCGCGTACATCACGTTTTGTCAGTTGGCCATCGTGATCGTAAGCGGCATCCGGCAGTCCAGCGCGGCGCGAGAGCGGGAGCAGATCGGGCGCGGCGCGACAGTCAACGGCGATGAGATTGAGCGCCGCGCCGTCGGGATGTGTCCAAGTCGCGGCAGTGCCATCAAGCCGCCGTTCGTGTGCGCCACCGAGTCGTTCTAGCACGGTGAGCTGACTCGGGCCGTAGCCGCGTGCGGTCAGTTGCGCGGCGAGTTGACGCGGTGTACTCGCGTCGGCGGCCAGCACCAGCAGCCGTGCGCCCGGAGCCAGATGCAGATTGACCCGCGCCAGCGGACGGCCATGCGCGGGGATGATCTCGACCTCTTGCAACGCCCAGCCGAGTCGCGCTGCGGCGAGCGAAACGGAGGCGGGCGCGGGCAGGATGCGCAGTTCGGCGGGCGGCAGCCGTTGGGCTAGTGTTGCGCCAATGCCAAACAGCATCGGGTCGCCACTGGCAAGCACGCAGACCGGCTGACCGCGCCGCGCCAAAAGCTGGGTATAAGCCAATTCAAAAGGACTCGGCCAAGCGTGGCGCTCTTGATCGGGACGCTCAGGGATGAGCGCCAAATGCCGCGCTCCGCCAAACAGCACCTGCGCTGTGTCGAGCGCCTGACGCGCCACTGCACTTAAACCGGCGTATCCGTCCTCGCCGATACCGATGACCGTGAGCCAAGCAACTGAAGCGGGCGCGGCGGGCGGTGTGGTCATGCTGAATATCCTGAATATGCGCTTTAATATTCGCGCAATCCCAACACATCTTGCATATCAAAGCAGCCGCGCTCGTGGTCAGCAATCCAGCGAGCGGCGCGGGCGGCCCCGCGTGCGAAGGTCATGCGGCTGGATGCTTTGTGGGCGATCTCGACGCGCTCGCCGTCAGCGGCAAACCAGACGCTGTGCTCGCCGACCACATCCCCAGCGCGGATGGTTTCAAAGCCGATAGTGTGACGGGCGCGAGCACCGGTTTGACCTTCGCGGCCGTAGACAGCGACTTCTTTTAGATCGCGCCCGAGTGCGTCGGCGATCACCTCGCCCATGCGCAACGCCGTTCCCGAGGGCGCATCAACTTTATGCCGATGGTGGGCTTCGATGATTTCAATATCGACTTCATCGCCGAGCACGCGGGCGGCGATGTCGAGCAGCTTAAAGCACAGATTGACGCCAATGCTCATATTCGGCGCGAACACAATGCCGATGTCAGCGCCCGCCGCCGTAATCGCGGCGCGTTGCGTGGCGTCGAGTCCGGTGGTGCCGATTACCATGCGTTTACCGGCTGCGCAGCAGAGCGCCAGATGCGCCAGCGTTGCGGCGGGCGCGGTGAAGTCGATCAAGACATCAAAATCAGCGAGCACGCTCGCCAACTCCGCCACGATGGGCACCTTGAGCTGTCCGACGCCGGCCAGCTCGCCGGCATCTGCGCCGATCAGCGAGCTACCAGCGCGTTCAGTCGCTGCGCCGAGCGTCAGCCCGTCGGTTTCCGTGACGGCTTGAACGAGGTTATGTCCCATCCGCCCGCCTGCGCCGGCAATGGCGATTCTGATGTCACCCATATTTGAACCTCAAAACTTGTGTTGTGATGATGGAACCGCACAGGACGCTAATTAAAAATCTTGGTGCGCTTTGCGCCTTTGCGGTTCAAATCACCCGATCTCACCCGGTCGCGGTCTGAATCCACTCAACCCGCTTGTGCATGACGCCATAGTAAACCACTGGAATCACAACCAGCGTCAAGACCGTCGAGACAAACAGCCCAAACAGCAGCGCCACCGCCAAACCAGAGAAGATCGGGTCATCGAGAATAAACACCGCTCCCGCCATTGCCGCCATCGCCGTCAGCGCAATCGGCTTGGCGCGGACGACTGCCGCATCAATCACCGCCCGTTCGAGGCTCATCCCAGCGCGAACCTGCTGATTGATGAAATCCACCAGCAAGATCGAGTTGCGCACGATAATCCCCGCCAGCGCGATCATGCCGATCATCGAGGTTGCGGTGAACTGTGCGCCCAAGAGCGCATGACCGGGCAGAATGCCAATCAGCGTCAGCGGAATCGGGGCCATGATGACCAGCGGCACCAGATAACTGCGGAACTGCGCGACCACCAGCAGATAAATCAGGATCAATCCGACCCCATAGGCTGCGCCCATATCGCGGAAGGTTTCATAGGTCACTTGCCATTCACCATCCCATTTGAGGCTATAGCCATAGGGATTAGTTGGCGCTTGCCGGTACCATTGATCGAGGCCCAATTGCGCGGTCAGCGTGGCGGCGATTTCAAACAAACCGTAAAGCGGACTGTCGGTTTCACCCGCCATATCGCCGGTTACATAGACCACCGGCAGCAAATCCTTGTGATAAATACTGCGCTCGCGGCTGTCACTGACCACCGTGACGATCTCCGACAGCGGCACCAGTTGCCCGCTCTCCGCCCGCACCCGCAGCGCCAGCACCTGTTCCAGATCGGCTTTATCGGCCTCGCTGTATTCAACGCGGATCGGCACCGCATATTTCACATTGGCACCGTGCAAAAAGCTCATATCCTCACCATCGAGCACGGTTGCCAGCGCAGTTGCGACGCTCGATTGCGCCACACCGAGCCGCGCCGCTTTAGCGCGATCCACAACCAGCGTCAGCTTGCGCGACGCAGATTCGACCGAATCATCGACATCGACAATATCCGCTGTGTGCTCGAAAGTCTCGCGCACCTGCCGCGCTACCGCGATCTGACCGTCATAATCCAATCCGTAGACCTCGGCGACTAGCGGTGCCAGCACCGGCGGCCCGGGCGGAATCTCAACCAGCTTGGCATTGCCCTGATAGCGGCGGGCGATGGCTTGCAACGGCGGGCGCAGTGCCAGCGCCAGCGCATGGCTTTTTTGGTCGCGGTGATGGGCATCGACCAAATTCACCTGAATATCGCCCAGATGCGCCCCGTCGCGCAGATAGTATTGACGCACCAGCCCGTTAAAATTGATCGGCGCAGCGGTTCCGGCATAGAGCTGATAATCACTGACCTCGGGCACGGTCTCCAGATATTCGCCCATCTCGCTCAACACGCGCAGCGTTTGCTCTAAGCTGGTGCCTTCGGGCATATCGAGCACGACCTGAAATTCGCTCTTGTTGTCGAACGGGAGCATTTTGAGCACCACCGTGCGATTGACCGCGAGCCAGAGCGAACCGCCAATCAGCAACAGAATCGCGCCGAGCAGCAGCCAACGATTGCGATGACCGCGCCGCCCGCTCACAAATGGGCCAATCAATCGCTCAAATACCAGCGCCAAGCGGTGCGCTCCCCGCTCTGACCCGTGACCACCCGCGCCGCTCACGGCGGGTGCGTGCTGAACCCGTCCCAGCATCTGATTAGTCATCCAGGGCGTGAACACAAAGGCGACAATCAGCGAAATCAGCATCCCCATCGAGGCATTGATCGGGATTGGACTCATGTACGGCCCCATCAAGCCGCTGACAAAGGCCATCGGCAAGAGCGCGGCAATCACCGTAAAAGTTGCCAAAATCGTCGGCCCGCCGACCTCATCGACCGCACGCGGCATCAGATCGAGCAGCCGCCCGCCGTGTATCGCTAGGTGACGATGAATATTCTCGACCACGACAATCGCGTCATCGACCAGAATGCCGATGGAGAAAATCAGCGCAAACAGCGAGACGCGATTGAGCGTAAACCCCCACGCCCAGGACGCAAACAGCGTTAGCGCCAGCGTCACAATCACCGCCGCGCCGACGATGATCGCCTCGCGCCAGCCAATCGCAAACAGCACCAACAGCACCACGGAAGCCGTCGCAAAACTGAGCTTGCTCATCAGCTTTTGCGCTTTCGCGTCCGCCGTCGCGCCATAGTTGCGGGTGATGGTGACTGCGACGCCATCGGGGATGAACAGGCCGCGCAGTTGCTCAAAGCGGTCGCTAACAGCGGCGGCGACATCGACGGCATTGGTTCCGGCTTTTTTTGCTACCGCGATAGTCACTGCCGGACGTGTCCAGCCGGCCACGCCTGCTTGCGCACCCGGCCCAGCGCCCATCAGCACCGCTGTGTCCGGCTGTTCCGGCCCGCGTTCGAGCGTGGCGACATCGCGCAGATAAACGGGTCGTCCGTCGTGGACGCCGACCACCAATTCGCCGATGGCATCCGGTGAGGTCAAAAAGGTACCGGCCTGCACCAAAATGTCCTGATTCTCTGCCGTAATGTTCAGATTATCAGCAATGCGATTGCCCGCTTGCAGGGCGCGGCGCAGGCTGTCGAGATCCAACCCATAGCCAGCCAGTCGCTCCGGCTGCAACTGCACGCGCACCACCTGTTCCGGTGCGCCCACTGTGTAGACATCGCGGGTATCGGGGACGCGCTTGATTTCCTGTTCGAGCGCATGGGCAACCTGTCCGAGTTCATAGGCACCGATGCTGGCATCATCCGACCACAGGGTTGCGGTCAGAATCGGCACATCATCAATGCCCATCGGTTTGACAATCGGCGTGCCAACGCCCAGATTCGGCGGCAGCCAATCTTGATTCGATAGCACCGCGCTAAACAGTCGCACAATGGCCTCGGTGTTGTCCTCGCCGACTTCATATTGCACCGTGACCACCGCCAGACCCGGACGCGAGACCGAATACACATGGTCGATGCCCTTGATCTCCGAAAACACCTGCTCGGCTGGCCCGGCGACCAGATGTTCAATTTCACTGGCCGATGCGCCCGGAAACGGGATGAACACATCGGCGAAGGTCACGTCGATCTGCGGTTCTTCTTCGCGTGGTGTAATCAGCACGGCGAATACGCCCAGCAGCAGCCCGACCAGCGCCAGCAGCGGCGTGATTTCGGTCGCTTGAAAACGCGCCGCGATCCGCCCCGACAGGCCGAGTGGCTTGATGCGTTTCGCTCTGGTGTTCTCAGCAGGTGTGTGCTCAGTCATGGCGCACCGCCTCGCCGGTGACATGCCGCAGCGGTGCTTGGGTTTTGAGGCGTGCGCCAGCGGCGATGGGATCGAGCGCAACCTGCTCGCCCTCGGTCAGACCCGCAAGCACGATATAGGCATCATCAAGCGCCCGCCCGAGACGAATCTGGCGCAAATGAAGATGCTCGCCCTCAGTAATGACATACACGCCTGTGACTTCGGAGCGATGCACGACGGCGGCTTTGGGCACCATCAGTTCGGATTTCTCACCGACGGCAAAGCCAGTCTTGACATACATGCCCGGAAACAGCCGCTGGCGGTCGCCACTTTCACATGGCGGCAACTCAATGCGCACCTTAAAGGTATTGGAACCGGCATCAGCGAACGGAAACACCGTCAGCCGCGTCGATTCGAGGCGCGTGCCATCGGGCAAATACACCCAAGCACGTTTCGTCGTCGCCGCTGCCCCACGCAGCGCCGGAATCACGCTCTGCGGTACATCGACCGTCACCCGCAATTCATCAAGCGAAATGCCGGTCATAATCGACGTGCCCGGACTGGCGATCTCGCCGAGTTCAACATGCCGATGGGTGACAATGCCCGAATAGGGCGCACGGATTTCGGTATAGGCCAACTGCTCTTCCGCTTCGGCCAACCGCGCCCGCGCCGCATCGAGTTCAGCCCGCGCACCGGCTAACTCGGTTTTCGCTTTATCCATATCCGAATCCGAGACATTGCGCTTTTGATAGAGTCCAGCGATGCGCGTGTGCTCATCCTCGGCACGATCCAGACGCGCAGTCGCGGCCTTGACATCGGCGCTGGCCTGACTGACGCGGGCGCGGTGTTCGGTGTCTTTGAGCCGCGCAATCAACGCATTTTTCTCTACAAAATCATCGACATCGTAATGCATTTCTTGCACCTGCCCCTGCGTCTGCGCGGCAATGGTGGTCTGATTGACCGCCTCAACCGTGCCATCGAGCCGATATTCACGCGGCACGGTTTGCGCCACCACCGGCGCAGTGAGCAGTGGCGGCGGATTGGCACAGACCGTGCTATTTACCAACAGCAGCCCGGTCAGCAGCAAGATCGAGCGCATTAAACCCATGATCGTCACTCCGAGTATATTAGTCTTTGCTAATGTTAGCAGTTTTGAGCTTCCGGTTATTAGCTTCCAGCCGCCAGCCAAGCGAATGCGTTGGTAAAGCTGACACGCTGCCACCAAATAACAAGCTGGCCGCTGAAAGCTGTTTTCAACCTACACCCATCCCGCACGTATGGAACTGACGAATCACATTATTTTGCTTGGCTCTTCGGTGGTCTTTGTCAGTGTACTGGCCAGCGTGATTACCGCGCGAGTCGGGGCACCGCTGCTGCTGGTATTTTTGGTGATGGGGATGCTGTTCGGCGAGGATGGCCCAGGTGGGATCGTGTTCGACGATACGCAGCTTGCGCATTTGCTCGGCAATCTCGCGCTGGCGGTGATTTTGTTCGATGGTGGATTAGCGACCTGTTATAAAGATTTTCGCGTCGGTTTGCGTCCGGCACTCGGCTTGGCAACGCTGGGGGTGCTGATGACCACCGCGATCACCGGCCTGTTTGCGGTCTGGTGGCTGGAACTCAGTTGGCTCGAAGGCTTATTGCTGGGGGCAATTGTCGGCTCGACTGATGCGGCGGCGGTGTTCTCGCTATTGCGCTCGAACGGCATCGAACTCAAACAGCGCGTCGGCGCGACGCTGGAAATCGAATCCGGTAGCAATGATCCGATGGCGATTTTTCTCACTGTCGCCTTAATCGAGCTGTTGCGCACTAATCCCGACCATATCGGGCTGATGCTGCTGACCGAATTTATCCGGCAGATGGGACTGGGCACACTGTTCGGACTGGGCGGCGGTTTTGGGCTGGTGTGGCTGGTCAATCGGCTCAAAATGTCCGCTGGACTCTATCCGCTGGCGATCATGGCCGGTGGGATGTGTCTGTTCGGTATCACCGCGACGCTCAACGGCAGCGGCTTTCTCGCCATTTATCTCGCCGGTATTGTCATCGGCAATCGTCCGCTCGAAGCGCGGCTAGAAATCAAGCGATTTCACGACGGCCTAGCGCGGCTGGCGCAGATCGGCATGTTTTTGATGCTTGGACTGCTGGTCACGCCGTCGGCGCTGCTGCCGGTCGCCGATGATGCGCTGCTGTTTGCGCTGGTGCTGATTCTGGTCGCACGCCCGCTGGCGGTGTGGCTCTGTCTCTGGCCCTTTCGCTTCCCGTGGCGCGAACAGGTGTTTATTGGCTGGGTCGGCTTGCGCGGCGCGGTGCCGATTATTTTGGCATTGTTTCCGCTGCTGGCTGGACTGAATCAGGCCCCAATGATCTTCAATATCGTCTTTTTCGTGGTGCTGGTCTCGCTGCTGATTCAGGGCTGGACAGTCATCGGACTAGCACGCAAATTGGAACTGGAAGTGCCGCCGAGCACGCATCTGGTGCAGCGCGTTGAACTCGATATTCCTGGGCAGCAGGAACTGGAATTGGTCGGCTATCGTCTCGCCGCCAATGCCCCGATCATCGCCGACGCCGCCGCACTGCGCACGCGACTGCCGCCCGGAGCGCGGCTGGTGGCGGTGTTGCGGAGCGGGCAATGGCTCGATCAATGCGGCCCGGTGCAGATGCGGGCTGAAGATCATGTCTATTTGCTGGCCGATCCGAGCGAATTGAGCGAACTCGACCGGCTGTTTGTCGCCGTACCCGAAGCGGAAGCCGAACGCCTGTCAGAGCAGGCATTTTTTGGTGAATTTGTGTTGCAGGGCAGCTCGCGTTTAGCCGATCTGTGCGCGTTCTATGGGGTCAAAGCCGACCCAACTGACGCGGCGCTCACGCTCGATGCGCTGATGCGCCGCGCACTCAACACGCATCCAGTCGTCGGCGACCGGCTGCAACTCGGCGCACTCGAATTAGTGGTGCGGGCGGTTGAGGACGACCGCATCACGCAAGTTGGGCTGAAATTGCCGCGAGAGATGTGAAGCGGGAGCAATCAGCTACCAGCCGTCAGCTTATTGCTGGAAGCTGGCGGCTGGAAGCTCTAAACATTAAACCGAAAATGAATTACATCGCCATCTTGCACGACATATTCCTTGCCTTCTGAGCGCAATTTTCCGGCTTCTTTTGCGCCCTGTTCACCTTTGCAGGCGACAAAATCATCATAGCCGATCACTTCAGCGCGAATAAAGCCGCGCTCAAAATCGGAATGAATGACGCCCGCTGCTTGCGGTGCTTTTGATTGCTGGGGGATTGTCCAAGCGCGGACTTCTTTTGGGCCGGCGGTGAAATAGGTTTCCAGACCTAATAGCCGATAACCCGCCCGCACCACGCGATTTAAGCCGGGTTCATCTAATCCCAAATCGGCTAAAAACTCATCGCGTGCCGCATCATCGAGTTCTAAAATCTCCGCCTCAATCGCCGCACAGACCGGCACCACCACCGCGCCTTCACTCGCCGCTAATTCCCGCACCTGATCGAGTAATGGGTTTTGCTCAAACCCATCCTCGGATACATTGGCGATATACATAGTCGGCTTGGCGGTCAATAAAAACAGATCGCGCAATTCATTCAGTTCATCGTCATCAAAACCCAATGCCCGCACTGGCTTACCGCTATCAAGCTGGGCCTGAGCGCGTTCTAACAGTTCTTTGCGCTTAATGATCTGTTTATCGCCGGTTTTCGCCGCACGCTGGGCACGATCTAAGGCTTTGCTCACTGATTCTAAATCCGCCAAAGCGAGTTCAGTGTTAATCACCTCAATATCACCGAGCGGATCGACTTTACCGGCGACATGAATCACATCGTCATTTTCAAAACAGCGCACCACATGCGCTATCGCATCGGTTTCGCGGATATTGGCGAGAAATTTATTGCCCAAGCCTTCGCCTTTTGAAGCGCCAGCGACCAATCCAGCAATATCGACAAATTGCATCGAGGTCGGCAGCACTTTTTGCGGCTTAGTGATCGCTGCAATCACATCGAGTCGCGGATCGGGCAAGGGCACGACGCCGACATTTGGATCAATGGTGCAGAAGGGGTAATTTTCAGCCGCAATCGCTGCTTTGGTCAGCGCATTGAATAGGGTCGATTTGCCGACATTAGGCAGACCGACGATACCGCATTTAAATCCCATGAGTGATAAACCGCGTTGTAATCAAAGAAAAACAGTGGGTGCAGACAACCGAACCGCAGAAAAATGAGACAGGATTAACAGAATTACGCAGGATTTACAGGATTTTTTAAAAATTAAATTTTGTTAATCCTGAATCATCCTGTCAATCCTGTCTTGTTTTTCTGTCAAACAGATCAATCCGTGCGCGGCTCAACTGGATCGCGGTTATAGCGATCTTCAAAGCGCACAATATCATCTTCACCCAGATAACTACCGGATTGCACTTCAATCAATTCCAATGGAATCCGGCCCGGATTTTCCAGCCGATGTGTGACACCAACCGGAATATAGGTCGATTGATTTTCGGTCAGCAGAAAACTCTTGTCATCGCAGGTCACACGCGCTGTTCCTGAAACAACAATCCAATGCTCGGCGCGATGATGGTGCATTTGTAATGACAGCGATTCGCCCGGTTTAACTGTCAGACGCTTGACCTGATAACGCGATCCTTGACCAATGGATTCATACGCACCCCAGGGGCGATGAACGCGCTGATGATGAATATATTCATTGCGCTGCTGGCGTTGCAGAAATTGCGTCACCGCTTTAACATCCTGCGCCGCGTCTTTGGTCGCGACTAATACCGCATCCGGTGTTTCAACCACAATTAAATTATCGACACCAATTGCAGCTAACATCCGATGCTGGGCAATCAGCAAATTATCATGGGCATGATGCACAAAGGCATCACCGTCGAGCACATTGCCGCTGCTATCCTGTTCACGCACCGCCCACAACGCCGACCACGCGCCGACATCTGACCAACCAACATTGAGCGGAATCACCAGCGCCCGCGGCAGCGCCGTGCCCGCCTCGGTTCGTGCCGCGAGCGACAACGGTTCCATCACCGCATAGTCGATGGAATCGCTCGGACAGGCCGCGAAGAGTTCGGCATCAAGGCGCAAAAACTCGCCATCGGGCGCGGCGGTGGCGATGGTCTGCTGCACACACTCGGCGATTTCGGGGCGAAAACGGGCAATCAGCGCCAGCCACACCGACGCACGGAGCACGAACAGACCGCTATTCCACAGATAGTCACCCGAAGCCAGATAGCCTTGCGCGGTCGCCGCATCGGGTTTTTCAACAAAGCCATCGAGCACCGCAGCCACGCCGTTGAGTCCAGTCGCATCCAGAGCTGCGCCCTGCCGGATGTAACCGTAGCCGGTTTCGGGCGCACTCGGCACAATCCCAAAAGTGACAACTGCGCCAGCGCGTGCCAGCGCGTGCGCATCCGCGACCGCTGCCCGAAATGCCACCTCATCGCGGATCACATGATCGGCGGGCATCACCAGCAGCACCGGATCATCGCCCGTTTGCTGGGCGACCAGCGCCGCGAGCGTCAGCGCCGGTGCGGTATTGCGCCCCTTTGGTTCGAGCACAATCGCCGCCGCTTGGCGGCCGATCAAGCGCAACTGTTCGGCGACCAAAAAACGATGCGCGTCGTTACACACCACCAGCGGATCGCGCACCACAATCGCCTGACGCGGGTGTTCTGCGGTCAGCCCATCGAGGCGGCTGACCGTCTCTTGCAACATGGTATGCTGACTGGTGAGCGGCAGAAATTGCTTGGGATAGGCTTCACGCGACAGCGGCCACAGGCGCGTACCGGAGCCACCAGAGAGAATAACGGGTTGTATGGGCATTGACGTGGCTTCCACAGTGAATACTGACTAGCAGGATTTATAGGATAATTCAGGATTAACACGATTGAATAATTAAAAATCCTGTAAATCTTGCCTAATTCTGTCAATCCTGTCTCAAGAAAACTAGACAGGATTAACAGGATAATTCAGGATTAACACGATTAAATAATTAAAAATCCTGTAAATCTTGCCTAATTCTGTCAATCCTGTCTCAAGAAAACTAGACAGGATTAACAGGATAATTCAGGATTAACACGATTGAATAATTAAAAATCCTGTAAATCCTGCGTAATTCTGTTAATCCTGTCTCAAATTAAACTGCGTTCGGCGCTGCTCGGATAGCGCCCGCGTATCACCAACGCATCGACAGATCGCCCATGACCACTGATTTAACCCAGCTTGCCCGGATACTCCGCGCCACCGCCGCAACCGCGATTCTCCCGAACTGGCACGGCATCACCGCCCAGCATAAAACCGATGGCAGCGTGGTCACCGAAGCGGATCTCGCCGCGCAACGTTATTTAACCGAGACGCTGGCACGGGATTTCCCCGGCATTCCGCTGCTGGGTGAGGAGATGACCGCCGCCGAACAAGCGCAGTTGCTGGAGCGGGCAAACGGGGCGCTGTGGGTGGTCGATCCGCTGGATGGTACCAGCAACTATGCCGCCGGATTTCCGGCGTTCTCGATTTCGCTGGCGCTGATTGAAGGCGGTCAACCGACGCTCGGCGCAATCCTCGATCCGGTGCGTGATGAATGTTTCGTCGCCGCACGCGGTCAAGGCGCATGGCTCAATAACCAGCCGATTCAACCCAGTGCGCCCAGTTCCAAGCTGCGCGAGAATCTGGCGATGGTCGATCTCAAGCGCCTGCCGCCGGCGCTGCTGCACCGTGTCACCCGACAGACATGTTTTGGCTCGCAACGCTATCTCGGCTCAGTGGCGCTTGAATGGTGCTGGCTGGCGGCGGGGCGTTTTCAGCTTTATCTGCACGGCGGCCAAAAGTTATGGGATTATGCCGCCGGGCGCTTAATTGCCGATGAAGCGGGAGCGGCAGCCTGGCATTTAATTCCCGAAACGCTCGCATTGAGCACCACGCTGACGCTTGAACCACGCTTGGCGCTGGCCGCTGCAAATACCGAATTATTAGCAGCGTGGCAGACGTGTTTAGAACTGCATTAACCTGACAGCGATTCCATCCGAATCCGCACCACCGCGCCCTGCACCGAATCCAGCGCCTCAATCCGCGCAATCGCCGTATTCATCTGTCCTTCAATCACGCGATGCGTCAGCATCACTAATGTGACTTGCGTTTCACCTTTATTCGGCGCTTTCTGCTTAATCGCCTCAATACTAATGCCTTCTTCGCCCAAAATACTGGCAATCCGCGCCATCACGCCCGGACGATCAATCGCCGTAAGCCGCAGATAATACGACGTTTGAATAGCATCCATCGGCAATACCGGCGTATCAGCTAATTCATCCGGCTGAAATGCTAAATGCGGTACCCGATTACTTGGATCAGTCGTCAATGCGCGCGTCACATCGACTAAATCAGCGATGACCGCCGATGCCGTCGGGAGCGCACCGGCTCCAGCGCCATAATAAAGCGTTGGCCCAACTGCATCGCCTTTAACTAACACCGCATTCATCACACCATCGACATTCGCCAACAAACGCCGCTCAGGAATTAACGTCGGATGGACGCGCAATTCAATTCCATTCGCAGAACGCCGCGCAATACCGAGATGTTTAATCCGATAACCGAGTTCAGCGGCATTGGCGACATCTTGCGCATCAATCCGCGAAATCCCTTCCATAAAGCATCGCTCAAATTGCAGCGGAATCCCAAATGCCAGCGAACCGAGAATCGTCAGCTTATGTGCCGCGTCAATACCCTCAACATCAAAGGTCGGATCAGCTTCCGCATAGCCGAGTGCTTGCGCTTCATTAAGCACATCAGTAAAAGGTCGCCCTTTATCGCGCATTTCGGTGAGAATGAAATTGCCGGTACCGTTAATAATCCCAGCGATCCATTCAATATGATTGGCAGCTAAACCCTCGCGCAGCGCTTTAATAATTGGAATACCGCCAGCAACCGCCGCTTCAAAACCAATCATCACACCTTTAGCACGCGCAGCAGCAAAGATCTCATTGCCATGTTTAGCAATCAAGGCTTTATTAGCCGTGACGACGTGTTTGCCATTGTCAATGGCACGCATCACCAATTCAAATGCGGGTGAATAGCCGCCGATCAATTCGACGACGATTTGCACTGTCGGATCATCAACAACGGCAAACGCATCATCACTGATATGGCCGATTTGGTCTAAGCCTTCAATTTGCTCCGGGCGATAGTCGCGAGCGGCAGCGCGGGCGATTTCAATACCACGTCCAGCACGCCGAGCAATTTCGCGTGCATTGCGCGTCAAAACAGTTACCGTGCCGCCGCCGACGGTTCCCAAGCCCAATAGACCGATTTTAACCGGTTCCATGCAGTCACCTGAATCGTGTTGTGCGATTGTCGTATTAGCGTTATTTAATCGGTTTAACGCCGAGATCTTTGCAGATTTTCACTGCTAACATGTCATCAATTTCATTGTGTCTTGGTATAGATGAGCGTCTATTTTGCTCAGGATTCCACCACCAAGAATGATTAGCGCCTTCTCTCAGTCTATCGCAACCCTGTGAGCGCAAATATTTCAATAAAGCATTTCTTTTCATCCTGCCTATACTGCAATTTTTTCTTCAATATAATTTAATCCTGCTGCTAATATCGCTTCTTCTCGATTAAATTCCAGTGCTTCTTGTAACGTGATGCGTAGTGAATGAAGCAAGGCTTCATATGTTGATTCTTGGCAATTCACACCTGGAACTTCTTCAATCCAGCCAATCCAGCAATTATTTTGCTGCGTTATAATCGCGGTATAAATAGACTGTGAGTTCATTTTCGTTTTATTTTGCTAAAAGCAAAAAAGCCAGAACACAAACTTAGTTGCATTCTGGCATTGTTTAGTCGGCCAATCACCCACCCGCTCGCGCATCGCGTCGGAACATCTCTTTAATGCCGCGAATGGCTTGGCGCGTGCGATGCTCATTTTCGATCAAGCCAAAACGCACATGAGTATCGCCGTATTCGCCGAAGCCAATACCCGGCGCAACCGCGACCTTTGCATCACGTAAGAGCTTTTTAGAAAATTCCAGCGATCCCATTGCGCGATAGGGTTCAGGAATCGGTGCCCAGACAAACATCGTCGCTTTTGGCAACTCGACTGGCCAACCGGCGGCATTTAATCCAGAACACAGCACATCGCGCCGACTCTGATACATATCGCTGATTTCGCGCACACAGTCCTGTGGGCCTTCGAGTGCTGCAATCGCCGCCACCTGAATTGGCGTAAAGGTGCCATAATCCAGATAGGATTTAATTCGTGCCAATGCCGAAACCAGCGTTTTATTACCACACATAAAGCCAACACGCCAGCCAGGCATATTATAGCTTTTTGATAGCGTAAAAAACTCAACCGCAATCTCTTTCGCTCCAGGAATTTGGAGAATCGAAGGCGGTTGATAGCCATCAAAGGCAATATCGACATAAGCGAGATCATGGATGACCCAGATCCCGTGTTCGGTGGCAATATCAATCACTTTCTGGAAAAAATCCAGCTCAACGCATTGCGTAGTTGGATTGCCGGGGAAATTGAGCACCAGCATTTTTGGCTTCGGCCAGGATTCCTGAATCGCTTTTTGCAATTCTTCAAAGAAATCCACATCCGGCGTCAAACGCACATGGCGCACATCAGCACCAGCGATAATGAATCCATAGGGATGAATCGGATAGGCCGGATTCGGCACTAATACCGTATCCCCGGCGCTCATGGTTGCTAGGGCTAAATGCGCTAAACCTTCTTTCGAGCCAATGGTTAAAATGGCTTCGCTTTCCGGATCTAAATGCACATCAAAGCGATCACGATACCAATTACAAATCGCCCGACGCAGACGCGGAATACCGCGTGACATCGAATAGCGATGGGTGTCAGGGCGCTGCGCGGACTCAATGAGCTTGTCAACGATGTGCTGGGGTGTGCCCTGATCGGGGTTGCCCATGCCGAAGTCGATGATGTCCTCGCCCCGCGCTCGCGCCTCGGCCTTCAACTCGTTGACGATGTTGAAGACATAGGGCGGCAACCGCTTGATGCGGTAAAAGTCTGACTCGGGGGCGACCACGGCGAAACCTCATGTGGATGATGGTGGGTGAAAGCTGTTAAGTCTACCGCCGCCGGTTGACTTTTGCACATCCGGTATGTTTTTGAGTTTTTGAGCCGACTACCCCGATCACTGGCCAAAAACTCTCTCGCACCATGCCCTGATATCTGATTCCGCCCAGTCGCGGTGTTCCGCAAGATGCCCCCACACCGGACGCGGCCAGCAGGCATCATCGGGACGACGCCCGATAATATGGATATGCAGTTGCGGCACCAGATTACCGATCCAAGCGACATTGATTTTGGGATAGTCCAGCGTGCGCAGTGCATCGGCAATGCGCGTGCAATCGGCCAACACTGCCTCACGGTGCGCGGTCGGCAGATCTAAGAGATTGGCCAGATCGGTTTCAGGAACCAGAATGAACCAGGGCACGGCAGCATTGCGATGCAGCAAGAGGTGGGTTGCCGGTAAACGCCCGAGCACATGGCAATCGGCTAAAAGTTGGGGATGGAGCGCAAAGGATGGTGACATCAGGTCGGGTCAGGTAGAAATAGCAACGGTGTACGTTAACATGCGTTTTACTGATTCAATTTCGTTAATAAACTCTACAAAAACTTGTAAAAAATTAACGCGCATTCTCAAGGAGAATGGGTGAATCCACCAAAGCTCGTAGAAAGATTCCACGAGCGCCGTTGATGTCACGATTAACCGTGATCCCATCTGATGTAATCATTTTTGCTGACCCGATATTGAGCAATTTACCGTTCCAAGAAACAGTTTTGCTGGTATAGGCTTCGCAAACTCGAATGAGTCTTTTGCCTCGTTCAATACACTTCTGCTCAAGTCGCTGCCCAAACTTGTAATGGCTAAAAGACAATAGCGACCTGACAGATTTCTTGCGCAACTTTCTGGCTGTTTTAACAACCATCTGTTGCGTATCAAACGTAGGTAATAAGATCACATCAAAGTTATCAGTGAGAAATCTCGCTACCTTCCAATGCAATTCATCTATCAAGTTCTTTATTTTAACTCGAATTTGATTCGCTGCATTGGTGAGCGACAAGCGTTTACGCTTACTTTTCTCACGGTCTTTTCGTGACAACAGATCATCCAAATGCTTTGCGAGTCTCGCAATTCTTTGGAAGTCTTGTTGCCCTAGATGACCTGCGAACTGGTCGCTAAAGAACGTTTGAAATGTTCGTATTCCTGGGTCTAGGGAGACTAAGCGCCCTTGGTTCTCGGTACGCTCGGTGCTTTTTGTAACAGGAATAGCGACATACCAATGTTTTGCGTACTTTACAACGCGACCATCTCGCAGATTCACCGGAAGTTCCTCAGAGAACTTTAGGCTCCCTAAAGACCTTACGTTAAACCCGCGACGGTCTTTTGACCATTGATCGTTTCTAAGAGGCTGTCTAGAAACTGGCAAATCAGTTTTTTTCTAGCCAGCGGCTAATTTATAGCGAACTTGATTATTGCAAATTTGGCGAAGCAACAATCGACTAGACGCTAAGTAAACTTGAGACTCAC
>NZ_FNOW01000033.1 GCF_900107145.1 Allochromatium warmingii | reverse complement strand
GCGAAATCTTAGCTATAAATTAAGTTTTGCTCAATCTTGGATTGAGCAATTTATTCCCTGGATTCTTATAGAGACTTAAGCAATTAACTATAAGCATTTCTTCCGGCGCGTCAAGGCGAAAGCCAAAAAACCGGGTTATCCGCAGTTCAAGAAAAAGGATGTTAACGATTCTTTTGCGCTGCGCGAACCGACCAAGTTTGCTGTGACGGGTCGTCAATTGCGCATCGAGCGGCTCAAAACGCGAATTGCGATGCGCCAACCGCTGCGCTTCACTGGCCAGACCAAACAGGCCACCATCAGCAAGCAGGCCGGTCGCTTCTACGTGTCAATCTTGGTCGAAACTGAGGACTACAACCCACACACGCCGGATCAACCCTCAGTCGGTGTGGATTTCGGGATCAAGCATCTCGCCACCCTCAGCACCGGAGCGGTCATCCCCGCCAATCAACAACTCAAAAAGCATCTTAAGCGTTTGAAGCGCCGACAACGCAACCTGTCGCGCAAACAACAAGGCAGCCGACGCCGAGCGAAAGCCAAGCTCCGCGTCACCCGACTGCATCAGCGGATCAAGAACCAGCGTCAGGCAGTGCTCCACGAACTGTCCGATCACCTGACCCGTACCTATCAGGTCATCACGATTGAAGACCTGAATGTCACTGGAATGACGAAGAACCGCCGACTCGCCCGCGCCATCGCTGATGCCGGCTTGGGTGAATTATGGCGGCAGATCGAATACAAGGCCCAATGGCGCGGCGTGACTATCATCATCGCGGATCGGTGGTTTCCATCGTCTAAGACCTGTCACGCCTGCGGTCAGATCCACGACATGCCACAGTCACAGCGCACGCTGGTCTGTGACTGCGGACACGTCATGGATCGCGACCTCAACGCCGCTAAAAACCTTGATCAGTATGGTCGCGACGCGCTCAGGCGAGACCTTAAACGCACGGAAGAGTCAGGTAAGACGGGTTCGCCCGCACTGGCGTTGACGACGTGAACAGATTTATTCAGCTTCATGCAAGTTTGGGTAGGTTTTTATGAGCGGCAGCATCAATCCGCCGCATAACACCGATTGCTAGACCCGCTGCATAACGAGGATGTGTGCTCAGTTCAGCGGATAGCGTGTATGCGATCACAAGCTTGTGATCGACACGCGAGGCGCTGTGCCGCGTTACGCTATTTCCGTCAACACAACACCGGCACGGCTGGTTCTACATCATCTATTGGAGTGATCTATGTCGATTGAAAAAGCCGTGAGCCTCGGATTGTTTGGTAACGAACTGTCCAAGCAGATCGCCGGATCGAATGAAGTGAGTGCCGAGCGCACGGCGGTGGCGGTCGGCGCGGGTGCCGTGACGGGCGCTGTGGCCGGCGGTGCCCTGATTATGGCAGGTGCAGTTGCTGCGCCCGTCACGATCCCGTTGGCAATCGGCAGCGCCGTTGTTGCTGGCATTGCGAGTCTGTTCGACTAACCCAGTCACTTCAACGGAGCACCACCATGTCTGAACACACCACCCCGCGCCGCATCCTGCTGGCTGTCACTGGCCTGACCCCGCAGATCGTCACCGAAACGCTGTATGCGCTGGCGTGTCGCGCTGACAATCCCTGGATTCCGCACGAAATCCACCTCATCACCACCACGACCGGAGCCAACAACGCCCGCCTCAATCTGCTGGCGGGTGAACACTGGTTCCATCGGCTGTGTGCGGACTACGAACTGCCGCCGATCACCTTCACCTCCGAGCAGATCCATGTGCTCCAGAATGCCGAGGGCCAGCCGCTCGACGACATCCGCACCCAAGCCGACAACACCCAAGCGGCAGACTGCATCACCGAGACGCTACGCGCACTGACCGCAGACCCTAACAGCGAACTACATGTCTCCATCGCTGGCGGGCGCAAGACGATGGGCTATTACTTAGGTTATGCGCTCTCGCTTTACGGGCGTCCGCAAGATCGGCTATCGCATGTGCTGGTCTCTGACCCCTATGAGACTAACCGCAATTTCTACTATCCGACGCCCTACGAGCATCCGATTCACAGCCCACGCGGTGATAAGGAAGTCACGGTTGATGCTCGCCATGCCCTGATCGATCTGGCGGATATTCCCTTCGTGCTGCTACGCGACGGCCTACCAGAGCGACTGCGCACCGGACAGACGAGCTTTACCCGCGCTGTCGCCACGGCGAATCGTGGCCTTCAAGAACCGCATTTGGTGCTGGATGTGAAAGCCCAGCGCGTGTGGGCCGATGACGAAGAGATTATGTTGAGCAAAACGGAATTTCTTATTCTGCTGTGGCTGGCCGAACGCGCTGGGCGTGGGGAGCGCACGACCGACTGGTCAAAGCCGGAGGTAGCACAGGAGTTTTTGTCCGATGTCGCCGTCCGGATCTTCAATCCCGATGGGGCCGATTATCAGCGCCTCGAAGAGTCCTTAGGCTGGCGGATCGCCAAAGCGCATGAACCCAACGAATACTTCCAACCCCACAAGAGCAATATCAACAAAGCCTTTGCCCTCACGCTAGGTAAACGCTCGGCGGAACGCTATCTAATTGGGCGTGGCAAGGACAATGCCTTTCCGCTGGTTTCAGAGCAGATTGAGATCGTCGGCGTTTGAAGCATATTTGATTCAAGGATTGACGCATGACCACTTATTTTGTCTCCCGCCATCCCGGAGCCAGTAACTGGGCCGCTGAGGAGGGCGTCACGGTCGATGCCGTCATTCTGCATTTGGATCCGGCGCTCGTTCAGGAGGGCGATCTCGTCATCGGTTCGCTGCCGGTGAATCTGGCCGCCGAGGTCTGCGCACGCGGCGGGCGCTATCTGAATCTGTCGCTGGATCTACCGCCGGAACTGCGCGGGCGGGAATTGACCGCCGAACAGATGCGTGTATGTGGGGCGCGGATCGAGGAGTACCGCATCACGTGCGTTGAACCGACGGACGCCGCTGCAAGCTTGTGACGTCCGCCTGAGACGAGGGAATGCGGTTCCATAGGCGCACCGAATCCATCGGCTCTGGGTAGTGCCCAAAATTATTTACCTAGAAGCACAGGCTGCAAACAAATGCGTATACGGGCAAAATCTATTCTTGATTTGCTCATAGCAGAAGATGCTATAAATAATGAATTTGATATCCAGACACCCCCCTGCTTTATAAAGCGTATCGAGTTTCCGGAAGATGAAAAAACGAAATTACGCGATCCGTTCTTTTTTGTAGCGATTTGAGTGCTGAATACAATCGTTTCTTTAATTCGCTTTTATTTTTAATTGACTGCCGCCCGAGACGTTTATCTTTGATTTCTTCCCAGACATGCTCATCTGGATTCCGTTCGGGACTATATGCAGGCAAAAAATGAATCCGTATTTTGTGGCGGTTACTCGCAACAAATTTTCGCACTGCTTTTGATGTATGAAAGGTTGCGCGATCAGCAATCATAATCAATGGGCGCTGACGGCCTTTTAGGATTTGCTTCAAAAATTCAATATATGCTTTTGAATTGATCTTTTTGTCGGTGACACGATAATTCAATACTCCTTTTGCCGTGACAACCGATAAGATATTGAATCGACCACGTCCACCTGTAACGGGTACTTCCGGTGTTTCGCCGCAGGTGCCCCAAGTTTTTCCAGAATGCTCGCGTAGATCAACGGCTGCCTCATCTTCAAAGCCAATGTCCGCGCCGATCACATTTGCAAAGCGTTGAATTTTAGGGAATGCTACATTCAGAAATTGTTCGACCTCATCGACATCCTGTTCTTTTGGAATATAACTTGGCTTTTGATAAGTCAAATTCATCTCGCGCACATGATGATTGACAGTTTCGCTTGCCACGCGAATCCCATAGCGACGCGAAAGCAGTTCAGCTAAAATTTGGCACGTCCAAAGATGCGTGTGGTATCCGAAATCTGTCGGCGTCAATCCGAGAATAATCTCTTTTAGCCACACATCCATTTTTTCGGTGATTATTCGTTGAGCCCCCGGCGCTTTTTTGGTTGCTAATCCATCGTATCCCAGTGCGTCAAAACGATTCAGCCAATCATAAATGCAACTGCGACTGAAGCCCATCATCTTGACCACATCCTCGGGGCTGTAACCAAATTCTCTCACAGCACGCACAGCCATCTTTCGAAGATAACTCATCACTTCATCAGGAATTAAGCGGGCATCTGACAACCAATCGGTTTTCATCACAACCCCCAAGTCAAGTAGGTTGATTCACTCTTCTATGAGACAAATAAAAACCGATTTTGTTCATAAAATGTCTGGCTAATAAATGCAGGCGCTATACCAACCTACGATAAAGGCATCCGCCCGCGGTGGCGTCGCGGTGAACACCAACCCCGTGAGAAGCTTGGAAAAAGTTAGAACGCTGCGGCAGTCCGCCAAGTCCATGAGTCACCACAAAACCCTACAGCGCACGCCCTCGCGAACGGTACCGTAACGCAAGGCTCGATCAGGTGAAGCGAATGACGAACAACAACAGTGAAATCTGCGGCGCACGGACGCGAGCTAGTACACATTGCGAGCAGCCTTGTCCGCGATCCCATCACAACCCGAAACAAGGCCAAACGCTGCTAAAAAGTTACCCCCAGCGTTACCCTGAGATCATCTAGGCAAAGAAAAAGGGTTTAGCTTTTCGGCTAAACCCTTGTTTTATATGGTGCGCCCTGTGCGACTCGAACGCACGACCACCTGATTAAAAGTCAGATGCTCTACCGACTGAGCTAAGGGCGCTTAAAGCAGAGCATTATACTCGACTCAGTTCGCGTTCTGCAAGACAAATTGCAACACCGCCTTACTGCCAAAATACGCCAAAATCAGAATCACAAAACCGCCCAGCGTCCAGACAATCGCCGTGCGCCCGCGCCAGCCCTTGCGGAAGCGCCCAATCAGCAACCCGCCGAACACCAGCCACGCCAGCACCGAGAGCACGGTTTTGTGCACCAGATGCTGCGCGAACATATTTTCTAAAAACGCAAACCCACTGAGCAGCGCCAGCGTGAGCAGCACGAAACCAGCAAAAATCATCTCAAACAGCAGACTTTCCATTGTTTGCAGTGGCGGCAGGGTGCGCACAAAGCCAGTCGGATGCCGGTTGCGCAAATGATGATCCTGAATCGCCAACAGCATCGCCTGCACCGCCGCCAGCGTGAGCAGACTATAGGCCAGCATCGACAGCAGCACATGCAGCTTGAGCGCCGTGCCAGCCGATTCGCGCATAAAACCGACATCAGCCATGTGCGCTTCCAAAATCAAACTCATCGCCGCCGCTGGGAGCAGAATCAACCCCAGATTATCGACGGGCTTGGTTAAGCTGGAGATCAGCAGCAGCGCCACAATCGTCCACGAGGTCAGCGCCAGTGCGTGATAAAAACCGAGATTGATGCCGGCATGACTAAAAATGCCGTCCCAAAGCAGCCAGCTATGTAGCACGAGGCCGCCAAAACCGACCGCAATCGCCAAAACACGCGGCGGAATCCAGCCCGTCTTGCGGAACAGACGAATGCCAATAAAAGCGGCCGAGGCCAGGTAGCAGAGCGTGGCAAGGTAGGCAATGAGGATTTGGGTCATGGTGCGTTCTTGAAGCTCGAATGACGGTGGCTGGAAGTCGTCCCTAGTCGTATCGGGCGATGATGACCGTGCATTATACTCATAAAGTTCCGTCGTAAACCGATGGCAACATAGGCCGTCGCTTTCTCCTATTCATGTTCGCTCCGGGTGTTTGTTACGCGCCGGATGCCCAGATCGAGGTTCGCTCATGTTCCAAACGCTCCAAGATCGCTTCGAGACGGTTCTGACCAATCTGCGCGGTCAGGGTCGTCTGAGCGAAGACAATATTAAGGATACCTTGCGCACCGTGCGCATGGCGCTGCTGGAAGCGGATGTGGCGCTGCCGGTAGTGCGCCAGTTTATTGAGGATATCCGCGAACAGGCGCTCGGCGAGGCGGTGACCAAGAGTCTGACGCCCGGACAGGTGCTGATTAAGATCGTCAATGATGAGCTGGTCAAGCTCATGGGCGCGGCCAATGAACGGCTCGATTTGGCCGCCCAGCCGCCGGCAGTGATTTTGATGGCCGGTCTGCAAGGCTCCGGTAAAACCACCAGCGTTGCCAAGCTTGCCCGCTGGTTGCAGGACAAACAGAAAAAATCGGTGCTGGTAGTCAGTTGTGACGTGTACCGACCGGCAGCCATTGAGCAGTTGCACACCGTAGCTGCTGAGGTCGGGGCTGAGTTCTGCCCCAGTCAGAGCGATGAAGATCCGCTCCAGATCGCACAACGGGCGCTCGACACCGCCCGCAAGCGGTTCAAAGATGTGCTGATCGTCGATACCGCAGGTCGGCTGCACGTCGATGCCGAGATGATGGACGAGATCCAGCGCATTCACGCGGCGATCAAGCCGGTGGAAACGCTGTTTGTCGTCGATGCGATGACGGGTCAGGATGCGGCCAACACCGCCAAAGCCTTCGACGCGGCTTTACCACTGACCGGCGTGATTCTCACCAAAACCGACGGCGATGCGCGGGGCGGCGCGGCGCTCTCGATCCGCCAGATCACCGGCAAGCCGATCAAGTTTCTCGGCACTGGCGAGCGCACCACTGCGCTCGAACCCTTTTATCCCGAGCGTGTGGCCTCGCGCATTCTCGGCATGGGCGATGTGGTGTCGTTGGTTGAAGAGGTGCAGGCCAAAGTTGACAAGGAACAGGCCGAAAAGCTGGTTAAAAAGCTCAAAAAAGGCAAGGATTTTGATTTAGCTGATTTCAAAGAGCAATTAGACCAGATGAATAAAATGGGGGGCATGATGAGCTTGATGGAAAAGCTCCCCGGCATGAATCAAATTCCTGAGCATGTTAAAAACAAAGCCAGTGATAAAGAAATGGGCAAGCTGGTGGCGATCATCAATTCAATGACGCCGCATGAGCGCCAATTTCCGGCCATTATTAAAGGCTCGCGCAAACGGCGGATTGCGGCGGGTTCCGGCACCCAGGTGCAAGATGTCAATCAATTGCTCAAACAATTTATGCAGATGCAAAAAATGATGAAAAAGATGAAAGGCGGCGGTATGGCAAAGATGATGCGCTCGCTGCAAGGTCGGCTACCACCGGGGATGTTGCCGCCGGGCGGTGGTTTTCCTCCAGGTGGTGGGTTGCCGCTGTGATCCGTGAGGACATCGGTATGTTTGTGCGTGATCGCCAAGCAATAACACCGCTCCAGCTCAGGCTGCTTATCCTGCTGTGTTTGTTCAGTGCGCCGCTGTTGGCGACGCCCTGGGGCGAAGTGAAACAGCCTTCAGCCGGTGCGCCTGAAGTGATCGGCGGTGCGGCGAATGGCTGCATCAGCGGCGCGGAGACGCTGCCCGAAACCGGCGCGGGCTATGTCAGCATCCGGCGTTATCGCAATCGTTATTACGGTCATCCCGATCTGCTGGCGTTTATTCAGGAGATGGGACGGGCGCAACAGCGACGCAGTACGCAGTTGCTGATGCTCGGCGATCTCAGTCAACCACGCGGCGGTTTGATGTCATCCTCACATCGCAGTCATCAGAATGGACTGGATGTCGATATTTGGTTCACGCTCGCCAATTCGCCGAGCGCGGCCCGGCAGTTGATGGATAACCGCTCCGATCCGCCGAGCATGGTCGCAGCGGGCGGGCGCACGGTCAGTGAGCATTGGGGACAAGCACAGTTTGAGTTGATCGCAGCGGCGGCACAGCATCCGCGTGTGGATCGCATCTTTGTCAATGCTGCGATTAAACAGGAACTGTGTCAGAGCGCGGACGGGGATCGGAGTTGGTTGCGCAAGGTGCGCCCGTGGTGGGGCCATGATGCGCATTTTCATGTGCGGCTGGCCTGTCCTGATGATAGCCCGAGTTGTGAGCTGCAAAAGCCGGTACCGCCGGGCGATGGCTGTGGCGCGGATTTGGCGTGGTGGCTGAGTGATGAAGTGTTGAGCGGTCAGGCCAAAAAGGGCACGGGTAAACCGCAGCGCCCTGCAACACCGAAGATGCCAGCGGCCTGTCGAGCGGTGTTGACGAGTCCGTGAGGGGGCGTGGGGAGCTGGAGCTGTCAGCGTTTAGCTTCCAGCCGCCAGCAGGTGCATCGGCGTGGCGGCTGGTGTCGTACAGGCGGGTTAGATGGTTCGGTTAGGCGGCGTGTTGTGCCAGATCTTTCGGCATAATGCGCCGCGATTCGGCCATCAGCACTTCGGCGAATTGGTCGCGCCCGGGACAGGGCGGAATCGCCTCAATCGCGCCTGTGACCAGACCGCGTAGCCGCGCAATCGCGCCATCAATGCCCAATTCACCGGCAGCACTCGGGCGATTGAGTACGGCATCCCGTCCGACCGGTTTGCCGACTTCTTGCGCACTCGCCGCCACATCGCGCAGATCGTCCGCGACCTGATAGGCCTCGCCGATCTTGTCACCGACAATGCTCCAAGCATCGGCATCTGCACCGGCCACCAGTGCGCCGGCGGCCGTCGCCGCTGTGAACAGCGAACCAGTTTTTGCGCGATGATAGGATTCAACCGTTACTTGCGGCTCACACTCCCACGCTTGACCCGCCGTGATGCCGTTCGGCATTCCAACTGAACGGCTGATGGTCAGCAGCAGCGGGGCGAGTCGAGCGGGCGTGTCAGCCAGATGCCGCGCCAGATGCTCAAAAGCCAGAATAATCAGTGCATCACCCGCCAGCACCGCCAGCGGTTCGCCGAAAGCGCGATGCACCGAGGGCACGCCGCGCCGCAGCGGTGAATCGTCGAAACAGGGCAGATCGTCATGCACCAGCGAGGCGCAGTGCAGCAGTTCAATGGCGACGCCCGCCGCATCTGCCGCCGCATAATCGGTGCTGCCACAGGCCGCTGCGACCGCTAGACACAGCCGTGGCCGCACCCGTGCTCCGCCCGGAAATACGGCGTGCCGCACGGCTTCGGCTAAACGCGGTGGACAGCCGGAGACGGCCACGGCGTCTAGGGCAGCGGCAAGTGCCTGCTCGATTCTTGGTGTGGCGTCCATCAATGATCCCCCGGCAAACCTGTAGCTCAAATAATCAAAATTGTAAAGCTGAGTTGACACCCAGATGTGTCATGTACAATAGACAGACGCACGCGACACGTCAACGTCCGCTCACTGGGTCAGCCGTCAGCCGCGAGCGCGTGGAATACGGAACGGCAACAGCCGCTGCACCCAGGGTGCGCTAAAACGGTCGAGACAGACGCTCTCGTGCATCGCTGTGACCGGCTCGCCGAGCAGATGAGTTTTTAACACCGAGCGCGTATAAAACGGCGTGTCTTCGAGCGTTTCGGCAACACTTGCCCCCTGATGCAGATCAGCGCGGGTACCGCGCCGCATCAGCCAGCCAGTTTTTGGCAGGGTTACATGCGGCGGGGCATCGAAATATTCTGCTTCGCCATTGGAATTAAACCGCAAACCAAGCGGTGGGCGCTGGCCTTCGCGCTGGGTCACATCATAAAGAATCGCCGCACCGCCATCCTTGAGCATCGCCCGCGACCATTCCCAACGCTGAAACGCTTTTTCGAGCGGCTCAATGCCCCAGTTGGAATCCAGATAACCACTGCCCGACCAGCGCAATGCCGGACGCTCAAATGCCACTTCGACATGCGCACGCGGGGCAATCGGTGCCCAGTAATGGCGTCCGCCCTGATCGAGCTGATAGGGCTGACCGGCGAGCGTCTGCGGATAGACGCGCACCGTACCGCGCAACCGCGACGGCAGCGGCACCGTGATTTCTTCAATCTGGATCGTCAGGCAGTTGCCATCCCAAGTCAGCGAACTCGGGCCGATTTCTAAGCGTGTCGCATCGCGGCGCAAGGCCGACCGCCCGCGCTCGGTCATGCACCAGCGTTTGTGAACGCCATAGAGCGCGACATTGAGTGAATTATGTTCCAGCGGATCGCTGTTGCCACGCCGCCGAGCTTTGGCGTAATACGGCGAAAAACAGCTTCCAAGTTGCGCAATTAGCGTAATCCCGTGTTGACCGTCGTCGCTGAGGGCATCGACATACCACCACAGATAACCTTCAGGCATGACCGCTGCATCAAAGCACGGCCCGACACCGGGCGCACAGGCGCGAATATTGACCGTATCAGACGCGGGCGGCGCGTCCTGCTGAACAGATGAAGCGTGCATAACCACCTCGGCAACCGACACAGACTTACCACCCATAGCTCATCGGCTTGGCGACCATCCAATAGAGTCCGGCCAGCAGCGGCACGGTCGAAAGCAAGCCCCATACCAGCCAGATGCGGCTGTATTTGCGATAGTCGGGCGGCACCTCGCCGAGGACGGCGAACTCTTGGGCTAATCGCGCTTGCTTGATCTGGAGCGGCACCAAAATACCCAGCCAGACCGCGCCGGCAATGGCCAGCATGAGCTGACCGAGTACGAGCCAGGGGGTACTAAAAATTGGCCAATTCCCCACAAACGCCGCCCCATAGCCGCCGAGAACCATCAGGAATCCGCCGGAGAGCGTGAACGAGAAATCGGTGACTGTCACCAGCCACTGCGCAAAAGCCATGATTTGCGTCTTATTAGTCCGGTCGGCAAACACTTTCCACAAGGCCGTGACCGTGACATTTCCGGCCATCAAGACTAGCCCGAGGATGTGTAAGGATTTGAAAAACGCATATAACATGGTGGCTATGTAAACGCATTGACGAGAGGATAGATGAGTACCGATCCCCCAGAAGCGTTGACGCGGGCGTTGCCATCACGATGCGTCGGTGGCTGGAGTGTGACCGGCGTGGATCTGGATGTGTAGTTGACATCCGCATAATTAGGCGGGACGACCAGCCTGAATGCGGTGCAGCGAAGCCGTTTTGCCTGCCGCACAGCGCACGCGATTATAGTGATCGCGATAGGCGTTGTATAGCGATAGGCGGCATCATCTCCTAGGGCGATGCGCCTATGCTAGACTCGCGTCGCTGTCGGTTCGGCAATGCCGCACGCCCCGCATCCACTGCGCTCGGCGTCGATCTCGGCTCAGATCTTGACCAGAATAGTCGGCCAGATATTTCAGGAGGCCCATTTTGAAAGTAGTGGTTTTTGGTGCAACCGGCAAAGCTGGACGCACAATCGCGTTAAACCTGTTGGCCGCTGGCCACGATGTCACCGCTTTTGCCCGTGATCCGGCGCATTTTTCTGCGCGAACCTATCCGGGACTGCGCCTGCTACAAGGCGATGCGCTGAACGCTGCCGATGTTGCGGCGGCGGTGGCTGGTCAGGATGCGGTCGTTGTCAGTCTGGGTGATTCAACCAATCCAGTGGTGCTGAAGTTCGGCGCACGTTTTGGCGTCAAGCGCAGTACAGTGCCGAATATTTGCGAGCTTGGGACGCAGAATATCATCAGTGCGATGCAGGCGGCATCGGTTAAGCGGTTGATTTGCATCAGTTCTTACGGCGTCGGCGACACCCGCGATCAACTCTCGACGGTGTATCGGCTGTGGTTCCAGGCGCTGCAACTCGCTGAACAGTTAGCGGATAAAGAGCAGCAAGAACGGCTGGTCAAGCAGAGCGGTTTAGATTGGACGCTGGTGCAGCCGGTTGGCCTGACCGATGGGGCAGCGACCGGACGCTGGTTAGCGAGCACGACCGGCGGACGGCGCAAACGCACGGTCAGTCGCGTCGATCTCGCTGATTTTGTGGCGCAAATTTTGAGCAGCGGTCAGTATGGAGGCGAAACGGTCGTGCTCTCGCAGCTCACCATTTCAGAGCGCGATTTTGTGCCGCAGACGGCTTGACGCAGTGTCTGTATTCGTTCTGGTTACGAAGCTGGCGCTTCGTAACCAACAAACAATTCTGCTGGAAGCTGGCGGCTGATAGCTGGCAGCCACACACCATCACGATTTCTTGCGCTGACAGGTTTGGCAAATGCCATATACGACCAGCGAGTGATCTTCGATTTTGAAGTGATGTTCAGCGGCGATGCGTTCCTGACGGGTTTCGATCATCGGGTCAACGAACTCGGTGATTAAGCCGCATTGAACACACACCAAATGATCATGATGCTCGCCGCGATTGAGTTCAAAAACCGCCTGACCGCTCTCAAAATGGCGACGACAGACGATCCCCGCCCCTTCAAACTG
The DNA here is from genome assembly GCF_900107145.1 of Allochromatium warmingii. Taxonomy (GTDB): domain Bacteria; phylum Pseudomonadota; class Gammaproteobacteria; order Chromatiales; family Chromatiaceae; genus Thermochromatium; species Thermochromatium warmingii. Next base: position 20,720 of record NZ_FNOW01000033.1, on the reverse strand, counting down.
TGTGAGCACGCGATAGACAGTCGCTAATCCGATGTCTTCATCCTGCCGCAGTAGCTCGCGATAAACATCTTCGGCGCTCATGTGGCGTTTACCGCAGTGCTCCAAGATGTCCAAAATCTTGACACGCGGTGCGGTTACTTTCAGTCCCGCTTGTTTGATTTGTTTGTTTTCCAACAGCGTTCTGCTCCGACTATTCAGCGTGCCGCGCTGTCGATTGCCGATCAGCCGCGATTGAACCTATACGAAAGCTCATGTGTCGAGTTCTTCGTAGATCAGACTCAGCGGCAGCCCGATCCCCAAGCAGTCCAGCGTGAGACTGCCTTCTGTCACACGCTCAACGTGCCAGTTGCATGAACGGCGATGATGCCAGATAGCGCGTTCGGTTTGACTGACGAGCAGGTAATCCTGAAGGCTCGGCAGCGTGATATAGGACAGGAACTTTTCGCGCCGGTCGAGGCGTTCGGTCGAGGGCGACAACACTTCGACAATAACGCAGGGTTGCGTGCAATAGTAAGGTTCGCGGTCATCGGCAGCACAGCTCAGGAGCAAATCCGGGTAATAAAAGATGTCCTGATCGGCAATCTGCAAACGGACTTTCATATCGCTGGCAAAGAGTTGACAGCCACGACCGCGCACTAATGGGCGCAGTGCGGCGACCAGATTGGAGACGATTATTCCATGCTGGCGGCTCGCGCCGGTCATGGCATAAACCTGACCGTTGATATATTCATAGCGCAGTTCAGCGGTGTGTTCACCGGCAAGATAGTCGTCAACGCTGATAATGGTGGGCGACAGGTTCAGAGCAGACATGGTTTGACTCCTGTGTATTGGCAGCGAATCGGTTCAGGGTAGCGCGTGATATGTCGATCTTGATAACGCAGACGTGGGGTATGCCCAGCGCATCCTACTTTGCTTGGCTCGCACAGTGAATTGTTTGGCTGAATAGACTAATCTTCATAACTAAAGCGCATTTCACCACCAAATCAACAGGATCACACGCGCATGTCCAAAATACTGATTGTTGATGATGATGAACTGTTTCGCGCCATGCTCGTCGAGATGGTGCAACGCGAAGGTCATCTTGTCAGCACCGCCGCTAACGGCAATGCCGCACTGACAGCTATCGAACAGAGCCGACCGGACTTAATCATCACTGATATTTTGATGCCCGAAAAAGACGGCATCGAACTCATCATGGAGCTGGCGCGGCGCGAATCGCGGATTCCGATTATCGCCGTCTCTGGTGGGCGGCGCTCAATTAGTCTGGAATTTAACCTCGAATCGGCCAAGCTGATGGGCGTGCGGGCAACGCTGCCGAAGCCATTTTCACGCGAGCAACTGCGCTCGGCGATTACCGACGCGCTCGGTTAACGCCATGCTGAAAGCAGGAAGCTGCCCGCCAACTATTCCGCATCCAGCACCTGTTCACCCCACGCAGTGAGCGCATCAAGAATCTGGAGCTTGGCCGCATCCGAAGCATGGAGCGCGGCCAGTTCAGCCAAGCGCGTTTCATAGGCTTCAAGCTGAAGACTGGCCCCACCAGTGGGGTCAGTGAGCCGCATCAAACGATAGGCGTCCCACTCGTCTTGTTCCATTGGGGTCAGCGTTTCAGGCCAATTCCGCGCTCGATAGCGAAACAGCAACGTCGTTAAGCGCGGATCGGCAAAACGCGGTGGCGCACTGGCTAATTGCTCAGGATTGGCCCGCGCCACCTGTTCACACGCTCGGCGATCCGCATCCGAGATAAACCCGCCGGAATAGAGCGTCAATTCAGGATCCGTTTCCAGCACTGGCAACGGTTGATGTACGGCCCGCACCCGCTGCGCAATCTCCGGCGCATTGGCAGCGATCCACGCGGCATGACGCGCCACCTGCGCTGGATCAATCTGCCAGCGTGCGGCACGCTCGGCGGTTAGGGTGTTCAATGGGGCCAGCATCGGAGCGCGATTTACATGCACGGTTTTGAGCGGTACACGCTCAACCGTCGGCGGTAAATCCGCGACTGGGGTAAACACGCGCTGCTGTAACTCGGCGACCGATAGCTCTAACAATGGGGTCGGATCGGTACGCAGATCGAAGCAAATCACGCCATTGGCATCAGTCGGATGTTCCGCAACCGCCAGCACCGGCGCGATACAGCCGAGCGCCGCCGGAAACCGCGCCGAGGCATGAAGCAACGGCTTGCGCTCGGCCAGCAGCTTGCGCACGCGCTGTTTATCACGCAACGCCAGCGCATAGTTGAACAGTCGCGGTTGCGCGTCACGCAGTCGCCGCGCCAGCGCAATAGTTGCGCGGACATCGGCCAGTGCTTCATGCGCGTGACCGTGAGCGATGCCATTGGCGGCGGTCAGATGTTCGAGGCGAAATGAGGGTGCGCCCTCAGCATTGAGCGGCCAGTCTAGCCCGTCGGGACGCAACGCCTGCGCTAAGCGCAACACGTCGATCAAATCCCAGCGCGAATTGCCGTCGCGCCATTCACGCGCATAGGGATCGAGAAAATTGCGATAAAACAGATGCCGCGTGACTTCGTCATCAAAACGCAAATTGTTATAGCCGACGCCACAGGTGCCGGGCCGGATCAATTCAGCGTAAATCGCTTGAGCAAAGGCGGCCTCGTTCAGCCCCTCGCGGGCGGCGCGTTGTGGCGTCAGTCCGGTGATGAGACAGGCATCAGGATGCGGCAGCAGATCAGGGGTCGGGCGGCAGAAGCAGACCAGCGGCACGCCGATCTCGTTGAGATCGGCGTCAGTGCGCAGTCCGGCAAATTGACAGGCACGATCACGGCGCGGATCCGCGCCCCAAGTTTCGTAATCGTGCCAGTAGAAGGTTGCAGCGGCAGGCACAGCGTGCCGGAGCAGCTTAAATCTTTTCCTTGATGCGGGCAGCCTTGCCGCTGAGATCGCGCAGATAGTACAGCTTGGCGCGGCGCACATCGCCCTTGCGCTTGACTTCGATGCTGGCAATCGCGGGGCTGTAGGTCTGAAACACGCGCTCGACGCCTTCGCCGTGCGAAATCTTGCGCACCGTGAAGGCCGAATTCAGGCCACGGCTCCGAATGGCGATCACCACACCCTCGAACGCTTGCAGCCGCTCGCGGTTGCCTTCCTTGACTTTAACTTGGACGACGACGGTATCACCGGGGGCGAAGTCGGGAACCTCGCGGGTCATCTGCTCTTGTTCGAGCTGCTGAATAATGTTGCTCATGATTTTTTCCTAGCTCCTGTTCTCAGCCAGCACCATCGTCACGATGGGCCAGTATGAATTCATCGAGTAATACGCGCTCGGTCTCGCTGAGTCCGCGCCGCGTGAGTAGCTCAGGGCGACGCTGCCAGGTTCGACCCAGCGCCTGCCGCTGCCGCCACCGCGCAATCGCCGCATGATCGCCGCCAATCAACACCGCTGGCACCGACCCTTCGGCGCTCTGCTCAGGGCGGGTGTAATGCGGGCAATCCAACAGCCCATCCATGTGCGAATCCTGCTGCGCGGAAGCGGCGTGACCAAGTGCGCCCGGCAACAGCCGAATGACGGCATCCATGACCACCATCGCCGGCAATTCGCCGCCGCTGAGGACATAGTCGCCAATCGACCATTCTTCATCGACATGCGCATCAATCAACCGCTCGTCGATACCTTCATAGCGTCCAGCGAGCAGAATCCAGCCGGGTTGGGCCGCAATGTCAACAATCGCCGTCTGATCGAGCAGCCGACCTTGCGGCGACAGATAGGCAACCCGGCTCATCGGTGCAGCGGCACGAGCGGCGCAAATCGCAGCCCGCAGTGGCTCGATCTTCATCACCATGCCCGGCCCGCCGCCATAGGGACGATCATCAACCGTGCGGTGTACATCCGAGGTGAAATCGCGGGGATTCCACAGTTGCAACGTAGCGAGGCCGCGTGTGAAGGCGCGTCCGGTTACACCGTGAGCGACAAACGGGCCAAACACATCGGGAAACAGCGTGATGACATCAAAGCGCATCGCCGCGCCTCGCGTCAGAACTCCGGATCCCACTCGACACAGATGCGGCGCTGCGCAAAATCGACATCCACAATCACGTCATCCCACACAAACGGAATCAGCCGCTCGCGCTCACCGATCACAACGAGAACATCATTCGCGCCGGTAGCAAACAGATGCGACACGCGCCCGAGATCAACGCCATTTTGGGTGATGACGCTCAAGCCTTCGAGATCGACCCAGTAAAATTCGTCGGGATGCGGCGGCGGCAATTGCGCACGGTGAATGGCGATGTCCTGACCGATCAGCGCGGCGGCTTGGTCGCGGTCGTTGCAGCCATCGAGCCGAGCGATCACGCCTTTGCCCTGTGCTTTGCCTTCGACCACGCGGCGTTCGATGCCATCTGGCCCGAGTAGCCACGGGGAATAGCGCAAAATGCCATCACGGGGCGCGGTTTCAGAATAAATCTTGACCCAGCCCTTGACGCCGTATAAACCGGACACGCGCCCGAGCACGATCCGAGTAGAGTGAGCGGTCTCGGTCTCGGCGGGCATACTGTGCTCTAAGACGCTGATCGCAAACGCGGGTGAGGCGGTCAGCGATTAAGCGGCAGCCGCTGCGCGGGTAGCCTGCTTGAGCAATTGCTTGACACGATCCGTCGGCTGTGCGCCCTTGCGAATCCACTCTTGAGCGAGTGCGGTGTCGAGACGCAGCGGGATTTCGCCGCCCCGCGCATTCGGATTAAAAAAACCGAGGCGCTCGATGTAGCGACCATCGCGCTTGGAGCGGATGTCGGCGACGACGATCTGATAAAACGGGTTCTTCTTGGAACCACCACGTGACAAACGAATCGTGACCATGTGCTGTCCTGGCTCAAGAGCTGGATAGGGAGGCTCGCGGATGGCCCGCGGGTAAACGCGCAAATATACAGAATTATGCGCAAAATGGAAGTCTGTTTTTTTGGCTATCAGCTTCCAGCTCTCAACCCCGCAATAATTTCAGCGCCGTCTCGAAGTCATAACTCGACAGCGCCGTGCAAAATGCCGCTTCACGGTCTTGCAAAGCAGATTCATACAGGCTCGGGGCATCGAAATAGAGGTTATGTGCGTTCACATCGCATTGTTCAAGCAGGCGCGACAGGTCATCAATGGCTTTCTGAAGCACCGCTTCATCGACCACCACCACCGGATGCGATGTGAGCGATTCGTGTGACGGGGCCGCGCCCAGCGCCAGCCGCACCCGAAACCAAAACACGCTACCGCCGCCCGGATTGCTCTCGACGCCAATCTCACCGCCCATCAGTGCAATCAGGCGTTTCGCCAGCGCCAGCCCCAAGCCCACGCCTTCATAACGGCGCGTCATCGAGCTATCGCCCTGACGGAACGGCTCAAATAAGCCAGCGCGAATATCCGCTGTCAGGCCGATGCCCTGATCGGCAACCGCAAAGCGGAGCGTGACCGCTTTTTCTCGCGTTTCGTGAACCGTGACGCTGAGTTGTACGTGGCCACTTTCAGAAAATTTGATCGCGTTACTCAGCAGCGCATCCAGCACCTGTTCCAGATGCACCGCATCGCCGTGCAGATAGCGCGGGGCGTCAGCGGCGATCTGCTGCGTCAGCGCCAGTCCTTTGGTCTGCGCATTGGCGGCAAAGCGGGTGATCAGACGTTCACACAGTTCAGCCAGCGCAAAATCATGCAGCTTCAACGTCAGGCGCTCGGATTCGGCGCGACTGAGCGTGAGCAAATCGTTGACAATATGCAGCAGTCGCTGCGAAGCGCGTTCCAGATGCTTCATGCGGGTTCTGGCGCGTTCATCGGGCAGATCGCGTTTCGCCAGATACGCCAATCCCATGATTTGATGCAGCGGCGTGAGAAATTCATGCCCAACATTGGTTAAAAACACACTTTTGGCGCGATTGGCGCTTTCGGCTTCATCGCGGGCAAGCGCCAGTTCGCGCACGCGCTCGTGTACCAATTCTTCCAGATGATCGCGGTGGCGCGTCAGTTCCGCATTGGCGGTGCGCAGTTCGCGGGCGCGTTGTTCGAGTTCCAGATGCAGCGCCACCCGTGCGCGGAGCACTGCTTTATTAACCGGCTTATGAACAAAATCCACGCCACCGGCAGCCAGCGCACTGGTTTCGCTTTCGGAATCCGTGCGGGCAGTGACGAAAATTACTGGAATCTCGCGGGTCGCCGGATTGGTTTTAAGCGCCGCGCAGACCTCATAACCGTCCATCTCCGGCATCATCACATCGAGTAGGATCAAATCCGGCAGCGCCGTTTTGGTCAGCAGATCGAGCGCCTGCCGTCCCGAGGTGGCAAAGCTGGTGTCATAGCGATCCTCTAACATGCCGAGCAAAATTTCGATATTGGTCGGCGTGTCGTCGATAATCAGAATTCGCGGCAAATCGTGTTCGTTCATGAGGTCAAATTCCAATCATAGTGCTGCGCCAATTGGCGCAACGCCACAAGCGCGGTATCAAAATCAAGCTGCGTGATGGCGGCGGCAATCGGCGCGTAATCGTCCTGCAAGGATGAGCCATGCACCAACGATTGAATATCCGTATTGAGCTGACGCGCTCGACTTTGACGATTGTCTAGCATCCAAGCCAGCGTTTTGAGTTTTGGATACAAATCGGCCAGATTTAGCGGCTTGGCCTCAAGGCGTGCCGCATCGGCCAGCGGGCGCGGCACTCGCGCCGCAAGCGTCGCGACGCTGAGGTGTTTTAATGGCTTTTCGTGTGCGCTGCCAGCGGCTGTCTCACTCAACTGAAACGGTACCGTAAACCAAAACGTACTGCCACTTGCCAAGTGGCTCTCGACACCAATCTCGCCATTCATTAGCTCGACCAGACGCTGACTGATGCTCAAGCCCAGTCCGGTGCCGCCGTGCATTCGGCTCGCCGACATATCACCTTGCTGAAATGGTGCAAACAGCGCGTGCCGTTGCTCGACACTCAATCCCTGACCAGTATCGCGGATCGTAAAGCGCACAATCAGCGGTTGTTGGCTATTAAACGTCGTCACGCTATCGGTTACTAAATCAATGCGCACGCTCACTTGTCCATGCTGCGTAAATTCAATCGCATTATCGACCAGATGATCGAGCACCTGTTGTATGCGCAACGCATCACCGGCTAATATCGCTGGCACCTCAGGGGCTTTTTCGCAATTAAAAACTAAGCCTTTTGCTTCTGCGTAGGGGGCAAACAGTTGGCGCGTGCGCTCTAAAATATTATCGAGATTCAGCGGCGATGATTCCAAATGCAAGGAACCCGTTTCAATCTTGGAATAATCGAGAATATCATTGAGCAGACTCGACAGCGCGACAGCAGAATCATGAATCTTGAGCAAATAATCACGCTGATGGGCAGTCATTGGGTCATCATCATCGAGCAATAAATTCGACAGCCCAATCAGCGCATTCATCGGCGTGCGCAATTCATGCCCCATATTGGCTAAAAAGGCACTTTTGGCGACATTTGCCTGTTCCGCCGCTAATTTTGCTTGCATCAATTCCCGCGACAGTGCCCGTAAGGCTTGCTCGGCACTGCGATCAACCAGTGCCACCAGAATTTGACGCTCCGCTGTCGCCTGCTCATTCAATGGCATAATATAGACATCAAAAAACAGCGGGCCATCGACCGAGCTTTTGAGCGTCATCGCCTCTAAACAATAGGGGCCAGATTCTAGCGGCGTGCGCATTAACCCATGCAGCCGCGTGCGCCCAGGAAAGTCAAAGAGTTGAAACAACGAGCCGCGATGATAGGCAGCATGAGGACTAATACCAAGTACAGCGCACGCTTGATCGTTGGTCTCGACAATAAAGCCGCTGGTATCGACTACAATCGCCGGCACCGGCAAATGATCGAATAAGCGCCGATAGCGTTCCATCGCGACCGCGATATGATCCTGCGCTTGGATCAATTCATCATTCTGAATTTCTAATTCCGCTTGATAGACGCGCAATTCTTCAATCAGATGCGACAGTTCTAAGGTCGTGGTATCGTCGGTTGCAATTGACAAGGCCAATTTTGCTTGACCATCGGCAATGGCCTGTTCAGCACGTTCACGGAGCTTGGCAATATTAAAATGACGCGGTTTCAACTCGCGCGACTCCGATGCCAAGCCGTAATATTGATATGACTGACGACGACGCCAATCTCCTGATTCATCACTGGTGCAACGTTCATAATAAACCAGCGTTCTTCATTTTCTGAATGACAGGGATATTCCATCGAAAAAATCGGGAGTGAACCTTCTAATACACTGCGTAAACCCGCATAGGCGCGTTCAGCATAGTCGTCTTCTTGACTCATTCCGGGTTGGCAGATTTCCAGATAATTCGTACCCGGGCTAGAGTGTTTCAGGTCTTTATCACCATTGGCACGCGCAAAGCGTCGCCATGCAGTATTCACCAGCACAATGCAGCCACTATGATCGAGCACGGCAATATGTTCCGGCAGTGCGTCGAGAATAGATTGCAGTCGCCGCGCATCATGGAAAGCCGTGACATCGACAAAGGTTGCGACCACGCCATTGATTGTCGTCGAGGGAATTAAATACGGCAGAATGCGCACGAGATAGGTTTTTTTATCATCAAGGGTGACGACTTCGGTTTCAACTAAACGCTGGGTCGCGAGCGTTTGGCGCAAATCTTCCATTAAATTGGGATAGCGCAAGACATGCGAAATATCGCCCAGCGGTCGCCCAGCATCGGATTCGCGCAGTTTGAAAATCTGCGTCGCATCGGGACTGAATCGCGTGATGTGTAATTTAGAATCGAGAAAAATTGTTGCCACGCCTGCCGCTTTCGCCATGCTATCCAGATCGGCATTGACGCGATTGAGCATGAGCATTTTTTCTTGAAACTCGGCATTCACCGTGCTCATTTCTTCATTGACTGATTGCAATTCTTCATTCGAGCTTTGCAATTCTTCATTCGAGGCCATCAGCTCTTCATTGGTGGCCTGTAATTCTTCGTTCGAGGTTTCTAGCTCTTCAATGGTTGCTTGTAAACTCTCACGGGTCGCAGCTAATTCCCGTTCGAGCACCGCAAGCCGTGCCATAGTTTCAGCGTCAATATCAACTGGTTCGGCGGTTGTCGTGGTGGTTTGATTCGGCGCGACCTCAAAACATAACAAGGTCAGCCGCTCATCGCTTTCCGTAGCGAGTGGATGAGCAGATAAGCGAATCGTGCGTTGCTCACCACTTTTGAGACGGGCGTCAATTAAATCCGAAACAATCGAACAACGATCCCGCGTTGCTTTATAGAGCAATGCAGCGGCTACCGGCGTGAGTTTTTCCGGCAGCAGGCGGCTGATTTCTAAACTCGCCGCGCCTTCGCGGGTCTGCAAATAAGCATTGACATCGCCGAATAAATGAATCGCTTCATGCTGATGATTCACCACAATCGCCGGCGGCGCATAAATCGACAGCAGCGCCGAAACGCCGAGATTGGCAATAGAAGCTTCACTGGCTCCATGCCGCGCTTTGACTAATTGCGGCGCTTTACCCAGCGTCGGTGGGGTGAGCAAGGCTGCGCCCTTGCGCTCTAAAAATGGCAATGACATCGCACCAACGCGCCGAAACAGCTTATGTTTGGCGCTGATGGTTTGTAATCCTTCGGTCGAGGTTGAGAGCGATTCACTCGATCCCAACAGTAAGGCTCCGCCTTCACGAATCGCATATTGCAGTGAGCGCAGGGCGTGTTCTTGGGCAGCGGAATTAAAATAAATCAGGGTATTGCGGCAGACGACCAGATCCATTTTGGTAAAAGGTGGATCGGCAAGCAAATTATGGCGTGCAAAAACAATGCACTGCCGTAATTCATTTTTAATGACAAAGCGGTCGCCTTGCTTAGTAAAAAAGCGTTCCAAACGCTCCGGTGATAATTCGACAGCAGCAGATTCTGGATATTGACCAACGCTGGCGGTTTCTACGCAGGATTGATCGACATCGGTGGCAAAAATCTTTAAATTCGGCCAGCGGCGCTCGCGCTCGAAGGCTTCAATAAATAACATGCCGATGGTGTAGGCTTCTTCACCGGAGGCAACGCCAGCAATCCAGACGCGAATGGGTTCATTTGGCGGGCGATCTGAAACCATCGGCACAATGACGCTCTCGGCCAGCACATTAAAGGTTTCGGGATCACGGAAAAAGCTGGTGACCGAAATCAGCATTTCACGCCGCAAGGTAATAATTTCGTTGCGGTCGTGTTCGAGTAAATCGTAATACTGATAGAGTTCCGGTGTGTGGCGCACCTGCATTCGCCGGTCAATGCGCCGCATCACGGTTGTCGGTTTGTAATCGGAGAAATCAATACCACCGACTTGATGCAATAAATGCAAGAGTGCCGCCAACACTTCTTCATTGGTCATGTTGGCACGCGGAATTAACCGAGGTGGTTCAACTTCCGGTTCTTGATAGGGAATATTGCGAATATGTGCCAGCAGGCGGGCGGGGATTTCTTCAGCCGGTAAAATGGCATCGACGAGGCCAGTAGCAATGACACTGCGTGGCATTCCGTCGAATTTCGCTGATTCCGGCTCTTGGGCCATGAGAAAGCCACCGGCGGCATTGATGGCTACTGCACCGCGCGTGCCATCAGTGCCGGTGCCCGAGAGAATAATCCCGACGGCGCGGCGGTCATAGACATCGGCGAGTGAGGAAAAAAAGATGTCAATGGGCAGCGTCAGGCCGCGTGGATTTTTGGGCGTAAGATGTAAATGCCCTTTGGTGACGTGCATGATCGCGCCGGGCGGAATGAGATAGACGTGATTGGCGTCCATCGGCATATCATCCTCGACCATCGTCACCGGCATTTCGGTATGCCGCGCCAGCAGATTGCTCATCATGCTTTTGTGGTCGGGTGAGAGATGCTGCACCACGACAAAGGCTGCGCCCAAATCGGTCGGGCTGGCTTTGAAAAATTTCTCCAGCGCATCGAGGCCACCGGCTGAGGCACCGATGCAGACAACATAGCCATCGAAGGGCGCGGACTTCGCCAAGTCAGTCGCTTCGCTCTTGAGCAGGGCGGTTTTTTTCATCAGTGATGCGTCTCGTGATAAGCGACGGCTAGAAGGGGGGCGGTGTGTGTCCGAACAGCACTGGCCGGTGCGCAAGCAGCGTGTAACCAAACAGTGTTTAATAGACAGGAACTGCCAACAGTCAATGCTGACAGGATTTAGAATACGGCATTCTAGCGAAACTATCCAAAAGACACGCTACAGGCATTGCGGCGTCCCATCGCCCGGCCGCTGTTGATATGAGTTCCCCATGCCTGATGCCCTGATCCGTCCTAAATGTGTGCGACCCACTGCCCACCGGTCGCGTTGGAGTGAGCTGGGTTTTTGGCTGTTAGTAGGTAATCTGCTGCTGGTGGCCGTGACCTTGGGCTGGTTGCATCTGGGGCCAGTGACGCCGGAACAGCGCCCGCTGCTGGGTAATCTGCTGTTCGTCATCACCCATCTGTCGTTGGTGCTGCTGAGTTGGCGCGTGGCGCACGCGGCCTGGATCGATTCACACACGCGACGCGGCTGGGGGTTGATTACGCTGGGTGCGTTCTTGTATTGGTGCGGTGAGGTGATCTGGGCGATTCAAGAACTGTTGCTCAAGATCGAACCCTTCCCGTCACTGGCCGATGTCGGTTATCTGAGCTTTTTTCCATTCGTGCTCGCCGGATTGCTGAATTTTGCGCGACCGCTCATCAGTCGTGTTGAGCGCATCCTGTTTTGGCTGGATCTGAGCGTGGTGACCATCGGCACGGCAACGCTGGTCTGGTATTTTCCGCTACGGGCGATCACCGAAGCGCAACATGAAACGCTGCTCGAACTGGTGCTTACGCTGGCGTATCCAGCCGGTGATGCGGTGCTGTTGGTTGGGTTGGCGGTGTGGGTGATGCGTCCGCGCCGTGAGCGAGCGGTCGCGCCGCGTCTCTGGCTCACGCTCGGCATGTTCAGCTTTTTGTTTGCCGATCTGCGCTTTGCCTATGAAGAGGCGCTCGATGCTTATCAGGTCGGCGGTTTTACCGATATTTTTTATCATCTTGCTACCCTGACGCTGATGATTGCCGCCTATCTCGATTATTGGGGACGTCACGATCTGCCCGATCCGCCCCCGCGCCGCGTGCGGCGTCCGGTGTGGAGTTTGGCGCTGCTGCCTTATGTGACCGTGACGGCGGTGTATGCGTTGCTGATTCCGTTAGCGTTCGGCTGGCCGCTATTTGCACCCTCTGCGCAGGATGCGACGACGCTGAGTATTTTGATTCTGGTCGCGGCGCTGCTGTTTGTGCTGGTGATGGCGCGGCAGGCGGTGGCCGGACGTGAGCTGGCGCGGTTGCAGGCCGAACACGCCAAGCAGGAGAGTCGCGCCCGCTTTGCGTCGCTGGCGCGGCATTCTTCTGACCTGATTTGTCTGACCGATGCTAGTTTGCGCCCGCTGTTTATCAGCGATTCGGTGCAGCGCGTGCTCGGCTATGCGCCGGCAGAATTGATGGGTGCGCCGCTGTTTGATTGGCTATCAACGGAAGCTCGCTCCGATGCCGCTAGTTTCATCGCCCGCGTGGTGATGACGCCGGATCTGACCTTATGCGCCGAGTGGCCGATGCGTCACGCCGATGGGAGCTGGCGCGAGATTGAAATTCTCGCCACTAATTTGCTGCATAACCCAGCGGTCGGCGGGCTGGTGCTGAATGGGCGCGATATTACTGAACGCAAAGGTTATGAGCAGGAATTAGAGCAGGCGCGAGCGGCCGCTGAAGCTGCGAATCGCGCTAAAGGTGAATTTCTCGCCAATATGAGCCATGAAATCCGCACGCCGATGAATGCGGTGATTGGTCTCTCGCGGTTATTGCTGGATTCGGAATTAACTGCGCATCAGCGCGATTATTTGGAGCGGATTCATCTTGCCGCGACCGCTTTACTCGGCGTGCTCAATGATATTTTGGATTATTCTAAAATCGAAGCCGGGCAAATGCACTTGGAAGCGATTCCGATGCGTTTGACTGATGTGATTGCAACGGTGCGCTCGTTATTTGCGATTCAGGCCGAAAAAAAGGGCTTGACGCTGGATTTTATCATTGATCCAGCAATTCCCGCACTGTTGCGCGGTGATCCGCTGCGTTTATTGCAGGTGCTGAATAATTTGGTCGGCAATGCGTTGAAATTCACCCATAGCGGTGGCGTTCAGGTGCGTGTGTCATGCGGTGTTTCTAGTCATAATCATAATGCCGCAGAAAACGCGGAATACGCGGAACAATTGTTACATTTGGCGGTGCAAGATAGCGGTATTGGTTTGACGCCAGCGCAATTGGAGCGGCTGTTTAATGTCTTTCATCAGGCTGATGCGTCAACAACGCGCCAATATGGTGGGACGGGATTGGGTCTGAGCATTTGCAAGCGGTTGACGGCGCTGATGGGCGGTGAAATTGGCGTCGAAAGTGTCGCCGGTCAGGGCAGCACCTTTTGGTTTACGGTGCGCTTAACACGGATCGACGCGGCAGATATGGCCGAGGCGCTCGATCAGCTTGCGCCAATCCCGACGCGCTTTGATTGGATTCCAACCGATCATGCCGCGCAAGCAGAGCGTCCAGCGTCTGTGAACAGCACGACCGAGTATTCAGCCGATCCGACCGCAACGCCGCTCGATGCCGCAACTTGGCGCGAACAGTTGCAGGAATTGGATCAGCTATTGGCGGCCCATAACAGTCGGGCGCGGCATTTGAATCGGACGCTCAACGCCGCCTGTTTGGGTACGACCTTAGAATCGGGCTATGCGCCGGTCGCAGCCGCGATTGCGCAATTAGATTTCGCTGTGGCGCGGGAGCGATTGCAGCCGTTGTTGGTGGGAAGCTAAGAGCGTTCAGCGGCCAGCTTTCAGCTACCAGCGATTGTGCTAGGCTTGCTGCTTGATTGTCCTGAACACTCGAAGCCGGCATCCGAAGGAGCCTCCCATGCGCGTCTCTGGTCGTCCTACTGAGCATTCGCTCGACCATCACGGCTTGTATAATCTCGATACGATTCATTGGAATTTGCCGACACCGGCGCTCTATGAACAGGCGCTTCGGGCGCATGAAGGCGTGCTGTCGCACATGGGGCCGCTGGTGGTGCGCACTGGCCATCACACCGGACGCTCGGCGAATGATAAGTTCGTTGTCGAAGAGCCGAGTAGCCGTGAGCATATTTGGTGGGGTGACATCAATCAGCCGATTGATACCGCGCATTTTGAGCTGCTGCATCATCGGCTTGCATCCTATTTGCAGATGAAAGAAGTCTATGTTCAGGATTGCTATGTCGGGGCCGATCCTGATTATCGAATGCCGGTGCGGATTATTTCAGAATATGCTTGGCATAGCTTATTTGCCCGTAATCTTTTTATTCAGCCGACGCCTGAAGAACTCCCGTCTTTTGTACCGGAATTTACGGTGATCGCCGCGCCGCGTTTTCATGCGATTCCATCGCTCGATCAAACGCGCACTGAAACCTTTATTCTGCTCAATTTCGCTAAAAAATTAGTGTTAATTGGCGGCAGTAGCTATGCCGGTGAGATTAAAAAATCACTGTTTACGGTGATGAATTATTTAATGCCATTCCGTGAGGTGTTGCCGATGCACTGTTCGGCCAATATCGGCGCGGATGGACGCTCGGCGCTGTTTTTTGGTTTGAGCGGCACCGGCAAAACCACGCTCTCCGCTGATGCCGCTCGCACGCTGATTGGCGATGATGAGCACGGTTGGAGTCCGAATGGCATCTTTAATTTTGAAGGCGGCTGTTATGCCAAGATGATCCGGCTGTCGGCGACGGCTGAACCGGAAATTTATGCCACCACGCAACGCTTCGGCACCATTTTGGAAAATGTCACGGTGCGCAATGCAGATCGGCGGCTCGATCTCGATGATGAATCCCTGACCGAAAATACGCGGGGCGCGTATCACATCAGCGCCATTCCTAATGCCAGTGAAACCGGCATGGGCGGGCATCCGCAGGTGGTGCTGTTTTTGACCTGCGATGCCTTCGGGGTGCTACCACCGGTGGCGCGTCTGACGCCTGAGCAGGCGATGTATCACTTTATTTCCGGCTACACGGCGCGGGTCGCGGGCACTGAAAAGGGCGTGACTGAACCAGCTCCGGTGTTTAGCGCCTGCTATGGTGCGCCCTTTATGCCGCTGCATCCGCAACGTTATGCCGAACTGCTTGGGCGACGCCTCGCCGAGCATGGTACGCAAGTCTGGCTCATTAATACCGGCTGGAGCGGCGGCCCCTATGGGGTCGGCGAGCGGCTCCAGATTCCGCACACGCGGGCGATGGTCAACGCGGTGCTTGATGGGCAACTCGACGGCGTGCCGACGCGCACTGATGCGATCTTTGGGGTGCAGATTCCCGAATCCTGCCCGGGCGTGCCGGCGGCGATTCTCGATCCGCGTGGCACCTGGCCGAATAGCGCGGATTACGACGCGCAGGCTCGGAAGCTGGCGGCGATGTTCGCGGTGAACTTTGCCAAATTTGCCGATCAAGTCGATCCGCGCATCGCCGCCGCTGGCCCGCTGGTGGATTAAGCCATGACACAGCGCGACGACATCGACCTCATCCGCCCCGACGACTGGCATCTGCATCTGCGCGATGGCGCGGCGCTGGCCGATGTGGTCGGCTGGAGTGCCCGACAATTTGCGCGGGCGATCATCATGCCGAATCTCAAACCACCAGTTGTGACGACGGCGCAGGCGCTGGCCTATCGTGAGCGCATCCGTGCGGCGCTGCCGGAGGACAGTGATTTTCAGCCGCTGATGACGCTCTATCTCACCGACCACAGCACGCCAGATGAAATCATGCGGGCGCGGGAGAGCGGCGCGGTCGTCGCCTGCAAGCTCTATCCGGCGGGCGCGACGACCAATTCGGATAGCGGCGTGACCGATATTCCGCGCCTCACGCCGGTGCTGGAAGCGATGCGGGCGGCGGGCTTGCCGTTGTTGGTGCATGGTGAAGTGACGGATGAGACGGTTGATCTATTTGACCGCGAGCCGGTGTTTATCGAGCGCGTATTGCGTCCGCTGCTGACGGCTGTGCCGGGACTCAAGATCGTGATGGAGCATGTGACGACGGCGGAGGCGGTGAATTTTGTCCGCTCCGGCCCCGAAACGCTGGCCGCGACCATCACCGCGCATCATCTGCTCTATAACCGCAACGCGCTCTTTGCCGGTGGTCTGCGCCCGCATTATTACTGTCTGCCGGTGCTCAAGCGCGAGCGGCATCGGCTGGCGCTGGTCGAGGCGGCCACCAGCGGTCATCGGCGATTTTTTCTCGGCACCGACAGTGCGCCTCATGCGCTGGAAACAAAGGAATGCGGCTGCGGCTGTGCCGGAATCTTTACGGCTCATGCCGCGCTGGAACTCTATGCCGAGGTGTTCGAGCAGGCTGATGCGCTCGACCGGCTCGAAGGCTTTGCCAGTCTGCATGGCGCGGATTTTTACGGTCTGCCGCGCAATACCACGCGCATTCATCTGCGCCGCGATCCCTGGACAGTGCCGGAACGCTATCGCTTTGGTGACAGTGAAGTGGTGCCGCTGCGGGCGGGGGGCGTGATGCGGTGGCGGGTGGTGTCAGCTTCTCAGAATTAAGCTGATGGGTTTCGTGGCCAATCAGCTTTGGCGCTAAAGAATAGCATCATCGCTTGGCCACTTTTACCCATCTTACTTGCTACGCCGCTATTATGATATGGAGTGGAATGCCCCTTCAGAGAAACATCCTCCACATTTCATACATGTTTTTCCTGCAAGAGTCCATGTCTCGATTAATTCCTTGCCCTTGCAGGATCTACAAAATACTTTGTCTCGTTCTTTATCGAGCTTTCGAATCTTTCCGCAACGCACGCAGATGTGATCAGGGGCATTTCCTCCTCGCTCTTTACACATTTTATCAATGTCGTTCAGCGTAGGATCATAACCGTATAACTTTAGCCCAATTTTTCTTAGCTGCTCGGACTCTCCGGGGTGGTAGTAGAATATTTTTCGACCGTTAGCACCGATGATGTATGGATTTCCGTCGCTCCAACTTTCGACCGCGAATCCGCATTGGTTACATGTAAACAAAATCGACGAAGCCATAATATTTTTCCGAACGCCAAGCTCTGCCGAGCCGGTTGAGCGAGAGCGAAACTGGCTTCGGCTGGAGCACCGTGTTAGGTGGTTTGATGAATTAGATTCGGTCTTGAAAATCAAACCGAACCTGACCCGTTTGATTGACCCGTTTGATTGTAAACACTGTCGAGCAACAGCTCGGATTTCTTTGCGCCCATGGGGCTGACTGAGCTGACATTGGCTGTCTGCATAATAACTCTCCTTGGGGGGGCTAGTTGGGAAGCAGCTAGGAGACGCCCCACGGTATCGCCTAGCCTAACGCCGCGCTCACCGGCAATTTGAAGCGAAGCGGAAAATTGTCCGAGTGCAGCGCTTTGTTAGGGCTTGACATGTATTTATATACAGCTAAACTGGTACTCACTACAGGTTTCGACAAGGAAACTAAAAATGAGTACCGAAATTACCATCAAAGAAGCAGCTATGCAACTAGGTATTAGTGAGCAAAGAGTCAGAACCCTATGCCGACAGGGTGATTTAACTGCGCGAAAAATCGGCAATACTTGGGTTATAGATGCTAAGAGTCTTAATAGATACGGTTTAAAGACAGCACACCATGTTGCCGAAGACCACCCTACATATTTAGCGAATAGCGCAAAGCCTATTGCTCTAAGCTTCTTTTCAGGGGCTATGGGGCTTGACTTAGGCATAGAAAAGGCTGGATTCGATGTACGTCTTGCTTGTGAAATCGATAAGTTTTGCCGGCAAACTATTGCATTGAATAAACCTGATATTGCTCTTTTAACTGACATAAACGACTACAATGCTGATGATATCAGGAGTGCTGCAGGCTTAAATAAACGTGATGAAATTGATTTAATTGTTGGCGGTCCTCCATGCCAAGCATTTAGCACTGCGGGAAATAGAAAGGGCTTCAATGATGAGCGTGGGAACGTTTTTTTAAAATATTTGCAATTATGTCTTGAATTAAGGCCTAAGTATTTTGTAATTGAAAATGTTAGGGGACTTCTGTCATGCCCAATGGAGCATAGGCCACATGAACAAAGAGGAAAAGACTTCCCTGACCTTAGCGAAGATGAGCTAAAAGGTGGTGCGCTCAACTTCATAATAAATCGGCTTGAAAAATCAGGGTATGGCTACTCATTTAACCTTTATAATTCTGCGAACTTTGGAACCCCCCAAATAAGGGAGAGAGTGATAATTGTCTGTTCGCGTGATGGAAAAGCGCCACCATTTTTAATGCCTACGCACTCTGAAAATGCAGAGCACGGCTTACCAAAATGGAATACGCTGAAGAAATGTATCTCGAAAATAGACAAACATGATCACCTTACCTTCCCAGAAAAGAGGCTCAAATATTACCGACTGCTAAAGCCAGGTGAGAACTGGAAAAATCTTCCAGTTGAGCTACAAAAAGAAGCTATGGGTAAGTCTTTTTATTCCGGGGGAGGGAAAACCGGTTTTCTTCGCAGATTGGCATGGGATAAACCCTCGCCAACGCTCGTTACTCACCCGGCAATGCCCGCAACTGACCTTGCTCATCCAGAGGAAGATAGACCTCTGTCCATTCAAGAATATAAAAAAATCCAAGAGTTTCCTGATGAATGGGATTTAGCCGGCCCTCTAATCCAGCAATATAAGCAAGTTGGAAATGCAGTACCTGTAAGCTTAGGGCAGGCTGTTGGGGCACTGGTTTTAAACTTACTAAACGGTATTGATGTTATTCAATACAAAGGTTTTAAGTATTCTCGTTATAAATGCACGACGGATAAGGAGTGGAGAAATGAGTTTATAAAGCTTGTAAATAGCCATAACTCCAAAACTGAGCAGAAAGAACTGGGGTTTGTTTGAAGACCCAGTTCTTAAAAATCAGAGCCATGGATTTTCTTTTTCAACAGCCAAACAAAATGGATTGCTAGCGAGCGTAGATTGAACAAAACGTACAAAGGAGTCTTCAGAGAGTGTGGTGGTTCCACAAATTTCATTCAGGGACTCCCACATGTATTCAATTTTATCCGCTTTAATGCGGAACCATTTTTCGATCTGGGTTCCATGCCGAATTGCACTGCTTGAACTATTTTCAGAATTACTACGGTTTTTAATCTGAAGAAGACGACCATCTTCGTGAACGAAGTCGACTGACTTTACAGTTTCTCCCCATGCGCAATGCCAGCCGTATGGCTCTAAATTTACAGCCAAATACTCTTCTAAAATTAATCCGAGAATATTTTCAGCCGACATACCTAAACGATGGGCATAATTAACTTTAATAAGGTCATTAGGCGTGAGTTTCGTAATTCTCGCACCAATTATTTTTTCTATAATAGGATCAGATACCGTTCCTGGAGGATTAGAAACTCTTTGGCTCGCTCTACCATCTTTCCCGCTTCTATATTTCAAAATCCATTTTCGTATAGCGTCCGAATGATTATCGTTTTTACCTCCAATATTCCCAGGAGCTCGTTCAACGTCACTAACTATTGCATTGAATACAATAGCAATGCTTCCTTCCCATTGAATATTTAAATCTGAGGCAATTTGCATACCTAGAGAAATTGACTGTTCCCGACCTAAATCTTCTAATACTTCTTTTAACTTCAAGTTATTCTCCAATATATGGGTGCCAGTGAGCCCTAACGTCAGCCTCAGCCGCCGCGAGCGTAGCGAGCGGTCGGACTGGAGGCGTTTGTTAGGCGATTGAAATGATTTGATTCCATGTCTGGAAATTAAATCTAACCTGGCCCCTTTAATTATGCCTTTAATTATGCCTTTAATTATGCCATTCTGCAGGTTTGTAATGTCTGTGATGTACGCGAGAGCCGAGGCAGCTTCATGTCCCCACTCCCAGGTGTCCATAAACGCCTGCGACTGCGCTTTGTCTTCGACGCCTTGGTTGTTGTAAATCTGAAAGTAGTTCCTTTTGGAGTTGAACGGCGGATCGATATAGCAAAGGTCCACCGTCTCGTCAGTAATCTTCTTTCGCAGTATGTCGATGTTGTCGCCGTAGTACAGGCGATTCATGTCTTTTACGGCGATGCCGCTTGTGCGAGCGGCGGGTTTTGTTGGCTTCTGGATCTTCATTTTGACCCTGCGGATGCTGGTTGGCTCATTCTAGAAACAGTGGAGGTGTGAAGCAGCGTAGGTTGGGTTGCTGCTTTTGGCAACCCAACATTACGTTGATACCTGATGACCAACTCACATTTTCATCACAATCCAAAACTCAGCGCAAGCGGTCACCTAACCTACGCCGCTAACCAAATACTGCCCGTGAATCTGCAAGCTACACAGTTGCCAGAACGCCCCTGAGCCGTGACACTTACGCCTAAATCTTCACGGCGCTGCATTACCTGTCTGCTTTACAGAACTTACACATGCCCAACACCAAACCGCCTATTCTCTCCTCGCCCCATGTCGCTCGCGTCAACCGTGTTGATCGCGTGATGCGCGACCTACTGCTGGCGCTGATTCCGGGTCTGATTGCGATGACTTGGTTTTTTGGCTGGGGCACGCTGATTAACTGCGTGCTGGCCGTGACCTTTGCGGTTGCAGCCGAGAGCATCGTGATGCGCCTGCGCGGACGTTCGCCGTTGCTCGCGCTGCGCGATCTGAGCGCCGTGGTCACGGCGGTGCTGTTTGCGCTCTCGGTTTCGCCGACGCTCCCGTGGTGGTTGACGCT
>NZ_FNOW01000075.1 GCF_900107145.1 Allochromatium warmingii | reverse complement strand
GGCGAAGATGCCTGTCGCACCCGCCACGACCATAGCCCCGAGAATCTGGCCCTGCTGCGTCGTATGGCGCTCAACCTCTTGCAGCACAATGGGCCACCGAAGGACAGTCTGCGCCAGCGAAAACTACGCGCCGCGCTCAACGATAACTACCGGATGGAGCTACTGCTCGGCGAACACAATAGGAAAACTATATAGCGCGATCGCCCTAGAGCATCAGGGATGCGCTGACACCTGCGAGATATGCGGCCCGGTGCGCACGAGCAGCGGTTCGAGATGGGCGGAGAGTTCGGCGGCGGTCAATTCGCCAATCTGACCGTGTATGCGGCGACCATGCTGATCGAAGATCACCGTAAACGGCAGCACTTCAAGTCGATTGCCCAGTTGTACCGCGAGTTTGAGTACGTCAGGCGTCGCCAGCAGCAGCGGATAATTCACCGGCTGTTCGGCAACAAAAGCGCGAACATCCTCCACCTCATCGACGGCGATGCCGACAAATTGCACCCCAGATTCGCGTAATTGTTCCTGCATGGCGACAAAATGCGGAATTTCCTGCAAACAGGGTGGACACCAGGTCGCCCAAAAATTGAGCACCAGTACCTTGCCAGCCCAGGCGCTGCTGGCCACTTCGCGCCCGTCGAGATCGGTCAGGCGAAAATCCGGCAGCGTCGGCAGCACATCGGTATGCGGTAACAGACGTTCAGCGTTGACTGGCGGCGCATCGCGTTCAGCACTCAGCCATTGCTGACCCAGAATCGCCGTGCCGATGCTGATGCCACCGGCCAGCACGGTGACGAGAATAACTTTGAGTGGTTTCATGGGACGATGTGGCGCAGATGCGCGGCAAAGGGTTCAGCGGGTGTAAAACCGACCAGACGATAGGGCGTGAGTTCCTGTCCAGCGCGATCAAAAAACAGCAGCGCCGGCGGCCCGGGCAGACCAAAACGCCCCTGCATCAGGGCGCGATCCTCGGCATCATTGGCGGTGACATCGGCCCGCAAACGCACAAACCGCTGCATCTCGGCTTGCACCGTCGGATCGCTAAAGGTGTCGCGTTCCAGCTCTTTGCAGGATACGCACCAATCGGCGTAAAAATCGAGCAGCACCGGCTGACCATTGGCCCGCGCTTGCGCTAACTCGCGTTCCAGATCGGCAACCGATTTGATCGGCTTAAACAGCGCCTGTTCAGCATTGGCGACCGAACCGTCGGTCGGCCACAGTCCGCGCAATGGCTGAAGCGTATCGCGGCCACCGGCTGCCGCGCCGACCAGCATCAACGCGCCATAAATCAGCAGCACCATGCCCAGCCCTTGCCGCAGGGTGCGCCAGCCGCTCGCGTTGGGCGGCAAGGCGGTCAAGGCACCCATGTAGACCGCTGAACAGATGAGCAGCACGCCCCAGAGCAGCAGCGCCACCGCAGGCGGTAGCAGCCGTTCGAGCATCAGCAACGCCACGCCGAGCAGCGCCACGCCGAACACGGCTTTAACCGCCTCCATCCACGCGCCAGCACGCGGCAGCAGGGTACCGGCTGAGGTGCCGAGCGCGAGCAGCGGCGCACCCATACCGAGACTCAGCGCAAACAGCGCCACGCCACCGAGCAGCGCATCACCGGTTTGACTGATATAAATCAACGCCCCAAACAGCGGCGGGGCGACACAGGGGCCGACAATTAGCGCCGAGAGCACGCCCATGATCGCCACGCCGAGCAGCGTGCCACTACGTTGACGGTTGCTGAGTTCGGCAAGCTTCGATTGCAGACTCGCGGGCAGTTGCAGGTCATAAAAGCCGAACATCGACAGCGCCAGCGCGACGAAGATCGCGGCAAAGGCGGTCAGAATCGCCGGATGCTGAAACACTGCCTGTAGATTTGCGCCGAATAATCCGGCGAGCACACCAACCAGCGTATAGGTCAACGCCATCGCCAGTACATAGACGAGCGACAACACGAAGGCGTTGCGCGTGGTCAGTGCCGCGCCCTGACCGGCGATGATGCCGGAGAGAATCGGGATCATCGGGAACACGCACGGCGTAAATGCCAGCAATACTCCAAAACCAAAAAACACCGCGAGGATCACCCACAGCCCTTCAGTAGCAAGCACAGCGGCGATGCGATCCTGTTCGGCGAGCGGCGCGGTGGTGGTTGCTGGTGGCGCGGCGGGTTGATTGGATACAGCGGAGGTGGTGGCGGGTAGCTTGAGCGTGAGCTGCTGAGTTTGCGGCGGATAGCAAATGCCAATATCCGCGCAGCCCTGATAGCTGACGGTCAGCGTGACGACAGTCGCGGCGGGATCGGCCCGCACCAGCGGCACGCCGATCTCAAACGACTCGTGATAGATCTCAATATCACCGATTGAACCATCCGGCCGCACCGCATCGCGTTTGAGCGTACCGGTCGGGCGCTCTAACGCACCGAGTTGTACCGGCGCTGCATCGTCGTTGAGCGTGATTTGGAGCAAATCGGCATATAAAAAGGTACCCGGCGCAAGCTGCCACGTCAGTTGCGCACGATCTGGCGCGATCACCGATGCTTGCACGCGGAAGGCGTCCGCAACTTCGGGAAGCGCATCGGCATTGGCATTCAATAAACCGCCCGTCGCTTGCGCACTGCCGATGCCGACACTCGCCAACCCAAGTAACCACAGCCACACCCAGCGGCGCAGCAGGCGGCGAGTTACTGTTGTACATTCACACATTGACTGAGCCATTGCAAATACTGATCTGATCCGGCGACGATGGGGAGCGCGATGATCTCCGGTACCTGATAGGGATGCAACTGCTGGAGCCGAGCAGTGAGCGGCGCGACCGCCGCCGCGACGGTTTTTATCAGCAACAGCACTTCGGTATCGCGCTGAATCTGGCCCTCCCAGCGATAAATCGCGGTCAGGTTGGGAATCAGATTGACACAGGCGGCGAGCGATTCGTTCACCAGCGTTTCGGCTAACCGCACGGCGGTATCGTGATCGGGACAGGTACACAGCAGGATAGAATGGGATGTGGACATGGAATCTATAACGCTCGTAAACACACGCTGATTCAATTTCGTTAATAAAATCTACAAAACTTGTAGACAATTAGCGCGCACCCTCAATGAGGATGGGTGAATCCACCAAAGCTCGTAGAAAGATTCCACGAGCGCCATTGATGTCACGATTAACCGTGATCCCTTCTGATGTAATCGTTTTTGCTGACCCGATATTGAGCAATTTACCGTTCCATGAAACAGTTTTGCTGGTATAGGCTTCGCAAACACGAATGAGCTTTTTGCCTCGCTCGATACACTTCTGTTCAAGTCGTTGGCCAAATTTATAATGGCTAAATGACAACAGCGACCTAACAGATTTTTT
>NZ_FNOW01000026.1 GCF_900107145.1 Allochromatium warmingii | reverse complement strand
CGCAATCTCGAATCACCTAGACCCACAGTGATTCAAGCTCTAGCGTCAATTCAATAAAGGGCGGTGCTTGCACGCGCTCTACGCCGCTGGCCTGAAGCACCGCACGCCACGCGCCAGCTTCCAGCGCATAGACCTCTAGCGAGTGTTCGAGCGGATCGACCAACCAGACATGCGCGACACCATAGTGCGGCATCCGCTCGCGTCGCCAACCAGCGAGATCGGGAACGGCAACCACTTGATCGCGCACGAAATGCACCTCGGGTTCGACCAGAATCCACCAACCGCCGGGGCCATCCTCGCCATCATCGTAGCCACGCCCAATAGTGCGGTCGAGACGCACCGCCGCCCGACCGTGCGGCCCAGTCGGGCGCGGTTGGGTGTGAAGCTGTCCGGCGAGCAGTTCGCCCGTCAGCCCGTCGGGGAGCGCGGCGAGCTGTTCGTAGAGTGTTAAGGAATCGGCAGCAGCTAACGCGGACATCTGGTTATAAATTCCATCAACCCATCCAAATCCGCCAACGAAAATACCGGCGGATGCGGCATAACCGGCGGCGGATCGTCAGTGACGAGCGCGATGATTTCAGGATCGTTCGGATATAAGGGCGGCTGACCCAATGCTGCACGATAGACCTCAATTTTGCGATAGTGCGCGTGCTTAAATCCCTCAACCAGCACCAAATCGAGCCGCTCGCGCTCGAACCGTGCCAGCATGGATTCCAGATCGGGATCTGTGCCTTTTTGCGTGTTCTCGACCTGCAACGCCCAACGCTCACGCGAGGCTAACAGCGTTTGCGCCGCACCCGCTGCCCGCAGTTCATAGCTATCTTTGCCGGGGCGATCCAGATCAAAACGATGATGCGCGTGCTTGAGATACCCGACGCGCTGCCCGCGTGCGTGCAATGCGGCAACTAAGCGCCGCAGCAGCGTCGTTTTGCCGCTGCCGCTCGGGGCGACAAATCCCACCACCGGAAGCTGCGCGGGTGCCGACGAGCGCGGCGGCGCGATTGAACGGTCGCGGGCGGCACGGGCGCGGGCAAAGATTTCATGCAATTGCTCGCCATCAGCGCGGCGGATGCTCTCGGCAAGATCGGTCATTTCGATGCTAAATCGCGCCAGCATCGCACTGAGCGCCTCGCGGTTCGCCAGACAGATGTCGCGCCACATCACCGGATTGCTGGAAGCAATGCGCGTAAAATCGCGGAAACCACCGGCGGCATAGCGGAAAATCTCATCATTTTCGCGCATCCGCGCCAGCGCATCGACCAACCCAAACGCCAGCATGTGCGGCAGATGACTGGTCGCAGCCAACACCTCATCATGATGCGCAACTGACATTTCCGTCACCTCGGCCCCGCACGCCTGCCACATCGCCGTTACCCGCGCCAGCGCATCGGGATCGGTCTCGGGCAATGGGGTCAGAATCACGCGGCGTTCGCGGTAGAGTTCAGCAAAGGACGCCTCAACGCCACTGTGTTCGGTGCCCGCAATCGGATGTCCGGGCACCAGACGCGGCGGCACGGCACCGAACACCGCTCGCGCATCTTCGATGACGCTGCATTTGACACTGCCCCCATCGGTGATGATCGCTTCGGGGTCTAAACTGTCACGCATCGCCGCCAACGCCCCGCGCATCGCGCCGAGCGGCACGGCTAAAAACACCAGATCCGCCCCGCGCACCGCCTCAGCCGGATCGTGGGTGATGTGATCGACCACGCCGAGCGCCCGAGCGCGTTCAAGATTCGCCAGCGAGCGCCCACAGCCGACAATCTCGCCGACTGCGCCCGCTGCCCGCAGTGCGCGTGCCAGCGAACCGCCGATCAGTCCGACCCCAATGATTGCCAGACGCTCGATCCTCACGCCAGCACATCCTCAAAAGCAGCGATAAAGCGGGCGTTCTCCGATTCCAGCCCAATGCTGATGCGCAAATGATTCGGCATCCCATAATTAGCCAGCGGGCGCACGATGACACCGCGTTTGAGCAGCGCATCATTGAGTGGCGCAGCCGGTCGGCCACAATCGACGGTCACGAAATTGCCGACCGACGGAATGTAGCTCAGGCCGAGTCGGGCAAAAGCGGTCGTCAATTGCTTCATGCCGGCTTGATTCAGCTCGACCGAGGCCCGCACATGCTCGCGGTCGTTGATCGCCGCCGTCGCTGCTACCTGCCCCAATGCGTTGACATTAAACGGCTGGCGCACACGGTTGAGCAGATCGGCGATACGTGGATCACTGAGCGCATAGCCGATGCGCAATGCTGCCAATCCGTGTGCTTTAGAGAAGGTGCGGGTGACGATCAGATTGGGGAATGTCTCAACCCAGTGTGTTGCATTGGGAAATTCCGGATCGGCAACATATTCGGTATAGGCTTCATCGACGACGACGATGCAGCGTTTTGGCAGCGAGCCGATGAACGATTTGAGCGGCCCGGCGGCTAACCAGGTGCCGGTCGGATTGTTCGGATTGGCGATCCATACTACGCGGGTGGCATCAGTGACCAGCGCGGCCATTGCGGTTAAATCGTGTCCAAAGTCACAGGCTTGCGCCATTCGCGCTCTAGCTCCAACCGATTGAATCGCCAGCGGATACACAGCAAACGCATGTTCCGAAAACACGGATTCGGTCTCGGGTTGCAAAAACACCCGCGCAATCAGATCGAGGACATCATTGGAGCCGTTGCCCAGCGTCACGGCGGCTGGTGACAGACCGTGATAATCAGCCAGCGTGCGGCGCAGCTCAAATCCGGCCCCATCGGGATAGCGGCCTAACTCAGACAACAACGCCGTCATGGCCTCGCGTGCGCGTAGCCCTGGCCCTAATGGATTTTCGTTTGAGGCCAGCTTGACCGAATCACGAATGCCGAGTTCGCGTTCCAGTTCCGAGACAGGCTTGCCGGGGACATAGGGCGTGAGTCCGGCAATCCAGGGTGCAGCGAGCGAAATAAACGGGTTTTCAGCTTGACTCATCAGCGAAATATCCAAATTTTCAAAAAGATGTTCGAGCGCAAAACTGCGCTTTTAGAGCACCGCAACCGGATACGACCCCAGCACTTTCAACAACAGCGCCTCCTGTTCAAGCGTCTGCAAAGCGTCGCTGACGGTCGGATCCTGACGATGACCGAGAATATCGACAAAAAACACATAATCCCAGATGCCGCGCCGCGACGGGCGCGACTCAATGCGCGTCATGCTCAGACCATGCGCCGCGAGCGGTGCGAGCAGCCGATGTAGCCCACCGGCCTGATTTTTACACGCAAGCAAGAGACTGGTTTTATCTTGACCGCTTGGCGGCGCATCCTGCTTGCCGATGACCAGAAAGCGCGTGGTGTTGCTCGGCTCGTCCTCGATGCACTCGGCGAGCACGTTGAGCTGATAAATCTCCGCCGCTTGCAAACCGGCGACGGCTGCCGCGTCGGGATCGGACACCACCAGCCGCGCCGCTTCTGCATTGCTGCTCACTGGCAAGCGTTCGGCGGTGGGGAGATGGCGGTCGAGCCATTCGCGGCATTGCGCCAGCGATTGCTGATGCGAATACACCCGCCGAATGCTGGCCAGATCGGGCGCGGTGCTCAAGAGCTGCTGATGCACGCGCAAACAGACCTCGCCGATAATCCGCAGCGGCGAGCTGATAAATGAATCGAGCGTATGGCTGACCACGCCTTCGGTTGAGTTCTCGACCGGCACCACGCCAAAATCACAGGCACCGGATTCGACTTCACGAAAAATCTCATCAATCGCCCCGAGGGCGTGAGTGATGACCGAATGCCCAAAATGCTTGATCGCGGCGGCCTGGGTAAAGGTACCGGCTGGCCCCAAAAAGGCGGCGGTGAGGGGCCGTTCGAGCGCCAAACACGCTGACATGATCTCGCGGAACAGCCGCGCCACCTCTTCATCATCGAGCGGCCCGCGATTGGCCGCTTTGATGCGCCGTAGAACGGCAACCTCGCGTTCGGGGCGGTAAAACTGCACGGCACCGCCCTGAGCACCAGTCTTAATGTGGGCGACCTGCTGGGCGCAGCGGGCACGCTCGCTAATCAACTGCAAGATTTCGAGATCAATGGCGTCGATGCGGTCGCGCACCGCTGCCAGTGCCTGTTGCTCTGAGTTGCCGTGCTCGCTCATGGCTTTTTTGCTCTCCTCATCGCTCACCTGCTCGCACCTGCACTCAACCACCGAGACAGCGCACCGAGAGCACGCCATCAATCGCCCGTAACCGCGCCAGCGTCGCTTCGGGGCACGGCTGATCGACATCAACTAAGGTCACGGCGACATCGCCCCGCGAGCGGTTGAGCATGTCGATGATATTCAGCCCAGCGGCGGCCAGATCGGTCGAAATCTGCCCGAGCATATTGGGCACATTGCTGTTGACAATCGCCAACCGCTGACCTTCGGTGCGCGGCAACTGGATGTCAGGGAAATTGACCGAATTGCTGATATTGCCATCTTCCAGATAATCGCGGATTTGATCGGCGACCATGATCGCGCAGTTATCCTCGGCCTCGCGGGTCGAAGCGCCCAGATGCGGCAGGGTGACAATGCGCGGATGATCTTTGAGGCGATTACTGGGGAAATCGCAGCAATAAGCGTAGAGTTGACCGGAATCGAGCGCGGCAATCACTGCTTCATCATCGAGAATACCTTGACGCGAAAAATTCAGCAGTATCGCGCCTTTGGGCAGAATGCGGATGCGCTCGGCGTTAATCATGTGGCGCGTTTGCTCAGTGAGCGGCACATGAAAGGTTACAAAATCCGCGCGCGTGAGCAGATCGTCGATGCTCAGGGCTTGCTTCACATCGCTGGCTAATTGCCACGCCCGCTGCACCGTGATCGTCGGGTCATAGCCGATGACGTGCATTCCGAGGGCGCGGGCGGCATTGGCGACCTTGACGCCGATTGCGCCCAGCCCGACGACGCCGAGCGTGCGTCCGGGTAGCTCAAATCCAGCGAAGCGTTTTTTACCGGCTTCAACCGCTTCATTGATCGCGGCATCATCGCCCTGCAAATCGCGGGAGAATTGCCAAGCTTGAGCGATATTACGCGCTGACAGTAGCATTCCAGCGAGCACCAATTCTTTGACCGCATTGGCATTGGCACCCGGGGCATTAAAGACCGCGACGCCGCGCTTGGTCATCTCGGCGACTGGCACATTATTAGTCCCAGCTCCGGCGCGTCCGATAGCTTGGACGGATTCGGGAATATCCATGTCGTGCATTTTGGCCGAGCGCACCAAGATCGCATCAGGATGGGCGATCTCGGAGGCGATTTCATAGCGATCACGCGGCAGCCGTTCCAAGCCGACCACAGAAATATTATTGAGCGTCTGGATTTTGAACATACGGGGTTGTGTCAAGCTCTGAATGGTGAGTGGGGGGAGCAGCGACCAGCAAACAGCAAACAGCGATACTAGCAGCAACTGCCAGCGGCTTGCAGTCCGCCCGCGCCAGCAGGTTCACGATCTTTGCCCATTCGCTGCACGGCAGATGCCCAATCTGTCAGTAAGCTGTCTGTCATCGGAGCCGCACCGCTCCTCACTTGGGTCAGCCGCTGTCAAGTCTCAGGCATGGCCCCATTATCAACCTGTTTGATTCCATCAACACCCAGAGGTCTACAGCATGAACCGTTCACTGATGCAGATGCGTCGTCCGGCTACTCAGGCGGCATTTGGTTTGATTCTCAGCGCCGCGCTGTTGAGCGTCGCACCGGCACACGCCTGTCCGAATGGCCCGGACGGACACGGCCCGCGCATGGATGTTGGCGCACAGGTCGAAACCATGACCAAGCAATTGAATTTAACCGAAGCGCAACAGCAGCAAGTTCGCGCTGTGCTGGAGAAAACCCGCGAAGCGCAGATGCAGTTGCGCCAGCAAAATCGCGTCCAGATCGACGCGATTCTGACCGATGAGCAAAAGGCCAAGCGCACCGAGCGACAGGCGAAAGCGGTCAATCGTCAGGTTGAGCGGATGACCGACCGGCTGGATTTGAGCAGCGAGCAAGCCGATCAGCTCAGAGCGTTATTCACCGAACAGCGCCAAACGCACGCGCTATCACCGGCACAGATGCACGAGAAGTTATCCGCTATTTTGAGTGCCGAGCAACTAGCGGAATTTGAACAAGGGCGCGGTAATGGCCAGCGCGGTGGCTCCGGGCACGCGGGCTGTAATTATTAAGGCGATTTTTAATCAATCAACCTAAATGATCCGGTTCATCCTGTCTATCATTCTTAACTGAATTTTTAGACAGGATGAACAAGATTTAACAGGATTGACAGGATTGATTAAATTATTATTTTAATTCTGTTAATCCTGTTAATCCTGAATCATCCTGTTAATCCTGTCTAATTTCTAATAATTGCTGTAATTATTCGCGCTGACGGCGTTCGCGGTTATGTCTGAGCCGGAGCAGTGTCCACAGCGGCCCAGAAATCGCGTAGGTCAACGCCATTAAAAACAGAACCAGCGGCGGATGAATATAGATCACGGCAAAGCCGAGCATCACCGCCACCGCTAATAAAAACGGCACGCGCCCCTGTAAATTGATCTGCTTAAAGCTGAAATAGCGGAAATTGCTCACCATCAGCAATCCCGCACCTGCGGTTAAAAACGCCGCCAGCCATGATACATCCTGCCCGGCAATGCCGAAATCATGCGCCGTCCAAATGCCCATCGCAATAATCGCAGCGGCGGGCGGACTGGCTAATCCTTGAAAATAGCGTTTATCGGCAATTCCGACTTGGGTATTAAATCGCGCCAAGCGTAGCGCAGCGGCGGCGGTGAAGATAAATGCCGCCAGCCAGCCGACCTTCCCTAATTCCCCCAGCGCCCAATGATAGGCCACTAGCGCCGGTGCCACGCCAAACGCGACCATATCCGACAAACTATCGTATTCGGCACCAAAGGCGCTTTGCGTATTGGTTAAACGGGCGATGCGTCCATCAAAACCGTCGAGCAGTTGCGCCGATAAAATGGCAATCGCTGCCGCTTCAAATCGCCCCTGGGTCGCGGCAAGCACGGCATAAAAACCGGCAAAGAGTGCAGCGGTCGTAAACAAATTGGGCAGCAAATAAATGCCGCGTCGGGTTTTGCGTGGAGCCGGAGTTTCGTCCATAGTATTCGGTATCGGTTAGCGAAGAGCGCGTGACGCGACATCATAGCAAGCCAGTCAGCCAGCCGCTGTCGTCCCCGCCGCTCAGAATATGGGTTTTTTATACGCTTATGACACAGCCGCCCGCCAGACCGCCCCTGCCCAGCGATGACAAACGCTGGAAGCTCGTCAATGCCACCATGCGCCGTCACGGTTATGCCGGTCATGCGCTGATTGAGACGTTACATAGCGTGCAAAATGCGTTCGGGTATCTCGACGATATCGCACTGCGCTTTGTGGCCGCTTCGCTCGACTTGCCGGTGAGCAAGGTGTTCGGCGTGGCGACCTTCTACCATATTTTTCAGCTCAAGCCGAAGGGTGCGCATCGCTGTGTGATTTGTACCGGTACCGCCTGTTATATCAAGGGCGCGAATAGCTTGATCGCCGGATTGCAGGCGCAATACGGCATCAATCCTGGCGAGACCACCGCCGATGATCGGCTGTCGCTGCTGACAGCACGCTGTGTCGGCGCGTGCGGCTTGGCACCAGCCGTTGTGGTCGATGGTGAGGTGTTGGGTAAGCAGACGGTGACCACGCTTGCGACCTATCTCGACACGCTTGGCACCGCGCCGCAATCGGCCTAGCGCCCGCCATGTCTGCCCCGCGCATCGCCGCGTTGTTTTCCACTTCCGGTCATAGCGGCGTGGATCGCTTGGCGCGGCAGTTGTTGCCGACGCTGGTACGGCGCGGCTATGCCGTCGATCTGCTCAAAGTGCGGGCGCATGGGCCGCATCTCGAACAGGTCGCCGACGCCCCGCGCATCATTGATCTCGGTACCGCGCACACGCTGTTGAGCCTACCGGCGGTGGTGCGCTATCTGCGCCGCGAGCGGCCAGCGGTGTTATTAGCCGATAAAGATCGCGTTAATCGGCTGGCGCTCGCCGCCCGCGCATTAGCCGGCACGCCAACGCGCCTGATTCTGCGTTCGGGGATCACCATTTCGGTTGATCTGGCAGCACGCGGTGCGCTCGAACGCTGGGTGCAGCGGCAGTCGATGGGCAAGCTCTATCGGTTTGCGGATGGCGTGCTGGTGCCGAGTGTCGGGGCCGCTGATGACATGGCGACGTATACCGGATTGGCGCGTGCGCATATCCACGCTCTCCCGCCGCCGGTGGTGCCTGCGGCCTTGTTCGACACCCCCCAACCGCGTCCCGATCATCCCTGGTTTGCGCCCGCTGCACCGCCGCTGATTCTCAGTGTTGGCGAGCTGAGTGCGCGGAAAGATTTTGCCACCCTGATTCAGGCCTTTGCCCAGCTTCGCGCCCAGCAACCGGCGCGGCTGATGATTCTCGGCGATGGGCGACAGCGTGAAGCCTTGCTGACGCTGGCAGCCGAGTTGGGCGTTGCCGAGGATGTCGCGTTGCCCGGCTTTGTGCCGCAGCCCTATGCGTATATGGCGCACGCGGCGCTGTTCGCGTTCGCCTCGCGCTGGGAAGGCTTGGGATTTGTGCTAATTGAGGCACTCGCAGTCGGCACGCCGGTCGTCTCGACCGACTGTCCGAGCGGGCCGCGTGAGATTTTAGATCGTGGGCGCTTTGGCCCCTTAGTTCCGGTCGGCGATGCGGCAGCATTAGCCGCAGCGATGCGGGCTACGCTCGCCAATCCAGTGCCGCGACCGCTGCTCCAGCAAGCAGCGCGACGCTTTGAGATCGAAACCGCGACCGACGCTTATCTGGCGATTATGGGCTTGCCGCCGACGCCAAGCGGTCGCTGATCGCGTCGGCGAATTGCTGCACCGATGACGGCGAAAAATCACGCCAATGCGCCCGCACCAAGCCCTCAAAATAGAGAAAATGCAGATAACGGGCGATAAATTCGCTATCGGGCGGCGTATTGAGCGCATGCTGAAGTTGCGTCAACAGCGCCTCACGCTGCCGCACTGGATGCACCAGCCGTTCATGCACATAAAGATTATCACCGAGCGTGACCACTGGTTTGCCGAAGATCAACGCCTCGATACCGACCGTCGAATTGATCGTCACCACCGCCTCAGCGCGTTGCACCAGCGTGCGCACATCGCCGCCACCGATCCACACCACTGCGGGCAGTTCGGCAGCAATAGGGTCATAGTCGGTTTTATTGAGATCCGCCGGATGCAGCTTGACAACCAAGCGGCGCGGTGGATCCAACGCCTGCACCGCCTGCGCCAGATCACGAATCGCCAGATCGAGTCGCGCCCCATAGAGCGGCGAATGCAGTTGTAATTGACTGTCTTGACGTACCTGAAGCGGAAAAAACACGAATCGCTCCGGTAATGCGGGGATCTGGCGCGGAATGCGGCGATTCAGCCGCACTGACGGGGAACGCGCCCGCCAATCGCGCCCCGCTTGAATCAGATAAGCCAGCGGCGAGGCCCGCACCCAACCGCCCGCCGGCGGACACTGTGGCGGCGGCTGACCAGCGCGATAGGCGGTCAGCACCGTATCCAATTCGTGCTGATGCGCGGGGCTAATCGGGCGCGTGGCAATAGCGTCGGCGTGTTCGGCCAGCCGCTGCGTGAGGCTGGATCGCGCATTGACGCCGAGCGCATCGAGCTGCAAGGTATTGGGCAGATAGCCATTTTCGGCAAACAGCACCGGCACATTCTGTGCTCGCGCTAACTGGGTGGCACTGGCGGCGGCCAGCCCAGAGCCGTTCCAGCACACCACGCCGGCTGGCTGAAGATCGGCAAAGAGTGCGGCCAGATCGCGGGCTAAATGCTGAAAAACGGGAGCATCGCCCGCGACCAGCGCCCGATCCGACGGCTGGCGCAACTGCGCCTCCAATGCGGCGCGATCCAGATGCGGAAGCGCGGCGGCGTGCGACGGCGTGCGCCATTCATGGCGGGCGGGATAGCATTCGCCGTGCAAACGCCGCAAGATACTGCGGCTTTTAACACGCGGTGCAAAAAAAACGGCGCGATAAGCTGGCGCTAAACCAGCGCCGACCGCCGCAAAGTATTGCGCTAGATTCGGGCCGGGGTCGATAAAAACGATGGCAGGGGCTGGGTTCATCGGTGTTAATTTTTCTAATCCTGCGCAAACATTAGATTAATTCACGCAAGGCTTCGGGATGATATTCAGCAACCTTAAACAAAGTCTGCGCCGCTTTACTCGGGCGGCGGCGTCCTTGTTCCCATTCTTGCAGGGTACGCACCGAGACACCAAGCAATTGGGCAAATTGCGCTTGCGATAAACCAGTTTTATGGCGTGCTTGTGCAGCGGATGAATACACAACAGTTCCCTGACCGGCTTTTAATTGGCGAATTGAGGCTAATAATTTTTCGCCAATTTCTTCGCCGGTGATAGTATCAGTGTTAGTGGACATCAATCAATTCCTCACGAATTGCTTTCAATATATGCGCTGGGATCGA
Organism: Allochromatium warmingii; assembly: GCF_900107145.1. Lineage (GTDB taxonomy): Bacteria > Pseudomonadota > Gammaproteobacteria > Chromatiales > Chromatiaceae > Thermochromatium > Thermochromatium warmingii. Next base: position 33,970 of record NZ_FNOW01000026.1, on the reverse strand, counting down.
ACCGCGTTCTGTTTTGGCATAGATCACCAACAAATAAATCAGGCCATTCTCAAGCCGATTGTAATAAATTACCCGTGTTCCACCACGTTTTCCCATACCAGAACGTATCCAACGAACCTTGCGGCATCCGCCGGTATTTGGGATAACATCACCTGCCAGCGGATGAGCCGCCAGCCACGCACAAAAAGCACCGCGCTCAGCCTCAGACCAGATTAAGCGGGCATCTTCAGTAAACAGCGGTGTTTCGATAATTGTATACACAGCAATACTGTACGGCTAAGACGGATAAAAAGCAACTGGTCAGATACAGCTATTTGATCCGTTTCGCGCATGTTTTCTGGTCACAACGCTCCAGCTTCGTGACCACCTAATCAAATTAACTCAGATCAAATTTTATTTGATTCTGACAGACACCATTCTTCCAGACATCACCGAATCATGCATACTGTTTTTGATTTTTCTGGTTTAACGCGCCGCTTAACAGCGTTGCAACATTCTCCGCGCTGGCCAGCCATATTGATTGGACTATTTTTATTGCTCTTTGCCGTTCACGAAAGCTATCGCTTTGTGCTGGCAGTGCTGGCAGTCATCGGCTTGGTGCTCTGGATACGCAATCGCCAGCAGGCTTGGTCAAGCGGATTTAAATGGTATCTGGCGCTGTTTCTCTGTCTCTGGATTCCGATGCTGATTTCAGCCGTCGATGCCGAATCAGTGCGCTCAACCTTATCTGTCAGCCTGCGGTATTTGATTTATCTGCTGGCCGGTTATTTCATTATTGAGCGGCTGCCGCTGCGCTCACGGGCCGATACTATTCTTGCGGTTGTCTTAGCAATTTTGCTCTTCTGGATGGCAGATGGGATACTGCAACTGATAACCGGAGAAAATCTATTTGGCCGCAAAAGTTTTGAAGGCAATCGTTTAACTGGAATGCTCCCCGGCGTAAAACTCGGAATTGTTTTAGCAATTTTTTCGCCGGTGTTTTTTTATGGGCTGCATCGCTTTAATCGTGTGATCCCAGGGCTGTGGCTGATGCTGATTCCCTATTTTATTGTGATTTTGTATGGCGGAAGTCGCGTTTCTTGGATGCTCTTGGCGCTCGGTGTTGTGCTCTATTGGCTGGCATTGGGAGCGCAAACTCTGTGGTTTGATCGGCGGCGGGTGCTGATTCTGCTATCGCTGATTATGGTTGTCAGTCTCGGCAGTTTGCTGCAATCGGATTGGTTGCGCGACCGCGTAACCCAACTCTCTGGTTTGCTGTCGAATGATTATACGGCGTTTAATGTTGCCGTCAGTGATCGGCTGCCACATTGGTTAGGTGCGGCGCGGATGTTTGAGCAGAATCAAATCAATGGCATCGGTGCCAATGGCTTTGCTGATGCGTATTCACACTATTCGGGCGGTGATCCAATTCATCGCAGTCAGCCGCATTTATTCGTGCTTGAAGTCGCGGCTGAAACCGGCATTATTGGCTTAAGTGGCTATGCAATATTTTGCGTGCTGCTCTTAATGTTAATATGGCGCTTAAAACGTCAAGGTCAAGATGCGGTGCTGCCCTGGGCACTGACGCTATTTTTAGCTGCTTTTCCGTTGAGTGCCTCATTATCACTCTATGCGCATTTTATATCAGCGTTGATTTGGTATCTGGCGATGGTAGTCTGTGCGCTGCTTGTTGAGCGGCAAGGTTAGCTAAAATTGAAATAACATTTAGACAGGATTAACAGGATGTTTCAGGATGAACAGGATTTTTTTAGTTTTGAGCAGTACACACTGCATCGTGTTAATCTTGAAACATCCTGTTAATCCTGTCTAAAAATTTTAACGATGCTTTATGCACCCTCGCGCCGTTCCCATTCTGCTTTAATTTCCAAAATACGCGGTAAAATTTCGATAAAACACGTCATTAAACGCGGCTCGAATTGCTCACCGCTTGATACCTGCATGGTTGCCAACGTCTGTTCAATCGGCCACGCTTCTTTATAGGGGCGCTTCATCGTCAGTGCATCGAATACATCGGCAATGGCTACAATTCGCGCTGATTCGGGAATCGCTTCACCACTTAAGCCGTGCGGATAACCGCCGCCATTCCAATGCTCATGATGACAGAGCGCAATTTCAGCGGCGAGTTGAAAAATCGGCGCATCACTGCTGACTAAAATGTCATGCCCAAGCTGACTATGGGTGCGCATGATCGTCCATTCATCGGCATCTAATTTACCGGGCTTGCGCAAAATTGCATCAGGAATGCCAATCTTGCCAGTGTCGTGCATGGGTGCGGCTAATTCCAGCAATTCACAGCGCGACGCTGACCAACCAATCGCTTCAGCCAGTGCGCGTGCATACGCAGCCATGCGCCAAACGTGCATTCCGGTATCACTGTCATTGTAATGACCAGCTTTCGCCAGCATTGCCAGCGCATCACGATAGCTTTTATCAAGCTGTTTGGCTTGCACCAGTGATAAATGTGCCCGCACCCGTGCCCGCACAATGCCGGCACTCACTGGTTTGACTAAATAATCAACACAGCCGACCTCAAATCCGAGTTCTTCATCATCAAGTTCGGAGAGTGCGGTCACAAAAATCACCGGAATCGCTTCAGTCTGCGGATCGGCTTTGAGTGCGCGACAGACGCTATAGCCATCTAGCCCCGGCATTTCAATATCGAGCAGAATTAAATTCGGATGATGACGGCGGGCTAATTCCAGCGCATCCGCCCCATGCCGTGCAAATAACAGCGCATAATGCGGTTCGAGAATCTGGCGGAGCACAGCGAGATTCGCTGGCTCATCATCAACAATCAGTAAGCGAGCGGGCAACATGATTTACTCCGATTGTGAAAGCGCAAGATCCTGAATTAACGTCTGCATCAGTCCCTCAGCGGCGCGAAAATCAAAATCGCTCAAATAACCCTGGAGCGTCCGCAAACGGTTGTCGGCAATGGTGGCATGTAACTGCTCAATCAATGTTTCCGCTTGGCGTAAGTGCTGCTGTTGAATAGCGGCCAGCAGGCGGCTGTGTAAGGCAGCGATGGCGTCTGGCGTCAGCGGCTCGGCACGCGGCACTGTATGTACCGTGTCCGCCCAAGCGCGGATGCCGTAACAGACGCTGGCAATCGCTTCGCCCAATCCTTGCAAACGCGCCGGATCAATGGGGTCACCGCGCCGCACATCCTGTTCCAGATGACGCGCCAGAGCCGCGACCTGTGGCAGTGCCAGCGTTGTGGCCACCCCCGTGAGTTTATGCGCCAGCGCCGCCGCTGTAGCATGAGCGCCGCTATCGAGCGCAGCAGCAATCGCGGGCGCGTCATCGGCGTGACTGTCACGAAATTTGGCCAAATAGCCCTGATACACCTTCGGATCGCCCCAGCGTTCCAGCGCCGTGGCGGTGTCGATCCCGTACTCGCTGAGTGCATCGAGCGCCGGCGGTGCGGCGCTCGGCGGCAGTGCCCGAACAGTGGCGGCGGGCGGCGCGGCCGGGTCACACTTGACCCAACGTTCGATGCACTGCACCAAATGCGCCACTTCAAATGGCTTGGCGATAAAATCATTCATCCCTGCCGCCTGTGCCGCGTCCTGCATGGTACGGAATGCGCCAGCGGTGAGCGCGATGATCGGTAGCATCTCCCAGCGCGGGTCTTGGCGAATCAGGCGCGTGGCCGCATAGCCGTCGAGACGCGGCATCTGCACATCCATCAAAATAATGTCAGCACTGGTCGGATGCGTTGCCAGCCAAGCCAATGCTGCTTCGCCATCATCGGCGAGACTGACTTGAGCGCCGTGCTTGACCAAAATGCCCTGCGCAACCTCTTGATTGATCTCGCTGTCATCGACAACCAGCACATGCACGCCGGCCAGCGATTGCTGACGCGGTGTAGAGACCGGCGGTGACGGACGCCGATTAAACCGCTGCACCAGCGCATTGTAGAGCGCCGAGGGCGTCACTGGCTTATCAAGCAAGCCATCGAGATATTCAAAGCCAGGCTGACTGAGTAACTGCGGTCGATCCAGCGGACTGGCCATCAGCAACAGCAGCGGCAGCTTGGTGATGCCCCAAGCAATCAAATCGGAGCGCAGCGCCCACGCACTGCTGAGGCCATCTTCATCCGGCATCCGCCAATCAAACAGCACGGCATCATAAGACAGGATAGTATCAATGCGTTCCAGCAGCAGGGCGCGGGCCGCTGCACCGGAGTCAACCCAATCGACCTGCCAGCCAAACGCTTGCGCGGTGTGTTTGAGTGCCGCGCCCGCAGTCACGCAGTCATCAGCGACCAACAGCCGCAAGCCAATCCGCTCCCCAGGCAGCGGGTGGGCTTCGGGATCGCGGGGCAAAACCAGCGTAAACAAAAAGGTACTGCCCAAGCCGTGCGCACTCTCGACGCGCAGGTCACTGCCCATCAGTTGCACCAGTTGGGCGCTGATTGCTAATCCTAGCCCGGTGCCCCCAAAACGGCGGTTGATGCTGGTGTCGGCCTGACTGAAGGCGGCGAAGATTTCGCGCTGTTGCGCCGGATCAATGCCGATGCCGGTATCACGCACGGCAAATTGCAAGGTCACGCTGTCGGCGTTCTGTGCCAGACAGGTGATACGCAATTCCACCTCGCCGCAATCGGTGAATTTGATCGCGTTGCCGAGCAGATTGATGAGCACTTGGCGCAGGCGGGCGCTGTCGCCAATCAGATATTCGATTCCGTGTTCGGGCGGGTTGAGGATGAGTTCGAGCGGTTTGTTGCCCACAGCGGCATTCATAATGCCCGCCAGCGAATCGAGCAGTTCCGAGAGTCGAAAGGGCGAGGCTTCAATCTGGAGATGCCCGGCTTCGATCTTAGAAAAGTCGAGAATATCGTTAATCAGCGTTAGCAGTGAGGCACCGGCATTGTGAATCTTGCCCACCAGCTCACGCACATCCGGTTCCAGCGGATGTTGTTCGACCAAATAACAAAATCCCAACACGGCATGTAATGGCGTGCGAATCTCATGGCTCATATTGGCCAAAAATGCACTTTTCGCACGGTTGGCCGCTTCAGCCCGTTCCGCCAGCGCCCGCGCTTCCGCCGTTGCGGTGAGCAATTGATATTCGAGTTCGCGCCGCTGGGTAATATCGACCGAGATATTGGCGGTGGCAATCACCCGCCCGGCGCTGTCATGGATCGGATATTTTTTGGTCAGATAACAAAGATGTTGCCCATCACGGGTTAAGACTGGCTCTTCGCGCACCAGACTCGCACCCGGCGGCAGGCGCTGGGCTTCGAGTTCATCCTGCATGTACGAGCGCACCGGCTCAACGTCGGGCGACATGCCAAAAATCTCAGCATCGGTTTTGCCGATGAGTTCAGCTTCTGACGCATAACCGGCGGCTTTGGCAAAGCTGGGATTGGTCGCAATCACGCGCCGATCCAGATCTTTAATCACCATGATCGCATCACTGTGACGCACCACAGCGGAGAGCGCGGCCATTTGGCATTCCGCCTCGCGCTGGGCGGTGATGTCTAAGGTGACCCCAGTGATGCGCTGTGCCGTGCCCTGACAGTCGCGGATTAAGCGTCCGAGTGAGTGCAGCCAGTGAATGCTGCCATCAGGCCAGATGACGCGATACACATTGTCAAACTCACAGCCGTCAGTCAGCGTGCGTTGCGCTAAGGTCATGCCGTATTCGCGGTCATCGGGATGCACGCACTGCTGCACAGCGTCAATCGTGCCGCCGAAGTCCTCTGGTTTGAGTCCGAACAAGCGGGCGTGCGCACCGGCCCAAACCACGCGCCCGCTGGCCAGCTCCCAATCCCAGACCCCCATTTGTGCCGCGTGCAACGCCAGTTCAAGTTGTTCCTGACTGGCGCGTAAGGCATTGTTTTGTTGCTTGAGCAACGTCAGCGCCTCAGGGCTTGCGTCCTCTGGAAGGGAGATCGCCATTGTTCATCCTCGTTGAGCGATGGTTGCCGGATATCTCACAGGCATAATCCAAGCGAGCGCAGCATTAAACTAGCCTTTAATCCTAGATTGAGACACGGCTAAACACTGTGATGTCAGTCTCGATCTGCCTGCTTAAGCGTATACTATATGTCTGAAATTCCCAGACCAGAATGCCCCACAGCATGTCTCAGATTGCGTCCGCGTCCGCTATTGAACATACACCGGCCACTAAAGAACGGCGTCACGCGCTGGCCCATACCAGCATCGTGAGTGCTGTACTCAATTTGATTTTATCTGTAATCAAGATTGTGGCCGGTCTGCTCGGTCACTCGCAGGCATTGGTTGCCGACGGCATTCACTCGCTGTCGGATTTGCTCTCCGATGTGTTGGTGTATGTCGCCGGTCATCACGCCACCCAACAACCCGATCAAGATCACCCTTACGGCCATGCCCGCTATGAAACGGTGGCCACGCTGGCGCTCGGTGTTTTGCTGCTGCTGGTGGCGCTGGGCATCGGCTGGGATGCCGCGCAACGGCTGTTTGAACCCAGCGCCCTGCTCCAACCGGATACGCTGGCGCTGGCGGCGACGCTGGTGTCAATCGGGGTGAAAGAATGGCTCTACTGGTGGACACTCAGCTATGCCAAGCGGGTGCGTTCGGATTTGCTCCGCGCTAACGCTTGGCATCATCGCAGTGATGCGATTTCTTCGATTGTCGTGTTGATCGGCATTCTGGGCACGTTGGCTGGACTGCCGTATCTGGATGCGATTGCCGCCTGTATCGTCGCATTGATGATCGCGCATATTGCGTGGGGGCTGGGCTGGGGGGCGGTCACAGAATTGGTTGATACCGGACTGGAAGCCGACCGCATCGCCGAGGTCACGCGCACGATTCGCTCGGTCGGCGGCGTGCGTGATATTCACATGCTGCGCACACGGCGCTTAGGTGGCGGCGTTTCGGCAGATGTGCATGTGCTGGTTGATGCCGAAATCAGCGTCTCCGAAGGGCACATGATTAGCGTGCTGGTTGAACAGCGGCTCAAACGCGAAATCTCCGATATGACCGATGTGACGGTGCATATCGACCCCGAAGATGACGCCGAGCAACCCTCAGTTGCGCCACTGCCGTTACGCGCCGAAGCCCTCGCCCGTCTCGATGCGCTGTGGTCAGCTCTGCCTGCGGCCCAGCAGCGCCAGCGCGTGCTGTTGCACTATCTCGGCGGGCGGATTCATGTGGAAGTGGTCTTGCCGCTGGCGGCCTGTCAGTTGCACGGTGTCGATCCAGCGCACCTGAGCGCCGCTCTAGCCGCCGCCGTGCGCGAAGAGACCATCTTCGGACAGGTGCGGGTGCATTTTAGCGCGATCTGAACGCAGTGCCGCGATGCGTGCGCTGTTTTGGTGCAAGGTGAGCGCGGCGCTGTCCATTTGGGTGCGGTGGTCAGTGTCCAGCTCTTAGCGGCCAGCCGCCAGCGGTCGGTTGCTGAGGTGTCCGCATCACCGATCCCCCGCCATTCAAGCTATGATAGCGCGAGGCGACACCGCCGCTCGATGGGCGTGCAGCCAAGAGGCTTGATTTTGGCGCGTTCGTTGCTTTCTGGGCGCGACGCCAAGCAGCGCACCGCGCATTCACCAACCGTTTGGGTGGTGAAACGGTTTTGTATAGTTATCACGTAGCGGAGACAGCTCGAATGACTGATGTCATTAAAATGATCCAAGAACATGAAGTGAAATTCGTCGATTTTCGCTTCACCGACACCCGTGGCAAAGAGCAGCATGTCTCGGTGCCAGCGCACACGGTCGATGAGGATGTGTTCAAGGATGGCAAGATGTTCGACGGTTCGTCGATTTCCGGCTGGAAAGGCATCGAAGCCTCCGACATGGTGCTGATGCCCGAAGCCAGCACGGCGGTGATGGATCCGTTCGCCGATGAAGCCACGCTGATTCTCCGCTGCGACATTCTGGAGCCGGACACCATGCAGGGCTATGAGCGCGATCCGCGTTCGGTTGCCAAGCGTGCTGAAGCCTATCTGAAGTCCACCGGCATCGCCGATACCGCGTTTTTCGGGCCAGAGCCAGAGTTCTTTATCCTCGACGATGTGCGTTGGGGTGCGGACATGAGCGGCTGTTTTTATAAGGTCGATTCCGAAGAAGCCGGCTGGAACTCCGAGCGCGTGTTCCCCGATGGCAATATGGGGCATCGGCCGGGCATCAAGGGCGGTTATTTTCCGGTGCCGCCGGTCGATTCGCTCAACGATCTGCGGGCGGCCATGTGCTTAACGCTCGAAGAAATGGGCGTGCCGGTCGAGGTGCATCATCACGAAGTGGCCACTGCGGGTCAGTGCGAAATCGGCACCAAGTTCAGCACCTTAGTTGAGCGGGCTGACTGGACGCAGATTCTCAAGTACGTGGTGCAGAACGTCGCGCACGCTTACGGCAAGACCGTGACCTTTATGCCTAAACCGCTGGTCGGCGACAACGGCAGCGGGATGCACGTCCATCAATCGCTGGCCAAAGACGGTCAGAACCTGTTTGCTGGTGACAAGTACGGCGGTCTGTCCGATCTGGCGCTGTACTACATCGGCGGCATCATCAAGCACGCTCGGGCGCTGAACGCGATCACCAACGCTTCGACCAATTCGTACAAGCGGCTGGTGCCCGGCTTTGAAGCGCCGGTTATGCTGGCGTATTCGGCGCGTAACCGTTCGGCGTCGATCCGCATTCCGCATGTGGCCAGCCCGAAGGCGCGGCGCATCGAAGTGCGCTTCCCCGATGCCACCGCGAATCCGTATCTGGCATTTACGGCGATGATGATGGCCGGTCTCGACGGTATTCAGAACAAGATCCATCCGGGCGATGCGATGGACAAGGATCTCTACGATCTGCCGCGTGAAGAGGCCAAAGCGATCCCGACCGTGTGCCATTCGCTCGACATGGCGCTGGATTATCTCGACCAAGATCGCGCCTTCTTGACTGCCGGTGGCGTGTTCACCGACGATCTGATCGACGCCTACATTGAACTCAAGATGAAAGAAGTCACGCGCATTCGCATGACCACCCATCCGGTTGAGTTCGATCTGTACTACAGCCTCTAAGCTGTAGCCGCTGTTTGTCTGGTCACGAAGCTGCGGCTTCGTGATCATCCCGCCCGCTCTCCATCCTCTCTCTCCCAATGCTTGACGCCGATCTGCTCCGCTACAGCCGTCATATTCTGCTGCCGCAATTCGGCATCGCCGGTCACGAACGCCTGCGGGCGGCTACAGTGCTGATTGTCGGCTTAGGTGGGCTTGGTTCGCCGGTCGCGCTCTATCTGGCTGCCGCCGGGGTTGGGCGTTTACTGTTAGCTGACTTCGACAGCGTTGAGCTATCGAATCTGCAACGACAAATTGTGCATCACACCGATCACATCGGCCTGACCAAAGCGGAGTCAGCACGGCGCACGCTCCACGCGCTCAATTCAGATGTCGAATTGATTGCCGTTGAACGGGCTTTGACCGCTGAGACACTGGCCGCGCAGTTAGCGGGCGTTGATCTCGTCGTCGAATGCAGCGATAACTTTGCGACCCGTTTTGCCGTGAATGCCGCTTGCTATGCGGCGCGGATTCCATTGGTATCAGGCGCGGCGATTCGTTTAGAAGGGCAGGTCACGGCATTCACTGGTCAGCCGGGCGGCCCGTGCTATCGCTGTTTGTATCCAGAAACGGACGGAGCCGAAGAGACGACCTGCACGGCGACGGGTGTGCTGGCGCCGGTGGTTGGGATCATCGGCAGCGTGCAAGCGACCGAAGCGATCAAGATTTTGGCTGGACTCGGCGCACCGCTATTCGGTCGCCTGCTGTTGCTGGATGCGTTCCAGATGGATTGGCGCACGGTGCGGTTGCGGGCCGATCCGCTGTGTCCGGTGTGTGGCGGTTAAGCTGCCAGCTTTCAGCCGCCAGCATCCAGCCCAGCGTCACTGCTGTTCTAGCCAATCAGCAAACTCGGCTACTGTTAGGATAGGAATATGGAACTGTTCTTTGACTGCTTGAATATCCCCATCGCCACTCACCAACGCATCTGCGCCAGCAACAGCGGCGAGCACGAGAAATATAACATCGTCAGGATCACGGATATGAGGCAGTCCATTTGGCGTATGCTCGATCTTGACTGTCTCAACATAGGGCACAAATTCAGCTAATAGGCACTCTTGCTCTGCACGGCTCAGTTTGAATTTTGGATAGTTCAATACTCTTAGAAGTTCTCTAACCGTGTCATAGCTGGCGAGTGCCACAAATCGATTCGTTTGCCAAGCCGCCCGCAACCACGCAAATTTACTCCGCGAGAAGATCAGTGCTGAAACCAAGCAGTTGGTATCAAGCACAACACGCGGCAGACTCACGCGCCTTTTCTCGCCCAAGCAATCGCCTCATCTACGTCGTCCGGTGTGATCCCTAAGGCGTCTAGCTTAGCCCATACTGCTTCAGTACGCTGTAATCGAACCGGCGTTAACACAATTTTGCCTTCCTGAACGGCGATATCATAATAATCAGCTTCACCAACGCTCTGAACGATGGTTTTTGGCAAAGTAATTTGGTTTTTGCGCGTGCGTTTAGCCAACATAAAAACATCCAAAAATAATGCGGTCAGGATCAAATCCTAGCAGCAATTCGCACGAAACATACTTTGCGTTCTCGTGAAGAAGCGTTCTTGCTAAACGTCGATCTCTAGCCGCTCCCCAAAACTCACATCAACCCCAACTGCAACCGCGCTTCATCGCTCATATTGTCAGCATTCCAGGGCGGATCCCAGACCAGTTGCACGCTGACCTGTCCGACGCCTTCGACCCGCTCCACGGCGCTCTTGACCATCAGCGGCATCATGCCCGCCACCGGACAGCCGGGCGCGGTGAGCGTCATATCAACCGCGACATTGCCATTCAGCGCAATATCGATGCGGTAGATCAACCCCAGATCGTAGATGTTGACCGGAATCTCAGGATCGTGGACGCCGCGCAGTGACGCAATAATCGGCTCACGCAATTCTTCAGCGTCCATGCGCTCAACGGCCACCTCGACCACTTCCCCATCATCCTCAGGCCGTGCCGCTGCGTCCGCTGCGGGTGTCGCGGAATCGTCCTTACGGCGGCTAAAAAAATCGGCAAAACGCGCCAGTCTGTTCATACTCAATCCTCCGCGATTGACACACGCGGTTTAAATCCATCGGTCGCATCAACCCAGCCGCTGCGCGACAGCCTCGGCGACTTGCTCGCGCACCGCTTCAGCGCCAAGCTGGTCGAGGATCTCGGCGGCAAATCCCAGACACAGCATCCGCTGTGCCCGCGCTGCGTCAATGCCGCGTGAGCGCAGATAAAACAGCATTTCCGGCTCAATCTGACCGACGGTGGTACCGTGACTGCACTTGACATCATCGGCATAGATTTCAAGCTGCGGTTTGGTGTCGATTTCGGCCTGTTCGGAGAGCATCAGATTGCGGTTCGACATGGCCGCATCGCTCTTCTGCGCGTGCTTGGCGACCAGTACCCGCCCATCAAATACCGCCCGCCCAGCGCCGGTCAGCAAGCCTTTGAACTGCTCTTCACTGCGGCAATTGGGCACGGCGTGTTCGACATCGAGATGATAGTCGAGCAACTGCCCATCGCCCGCGAGATACAGCCCGTGCAAGAGACATTCAGCCTGTTCACCGCGAAAGCGCGTGTTCAGATCCGTCCGCGCCCAGCGTGCGCCCAGCCCGATATTCACGCCCACATAACGACTGTTGGCATCCTGAACTAGATACAAACTGGTGAGATGAAAAGCGTTGCGGCTCTCCATCTGCAACCGTTCGTGTTTGAGCACTGCATCGCGTCCAAGCAGCACTTCTACCACCGCATTGGTGCAATACAGCGACGCGCCGAGGCTGACATATCGCTCGATCAGCGTCGCCTGCGCCCCCGCTTCCAGATACACTAAATGACGCGGATGGGCGACACGCGGCTCATCCAATTCAACTGAAAGATGAATCAGCTCGACCGGACGTTCGAGCAAAGTGCCGCGTTCCAGCCACAGCACCAGACCATCATCCAGACCAGCGGTGTTGAGCAGCGCAAAAAACGCGCCCGACTCGCCGCGTGCCGTATCGAGCTGACCGCGTAACGACTCGGGATCACGGTCGAGCCAGTCGCGCAAACCGCCGATGCGCACACCCGCTGGCAGCGCGTCCAGCGTCGAGAGTTCCGGCGCAAAACGCCCGTTGACCAGCACCACGCGATGCGCGTCCAGTCCGGCGATCAACACTGCGTCGAGATCCTCAGCTTGCAGCGCATCTAACGGTTCGTCGATGGCGCTGAAATCCTGTTCGAGCAAGCCTTTGAGACTGGTGTAGCGCCACGCCTCTTCTTTGGAATGTGGCAGCGGCTGGGCACTCACACGCACCCGAGCGGCGCGGCGCTGTTCCAACAGCCAATCAGGAGCCGGCGTGTCATCGGGCGCACTCAACCAGTGTTCAAGACCACTGTGCAGGGGCGCATTCATGCCGCCAACTCCGCATCAATCCAACCGTAGCCTTTTTCTTCTAATTCCAGTGCCAATTCTTTCCCGCCGGAGCGAATAATGCGGCCCCGCGCTAACACATGCACATAATCGGGCTGAATATAATCCAGCAATCGCTGATAATGGGTGACGACAATCATTGAGCGTTCCGGCGAGCGCAGGGCATTGACGCCTTCAGCGACCACGCGCAGCGCGTCAATATCTAAGCCGGAATCCGTTTCATCGAGGATTGCAAGTTTGGGTTCTAACAGCGCCATCTGAAAGATTTCATTGCGCTTTTTTTCGCCACCGGAAAACCCAGCATTGACAGCCCGCTTTAATAACGAATCATCGAGATGGAGAATCTTGAGTTTTTCTTTAATCAAGCGCAAAAATGATACGGCATCGAGTTCGGGTTCGCCGCGTGCCTTGCGAAGGCTATTGAGTGCCGCTTTGAGAAAATAGGTGTTATTGACGCCGGGCAATTCAACCGGATATTGAAAGGCGAGAAATAGGCCAAGCTGGGCGCGGACTTCGGGTTCCAATGTCAGCAGATCTTGACCCTCAAACAATACCGAACCAGCAGTAACGGTATAGCCATCGCGCCCTGAGAGCACATGCGACAGCGTGCTTTTGCCCGAGCCATTCGGCCCCATGATCGCATGTATCTCGCCTGGCCCGACTTTTAGATCTAAGCCCTTGAGGATTTCTTTATCACCGACAGTGGCCCGCAGGCCGGTTACGGAAAGCATGACAATTCTCCAGCAATCAATTCGATTCGGGTCGCGGGCGAGTTTTTGTTGGTTATTAACCGCACAGGCGCGAAGAACACAAAGTATTTTAAAACAAATTTAAAAGTTGTTTTCTTTGCGTCCTTTGCGCCTGTGCGGTTCAAAAACATGCGGTTCAATAAAAAAATCATTCACCCAACTGCGCCTTCTAAGCTAATGCTCAGAAGTTTTTGGGCCTCGACCGCAAATTCCATCGGTAATTCATTGAAGACTTCTTTGCAGAAGCCATTGACGATCATCGATACCGCATCTTCTTCCGTCAGGCCACGCGAGCGGCAATAGAAAAGCTGGTCATCGCTGATCTTAGAAGTCGTCGCTTCGTGCTCCATTTTCGCCGAGGGATTTTTGACCTCGATATAGGGCACGGTATTGGCGCTACAGCGGTCGCCAATTAACAGCGAATCGCATTGTGTGTGATTGCGTGCGCCTTCAGCACGTCGCCCAATGCGCACCAAGCCACGATAGGTTTGTTGGCCTTCGCCCGCTGAAATCCCTTTAGAGACAATCGTCGAGCGGGTATTTTTGCCAAGATGAATCATTTTGGTGCCGGTATCCGCCTGTTGACGACCTTTGGTCACGGCGACGGAATAAAACTCGCCGACGGCTTCATCACCACGCAGAATACAACTGGGATATTTCCATGTAATCGCCGATCCAGTTTCGACTTGCGTCCAGGAAATCTTAGAGCGGGCGCCGCGACAGTCACCGCGTTTCGTAACAAAATTATAAATACCGCCGACGCCGCGTTCATCGCCTGGATACCAATTTTGCACCGTCGAATATTTGATTTCAGCATCGTCCATTGCGATCAATTCCACAACAGCCGCGTGTAATTGATTTTCGTCACGCTGGGGCGCAGTGCAACCTTCTAAATAGCTGACATAGCTTCCGGCTTCAGCGACAATCAAGGTGCGCTCAAATTGGCCGGTATTGCGGGCATTGATGCGGAAATAGGTGCTTAATTCCATCGGGCAGCGCACGCCTTTTGGCACATAAACAAAGGTGCCATCACTGAATACGGCGGCATTAAGACAGGCATAGAAATTATCGGTATAGGGCACTACACTGCCGAGATAGGGTTTCACTAGATCGGGATAATCGCGCAGAGCTTCGGAAATCGAGCAGAAAATAACGCCGGCCTCGGCAAGCGTTGAACGAAAGGTCGTCGCTACCGAAACGCTATCGAATACCGCATCGACAGCAATGCCAGCGAGTGCTTTTTGTTCTTCAATTGGAATGCCGAGTTTATTGTAGGTTTCGAGCAGCACCGGGTCGATTTCATCGAGACTTTTTGGCGCATCTTCGGGGCGTTTCGGTGCGGAATAATATGAAATTGCTTGAAAATCAATTTTCGGATAATTCACTGCTGCCCATTCCGGTTCACGCAATGTCAGCCAATGCCGATAGGCTTTGAGCCGCTGCGCGGTCATAAACTCCGGTTCGCCCTTGCGCTGGGAGATGGCACGCACGACCTGTTCATCGAGTCCGGGCGGCAGGGTGTCGGACTCAATCTCGGTCGTAAAGCCGTGCGCGTATTCCGATTTAACGATGTCTTCGACGGCTGAGGCTCCGGTCATGGCTGCGCTCCTAGCTCCGTGTTCTTGAGTAATTTTCTGGGTTTTCGATATGCGACCGCCGGAACTGAAATCCAACTCCCCGGAACGCGCCTCGATGAGCGTTCGATTATATTCCGACTTTTTAACTTTGACTAAGGCTCACGGCCCGCGCCGGTCACACCGGATTCCACCGGCAGCTTGATGTAGAACAGATCTAGCCCCTGTTGACCGAGATGGGCGAGAAATCGCTGCGCTTCGTCTTCGCTGACAACAAAGCCGACCTCGACCGGCAGGTCGCCCGATAGCTCGAAAAATCGCTCTTCGTGTAAGCGCCCATGTCGCCCAAAACCGGCCAGCGCCCGAAATGCCGAGCCGCCTTGCAACCCAAAGGCTTTGGCTTCTTCGAGTAACCATTCGTAGATCAGGGTGTGACGATGGCGGCGGCTCTCGGCGACATAGAATTTCAAAAAACAGGTGGACATGGTTTGCAGACTCCAAAAATGGCGGCAAAGATGACGTTTCGAGTGCGTTGAGTGGGTGTTACGCCCGCGCCAGCAGCAGATGCACCAGCCAGATCCCAAGCGCGGTCATCGTCAATGATCCGAGTAAATGTGCGCCAATCGCGGCCAAGCCCCACAGCAGTTCACCTTTTGATAAAAGGGTCACAACTTCGGCAGAAAAGGTCGAAAAAGTAGTCAAACCGCCGAGAAAGCCGGTGATGACGAATAAGCGAAGCTCTGGCGGCAGACTCGGATGACGGCTGATCCAAGCAAGCGCCACGCCGATGAGCAAACCGCCGAGCAGATTGGCCGTCAGCGTGCCGAGTGGCAGACTCGGGATGAGCGCGTTGAGTCGTAAACCGAGCGCCCAGCGCAGTAATGCGCCGAGTCCGGCTCCGCTGGCAATGGCGATGATCGAGAGCATCATAAGTTTTGGCTTCCAGCTATCAGCTTGTTTAGATGGAAGAACAGCGGGCGATTGTACGCAGTTTGATAGCCAACAGTTGTCGTGAATGGTGCGCTTAGGCTAGTCTTTACCGCCATGCGAAATCCTGTTCCCCTGCTGCTGTGCGTGCTTTTTGGCTCCTCAGCCAGCGCCGAGATTTACCGTTGGACTGACGCCGACGGGCGCGTGTATTTTTCCGACCGTCTAGCTCCGAACGCCGAGCGGGTTGATGTCCGCGTCGATGCCGCACCGAGCCGCGCCACCGCGACCATACTCGGCCCGCAATCACCGGATGAAGCCTATCGCGGCCCCTATGCCGCACTCGATATTCTCAGCCCAGCAGCCGATGCCACACTGACCGCAGATGCTGCAGGCGTGCCGATTAGCTTACAAATTGATCCGGCAGTAATCGACGGCCATCGCCTGTTTTTGCGCCTCGATGACAGCGAACTTGCGGTCGAAGCCAATCAAACACAATTCAAACTCACCGGCTTAGGTGCCGGACAACATCGGCTCCAACTGCAAATTAAGGGCGCAGAAGATCGCCTCGTCGCACAATCGGCTCCGCGCACCATTCAAATTCGCCAACCGCGCACGCCCGGCCAACTGCCCTAAGCAGCGGCATCATAACCAGTCGCACAACCCTAAATTGGCGCTGTATTTGCTTACGGGTCGCCACACATCGCCGCCACCGAACCACAGGCTGCACGCTGATAGCCCGATGCTGGCGGCTGGTAGCTGAAAGCTGGAAGCTGATCGCTCCATGACCACACCCACTCACGCGCCCCGCCCCAGCTTAGAGCGTCGGATTCTCGATCATCTCAACACCGCCGTGATGCTGTTTGATGCCGCATTGCGCCTCAAATATCTCAATCCCGCCGCCGAGATGTTATTCGAGGTCAGCGCCCGTCATCTGGTCGGCCAGCCCGCCGCGAACCTGTTGCCCTGCCCCGATGCACAGGTCGAAGCGCGTTTTAGCGCCGCCCTCGCCTCCGGTCATCCATTCACGGAACGCGAGATCAACATCACCATCAGCGAAGGCTGCACTAAAACCGTCAACTGCACCGTGTTGCCGTTGCACCATTTTGATGCAGAGCCGGAAATTTTGGTCGAACTCTATCAAGTTGATCGGCAACTGCGCATCACCCGCGAAGAACAACTGTTATCGCAACATCAGGCCACGCAAGCCCTGCTGCGCGGACTGGCGCACGAGATCAAAAATCCACTCGGCGGGCTGCGCGGCGCGGCGCAACTGCTCGAACGCGAACTGCCCGACGCCGCCCTGTGCGAATACACGCGCATCATCATCGACGAAGCCGACCGCTTGCAGGCACTGATGACGCGCATGATCGGCCCGCATCGCCTGCCGCGCCGCACGCCGGTGAATATTCACGATGTGCTAGAGCATGTGCGCACCCTGATTTTGGCCGAATCGCCGCGTGGCCCAACCGTTCACCGCGATTATGATCCGAGCATTCCCGATTTTATTGCCGATCAAGATCGACTCATTCAGGCGCTGCTCAATTTAGCGCGTAATGCTGCGACCGCTGCTGGCCCGCGTGGTTGTTTACAATTACGCACGCGGGTGCTACGTCAATTCACCATCGGCAATCGGCGGCATAAATTAGTGCTACAAGTGCAAGTGCGTGATAATGGTTCGGGTATTCCCGACGAAATCCGCGACCGCATTTTTTATCCAATGGTTTCCGGTCGTCCAGATGGCACCGGCCTCGGACTTTCGATTGCTCAAGAACTGATTAATCAGCATGGCGGGTTAATTGAGTGCGAGAGTCAACCCGGGGATACGATTTTTTATGTTTATTTACCGCTGGAGCCAGCGTTATGACTCGCGCACCGAATATCTGGGTGATTGACGATGACCGCTCAATTCGCTGGGTGTTAGAACGGGCACTACGTAAAGCTGATATGCACGTCACCTGTTTTGCGAATGGTGATGGCATTCTCGAATCCCTACAGCATGAACAGCCGGATGTGATTTTGACCGATATTCGGATGCCGGGCATTGACGGACTAGAATTATTGCGCCAAGTCACAAGCCGTTATCCCGGATTGCCGGTGATTATTATGACCGCGCATTCGGATCTCGATAGCGCCGTCGCCGCATTTCAAGATGGAGCCTTTGAATATTTACCCAAACCCTTTGATTTAGATGAAGCCGTGTCGCAAGTTAGCCGCGCTTGTCGCCGTGGGCGCGAAGAGCGTGCAGAAGAAGTCAGCGTCACCCGAGGGCCAGATATCATCGGCGAAGCGCCGGCAATGCAGGATGTATTTCGGGCGATTGGACGGCTGGCGCGTTCTAATATCACCGTATTGATAAATGGCGAATCCGGCACCGGCAAAGAACTCGTCGCTCAAGCATTGCACCGCCATAGCCCGCGCAGTGGACGGCCATTTATTGCGCTCAATATGGCGGCCATTCCACGCGATTTACTCGAATCAGAACTCTTTGGCCACGAACGCGGCTCATTTACGGGCGCTCAAGCACGACGCGAGGGCCGTTTTGAACAGGCCAATGGCGGCACGCTCTTTCTCGATGAAATCGGTGATATGCCAGCGGAATTACAAACGCGGCTGCTGCGCGTATTGGCTGATGGCGAGTTTTATCGTATCGGCGGCGTGGCACCGATTCGCGTTGATGTACGCATTATTGCCGCGACGCATCAGCATCTCGAACAGTTGGTGCAGGCTGGGCGCTTTCGTGAAGATTTATTTCATCGACTCAATGTCATCCGCATTCAATTACCGGCGCTGCGTAACCGCAGTGAAGATATTCCCGTGTTAATGCGGCATTTTTTAGCGCAAGCAGCGCGGGAATTAAGTTGTGAGACTAAAAGTCTGTCACCGGCAGCTATTGAGCAATTACAACGCTTTGATTGGCCCGGCAATGTGCGGCAATTAGAAAATATCGCCCGCTGGCTAACTGTGATGGCCTCTGGCACGCATATTCATGCCGAAGATTTGCCGCCGGAATTACAGACTAATCGCTTGATTGAAACGGTACGTGATCCGTCGTGGGAACAGGGTTTACGTCGCTGGGCACAACAGCAACTTAAAGATGGACGCGATGCCTTACTCGATCACGCGCTGCCAACTTTTGAACGCATCTTGATTCAAACTGCGCTCGAACACACCGGCGGACGCCGCCAAGATGCGGCGCGATTATTGGGCTGGGGACGCAATACGCTGACCCGCAAATTGAAAGAATTGCGATTAGAGCCGGAATTGAGCGGCGAAGATGAAAATTAAACTGCAAAGGCGCACAGGATACAAGGTAATTAAAAAATAAGCTGTTTTTAGATGAGGTTGAGGAACGATTTAGATGGATAATAGGGTCTGGTCTATAGGTGACTCAAACGAAAAACGGCCTAGCCGATTGCTCGCCTAAGCCGTTATTTTGATGGTGCCCTGGGAGGGATTTGAACCCCCGACCAAGCGATTATGAGTCGCCTGCACTAACCGCTGTGCTACCAGGGCGCATGACCGATAGGATTATACCAAGTCTGTGCCGTCCTTGGCAGCAGCGCAATGCTTACTCGTTATCGAGAAAACTGCGCAATTTATCCGAGCGTGTCGGGTGACGGAGCTTGCGCAGGGCTTTGGCTTCAATCTGGCGAATGCGTTCGCGGGTGACATCGAATTGTTTGCCGACCTCTTCGAGCGTGTGGTCGGTGTTCATGTCGATGCCAAACCGCATCCGCAACACTTTCGCTTCGCGTGAGGTCAGGCTGGCGAGCATATTTTGCGTCGCTTCGCGCAACCCTTCAGCGGTCGCGGAATCAAGCGGCGAAATCACGCCTGAATCTTCAATAAAATCACCGAGATGCGAGTCTTCATCATCACCAATCGGCGTTTCCATTGAAATTGGCTCTTTGGCGATCTTTAAGACCTTGCGCACCTTATCTTCCGGCATATCCATGCGGGCGGCCAATTCTTCCGGCGTGGCCTCGCGGCCCATTTCCTGAATCATTTGGCGCGAGATGCGATTGAGCTTATTGATCGTCTCAATCATGTGTACCGGAATACGAATGGTGCGGGCTTGATCGGCTATCGAGCGCGTAATCGCTTGGCGAATCCACCAGGTTGCATAGGTGGAGAATTTATAGCCGCGACGATATTCAAATTTATCGACCGCTTTCATTAAGCCGATATTGCCTTCTTGGATCAAATCGAGGAATTGCAGTCCGCGATTGGTATATTTTTTGGCAATCGAAATCACCAACCGCAAATTGGCCTCGACCATTTCTTTTTTAGCGCGGCGGGCTTTCGCCTCACCAATCGACATCTTGCGATTAACATCCTTGATTTCGCTGATGGTGAGGATATTTTCGCGCTCAATATCTTGCAACTTGCGTTGAGCGCGTTGAATATCGGGCGCTACTGCCTGCAAGCGGGCGCTAAACGGCCGTTTGCTATTCATCAGCGCATCGAGCCATGCCGAATTGGTCTCATTGGTCGGGAAGGTCTCGATAAATTCTTTGCGTGCCATGCCCGCCTGTTCGACGCACAGGTGCATGATGGCGCGTTCTTGGGCGCGAATGCGCTCAATCGTTGCCCGCAGAATTTCAGCAAGTTCCTGAAATACCGGCGCGACGAGCTTAAATTGCAAAAACACTTCGGAGACGGCCTGCATCGCCTCGCGTGAGCGTTCATCGTCGCGTCCGTAGGCTTCAAGCGCCGCTTTTAAGGTCTGATACCGCTCGCGTAGCAGATTCGCACGTCGCGCTGCATCGTCGGGATCGGGGCCGGTATCGACTTCAACCGCCGTTTCGTCGTCATCATCGCTATCAAGATGATCCGCCGCTTCGACTTCCAGTTCGTTCTTGTCGGCTTCGGCGCTAGGCTCGGTGCTCGACATCACCTCAGGCGCAGCGGCGGCGGTTTCATCAAGTGGTTCATCATTGAACCCGGAGATGACATCGGTCAGGCGTGTTTCTTCCCGATCCACGCGATCAAAAATCCCAATCAGCTTCTCAATCGAGCGCGGATAGACCGACAGGGCATTGAGCACCTGATTGAGGCCTTCTTCGATGCGCTTGGCAATCTTCAGCTCACCATCGCGCGTCAACAGCTCGACTGTACCCATTTCGCGCATATACATGCGCACTGGATCGGTCGTGCGACCGAACTCACTGTCCACATTGGCCAGCGCGGCGGCGGCGGCTTCAGCGGCCTCGTCGTCGGACACGGCACTATCACTGAGCGTCTGATCGATGGCATCCGGAGGGGTCTCCTGGACGATGATGCCCATGTCGTTGATCATCCGCACGATGTCTTCGATCTGTTCAGTCTCAACAATGCTCGCCGGCAGGTGGTCATTGACCTCGGTGTAGGTCAAATAACCCTGTTCTTTACCTTTGGCGATCAGTTGCTTCAGTTGAGACTGCTGCTGTTCTTGATCCATGGGGTACCTTGATCTGGATGCGGCCAAAGTCGGTTCAAAAGCGAACTACGTAGTTTAGCACGTCTCTCGCGTGTCAGCGAGAGCGGATGCGTTAATCCATTCGCAGCGCCGTGCTCGACCGACGCGGGGCGCGGGTGGGTCGGCACTGCTGTTGAATACAGCATACATAGATGATCCGGGCGAAAAAGCTAGTCCGGTTGCGGTTCGCGCACGCTCCAGTCGTGTTGCGCGAGCTGGGCGCGTTCTTCGGGCGTCCAATCGCTCGGACGGCGTTTGTTGAGCAGGTGTCGCCATTCGGTTTCGCGCACGCTGTTATTGAGACGTTCGAGAGCGTCGATCAACTCCGCTTCTGCCCCGGATGCGTCGAGATCGCGCAAAAAAGGCGCAATGCTCAACTGTTGCAGATAGCCAAAATGCGGATGCTCGCGCCAGTGTTCCAGCAGGCGGGCGGTGGACAGATCCGGCGTCGCGCCGAGCCGGTCAAGCACGCCGATGAGCACATCAATGCCGCGCTGTGTAGAGCGTTTCCAGTCGGCATTGAGCGCCAGCGCGTGAGGCGCTAAGTCGGGGCGGTCGAGCAAGAGAGCAATCGCTTGCGCGACTAAACTCGGGCGTGCGGGCTGGGCACGCTGCGCGGCTAACCGTCGCCGAGCGGCGCTGGCCGACGGCGGGCGCGGCGGCGGTGCGCCGGTGTAATCAGCTAGGCGCTGCAACAGTAGCTCGCGGTAGAGTCCGGGCGGCAGGCGCTCAAGATAGGGTTGCAACTGACTGGCAAAGCGGGCGCGACCATCGAGCGTGGTGGTGTCCTGATCGGCGCTCAGATGCTCAAACAAAAAGTCTGACAGCGGTTGCGCCTGTGCTAACCGAGCGCGAAAGCCCTCGGCTCCATCGCGCCGCACCAGCGTATCGGGATCATCGCCCTCGGGCAGAAACAAAAAGCGCAGCGCCTGATGTCCGGTCGCCAGCGGCAGCGCAGTTTCTAACGCTTTCCACGCGGCGGCACGGCCAGCGCGGTCGCCGTCAAAACAAAACACAATCTCAGGTGCGAGCTTGAGCAACTGGCTAAGATGCTCGGGCGTGGTCGCGGTGCCGAGTGTGGCAACCGCGTTGGTGATGCCGAACTGCGCCAGCGCGATCACGTCAAGATAACCCTCGACCACAATCAGCGCCGCAAAGGTGCGATTGGCCCGCTGTGCTTCGTAGAGTCCGTAGAGAGCGCGACCTTTGTGAAAAATCGGCGTTTCGGGCGAATTGAGATATTTCGGTTTACCTTCGCCGATGATCCGCCCGCCAAAGCCGATGATCCGCCCGCGTCGATCACGGATCGGAAACAGCACGCGGTCGCGGAATTTGTCATACACCTGCCCCTCGCGCTCGCTAATCAATCCAGCGGTCTGCAATCGCGCTCGCGCCGCCGCATCGCTGCCGAATTGATTGAGCAGCGGATTGCCGTGCGCTGGGGCATAGCCGAGACCAAACCGCGCCGCGATCTCGCCACTGAGACCGCGCCCCTTGAGATAGGCAACGGCACGCGGCGCGTCAGGATGCTCACGCAGTTGACGGCGATAATAGGCCGCGACCGCATCGAGCAGGCGATAGAGCGGACTGTAATCCGGTGCCGACTGCGCGGCATCACCGTCGTGCGGCAGCTCCAGTCCAGCGCGTTCGGCCAGCTCTTCGACCGCTTCGCGAAACGCGAGTCGGTCGTACTCCATCAAAAAGCCGATGGCGTTACCGTGTGCGCCACAGCCAAAGCAGTGATAAAACTGCTTGATCGGACTGACATAAAACGACGGCGTTTTTTCGACATGAAACGGGCACTGCGCCTGAAATTCGCGCCCGGCTTTGCGCAACTGGAGACGCGAGCCGATGAGTTCGACAAGATCGGTTCGCGCCAGGAGCTGATCGATCCATTCCGGCGGCAGGCGACCAGCCATACGCGGCGCCTCGGTTGACCTCAGGCCGCGCCCAAACGCTGCTTAACCAGTGCGCTGACGGCTCCCATATCGGCGCGGCCCTGAAGCTGAGGGCGCAGGATGTTCATCACCTTGCCCATGTCGCTCACGGCGGCGGCACCCGAGGCGCTGACGGCGGCGTCGATGAGCGCGGCAATTGCGTCCGCACTCAGTGCCGCTGGTAAATAGTCTTGAATCACCCCGATCTCGAAACGCTCGACCTCGGCCAAATCCTCGCGTCCGGCGCTGGCATAGTGGCTGATCGAATCGCGCCGCTGCTTGACCATTTTGTCAAGCACCGCCAGCGTTTGGGTGTCATCGAGCGTGATGCGTTCATCGACTTCGCGCTGCTTGATCGCGGCCAGCATCAGCCGAATCACGCCGAGTCGCGGCTTGTCTCCCGCCTTCATGGCGGTTTTCATGTCATCCTGAATGCGTGACTTGAGCATACCGAGGGTTTTGTTTTGTGCTGTGTAAGTAAGAGAGCGGGGAGAACGGCGAGCGGCAGGCGGTCGAGCAGGCAAGCGATGGAGGTGGCCGATCAATGCAATGCGGATGTATCGGCCAATCCCTGAACGTGCGCGACCCTCAGTACGGACGTTCCCAGCGGCGGGCTTCGCGCTGGAGCTTTTTCTGATGACGCTTAACGGCCGCCGCTTTCTTGCGCTTGCGCTCAGAGGTTGGCTTTTCGTAGAACTCACGCCGGCGAACCTCGGCGAGCACGCCGGCTTTTTCGCAGGAACGCTTAAAACGCCGCATAGCGACTTCAAATGGCTCGTTTTCTTTGACGCGAACGTTGGGCATAGGACGGAATCCCTGGCTGTCTCCGGTTGATGGGTGGGGTCGAGGTAAAAAAGATTGCGAAGTATAGCGCATGGTCGATTGGCCGCGCAAAGGCTATGATGCGTGCCCTGAACTGACGGTGGGCTAAAACGGCGTGGATACGACGATGCGCGTGCTGGGAATTGAAACCTCGTGCGATGAAACGGGGATTGCGGTGTATGAACATGGGCGCGGCTTGCTGGCGCAGGCGGTGTATTCGCAGATTGCGCTTCATGCCGAATACGGCGGCGTGGTGCCCGAACTGGCTTCTCGCGATCATATCCGCAAAACCTTGCCGTTGATTCAACAAGTGCTCGCTGAGGCGGGATTAACGCGGGCGCAGCTCGACGGCGTGGCCTATACCGCTGGCCCGGGACTGATTGGGGCGCTGCTGGTTGGGGCGGCGCTGGGGCGGTCGCTGGCTTGGGCGTGGCAGGTGCCAGCGATTGGCGTCCACCATCTGGAAGGGCATCTACTCGCGCCGCTGCTGGAAGATCCCGCGCCTGCGTTTCCATTTGTGGCGCTGCTGGTCTCCGGTGGGCACACGCAGTTAGTCGAGGTGCGAGGCATCGGGCGCTATCGCTTGCTGGGTGAATCGCTCGATGATGCGGCCGGTGAAGCATTCGATAAAACAGCCAAGATTCTCGGCTTGCCCTATCCCGGCGGGCCGGAGCTGGCGCGGCTGGCCGAACGCGGCGATCCCGAACGGTTCCGTTTTCCGCGTCCGATGACGGATCGCCCAGGGCTGGAGTTTAGCTTCAGCGGCCTCAAAACTTTTACGCTGAACACGGTGCAGACAGAACTGCCACGCGCTGCCGATCCTGAACAAACTCGCGCTGACATCGCCCGCGCTTTTGAAGAAGCGGTGGTCGAAACGCTGGTGATTAAATGTCGGCGGGCGCTGCGTGCAACCGGGCATCAGCGGCTGATTTTGGCCGGTGGTGTGAGCGCGAATCAGCGGCTACGAGCGCGGATGAATCAGGCGATCACCGCCGAGGGCGGCCAGACCTTTTATCCGCGTCCGGCGCTCTGCACCGATAATGGCGCGATGATCGCCTTTGCTGGCTGTCAGCGGCTGTTAGCCGGTCAGAACGAGCCGTTGCTGTTCACGCCCCGCGCCCGCTGGCCGTTAGAGCAGTTGGCACCGGCAGCGTGAGATGAAATACTGCGCCGCTGCGCGGAGCCGGTTCTGCCCAGAGGCGTCCGCCGTGATCTTCAGCAATGGCGCGGCTGATCGCCAGCCCGAGTCCTAAACCCGCTTCACGGTTAGATTCAAAAATATCGAAGATCGCCGCATGACGGCCGGGCGGCAGTCCGGGCCCGGTATCGCTGACGCGGCATTCGATTTCGCCGCGCCCCAGTAGCACCTCAATCATCACCTCGCGGCGCGTGCAGTGCGCGGTGTCAATCGCCTGCACCGCGTTGCAAATCAAGTTGACTAACACCTGCTCGATTTGCACCGGATCGCCTTCGATCTCCGGCAAGTGCTCGGGCACGCTGAGTTCGAGCTTGACCTGACGGTCGGTGGCGAACCACTGCACCAGATCGAGACTGCGTTTCAAAATCGGCTCAATCGCGGTGCGCACGCGCTGCATGGTGCGTCCGCGCAAAAACGCCCGCAGGCGTTCCATGATGTCGCCAGCGCGATGCACCTGATCGTCGATCTGTTGCAGCACCTCAACCAGCCGTTCGGGGTCAGCCGCTGGGCCGATGGCAAGCTGACGGGCGGCGCTACAGTAAAAACTCGCCGAACTCAGCGGTTGCAGTAGTTCGTGAATCAGTGACGAAGCGAGTACGCCGACGGCATTGAGCCGCGCCACCTGCGCCAGCGCATCACGGGCACGGCGGGCAGCTTCTTCGGCCAGACGGCGTTCGGTAATATCGAGATAAGCGACGACCGCTCCGGCAGCAGCGCCTTCCAACGGAAACACGCGCATCAACAGCCAATAGCGGCGCGTCTGCGTCTGGCAGGCATATTCGAGCGTAAACAGGGCGCGACGCCGTTGCAGCACCTCTTCGATCCCGCGCACCGCCGCTTGCACCGTGCTCGACGGGGTGTCGCTCGACCGGCGCACCGCCGCGAGCACATTCGGTGCTGAGGGAAGCGGCGGATCGCTGCCGCCCTGCTCGGCGGAAAACTCACGCCAAGCGCGATTGACGGCGATCAACCGTCCCTGTTGATCGAGCACGACAATCAGCGAGGGCAGGGCGTCGAGCACGGATTGATGTAGATGATCGCGGCCCAGAGTGGGAACACTCGCCGTCATGGTGTCAGCGAGGCGCTCAGTTAGCGGTCGGCATCGGCATTGGCATCGCTCGCGCTGGTGCCGATGCGGTTTTCGGTGCCGTTGAGCAGATTGCGGATGTTACTGCGATGCCGCCAAATCAACAGGCCGGTGATAATTAACTGCATTCCAATCAAGGCTTTAACATCCCAAAATAGCCAGACGAATAGCGGTGCCAATGCCATCGAAATCAGCCCTGAGAGCGAGGAGATTTTCAGCACTTTGGCCACAAACAGCCACACCGCCGCTACGCAGAGTCCAATCGGCCAGTCGAGGCCGAACTGTACCCCGAGCGCGGTGGCTACGCCCTTGCCACCCTGAAAGCGGAAAAAGATCGGGTAGAGATGCCCGATAAACGCCGCCAAACCAATCGCGGCCAAAATCAACGGACTGACGCTGAACGCATGACCGGCCAGCATCGGCAGCACGCCCTTGAGACTGTCGCCGACGAGCGTGATCGCGGCAGCTTTTTTGCCACCGATCCGCAGCACATTGGTCGCGCCTGGATTATTCGATCCCTGCGTGCGCGGATCGGGCAGGCCCATGAGCCGACAGACGATGATGGCGCTCGACACCGAACCGAGCAAATAGGCCGCGAGGATGAGCAGTGAGGCTGTAATCATGGGTTAATATCTGAGGCTGAAAACGGGACACGAGGCTTAAAACTGTATCATGCCTGACATCGTCTTTATTCGCGGTCTGCGTCTGGAAACCTGCATCGGCATTCACGCTTGGGAGCAGCAAACGCGGCGGCCGGTGATTCTGGATCTCGAAATGGCCAGCGATGTTGCCCGCGCTGCGGCCAGCGATCAGATCGGCGATGCGCTCGATTATGCGGCAGTCACGGCGTGTTTGACTGAAATCGTGACCCAGAATCAGCATCAATTAGTCGAGACGCTGGCCGAACAGTGCGCGGCACAGGTGATGCGCAAATTTGGGGTAACGTGGCTGCGACTGCGCGTCAACAAGCCCGGGGCGGTCGGAGATGGGGTGGATGTGGGGGTGGTGATTGAGCGGGGGGGCTTGGAATAGTTCCGTGTTTGAATTGTTTTATGTAACCGCACAGGCGCACAGGACACGAAGATTTTTTAAAAAATACTTAAAAAAACTTTGCGCTCTTTGCGTCTGTGCGATTCAAACCTCAATTTCCCATACCCTCAGTCGCAATCCGTTCTGCGGCAACGCCGAGCCTGAGCAGCGCCGTCTGTGTTGCGCTGACGGCGTCAACTGGCCCGGCGATATAAAAACGCGCTTGCATCGGATCGGCGAGATCAGCGTTGAGCAGCGCCATGAGATCTTCAACCCGCCCGCTCACCAATGGCGTAAAGCTGAAATGATCCAACGCATCGCGCAACGCCCGCACCCACTGCACCTGATGATGCGCCTCGGGGTAGCGCGTATCCCAATAAAGCTGAAACGATTCGATGTGGTCAATCGAAACGGCATGTTCGATCAAACTTTTGATCGGCGCGATGCCGTCGCCGTGCGCAATGAAGATCGCCGGCTCGGTTGCTTCATCGCGGAGCACAAAACGTCCCAGCGGGCCGCTGACGGTCACGAGCTGTCCGGGCCGCACGCTGTTGAACACGGCGTGCGAGAAGGCATCCGTATCACGCCGCACATAAAACCACAGCTGTCGTCCATTACACGGACAGCTTGCTATCGACAGCTCCTGCGCTGCGCCGTTTTCTAGGGTCAGGATCGCCCGCTGTCCGGCCATAAAGCGTAGTGTTTGGGTGCGCGGGGTTTGCAGATTGAGCGCGAGCAAATCCGGCCCCAAGCGTTCGACCTGACGCAAACTGGCGCGGATCATTTGATAGGGGAGATCCTCGACTCGCTGCGCTTCTGCTGCTTCGAGCACCAAATCTGTCACCGCCGTATGCGAGCAGGTCAGGATGTAGCCCATCGCTTTTTCGCGTTCGCTAATCACATAGTCATGTTCACGCAGTCGCCAGGTTTCGCCGCTGACCACCCGCGCTTTGCAATCGCCGCAATTGCCGCTGGCGCAGCCGTAATTGAGCGTTAGACCGGCACGCACTGAGGCGTCGAGAATGGATTCATTTCCTTCGACAAAAAAGTCGTGTCCGCTGGGGATCAGTTTGACGTTGGCGGCCATGAGTCGCAAAAAAGCATCTTGAACAATGAGTTGCGCATGTTGATCGGGATTGGCAGCGGCGGCCAATCGCGCCTGTTCGCCGCCGAGCCAGTCGCGTAGCGCCAGCAGCGAGGCATCCAGTTGCGCACGCGGCAGGCGACAGAGGGCATCAAGCTGCTCGCCGATCTGATCGAGTAACGCCAGCGCCGCGTCGAGTCGCAGCGCCCGCTCGGCCAGTCCCGCACTCAGTCCTTGCAGCCGCGATAGCAACACATCGGGATCGGGCAGCGTTGTTTCGCCCGCCTGGTTGAGCTTGGGATGCGCGAGCGTTTTGATGCGCGTGGTGCGTTCGAGCGCGTCGTCGTTCGCCAGCGTTACGCTCGGATAGGCGCGGAGCAGATCGCTGACCGCGACGGCACCTTCAAAGGTCGGAATCTCGCCGCGTCGGATGCGGGCTTGCAGTTCAGCGCGGGTGACGCCGGCGAGTCGGGCGGCGCGTGACAGGCTTAAATAATCCATGTGTCAATCCTGCTGTGAGGGCCTGCTGTAAGGGCGGCGGGGGTGCGTGCTAGATGGTGAGACAAATGGTTATGCCGCCTGCGGTTTTAAATCCACCTGCGCCCTGCCGAACGGTGCGCACTGTCGTCGCGTGCGAACCGCTTCGGGTATGATCGCGGTCTCAGTGCCGCATTGGACGATTGCGTCTGCTGGATCTACTTGATCTTGCTTGAATCCGATCTTCAATGGCGGTTGCGGTCATATACACATAATCAAGGCTTTACCCGTGCTTGAACTTCTTTATGCCGGTGGCTGGCTGATGGTGCCGATCCTCGCCTGCTCCGTTCTGGCGACTGCGATTGTGATTGAACGCGCTTGGATGCTGCGGCGGCGGCGCATTCTGCCGGAACGCTTGGTCGAGCGCATTTGGCGCTTGCATCACGAACAGCGCCTCACGGATGACGCGATTGCCCAAATCCGCGACGGCTCACCACTCGGGCGCTTGCTCGCCGCTGGGCTGGTCAATCGTCACCATTCGCATGAGGTGATGAAAGAAGCGATCAACGACGCCGGTCGTCATGTGGTCGCGCATCTTGAACGTTTTCTCAACACGCTGGGAACCATCGCCGCGATTGCGCCGCTGCTCGGATTGCTGGGCACGGTGTTCGGCATGATCGACATTTTCGGCGTCATTGTCGAAGCCGGTACCGGCAATGCCGCCGTGCTCGCTGGCGGCATCTCTAAAGCCTTGATTACCACCGCTGCGGGTCTATCGGTGGCGATTCCGGCACTGATGTTCCAGCGCTTTTTTGACAGCCGTGTCAGTCAACTCGCGCTCGATATGGAAGAGCAAGCCTTGCGTCTCGTCGAAGTGCTTCACGGCGAGCGCGAGGCGAGCGGAGAGCCGCCACAATGAATCTACGTCCGCGTCGCCGTGCGCCGGTTGACATCAATCTGGCCCCGTTGATTGATGTCGTCTTTTTGCTGCTGATCTTTTTTATGGTTTCGACGACCTTCAAGGATGAGGCGCGATTGCGTGTGCAACTGCCCCAAGCACAGGGCGAGGATATTCCGGCGGCTGAACCGGCGATGATCCAGATTGTGATTGATCGCGCCGGACGTTTTTTTGTCGATGATCGGGAACTCAGCGACACCCGCCCCGCAACCTTAGTGCGGGTGTTGACCGAACGACGCGGTGAACAGACGGAACTGCCAGTGCTGATTCAAGCCGATGCCGAGACGCCACATCAAGCGGTGATGACGGCGATGGATGCCGCCAGTCAAGCCGGACTGACGCGGCTCGCGTTCGCGGCGACGCGCAGCGACACGGCTCCGCGATGACGCAGGATATTGTGCTGTCCTCCGCGCAGGCGCGGGTGGTCTATCGGCGACTGCTCGGCTATGTCCGACCCTATTGGCGACTGTTCGGACTGTCACTGTTCGGCATGTTCATCTTTGCGCTGACCGAGCCGCTATTTGCTGCGCTGATGAAACCGCTGGTCGATGGCAGCTTCGTCAAGCGCGATCTGGAACTGGTGCAGCTCATGCCCTGGCTGTTAGTCGCGCTATTTGTGGTGCGCGGCATCGCCAGCTTTGTGAATACCTATTTTTTGAGCTGGGTCGGGCGGCGCGTGGTCGCCGATCTGCGTCAAGAAATGTTCGAGCATCTGCTGCGTGCCCCGACGCGCTTTTATGACACCCAGGGTTCCGGGCATATCCTCGCCAAGCTGACCTATAACGTCGAGAATGTCGCCAATGCCGCGACCTCAGCGGTTACGACCATCGTGCGCGACGGTTTTACCGTACTCGGACTGATGGTCTACATGCTCTATCTCAATGCCGGGCTATCGCTGATTTTTCTCGTCATCGGGCCGGTGATGGCCGGTGCGATCAAGTACGCCACCAAACGCTTTCGGCGGCATAGTCGGCGGATTCAAGATCGCGTCGGCGATCTGACCCATGTCGCGCAAGAGGTGATCGACGGTCAGCGGCTGGTCAAGGCGTTCGGCGGTCAGGCGCGAGAGTGGCAGCGGTTTCACGCGATCAACGAAAAAACCCGTTCCTTGCAGATGAAGATGATCGCCACCGAAGCGGCGAGCGTGCCGCTGGTGCAGTTGATCTCAGCGGCGGCGATTGCGGTGGTGGTCTATCTCTCGACCATGCAGGGACTGAGGGACAATCTCTCAGTCGGCACCTTTATGTCGTTTGTGGTGGCGATGGGGCTGTTGCTGCCGCCGGTCAAGCGGCTGGCCAGTGTCAACGGTCAGTTGCAGCGCGGTATTATCGCGGCGGAAAGTCTCTTTGAGTTAATCGACGCCGAGACCGAAGCCGACAACGGCACGCAGGTGCTGGAACGGGCGGTGGGGCGGATCGAATATCGCGGCGTCAGTCATCAGTATGCGCCCGACAAAACGCCCGCCATACAGGGCTTAGATCTGGTCATCGCGCCGGGCGAAACCATCGCCTTAGTTGGGCATTCGGGCAGCGGCAAAAGCACCATTGCCAATCTGTTGCCGCGTTTTTACGATCCGACTGACGGTGACATCTGGCTCGACGGTCAGTCAATCCGCACGCTGACGCTGGCCAGTTTGCGGGCGCAGATTTCGCTGGTCAGTCAAGATGTGGTGCTATTTAACGACACGATTGCCAACAATATCGCCTACGGTCGCACCACGCCCATCGACCGCGCCGCGCTGGAACAGGTTGCCGCCAGTGCCCAGGCGCTTGATTTTATTCAAGCACTGCCGCTCGGATTTGAGACGCTGATTGGAGATCGCGGCGTGTTGCTCTCCGGCGGGCAACGGCAACGGCTGGCGATTGCCCGCGCCATGCTCAAGGATGCGCCGATTCTGATTTTGGATGAAGCGACCTCGGCGCTCGATACCGAATCGGAGCGGCATATTCAGGCGGCGCTGGAAATTCTGATGGCCAAGCGCACGACGCTGGTGATTGCCCATCGGCTTTCGACTATTGAACGCGCAGATCGGATTCTGGTGTTACAGGATGGGCGGATTGTCGAGCAGGGGCGGCATCCGGAATTGCTGGCGCTCGATGGCTATTATGCGCGGCTGCATCGGTTGCAGTTTTGTCAGTGAATGATGTGCTAGTTATTTGGTCACGAAGCTCTAGCTTCGTCACCAGAAAAGCCTTCTTGCTGGAAGCTGAACGCTGGCGGCTGGCCGCTCCCCTAAGGAATTAAACGGCTCAGATTTGGTTTAATTCTTAAAACCGAATCTTTAATTAGGAACTACGTAGTATGAAGTTTGAGTGGGATCCTAAAAAAGAAGTAATAAACATTCAGAAGCATGGTATTACATTTGAGCAAGCATCATATGTGTTCGCAGATCCATATGCTCTAAATCGGTATGACGATGAACGTTCTGACGAAGAAGACAGATGGTTGTTGCTTGGGAAATCAATGAACGAAGTACTACTCGTCGTAGTACATACATTCAAAGACCAAGACGGTATAGAGCTAATAAGAATTATCAGTGCTCGCAAGGCGAGCGGGAATGAAATCAATGAATACCAAAGAAGGCATCCATAATGAAAGATGAATATGATTTTAGTGGTGCAGAGCAAGGCAAGTTCTATCGGCCAATCGAAGAGCTTGATATTCCAATTTACCTTGATAAAGAAGTAAAGGCTTATTTTATTGAAAGACTTAAAAGCAAGGAGCAGGTGTTCTCGCTAAATCAAGTCGTCAATGCGTTGCTGAAGAAAGACATTGAAATTTCAAACCAATTAAGTAATTAACAATTAAACGGTTAAAATAACTAAATGAGTCAGGGTTCGGTTTATCTGGTGACGAAGCTCTGGCTTCGTGACCAGCGGCGAATTGAGCTAAAAATCATTGATGCTGCAATGAGAGGATTATTCTATGAGCACGGTTTCTGTTCGTATTGATGCAACGTTGGTCAATACTGCACGCACAGCGGCTCAAGCCGAATTTCGCACGCTGCAAGGCCAAATTGAATTCTGGGCTAAGGTGGGACGTGCGGCGCTTGATAATCCCGATTTGCCCGCATCGTTTATTGCAGAATGTCTGATAGCAATGAAGGAGCCGCGTGAGGATACGATGCCATTTGTGTCGCGCTCTGGGCAGCAGGCATGAGTTGGGATGTTCGTCAGGTTACACGCGAGAGGACGCCGTGCAGTTGATTTATCTCGAAGCCGTCGGCCCGCATGAGAATTTTTACCGCGATCTCAAGCGTGCTTGAATTATCTGTCGTAGATCGTTTACAACGCTAGAGCGCGAGAATACAGTAATTTTCTGGCAACAAAGCAGGAGCTTCGTTACCAGAAAAGCCTTCTTGCTGGAAGCTGAACGCTGGCGGCTGGCAGCTTTAATTAGCACTATTCAGATTTAATAGCTCGTCAATTGGAATGCGACCATTAAAGTTCGGATAGAGTTGTAACCAAATCTCGCTTGGTGATGTGAGCGTTTTGATCTGAATTTCGGTACGGTTAGCTGGCCCCCAGCAAAACTGCTCGACTAATTTTTCAGTGCCGCTTAAATCATCTTCACCGTCGCTGGTGCGAATTTCGCCATAACGCAAGCGATTATCAATGTTGCACCGATCAGACAGAAAAAACATCACCATTGCATCATGGTTGGGTAAATCATGATTGATTACCCATTGATGTTTAAATAGATCAGGTATCGCGGATGATGCGGTGTTAGCTGTCGCCTGTGGCACCAAATACGCATCAAACACCCAACCGCGTTGTTTCTGATAGGTGGTGCGACACCAGCGGCCAGTTACAGAATCTATTGTTTCCGGTAACTGACATTCGTCGAGCGTTATCACCGTTCCATGCGGAATTTTCAAATAGCGTTTGCCGCTACTAATCGTCGGTTGACTGCGAAGCGATAAAAAACCATCACTCGGCGCATTGACTATCCACTGTTCTGATGCCGCGCAGATCCCTGATGCAACGAACAGACTAAACGCAGATACAGCAATCAAGGTGTGTTGCATTATTTGTTCCTCACGCTATTTATAGCAAGGATGAAGCTGGATCAACAGATTCGGGTTGATCGGTGAGTGCGCGAAAATTTTTTATGGAACCAGTATAGCCATGAGGTTTTCTAGTCACGAAGTTCTAGCTTCGTGACGAAAAAAGCACCGCCCTTTATTGAATTGACGTTAGAGCTTGAATCACTGTGGGTCTAGGTGATTCGAGATTGCT
>NZ_FNOW01000077.1 GCF_900107145.1 Allochromatium warmingii | reverse complement strand
GGCAGATCTCGGATTTTTAGGGGCAAACAAAGATTATGGGTCAAAATCCAAGATCGTTTTACCACATAAAAAACCAAGAAAGTCTAAGAAAAATCTATCTCCAGCTTTGACCGAAAAGCAGGAAAAAGCGAATAAAGCGCACGCCCAAAAGCGTGTTGTTGTTGAACATGCGATTGGAGGCATGAAGCATTTTCACTGCCTAACACATCGCGTTCGCAATCAATCCGTTTTATTCATTGACCAATTTTTGGGACTTTGGAGCCGGACTCTGGAACTTCAAAATAGCCTAAAATCAATAAGTTAGCGTGCGGTACAAGTCTAATTTCTTTTCTCTGTAATCGCTCGACTTGATGCGCTTGAAAAGCGGCTGTAAAATCCGTTACCAGTTGATCGAACTTTGCCCGACTCATGCCAATTGTAGCCTTAATCACGCGATCATTATCCAGATTTTTAAATTTCTCAAAAATCATGATATAGCCTCAAAACTAAATTTTACTCGATTTTGACAAAAATATTATAGGGTCGCTTTTCTGTCGGTACAAGTCTACTATCTAGTCGAAAATACAACCATGATTGCTAGCGCCTCAGGTTAACAAGATCATTATGGCGATCGCTATAGCCGCTCTGGTGTCCCAAGAACCTGATCTTTTAAGGCTGTTTGCAGCTTATCACCTAACTCTCGGGATCGATAAGATTTTTCTCTATTTCGATTACCCATTACAAACGCTCAAGCTAGCTAATAGTTTACCGAATTCAGTTGAATGCATTCCCTGTTCCCCCCAATTTTGGCTAGCGCAACAGACGAAACGCCCTGAACTTCTGACCGGACGCATCATCGCCATTCGTAAGGATGCCATCGCTCGAGCCAGGCTTCTCGGTATTGACGCTCTGGCTTTCATCGATTCCGACGAATTCCTTTACTCAGACGCTTTCTTTCCAGATATCATTACAGCGCATCTCAAGTGCTTCGACGCTGTCTGCCTGCTCCCTTGCGAGGCAGTTCATGACACTGAAAGTCTTAGCGGGTTGCCGTTTAGCCAACGTTACTTCAAGGTATTACCACCACTGGGATCCGCACACCCCGTTGAAACCTTGTATCCGCAACTCGGGGTAGAGATTAGCAAAGACGGTTTCATGGGGCATAGGCAAGGTAAAAGTATTATCTCAACCGATGCGCGGATTCCCGGATTGGATCGTAATCATCGCCCAACGCTTGCAAATGGCCAACCCCCTTCAATCGTTGATGATGCGATCCTGCTACATTTTGACGGCATCGATTTCAGGAGCTGGCAAAACAAGTGGCGCAAGCGTCTTGCCGGGAATGGCAAGAAGGAGCGCCTAACGCCTCAGCGTCATCGACAGATCGAACAGATTGAACAGGCGATCGCGAAAGGCGAGGAAGCAGAACGTATGCTGTATGAATCATACTTTTTTCTCACTCATGATCGTCTTGCGCACGGCATTGCCCTGAATGCAATTAGGCAACCATCCCGCCTAGGGGAGCTGATGACTAAGGCGCGAACATTAGCTCGGGAATTCCAAGTGGCTGGCAGATTGTAGTCCAGCATCTAGGTTTTCGTGAAGCCTTAGTTCGAATAACGGGTCTACTAACCCTTAATCTCTTGGCGAGTCTGCGACAAGACCCACCCAGCCATGCAACTCATCGTCCTCGGCATGCACCGCTCCGGCACCTCGGCGGTGACGCGCATGATCAACATGATGGGGGCCTACCTAGGCGCCGAGGGCTGCTTTCAGGCGGCAAGCCCATCGAACCCCAAGGGCCATTGGGAACGGCGCGATGTGATGCAGTTCAACGACGCGCTGTTCCGCTCCGTCGGTGCCAGCTGGTGGCAGCTGAGCGGGTTCGATGCCGCTAACATCCCCGCCGAGGCGCGTGCCGAGTTCGAGGGGAAAGCACGCAACCTGATCCTGAATCTGGACGCCAACCGCCCCTGGGTGCTCAAGGATCCGCGCTTGTGCGTGCTCTTTCCCTGCTGGCGGCCACTGCTCGAGGTGCCGGTGATCGTCCATGTCTTTCGGCATCCGATTCAGGTGGCGCAGTCGCTTAAGGCGCGCGAGGGCTTTCCGCTGGCGTTCGGCATCGCACTCTGGGAGCGGCATCTGCGCGATGCCATCCACAGCAGCCGTGGTCTGCCGCGCCTAGCCGTGCGCCATGAGGACATGCTCAGCGACCCGGTCGGCGCCACCGGGCAGTTGTTCGAGACCCTGAGCACGCTCGAGGTGCAGGGGCTGCGCCGACCCACCGCACGCGAGATCACCGCCTTTATCGACCCGCGCCTGCACCGGCAGCAAGGCGGCGACAGCTTGGCGCGTGAGCACATGGAGGCCGAGCAGTGGGCACTCTACCAGGCCGTCCAAGCGCTGGACTGGTCGGCAATCGAGGCCTTGGCTGCCCAGCCGCTCAGCGCCGCTAGTAGGCGTAACCTGCATGAGTATCCAGAGGCCGCGCAACGGCCGAAGGCGCCATCGCCGGCACCGACATCCGCTCCAGCAGCGCCTCCGGCTCCACCCACGGAGGCCACCGCGCCAACCGAGACGCCGGCCCTGCTCATGGCGCGCTTACAAGGCGATCGCGCTATCAGAGTATTGACAATCATCAGTTGAGTAGGTAGCCAAGTACCTTTTGTCTCGACGCCTGAGCCGCCGATGTCGCCGAAATTGTTAGATCCCCGTCCGTACTTTGCTGATCTTGCCGATCCAC
>NZ_FNOW01000025.1 GCF_900107145.1 Allochromatium warmingii | reverse complement strand
CACTTATTGTAGTAATAGTTAACCAGTTTGTAAGATGGAAAATCATTTGGGAGATAACGCCACGGACAACCTGTTTTGTTTAAATAAAAGATAGCGTTCAAGATTTCGCGTAGATCACTTGATCTTGGGCGGCCTGTTGTATAAGGCTCAAGTTCTTCGAAAATTTTTTCGACAATCTCCCATTCTTCATCGGAGATATCGCTTGGATATTTTGGCGAAGAGTTTTTTTCTGAAGTCATATTCACGATATGAGTGATGTTAATTAACTCGCAAAATTTGCCATATTCTCGAAAAAATCTACTTCAAAATCAATAGTTTAGTTTTTAGACAGCCTCTTAGGGTATTAAGCAACCAACTTTCCGGGCGTCCGCTGATAACACCGACACCACGCAACACGCACTAGGTGCGTGGTCGATCAGCCAGCGCCACCCGAATACGATAGAGCGCATCGCGTGGGGTCGGTGCGGTCGCATTTGGAATCAACGGAATCGGGCCTCCATGCTCCGAAGACAGCAAATCCAATGGCAGCGCCGCCGTGCGCGTTGTGGCAATATCAATAACCTGTCCGCGCATCGGATATAATGCCTCACCCTCAATATAAAAGCGCACATCCGCGCCTAATTCAATTCGTGCCAGATCATCCTGATCGACAAAGAGTTCGACCTGCCACGCATCCGACGCAATCAGCCAAGCTAATGCTGTTTGTGGATTAACCCACACGCCCGCCGCTAATTCGGGATCGATATCCACAAGCTGACCGGCAAACGGAGCCGTTAAAATCAAACGCGCCCGTTCATCTTGTTGCGCTCGCTGTTCGGCTAAATGCAGCGCTCGTTGGCGTTCTAGCGCCGCACGATATTCTTCACCGCTGTCTAATCCACGCAAACCGCGTAATTGTTCAGTTAAAGCCGCTGCCGAAACCGCCGCTAATTGAGCGCGATAAGTTGACTCCGGTGCGGTGCTTCTAATACAAACAACGATTGACCGGCTGTGACGGCACCTAATTCCGGCGGCGCGGCGAGTAATTGCGCCGGTAGCGGGCTATAGATCGCGTGCATCTGTTCAGGATGTGCATAACCTGGGCCATGTACCACTGTTTGCCACGGCCAGACGGCTAACAGCATTAAACCGGCAATCAAGACGAGCCAAAAAACTCGGCGACTGAGGCGAATTTCGGCTCGACGTTGATGCCACACAGTTAGCTCGCGCCAGATTGGAAATAATATAAACCAGAGCAACTCAATGGCAAACAAGATGAGGCCGAGAAGCTTAAAAAACAAGAGATAAACAGCAACCGCAATACCAATAAAAACAATTAAACGATACAGCCATGTCAACCAAGCGAAGACAATTAACGCTCGACGACGGCTGGGTGCAAAGTATTCGGGATCGGGATCACCAAAATCAAAGAGTGTGTTACGCAATGCAACCCGCGCAAGGGCGAACGCACGTTCATGCAAATTCGGCAAATCAAGCCAATCTGACAGAATAAAATAACCATCAAAGCGCATGAAGGGACTGGCATTCAGCGCCAGCGATAACACCCAGGAGGTTGTCGCTAAAAAAAACAGCGCCTGCTTCAAATCGCCATCATCGGTTAAATTCCACGCCAGCGTTGCGAATGCGGCAATGGCCAGTTCAGTGAGAATACCCGCCGACGCAATCGCCAACCGCTGGCGGGATTGCGCTAATCGCCAAGCTTCGCCAGTATCAGTATAGAGCATTGGCCACATCACCACGAAAGCAATGCCCATGTGCGCCACTCGCAAACCATAGAGCGTTGCAGTCAGCGCGTGACCGAGTTCATGCAGACTTTTGGTAATCGCTAAAGCAATTAAATAGCCAAAAATACCGCTCGGAGAGAGCGTATCAACAAAGCTTGAAGTAAAAACATCCCATTGACGTGCTGTAAGTGCTAAACCAATTACACCAAGCAGCAATACAATCAATACAGTTGTGCGTGAAAAAATCCAACTCAGCCAGGGCAGTAACCGCTGCAATGTCTGTGCGGGATAGAGCAGCGGCAGGCGAAAAAACAGATAATTATGAATCAGCCATTTGACGCGGTTAGTGCGCTGTTCGCGTAAGCGTGTGATAAGCGCCTGTTTATAGGCAGGATCGCGCTGTTCAAGTAATTGATGCTGTAATAAAAATGCGTGTAGATGTGCTAATTCATCGCGGCTAGGGTCTAATAATGTTTCGGCGTGCGTGCTGGCTAAAATCGCTTCAGGGTTTGCCAAATCCCACCGCGCCAGCAATTCAAATTCTAACCAACCAATGCGATAAAACGCATTCGAGATCGGATCTTGAATCACCCAAGCCGGTGAGCCGTCACGATTCGTACCTACAGCAAAGAGCTTTAAATCTTCGCGCAATGGCGGTAAAGCTGCTGCGGCTGGTTTAGCAATCAGCGCCAAGGCCGGATTGAACGTTAACATAATAGCGCCGGAATTGGTTACAGTCAGCCGCTATATACCAACCCATTGGCGCAATGCGCCCAATGGACGACGCAGAATCCAATACAACAGCGGCTGGGATTCGCCGTAAATTTTTGCCACGCCGCGCAAACCAATATGCACTGGTTCCGCCGTTTGCAGCCGCCCGCGTAGACGGTACGCGGCAATTCCTTCGGGTGAAAGCGTCGCCTGATAACTAGTCTGGATCAATTCAGCCTCCAGCGCATCTAAAGGCGACACTTGTAAATAAACGCGAATCAGCGCACCGAGCTGCAAGGCAATTGCGTCATTGACTGGCAACCAAATCAATACGCCTAATGCATTCGGCTGGGCTAATTGGGCGATACGTTCGCCAGTAACAACAGGTTTACCCAGCCAATCATTCGGATCGCCATAAATCAATACTCCAGCGTGCGGGGCGGTTATTTCCACGCGACCGAGTAATGCTTCGATATATAAAACTTCAGCTTGTTTTTCACGCACATGACCGCGTAAGGCAGCTAATTCGGCTTTGCTATCAAAATGATCGAAGGCTTTTTGTTCGGCTTTGAGCGCCTCAGTTTCCGCAACAGCGAGGGCTTCGCGGGCAATATCAAGCCGATTACGCAGCGTTGTATCATCGAGTGAAAAGAGTCGCTGCCCGGCGCTTACTGGCTGATTAGGTCGCACATGCACATTCCGAATCACCCCCTCCATCGGCGCGGCGACAACTTCAGATTGCAAGGCGATGATTTCCCCCGGAGCCAGCGCCGACAGGCGCACCGGAATCGCGGCCACGCCTACCAGTAGCAGCGCCAGCACCCCCCACCACAGCATCCGCCAGCGTTGCGCTCGCCATCGTGCCAGCAGGCCGATGCGCCGCTGCACATGCGCGAGGCAATAGGCGTACTGCACATGCAGCTGCGTCAATGCATCGCGTTCGGGCGCTGTCCAGGGTGCATCCCGAACATAGATCACGGCACCGAGCATCTGCCCGGCTGGGGTAAGCAGCGGTTGATAGAGCGCGTGCGCTTCCCACCATTCGCCCCAATCAGCGTGTAAAGCATCTGGCAGATCGTGTGCAGTAAACACCGCAGACTGCGTCGCCGCGACCCGCGCTAAATGGGCACCGACCTGCCCGGCCCAGAGCGTAAAAGGCGTGTCGTCGAGCACGCTGATGAGACCCGACACGGCACGCAAACGCGGACGCTCTAGCGCATCGTTGACAAACACCAGCGCCTGACGATAGGAAACCAGATGCCAGGTGTCATTGGCGATGGTGAAACTCAGCGTCTGGCTGTCGGTAGCCGTTAGCGCCTGCTGTTGCAGACTGACCAGCAGCGGCCAGTTGAGATCGGGTGCCGTGGACGTGGCCACATCAGCTCGACGGATTCGGTGACGGACTCAGCGACGGATGAAACTGCGCCGTGCCGCTCATCCCGGGCAGCAGTTCGGGCGCGTGATTGAGCATTTTGGCTTCGATTTCGACAGTTTGACTGACAGCATCAATCCGCCCATTCAGCGTGCTCACCTGCGCTGGATAGCGTTTGCCGGTCTCGTCGATCATCACGTCAAAGCGTGCGCCCGGTTGTAGCCAGTTGACCCAGCGTGCCGGAACATTGACGCGCAGTTTCAGCGGGCCATCACTGACAATTTCTAGCAGCGGCTGGGCGACTGCGACGCTTTGATACGCTTTGGCGGCAAGCTTCACCACGCGCCCAGCAAAGGGGGCTTTGAGCGAGCAGTATTCCAGTTGCACCCGTAGCAGCTTGACCTGCGCTTGAGCCTTTTCCAGTGCGCCAGCAGCCAACGCCACCTCAACTTTACCCGCCTGCTTGAGTTCCTGCATTCGGCGCTTAGCCTCATGCGTAGCCTGCGCAGCGGCGCGCTCGGCAGTAGCCATATCAAGCCGTGCTTGCTGTTCGGCGCAATCAAAACGCGCTAACGTCGCACCGGCAGCAAAACGCTCGCCTAAGCCGACAGCGAGTGCTGTTAAGCGCCCGGCCATTGGACTGGCCAGCGTCGTTTCCTATGCTGGGGCGAGTAACACACGCACTTGATGTTCAGGGTTAACGGCGTCTGTGTTGTCAGCGATTGGCGCTACGATTGCTGAGGCGCTGGTGGCGTCCTGCGATGACGGTGACGCGGTCTCATCTGCGGCCGTCAATGTCGGTAGCAACAGCAGCAGGCCGAGGAACGCACGCCACGACAATTGCGGCTGCGCATGTCCTACTACGTATTGCAGTATGCGGGTCTGCATTCGCTGCATCATCTGGAGCATAGAAAACATGGCGCATTCCTCAGCGGATCAGAGCGTTTCAGGGAGCGTGGCACGCTGCACCTGCGAGACATGCGTTGCCACCACCTCGGCGAGTTCAGTCAGCGACAGCTCAGGTTTGAGCGTCGCTGGCAGCACTGCCAACCCAACCGAGTTGTAAATCCGCCCATACGCTGATTGCGCACTCGCAAAGGCACTGTAGAGCGCATAGTCGGAATTGAGCGCACGAGTGTTGGCACGGATAACATCGAGTTCACCGCCGGTTTGTGCTTGCAGACTCGCTTTGGCGTGATTAGCCAAGCGCGTATCCAGTGCCTGCGATTGCTGCGCCAGTTCATAGGCATGCAGCGCCAAGCGATAGCGTTCGAGGGCCACCCGTACTTGCGTCAGAATTGCCATCGACAGCGCCATGCGCCGTGCATCATCGACCTTAACTTGCGCGTCATTCACACGTTTTGCTGCGGGCAACGCTGGCAATTTCAACAAATTGAAGCCAATTTGCAGCCCAGAGTCGATCCAATCCTGATTACGGTTGTAGGTATTAGAATCGTATTGCAGCGTGACACTTGGACTCAAACTTGGAAAAAATGATAGAAACCGCGCTCGGATATCGTCAGCTGTGATCCGCGCTTTATAGTCCTCTTCGCGCAGTTCAGGGCGATTGCGCAATGCGAGATCTTCAAGTGTGCGAGCGTTCGTTGGCAGCGGCGGCAGGCGCTGATCGAGCCGGTCAGCGAGCCTAAAAGGTGTGTTGGGCGGGATGCTCATCAGCGCCGCCAATTCGCGCTTGGCGATTTCTAAATCTTGTTCACGCTGCGACAATAGCGTCACAGCATCGAGCATCGCCCGCTGCGCATCGAGCGTCTCTTTGCGCGGCGCGACTCCTTCGCGTTCGGCACGGCGGTACATCTCCAGTGCCTGCTGTGCTTTCAGATGTAGCTGGCGCGTTTGCTGCTCCAGCTCCTGCGCGGCCAGCGCCCGCCAATAGGACACACGCACATCCTGCAAGATGTTCTGAATCACGCGCTGACGGCGCTCTTCGGCCATCAACAGTTCATTCGCTTTTTGGCGGGCACGGTAGTAGCTGACGCCAAAATCGAGCACATCCTAGGTCAGCGCAGCGGAGGCAATTTGGCGATTTTTTTCTTGTGACGTTGTGTTTGACAGCAGCACCTGACCAGTGTCGATATCGACGCTATCAGTAACGTAATAGTTGTTGCGCGATACATAGCCTGCTGAGGCCAGCAGACTGGGGAGCATGTCGTAGGTCACAAACTGCGCCTGAC
Organism: Allochromatium warmingii; assembly: GCF_900107145.1. Classification (GTDB taxonomy): domain Bacteria; phylum Pseudomonadota; class Gammaproteobacteria; order Chromatiales; family Chromatiaceae; genus Thermochromatium; species Thermochromatium warmingii. The sequence goes on along the minus strand of NZ_FNOW01000025.1, from coordinate 38,701 downwards.
CGGAGGCCAGCGCCGATTCCATCAGCTTGAGACGATAATCTAAGTTGTATTTCAGTGCCCGCGCTACGGCATCTTCAAACCGAATCGGTGCACGGATCGGCTCTTGATTGGCGTAGATTTTGGCTTGATCGGCAGCGGCGCGAGCGGCAACTTCATCCGAGGTGACTGGCTTGGGCTGCATTGCGCAACCGGCAGTCATGAGCAGTATGAGGACGGTGAGCAGCGACAATCGATACCGACCGCTCGATTTAGCGTACGCATGCAACATAAGGCGTCGAACCTCGCGTACAAAAGTGTGTACATTTTAGATTGATTTCGAACTATACCGAAGATGCGCTTGAATTACAGTATTAAATAATTTAATAGGAGAACCTCGCGGGCGAGGAACACAGGATAACTTCTGTGCGGTACATGATCGTGCGGGATGCAAAAGCGAAACGACTCAGACGATTGCCGCCTGAGTACCGTAAGAATCGCCGTTCTTCAGAGCGGCGAGGATGTCAACTCAATGCGGAATCAAAAATTCGAGCAGTGCTTTTTGGGCATGAAGTCGATTTTCCGCCTCATCCCAGACCACCGAACGCGGGCCGTCGATCACTGACGCGGCCACTTCCTCGCCGCGATGCGCGGGGAGACAGTGCATAAAAATCGCATCCGCGCTGGCGCGATCCATCAACGCATCCGTGACTTGATAGGCAGCAAACGCCGCCTTGCGTCGTTCTTGCTCCGCCTCTTGGCCCATGCTGGCCCAGACATCGGTCGCAATCAAATGCGCACCGGCTGCCGCGGCATGAGGATCGCGCACAATCGTGCAGCGCCCGGCGCACGCGGCCACGAGCGCGGCGTCTGGCTCGAATCCTTCGGGACAGGCCACGCGCAGTTCAAAATCAAACAGTTGCGCGGCTTCCATGAACGAATGGCACATATTGTTACCATCACCAATCCAGGCTACACACTTGCCCTGAATCTCGCCGCGATGTTCATAAAATGTCTGCAAATCGGCGAGCATCTGGCACGGATGACAGCGGTCGGTCAGACCGTTAATCACTGGAACCTGTGAATGCGCGGCAAAAATCTCGACGGTTTGCTGCTCAAAGGTGCGGATCATCACCGCATCGACCATGCGCGAAATCACTCGCGCACTGTCCTCAATCGGCTCGCCGCGTCCGAGCTGGGTATCACGCGGCGAGAGAAAGAGCGCGTGACCGCCAAGCTGCACCATGCCGGCCTCAAACGAGACGCGGGTGCGGGTTGAGGATTTTTCAAAAATCATCGCCAGCGTGCGTCCAGCCAGCGGCGTGAAGGAGTGGCCGGCGGCACGCAGCCGCTTGAGTTCAGTGGCGCGGGCAATCAGGGTGCGGGCCTCGTCGCGGCTCAGATCGAGCAGCGAGAGGTAGTGCCGGCAGTGTGTCTGTTGATGGGCCATCGGGGGAGGTCTCGCGCTGGTCGTTTTCAGGCGTCGCCTAAAAAGCCGTGAATCAGTCCGGTGAGGGTCGCCACGAGTGTGTCGATCTGAGCGCGGTCGATAATCAACGGCGGCAGCAACCGAATCACCCGCTCGGCGGTGACGTTAATCAGCACACCTGCTTCCAGCGCCTGACCGACGAGCGCCGCACACGGGCGGTCGAGTTCAATGCCCAGCATGAGGCCGCGTCCGCGAATCTCGACCACGCCCCGCGTCGCGCCGAGTGCGCTGCGCAGGGCAGTGAGCAGATATTCACCCTGAACGCCAGCAGCGTCGATCAGATTCTCTGCAAGCAGCGTCTCCAGCACCGCCCGCCCGACGCGACAGGCGAGCGGATTGCCGCCGAAGGTCGAGCCGTGTGACCCAGGCGAAAAGACTTCGGCTGCTGCGCCTCGCGCCAAGCACGCGCCAATCGGCACCCCGTTGCCCAGCCCTTTGGCGAGCGTGACCACATCGGGCTGAATCTCACTGTGCTGGAAGGCAAATAAGCGCCCAGTGCGCCCGATACCGGTTTGAATTTCATCGAGCATCAGCAGCCAGCCGGAGCGGTCGCAGATCTCGCGCAGGCGGTTGAGATAGTCGTCAGACGGCACGCGAATGCCGCCTTCGCCCTGAATTGGCTCGATCAGAATGGCGACGATATTGGGGCGGTTGGTCGCGGCGGTCTCAATGGCATCGAGATCGTTATAGGGCACGCGCACAAACCCCTGCACCAGCGGCTCGAATCCAGCTTGCACCTTGCGGTTGCCGGTGGCGGAGAGTGTCGCCAGCGTGCGCCCGTGGAAGCTGTGCTCGGCGACCAGAATCGCTGGATTCTCGATGCCGCGCCGATGGGCATGGAGCCGCGCCAGCTTAATGGCCGCTTCGTTCGCCTCGGCACCGGAGTTGGCGAAGAACACGCGATCCATGCCCGCTTGCGCGGTCAGCAGCGCCCCAAGACGCTCCTGCTCGACCACGCCGTAGAGGTTGGAGGTATGAATCAAGCGCCCGGCTTGGTCGCACAGGGCCTCGCGCACAGCGGGATGGGCATGACCCAAACCGCAAACGGCGATACCGGCCAGCGCGTCCAGATAACGCCGTCCGTCCGTATCCCAGAGCCAAACGCCCTCACCCCGGTCGAAGGTGACGGGTAGGCGATTGTAGGTGGCCATCAAGGGTTCGCTCATCGGTCTTGCGCGAGAACCCCGTCCGCTTGATTGACGGGGAGGGAGACTACACCGCGCCCAGCGCGATGCGGCCTCCCGTCTCGCTTCCTCCGTGTCTGGTTTTAGGTTGGAATCGGGCCGGCTGTCTACCGGCTGGGCTATCAGGTTCTGCCCATCAGGTTTTGCTCATCGGGGATGATCCCGATTGAGCGTGCAATAAAAATAAAAAAGGCGGTTATCCCACAGGGGAAACCGCCTCTGTGTATAAGGCGAAGTGGGCGAATATAGCGCGATATTTAGGCGCTTGACAAGGATCGCCGTGGCACTGCGCGGGTTTTAATCGGCGTAATTGGCCGCAACAAACGCCCAGTTGACCTTCTCCCAGATGCTTTCGAGATATTTTGGACGGGCATTGCGATAGTCAATGTAATAGGCGTGTTCCCAGACATCGACGGTTAAGAGCGCGGTTTTGCCCGCAGTTAGCGGCGTGCCGGCATTCGAGGTGTTGAAAATCTCAATCGAACCGTCGGCGTTTTTCACCAGCCAAGTCCAGCCGGAACCAAAATTGGTTACCGCAGATTGCGCGAATTGCTTTTTAAATTCGTCGAATGAGCCGAATTTGGCGTCGATTGCCGCCGCCAGCGCCCCGCTCGGCGCACCGCCACCGCTGGGGCTGAGGCAATTCCAATAAAAGGTATGGTTCCAGACCTGCGCGGCGTTGTTAAAAATGCCGCCGGAGGACTTGAGCACGATGTCCTCCAAACTCATGTCAGCAAACTCGGTGTCTTTAATCAGATTGTTGAGATTGGTGACATAGGTCTGATGATGCTTGCCGTAGTGATACTCGATGGTCTCAGCCGAGATCACCGGTTCGAGCGCGTTGTTGGCGTAGGGCAGAGCGGGCAGAACGTGGGTCATGGGCGTGCAGTCTCCCGAATTGAAGGTTGCGTAATAGTTGTTCGGTCAGTGTTTGAATGCACCGTCACCATGCGGCCAACGCGCCGATTTTGCAACCATCTCCGGCGAGCGATTCGGCTATGCTCTAGGCCAGCGATAGCGATGATGTAGCGGGAGATGAACGGATATGTGCGGAATCTGTGGCGAACTGCGGCGCGATGGTGCGCCAGCCGATCTGGAGGCGATTGGGCGCATGATGGCCCAATTAACGCGGCGCGGCCCCGATCATGGCGGCAGTTATAGCGATGGGGCGCTGGCGTTCGGACATCGGCGATTGGCGATTATTGATCTGTCGGTGCGCTCCAATCAGCCACTGGTTGATGCCGAATTGGGGCTGGCGCTGGTGTTTAACGGCACGATTTACAACTATCGGGCGCTGCGCCGCGAGCTAGAGGGCGCGGGCTATCGCTTTTTTTCCGAAGGTGACAGCGAAGTTATTCTCAAAGCTTGGCACGCTTGGGGAACGGCGTGCGTCGAGCGGCTGCACGGGATGTTCGCGTTTGCCGTCTGGGATGCGAATCGGCGTTCATTGTTTTTGGCGCGAGATCGCTTCGGTATCAAGCCGCTGTATTGGTCAGAATCCGCGCACACACTGCGCTTTGCCTCCAATCCGCAAGCCTTGCTCGCCGCTGGGGGCGTGGAGACAGCACTGGATCCGGTCGCGCTCCATCATCTGTTCACACTTCATGCGGTGGTTCCGGCACCGCGCACCATTTTGCAGGGAGTGCGCAAGCTCGCGCCCGGCCATTGGCGGTTGATCGAAGCCGACGGGCGGCAGACCGAGCAAGCCTATTGGCGGCTGACGGCGCAACGTCCGGCGTCGCCATTATCTGAAGGCGAATGGCTCGAAGCGATTCACGCCGCGCTCCGGCACGCGGTCAAAATTCGCAGTGAGGTCGCGGATGTGCCGGTCGGCGTGCTGCTCTCCGGCGGGCTGGATTCTAGTTTGCTGGTCGCCTTGCTCGCGGAAGCGGGCGTTGCCGATCTGCGCACCTTCTCGGTTGGCTTTGAGGACACGCCCGAAGAAGCGGGCAGCGAATTTGAATACTCGGATCTGGTCGTCGCGCACTCCGGCACGCGCCACTGCAAGTTCCTCGTGCCCAATGCGCAGGTGCTCACGCGCCTACCTGAGGCCATTGACGCGATGGCCGAACCGATGTTCGGTCAGGATGCGGTGGCGTTTTATCTGCTCGCCGAGCAGGTTTCACGCGAAATCAAGGTCGTGCAATCGGGGCAGGGCGCAGATGAGGTGTTCGGCGGTTATTTCTGGTATCCGCGCATGATGGCCGAGACCGACGGCACGCCGCTGGAACGCTTCGCCAAGCATTATTTTGACCGCGATCACGCCGAATATCAGCGGCTGATTGGCGCGGATTACGCCGGCACGGGTGAAGATTACACCTCGGCGCTAATCGCCGAGCGGCTGGCCGAACCGAACGCGGATAGCTTGATGGATGCGGTGTTGCGACTCGATGTCACGACACTGATTGTTGATGATCCGGTCAAGCGCGTCGATAACATGACGATGGCGTGGGGACTCGAAGCGCGGGTGCCGTTTCTCGATCATCAGCTTGTCGAACTGGCCGCCCGCTGTCCGCCGGAACTCAAGCTGCGCGATGGCGGCAAATATCCGCTCAAGGCGCTGGCGCGGGGGTTGCTGCCGGATGCGGTGATCGACCGACCGAAGGGCTATTTTCCGATGCCGGCGCTCAAATATGTACGTGGGCCGTTTTTGGAAATGATGCGCGATGCCCTGACCTCGCGTGCCAGCCGCGAGCGCGGGCTGTATCGTCAAGCCTATCTCGATCAGCTTTTAGCTGCGCCCGACCTGCACCACACGCGCATTCAGGGCAATAAACTCTGGCATCTGGCGCTGCTAGAATTATGGTTACAGCGGCATGTTGATTAACATCAATTTAGACAGGATTCACACGATTACTCAGGATAAACAGGATTTTTTTAAATTAAAAAATCCTGTCAATCTTGAAATATCCTGTTAATCCTGTCTGATTTCACACCACGCAACTGTCAATACAACGGTGAATGAGATGGATATTTTGGAACGCATCGGCGAGCAGGTCAAAAGCAATCCGGTGGTGATTTATATGAAGGGCACGCCACAATTTCCGCAATGCGGATTTTCAACGCGGGCCGTGCAAGCCTTGCAACAGTGCGAAGTGCCCTTTGCTTATGTCAACGTGCTGCAAGATCCGGAAATTTTCGAGCATCTGCCGCGTTTTGCTGATTGGCCAACCTTTCCGCAAATTTATATCGACGGCGAGTTAATCGGCGGCTGTGATATTACGCTCGAATTGCACGCCAACGGCGAGTTAAAACCGATGATGGAACAGGCGGTGGCGAAAGCAGCGGGGTGTCAAGTCCCGCGAGATTATAGACACGCTTTTTGAAGCGTTCGGGGCATTGTTGTTGCCAGTCCTTGAGTGCTTGAATCGGCGCGATGTGTCCGAGCGCCTTCTGCGGGATCTGATGATTGTATAACCGCACGTAGCCGTTGAGGGTGTCGGCTAGGTTCTGGGAGGAATCAAAGCGGGTGGTAGCGAGCACCTCGGCAATGCGCCCATTGAAGCGTTCGACCATGCCGTTGGTCTGCGGATGACGGGGGGCAGTGAGGCGGTGTTCGATGCTGTGATCGGCACAGCCTTGGTCGAAGAGATGGCGTCCAGTCGGTTCACGTTCGCCGGTGGCGCAGAAGCGATCAGTGAATTCCTTGCCGTTGTCGGTGAGGATCTTCTCAATCGTGAACGGGGCTTTTTCGACCAGACGCCGCAGGAAATCGCGGGCGTTGGCGGCGGTTTTCTCGGGCAGGATTTCGACATAAACCCAGCGCGAGGCGCGGTCGATGGCGACAAACAGGTATTGATGTGCCGCCGCGTCTGGCATCTGCGGCAGGTATTTGACATCGATGTGGACAAACCCTGGTGCGTCGTCCTTGAAGGTTTTGACCGGCTTGGCTTCGCCTTCCGGTTGCGGAATCAAGGCGCTGAGATTGGAGACGCCGTGGCGGCGCAGACAGCGATCTAGGCCCGACCGCGAGACGGCTGGATGGATGAACTCGCGGGTGACCGCTAGCAGATCGTCTAACGGCAGCAGCAGGGTTCGGCGCAGCGTCACTACCACCTGCTCCTGCACTGGGCTCAGCGTGGCGCGAATCCGATGCGGGCGGTGCGACGCATCCTCACCAGTTGCGCGCCGACGCCATTTGCGCACCGTGGCACGATTCAAGTTGTACACGCGTGCCAGTTCGCGCTCTGACTTCGTGGACTCGCGTAGCTCCTGACGAATCGCGGGCGTGGTGCGGGCGTTGCGATGTAGGTTCAGATTCATGATGAGATGTTCCCTCAGGTCGCGGATGGTGTCGTCGGCAGTCGCCGCTTGGTCGTCCTCAGCTCATCACTGAGTGTGCGCAGTGCCTCGCGGGCTTGGAACAAAGGATAGCTCCTTTTCGGAATATAATCCCACGGGACGGAACAGTTACCTCATAAAACACCACGTAAGTCAAAAAATAACCCTAATCCCAAACTCACTCAAAAACAGAAAAAAGAGAATCGAAAACATGCTCAGCTACGCATCGCTGTTGAGCATGCCATCGGTGGGATGAAGCACATGTACTGCTTGGTGCATCGAATTAGAAACCACTCAAACTCAATTGTCGATCAATTCTTCCGGCTTTCTGCTGGACTTTGGAACTTCAGAATTTCTTAGAAATCAACAGGTTATCATCTGGAACAACTCTAATCTTTGTGTCCTTTGCGCCTTTGCGGTTTTCAATAATTCACGCCCAAGCGATTCACAGTTGCCAGTCACCGCTCTCATGCGTAGCATCCGCGCCTGTCATCTCACCTGTTTTTCAATTCGAGGTTTATCTTGGCTAGTCAGGCGGTACGCGCATCCATTCAGGGGCAACCCTTCAACGACGTGCTCAACGAATTGCACGCCCACACCTTTTCCGGTGCGCCCGGGGAGTCCGACCCCTTCACCCTTAGCGAACTCGACCGCGAGTTCATCGCCTATGCGCTGGCAATTTATTATCAGTGCGACCATTGCCAGCAGTATCACGGGCGCGTCGTCGAGCGCCTGCGCAGCGAAGCCCACGCCAAGCCCTGGGCCTGGCAAGCGGAGTTCGTTAAGATCGTGCTGTTTTTGCGCACCAGTCGTCAGAGCGTCTCCGAAGTCGAATGGGAGGGCTGGATCGAATCTTGGCGGCGTTTTGCCACCCGCCTGCATTACCGTCATCCCGGATTTGTCTGCCACATCGCCTATGCCGTCGGCATTGCCCGCGCCGATGAAACCTTGATGGAGCTGGCCTTTGAGTCGCTCATCAAACACTATCCCGAGGGTCAAACCCTGCTTGGTGTCATCCGCGACATCGACCGCGTGGTGGTGTTTATGAAGGCGGCGACCTCAAAAAATCGCACCGATCCCATCGTGCGCCGTCAACTCAAAACCCTCGGCGTGCAGATTTAACCCGATGCCCGATGCGCCGCGTGAACTGCTCCGCCGCGTGTTCGGCTATGACCAGTTTCGCGGCGCTCAGGCTGACATCATTCATCATCTGCTCGGCGGTGGCGATGCGCTGGTGCTCATGCCCACTGGCGGCGGCAAATCGCTCTGTTATCAGATTCCGGCGCTGCTCCGTCCAGGCACCGCTGTTGTTATCTCGCCGCTGATTGCGCTGATGCAAGATCAGGTCGATGCCTTGCAGCAGCTTGGCGTGCGGGCGGCATTTCTCAATTCATCCTTAGAACTGGGCGCAGCCCGTGCTGTGGAGCGATCGCTACGTGCCGGTGCGCTCGATCTGCTTTATATCGCCCCAGAACGCCTGCTCACGGATCGCTGTCTGGCTCTCTTGGAGAGCATCGACATCGCGCTCTTTGCAATTGACGAGGCGCACTGCGTCTCGCAATGGGGCCATGATTTTCGCCCCGAATATATCCAGCTCAACTGTCTGCATGAACGCTGGCCGCAGGTGCCACGCATCGCGCTCACCGCGACCGCCGACACCCCAACGCGCAATGAGATCATCGCGCAACTGCGGCTCGAAGCAGCGCGGCTATTTGTCGCCAGTTTTGACCGTCCGAATATCCGCTATCGCGTGGTCGAAAAAGCTAATCCGCGTCAGCAACTGCGTGATTTTTTGCGCCGCGAGCATCCCGAAAGCGCCGCAATCGTCTACTGTTCGGCGCGGCGGCGCGTCGAGGAAACCGCGCTCTATCTGCAAACCCAGGGATTTAAGGCGCTGGCCTATCACGCCGGCTTGCCAGCGGACACGCGCCGCACGCATCAACTGCGTTTTCTGCGTGAAGAAGGGCTAGTCATGGTGGCGACCATTGCCTTTGGCATGGGCATTGATAAACCCGATGTGCGCTGTGTGGCGCATCTGGATATGCCCAAAAGTCTCGAATCCTATTATCAAGAAACCGGACGCGCAGGCCGCGATGGGCTGCCAGCCGATGCGTGGATGACCTATGGTCTGAGCGATGTGGTGATGCAGCGCCGCCGTATCGAGGAATCCGAAGCCGACGAACGCTTTAAGCGCATCGAGCTGCATAAACTCGATCAGATGCTCGGCTTTTGCGAAACCGCGCACTGTCGGCGGCAGGTGTTGCTGCATTATTTTGGCGAGACGCTAGAACAGCCGTGTGGCAACTGTGACACCTGTTTAGAACCGGTCGAGACCTGGGACGGCACCGACGCGGCGCGTAAAGCCTTGTCCTGTATTCATCGCACTGGTCAACGCTTCGGTAGTGCTTATCTGACGGATGTGCTGCTGGGCAAAGCGAACGAGCGCATCCGCCGCTTTGGTCACGACCGCGTGAGCACCTTCGGCATCGGGCAGCGCATCGACGGCCGCACCATGACCGCTGAGAATTGGCGTTCAGTGTATCGGCAACTGGTGGCCGCTGGGCTGGTTGCGGTGGACATCGAAGGGCATGGCGCACTGCGTTTGACCGAAGCGGCGCGGCCGCTGTTACGCAATGAATGCACGATTCAACTGCGGCGCGATCCTGAGCGTCAGCGCAGTCGTGACAAAACCCGCGCTCCGCGTAGCAGCGGGCCGAGCGATCCAGCGGATGCGGCATTGTGGCAGGCATTGCGGGCGCATCGGTTCGCGCTGGCGCAAGAGCAGGATGTGCCGGCCTATGTGATTTTTAATGATGCGACCTTAAAAGCAATGCTAGAGCGACGGCCACGCACGCTGGTCGAATTAGGTCGATTGCCTGGGGTGGGGGAAATGAAGCTGGCGCGATTTGGGGCGGGATTTTTGCGCGTGATTGCCGCGCATGAGCAGTCGCGTTAATTTAGACAGGATTAACAAGATTTGACAGGATTCACAGGATTTTACAAGATTTATAAATAAATTTATAAATAATTCTGTAAATCCTGATTCATCCTGTTAATCCTGTCTACTGTATTTCCAATCGATTAAACGCGCCGCGCATCCATCATGCGTTCAATGATCGGCTGTAAGATAACTTCCATTGCAAAGCCCATCTTGCCGCCGGGCACAACCATCGAATTACGGCGCGACATGAATGAATCATGGATCATCGCCAGTAAATACGGGAAGTCGATTTCGAGCTTTTCCGGATCTTTGAAGCGGATGATGACAAAACTTTCATCCGGTGTCGGAATATCGCGGGCAATAAACGGATTAGAGGTGTCAACCGTCGGCACGCGCTGGAAGTTAATATCAGTGAGCGAGAATTGCGGCGTGATATAGCGGATATAATCCGGCATCCGGCGCATAATCGTATCAACAATCGCTTCAGCCGAATAACCGCGCTCTAAATTATCGCGGTGGATTTTTTGAATCCATTCCAGATTAACAATCGGCACCACGCCAACACCTAAATCAACATGCTGCGCGACGTTATTTTCTTCAGTGACTACCAGCCCGTGCAGCCCTTCATAAAACAGCAGATCGGTGCCAGCCGGAACATCTTCCCAGGGGGTGAACTCACCCGGATTGAGCGCCGTGCCGAGCCGCGCATTGAGCTGGTGCGCTTCGTCATCGCTATGAATGTAATAGCGTTTTTTGCCGGTGCCGCTCTCGCCGTATTCGCGGAATAATTCTTCAAGCAAATCAAAGCGGTTAGCTGCCGGGCCGAAATGACTCAGGCTCTCACCACGCTGGGCGGCGGCGGCCATTTCGGTTTTCATTGCGGCGCGGTCGAAGCGGTGGAAGCTATCGCCCTCGATCACCGCTGCGCTGATATTGTCGCGGTGAAAGATATGCTCAAAAGCACGTTTAACAGTCGTGGTACCAGCGCCGGATGAGCCAGTGACGGCGACAACAGGATGTTTTTTGGACATACGTCGGTTCTCTCCCCGTTCTCAGTTGTTATTTGAATCTTTGCACGGCATCGCGGCCAAAGTGGACAGAACGAGCCGTTAGTTTGAAATGATTGGCTAATATATCACGAACCTGAGCAGGCGCTCGCCGGATGCGTGGGTCAGTCTGCCGCTACAGTGGAGCGAATCACGCGATGCGCCCAGTTACGATTATCCTTGTCCTTACTGCGCTGTTGAGCGTCGAGGTCGCGGCTGACACGCTCTATCGCTGTCAGGATGCTGCTGGCCAAACGCTGTTCTCCGATGCACCCTGCGGCCCAACGGCTGAGGCGGTCGAACTCAACATTCATCGTCCGAGCGCGAGCGAGCAGCGCGACGCGCAGAGCCGAGCGGCGCAGACCATCGCCATCAGTGATGAGATTCAGCGCGAACGGCTGCTACAGCGTGAGTTAGCGCGGGCGGCGGAAATCCAGTTGCAGCAGGAGCGGCAGCGTCAAGCGGAACGTAAGCGCGAGTTAGCAGCACGCGAAGCCGAGCGTGAACGCGAGCAGGCGGCGCTGGCCGCGTGCGCTTGTGAGGATCGCGGTACGACGACAGTGCGGAATGGTTCGCGGCGCTGGTCGGCTGCTCCGCCACATCAACGCCCGCAGTGCCGCGAGCGGACACGCCGCGATTTCAACCCGCCTGACACCCAATATCAACGCCAACCTCTGCCCCCGCCGCCGTCGGGTCTGCGTCCCTATCGACCGGATCGAGAGCGCGATAGTGCGCAGCGTCATCCGCATCGCCCATCGCCGCAATTGCAGCTTCGTTTGCCGAACCTTGAGCTAATCTATCGGTCACGGCGCTGATGCCGGATTCAAGATACGTTCGGAGCCGTCAGGCGCTCCAATTCAGCCAGATGCGCGAGCGCGTGCGCACGATCCGCGCCGCACATCTCCACACTCGGCTTGAGCGAACCGCACACACGCGGGCGCTCTGGCTGGCCGAATAGCCGACAGGTTAGATCGGGATTCAACTGCACACAGGCGACCGCAGCGGGTTTACCGTGTGGCATTCCCGGAATCGCGCTGGTGATCGAAGCAGCGATGCAGCAAGCGGCGCATCCCGAGCGGCAACGGACGGGGGCGGCTTCGATGAACGAATCCGTCATCCGCCGCTCTCGGATGGCGCGAGACAGATGCCGAGACGCTGCCCAAGCTGCACGCGCTCCCCAACGCTCAATCCCGCATCCCACTCAGCGCGACCGGGCGGCAGCAGCATAATCACGGTCGATCCGAGATTAAACCGCCCCAGCTCCGCGCCGCGTTCTAAGCGAATACACTGTTCATCGACTTCATAATCCCAGCGTTGCGGCTCACCGCCAGCATGAGGCGGGGTGACTTCACCGGCCCACACAGTTTCGATCCCACCGACAAAAATGGCCCCGACCAAAATCAATGCTATTGGGCCAGCAGCGGTTTCAAAGCGGCAAATCAGCCGTTCATTCCGCGCAAACAAATTCGGCACACCGGCGGCTGTCACCGCATTGACGCTAAATAATTGTCCGGGGACATGAATCATTTGATCGAGTCGCCCATCAAGCGGCATGTGGATGCGGTGATAATCACGCGGCGATAGATAAATCGTCGCAAAGCGTCCGCCCGCAAATGGATGCAATTCACCCGGCGCAAGTGCCAATAAAGAGGTGACGCTATAATCACGGCCTTTAGCTTGAATAATTTGATCTTCCGTAATTGTTCCAATTTGACTGATCGCCCCATCAACCGGACAGAGAATTGCCGCCGGATCGGGATCAAGCGGGCGCACCTCAGGCCGAATGGCACGGGTAAAAAACGCATTAAAATGCGGATAGGCGTCGAGATCGGGTTGCTGCGCAAGCTGCATATCAATTTGATAATGACGCGCAAACTGGCGAATGATTAAAGTTTTCAGCGGTCGCCATTCAATCCGTGCTAATTGATACATGCGCTCCGAAAGCCAGCGTTGCGGAATCAGATATTGCAGCGTAATGAATAGTCGGTCGGCGAGCGAGCGTAGCATAGCGGTAATCCTAAATGCGTAAATAATTGGGTTGAGCGGTCAGCTTTGATTGCTGGAAGCTGATAGCTGGCGGCTGATAGCTAACAGCCATTCACAACGTACTCATCCGCACCTCATACACCCCGCCGATGACAACATATTCATCTTCACCCCGTAGCAATCCGGGTAAAAGCTGGTTATAAAAAAACACTTTCGCCAGCGGCACGGCGACTTCGAGAATGTAATCACCAAATTCATCAGCGCGTTCGCGCTCACGGGTAAAACTATTGAGATTATTCAACAGCACCCGATAGCGCGAGCGGTCGGCACGTTCGAGAATTTCATGCTCATCAATGCGGTTAATTCCGCGATATAGCGACACATGCGTTTGCTCCGGCTGGGTGCGGACTAATTCATATTGACAATAGGCGTAGAGCAAATCGAGCTGCGATTCAAGTGCATTGGTCGCATACAGCCCACGTGAACCTTCATATAAATAGCGTTGATAGCCATCGCTGTGGCGATCCAGCAGCGAACCGGCATGATGCCGCGCCAGCAATCCAAAACGGCTCTCAACCCAGCGTTTCAGCACCGCGCCCTCACGTCCATCCGAATCGAACGACCAACCGCGCACCAACCGCCGATAGTTCGCCTTGATCCGCGCCGGTTTAGTCCCGTTCGGCATCGATCCGGCTTCCTCCGGCTCGTCGAGCAGAAATCGCACCGTCATGTAATCCATAAAGCGTTGCGCCCGATCCAGCGGCTCAGGCAGGCCGTCGAGCATCTGAAATAACCCGGCGTGCAGATCGCGGATGCCATCGATCTCCAGCGCCACCGGATGACGCTGAAAACTCAAGCTGCCCAAAATCACCGCCGGCAGATTGCAGCGATTGATCGGCTGACGGGCGCTTGCTGGCAGCGTCGGCGGTGGCGGCACGGCCGCATGTCGGGTTTGTCTGTCGTTCTCCATACAGACCCTAAAGCTTTGTCGCGGATGCGACTATCACCCGGACGGCAATTCGCATCAAAAAAGTTGAAGCAAATCAGATTGATACAAGCAAAAATCGCGTTGGCATGGTGTCTGCTAGAGAGCTGGCGAGTGAGTTGTTCATTCGATCCCCAGCCACAGCGAACCAACAGGAGCATCCCCATGGCAATGCGTCAATGCGCAATCTACGGTAAAGGCGGAATCGGCAAGTCTACCACCACGCAGAATCTGGTGGCCGGTCTGGCCGAACAGGGTAAGAAAGTCATGATCGTCGGCTGTGACCCGAAGGCTGACTCCACCCGCCTGATCCTGCACTCCAAAGCACAGAATACCATCATGGAGATGGCCGCCGAAGCTGGTTCGGTGGAAGACCTCGAACTGGAAGATGTGCTCAAAGTCGGGTACGGCAACATCAAGTGTGTTGAGTCCGGCGGCCCCGAGCCGGGTGTTGGCTGCGCTGGTCGCGGCGTTATCACCGCCATCAACTTCTTAGAAGAAGAAGGCGCTTACGAGGCTGATCTGGACTTCGTGTTCTATGACGTATTGGGCGACGTGGTGTGCGGCGGCTTTGCTATGCCGATCCGCGAAAACAAAGCCCAAGAAATCTACATCGTTTGCTCCGGCGAAATGATGGCCATGTTTGCTGCCAATAACATCGCCAAAGGCATCGTGAAATACGCCAGCTCCGGCGGCGTGCGTCTGGCTGGTTTGATTTGCAACAGCCGTAATACCGCCCGTGAAGACGAGCTGATTATGGAATTGGCGCGTCAGCTTGGCACCCAGATGATTCATTTCGTCCCGCGTGACAATGTTGTGCAACGCGCTGAAATTCGCCGCATGACGGTGATCGAATACGACCCGAAATGCAAGCAAGCCGATGAATATCGCACGCTGGCGCAAAAGATCATCGATAACAAGATGTTCGTGGTGCCGACGCCGATCTCAATGGATGCGCTTGAAGATCTGCTGATGGAATTCGGCCTCATGGATGGCGAAGACGAAAGCATCATCGGCAAAACCGCTGCTGAAGAAGCTGCTACCGCTTAATTCCAGTACAGGCCGTCGGGTACGCCGTGCGTACCTGAAACAGCGTAATTGATTACACGATTGACTTTCAAGCCGGGCGTCCGCGAATTGGCGGCACGGCGGGAGAACCCCAATGGCGACATTGACTCGTGATGAAGCGCAAGCACTCATTCAAGAAGTGCTTGAAGCCTATCCAGACAAAGCAAAGAAAGATCGCGCCAAACATTTGGCCGTCAATGATCCTTCGGTCGAGCAATCGAAAAAGTGCATCATCTCCAACCGCAAATCCCAGCCGGGTGTAATGACCATTCGTGGTTGCGCCTATGCCGGTTCAAAGGGCGTAGTGTGGGGGCCGATTAAAGACATGGTGCATATCTCACATGGGCCAGTTGGATGCGGTGCCTATTCGCGTGCTGGACGGCGGAATTATTACGTCGGACATACGGGCGTAAATGTCTTTGGCACGATGAATTTCACCTCCGACTTTCAGGAGAAAGACATCGTGTTCGGCGGTGATAAAAAGCTCGAAAAGCTCATCGACGAAATCAATACGCTGTTTCCGCTGGTTAAAGGCATCAGCGTACAATCTGAGTGCCCGATTGGTTTGATCGGCGACGATATTGAAGCCGTCTCAAAAAAGAAAGGCAAAGAACTCAATAAGCCAATCGTACCAGTGCGCTGCGAAGGGTTTCGTGGTGTCTCGCAATCGCTCGGCCACCATATTGCGAATGACGCCATTCGTGATTGGGTCATCGGTAACCGCGATGGCGACACTACATTTGAAGCTGGCCCGTATGATGTCGCTGTAATCGGTGACTATAACATTGGCGGTGATGCGTGGGCCTCGCGCATTTTGCTTGAAGAAATGGGCTTGCGCGTGGTGGCACAATGGTCAGGTGATGGCACCCTGTCAGAAATGGAGCTGACCCCAAAAGTCAAGCTCAATTTGATTCACTGCTATCGCTCGATGAATTACATCAGCCGCTTCATGGAAGAAAAGTACGGGATTCCGTGGATGGAATATAACTTCTTTGGCCCGACCAAGATCGCCGAATCGCTGCGCAAAATCGCTGCATTCTTCGATGAGACGATTCAGGCTAATGCCGAACAAGTCATCGCGAAATACCAAGCCGAATATGAGGCCATCATTGCCAAATACCGTCCGCGTCTGGAAGGTAAAAAGGTCATGCTCTATGTCGGCGGTCTGCGTCCGCGTCATGTTGTTGGCGCGTATGAAGATTTAGGCATGGAAGTAGTCGGCACTGGGTATGAATTTGCCCACAATGACGACTATGATCGCACCATGAAAGAAATGGGCGAAGCGACCTTGCTCTATGACGACGTGACCGGCTACGAATTTGAGGAATTCGTTAAAAAGGTCAAGCCCGACCTGATTGGCTCTGGTATCAAGGAAAAATACATCTTCCAAAAGATGGGCGTTCCATTCCGCCAGATGCACTCTTGGGATTATTCCGGCCCATATCATGGCTATGATGGCTTTGCCATCTTCGCCCGCGATATGGACATGACCGTGAATAATCCTTGCTGGAGCCAATTACAGGCACCCTGGTTAAAGTCAGCCGCGAGCGCCTAATTCGGGAATTTAAACCGCAAAGACGCGAAGCGCACAAAGCTAGATTGTGAAAAACAATTTAAAAAAACTTTGCGTTCTTTGCGTCTTTGCGATTCAAAAAAACACTGATTTCCAGAATTCCTAACCTGATGTCGTTGTCCGCCAATTAGCGGCGCGGCCGGAGCATCCCCATGAGCCAGACCGTCGAAAAGATCAAGCCTTGCTACCCGCTGTTCTGTGATGCGGATTATGTCGAAAACCTCGCCAAGAAGCGCGAATTGGTCGAGGAAGTCCCCGCACTCGATAAAATCGAGGAAACCTTTGCGTGGACGACGACCAAAGAATATCAGGAGCTGAATTTTAAGCGTGAGGCCTTGACCATCAATCCGGCCAAAGCCTGCCAGCCACTCGGTGCGGTGTTGTGCGCACTTGGCTTTGAAAAAACCCTGCCCTACGTGCATGGTTCACAGGGCTGTGTAGCCTATTTCCGCACCTATTTTAATCGTCATTTTAAAGAGCCGGTGGCCTGTGTTTCCGACTCAATGACCGAAGATGCAGCGGTATTCGGCGGTCAGAAAAATATGTTTGATGGTCTCGAAAATGCAAAAGCACTCTATAAGCCGGAGTGTATTGCCGTTTCGACGACCTGTATGGCGGAAGTCATCGGCGATGATTTAAATGCCTTTATCGGCAATGCTAAAAAAGAAGGGCATATTCCGCCGGAATTTCCGACCCCCTTTGCCCATACTCCGAGCTTTGTCGGCAGTCATACCACCGGCTGGGATAATATGTTTGAGGGCATTCAGCGGTATTTCACGCTGAATCAGATGGAGGACAAGGTTGTCGGCTCCAATGGCAAGATTAACATTGTGCCCGGATTTGAAACCTATCTGGGTAATTATCGCGTCATGCACCGCATGATGCAGGAAATGGGCGTCGGTTATAGCCTGCTGTGCGATCCAACTGAGGTGCTGGATACGCCGGCGGATGGCGAATTCCGCATGTATGCCGGTGGCACGCCGCTTGCGGAAATGAAAGACGCACCCAATGCCATTGATACACTGCTGCTTCAGCCGTGGCAGTTGCCCAAAACCAAGAAATTCGCTGAAATTACTTGGAAGCATCCGGTCAATCACGTCAATATTCCAATGGGCTTGGAATGGACGGATGAGTTTTTAATGACGGTTTCGCGCCTGACTGGTAAAGAAATTCCAGCATCTCTGACCAAAGAGCGCGGGCGCTTGGTCGATATGATGACCGATAGCCATACCTGGTTACATGGTAAGAAATTCGCGCTCTATGGTGATGCGGATTTTGTGCTGGGTCTGACAAAGTTCTTGCTCGAATTGGGCGCGGAACCGACGCATATTCTGTGCAATCACGCGAATAAGCGTTGGAAAAAAGAAGTTGAAAAAGTGCTGGCCAGTTCGCCCTATGGTGCCGGTGGGACGGTGTATATCGGCGCAGATTTATGGCACCTGCGTTCGCTGTGCTTTACCGATAAGCCGGATTTCCTGATTGGCAACAGCTACGGCAAGTTTATTCAGCGCGATACGCTGCATAAGGGTAAAGCCTTTGAGGTGCCGTTGATTCGTCTCGGTTTCCCGATTTTCGACCGTCATCATTTGCATCGTATGACCACTTTGGGATATGAGGGTGCAATGTATATGCTGACGACGCTGGTGAATGCAGTGCTGGAGCGTCTCGACGAAGAGACCCGCGAAATGGGCGTGACTGACTTCAATTACGATCTGGTACGCTGAGTCGGAATTTAAGTTTGTAACCGCAAAGGCGCAAAGCACACTAAGATTATTTATAATTTTTTAAAAATCCTTTGCGTGCTTTGCGTCCTTTGCGGTTCAAAAAAACCCGCACTACAGACCAAGCGAGATTCCGATGCCCAACGTGATGATTCGCAAAAACGACGCCGGAGACTTACTCTTCTACGTCGCGAAAAAAGATATGGAGGAGACGATCTCCTCTGTAGAAACTGATACACCGGAAACTTGGGGCGGTGAGGTGGTATTAACCGATGGTTCGCGCTGGTATATCGATCCCATTAGCCCACCGCCCAGTTTTCCAACAACATTGCGCTTTAAGCGCGGTGATGAATGAACCCAATACAGGAGATAACTCATGGCGCTGAAAATCGTTAAAGATCTCTGCACTGCGTGCGGTGATTGTGAGCCGGTATGCCCGACGATGTCGATTACGCCTTTTAAGGGCGTTTATAAGATCGACGCCAATACGTGCAGTGAATGCGAAGGCGACGGTGAACCCGGCACGCCGCAGTGCATGGAAGCCTGCATGGAAGACGGCTGTATCGTTCCGGCTTGAATGATTTGAATTGTTTCAAACCGCAAAGGCGCAAAGAATACAAAGTTTTTTAATATTTAATTTTAATATTTTTCTTTGTGCTCTTTGCGCCTTTGCGGTTCAACGCAACTAAACTCACGCCACGCGGCAGGAGATTCAAATGGCTACCACCACGCTGACCGAAGATATGGCACTGCGCATCGGCTTGGCAGCACGCACGTTGCCCGATACCGATCCGGCGCGTCTGCTGCGGGTGTTGGCCGATCTTGTGGGGTTGCCGCCGAGTGCCGAGCGGCTCGCCGCTGTGCGTGTGAAGGATTTAAAGCAGGCCGGAGATGGCGAATTGGCGCATCTCGATCAGGCGGAACTCAAAGCCGCGTTGGCGATTTTGCAGGGCGCGGGCCTCGATTCCGCCGAACCGCCGCCCGCTGTCGAACCCTATGCCGACGGCGATATGCCCGATTCAATCCGCGTCGCCTGTGCATCGGATCATGGCGAAGACCTCGATGGCCATTTTGGGGCCGCTCGGCGGTTTTTGATTTATCAGGTTTCAGCAACTGATCTGCGCTTGATCGATGTGCGCTCGGTCGATGAATCCCAAGCCGGTGATGACCGCAATGCCTATCGCGCCAGCTTGATTGCCGATTGTCAGGTGCTCTATGTCGCGTCCATCGGCGGCCCAGCAGCGGCAAAAGTGGTCAAGCGCGATATTCACCCGATCAAAGATGCCGCTGGCGGCCCGATCCGCGAGCGGTTGCAGGCGCTGCAAGGCGTGCTCGCCGGTCATGCGCCACCCTGGTTAGCCAAAGTGATGGGCCATGCACCGGAGGCGCGGGTGCGCTTTGAGCGCGACGAGGCCGAGGCATGATCGAAGCGATCCAGATCGAGCAGATTGCCGCCATCGTTCGCCGCGCTGGTCTGAATGCGCCGATGTTGGCCGCACTGCGCGAGCAGTTTAGCCCACTGCATTTTAGTACCTGCTTAGACGACGAACTCGGCGCAGATGAGCCGTTTTTAACTGATGAACACTTTAATCTGTATCTCGTCGATGGCCGCGCCCACTGCCTGACCCTGACCGGCGATCTCGCGTGCGCAACCGGCGTGCTCTTAGCTGAGGTCAGCGCCCATGCTTGACGATGCGCCCACGCAAATGCTCATTCCCGAAGCAACAGCCAGCGTGCGGCTGGCGCAGCTTTGTCAGGAACTGCCCGCCGGTGCCGATCTGGAAATGCTGCTTGCCGCGATTCAGGCCGCCTTGCCCGAACTAGAATTGCGTCAGGTGCTGACGCGCTCCGGTTGGCATCGACTCGGCGGCGTGGTCGATCTCGATGGCCAGCGCATCGCGCACCATCTGGCCGATTGGGCGGAGGCGGAATCCGGTGGCGATGTTGACGAATTGTTATTTAAGCTCGCCGATGTCCAATATTTCGCTACGCGCTTCAATGGGCGCACACATTATCTGGTGGCACCGACCGGCCCATTGGCGCGGGATTTTGTGCAAATCGAAATCGAAGAACTGCAAGAAGTCTTAGATCGCACTTTGACCGATCCCGATTGGTTCCCCGAGACGCTGGCCGAATTTGTCGATCCGTTTGAGTTTCCGCGTCTCCAGCCCGATCCGATTGGTGCGCCGCGCTTTGTGTTTCGGCGGCTGACGCCAATTGCCGAGTTCATGGACTCGCCCGACGCCGGACGGACATTAAAACGCTTTTTGGCCGACTGGGATCGCAGTTCAGCAGCCGAATCTGAGTCATTTTGTCATCAATGGGTGTTAGCGATCCGCGAATATCTGGATCGTGACGGCGAGGGGCGCTTGAGCGCCAAGCCGGTATCCGCACTCACGGGGCGCATTCCGACGCTGCCAGATGGTGCAGTCGCTCGCGGGGCCAAACTTGCCAATCAGATTCACGGTTTTGACCGCGAGGCCGGTTATCCCTTCGCTTGGTATTTCCACATGCTCACCAGTCGGGCGGTCTCACATAAATTAGCTGAGGCGGTGCATTCGGATCTGATGGGTGCGTATGATTATTTGCCCGCCCGTGATCTGAAAATTCTGCGCGATTGGTACCGCGAACCCTACGGACTGTGATCGGGTTGCGACCTCGCTAAATTGCGTTCCGCGCCGGTCTATAGCAGTATGCGCATCCGTGCGCATCGCTGGACATTGACACATATTGACGGATTACGTGAGTGATTTCCGTCATAGCTTTCAGAAGTCTCTGCTCGGACAATCGCGCACCGCGATCCGACCTCAACCGGCGAGACTTTAGGATGGATAGAGCCAAAACCCCCGAGGAGCACTCCCCACCCGCCTCGGGCCATAGCGCACCGCCCGATATCCGCGAAGCGTTGCGCGAACGCGATGAACTCTATCGTCTGATCTTCAATCAGGCCGGTGATGCCATTGAACTGGTCGATGCCGAAACCCTCCACTTTATCGAAGTCAACGATACCGCTTGCCGTCTGCTCGGCTATACCCGCGAGGAATTAGTTGGCCGCTCGTTGATGGAGATTCAGGTTGACCTAGACGAAACAACCATTCGCGCTAATTTACAGGGCTGGGTTAAAAAGCATGGGCGCGTTCGCATTGACAACCGCCACCGCTGCAAAGATGGGCGGATTCTCGATGTGCAGGTTGGCATTCAACTCGCCCAGCTCGATGGTCGTCCGTGCTTTGTCGCCGTTTGGCACGATACGAGCGTTGAAAAAACCGCACAACTGGCGCTTATCAATGAAGCCGAATGGCGACGGGCGCTGATTGAGCATTCCCGCGATGGTGTGGCAATTTTCAACGCTGAACATCGGCTGATTGAAGCCAACGCCCGCTTTGCCGAACTGCTCGGCTATAGCCACACGGAATTACTGACGCTGCATTCGTGGGATGTTGATGCCGACTTAACCGAAGCCGACATCTGCGCTGGCTTTGCCGATCCGCTCTCGGTCAATCAACTCATTCTCACGCGCCACCGTCGCAAAGACGGCAGTCTCTATGACGCTGAAGTCAGCATTCAGGGCGCACAGATCAACGGACGCAACGTTTTTATCAGCACTACGCGCGATGTCAGCGAGCGCAAACGTGCCGCCCGCGCCCTGCGCGAGAGTGAAGAACGCTATCGCAGTTTAGTCGAAGGCTCGCCAGATATCGTTTATTCGTTTTCGGATAAACGCGGCGGGCTGTTTTGGTCAATTCAGGTTGAAGTCGTGTTCGGCTATCGGCTCGCCGACTTGCAAGCCGATCCCTTTTTGTGGTCGCGTTTGATTCATCCTGACGATCAACCACGCATTCAAACTGCACTGCGGGCGTTTGAGCAGGGCACGCCCTTTGATCTCGAATATCGCATCCGCACGCGCTCCGGTGCGTGGCGCTGGCTACGTGATCGGTCGATTCAGCGCCGCGTGCTCGATGATGAAGTCATTGTTGACGGGCTGGCCAGCGACATCACCGAACGTAAACAGACTGAACAGGCGCTGCTGGAAGCCAAGCTTGCCGCCGAAGCCGCGACCCTAGCCAAAAGTGATTTTCTGGCGCACATGAGCCACGAACTGCGCACGCCGCTCAATGCCGTGATTGGCTTAACTCAGGTATTAGAGCAGGCCGAACTGCCGCCGGAGCAGTGTGCGCTGGTGCAGCACATCCGGCTCGCTGGACATACGATGCTGCAAATCAGCAACGATATTCTCGATCTCGCCAAGATCGAGGCCAATCAGATCGCTATTGAAGTGCGCCCCTGTCAGTTAGCGACCGTGTTAAAGCGCATCGAAGCGATTCAGGGCGACGCCGCACGGGGCAAAGGTCTGACACTGGCGATTGTTCCGCCACCTGAGTTCGTCGGTCAGGTGCTCACCGATCCACTGCGGCTGGAGCAAATTTTGACCAATCTGGTCAGTAACGCGATCAAGTTCACCGAACAGGGGACGGTACGGCTGTGGATCGAGCCGCTCTCACTCACCGCAGAACACGCCTGTTTACTATTTGCCGTACAAGACAGCGGCATTGGCATTGCACCGGAGACGCAAGCGCATCTGTTCACCCCGTTTACGCAAGCTGATGCCAGCATTGCGCGGCGCTACGGCGGCACTGGGCTAGGGTTATCGATCAGCAAACGGCTAGTCGAACTGATGGGCGGCACGATTGGTGTTGAAAGCCATGCCGGTGAGGGCAGTTTATTTTGGTTTGAATTGACGCTGGCGCGAACCGCGCCCACCGCGCCCACTGAGATCGCCGAGACAGCAGCACCCACCGCGCCGGTACAGCGACCACGCGGCATGAGGCTCGGCGGTTTGCGCGTGTTGACGGTCGATGATAACCGGCTGAATCTCGATGTGGTCGCACAGTTATTGCGGTTGGAAGGCGCACATGCGACCACTGCACTCCACGGAGCTGAGGCGCTCGAACTGTTGCGCCGCGATGCGCACGCCTTCGATGTCGTGTTGATGGATGTGCAAATGCCGGTGCTCGATGGCCTGCGGGCGACACTGGCAATCCGGCACGAATTGGGTTTGCAGGATTTGCCGGTGATTGCGCTCAGTGCAGGCGTGCTCCGCGACGAACAGCAGCGCACCCGCGAAGCCGGTTGTAATGATTTTTTAGCTAAGCCAGTCGAGCTGGAAGCATTAGTGGCAATTCTGGAACGCTGGGCCGGTCAAGCAATCACGGCTCCAGCGTGTCCGCTCGCGTCGGCACAGATATCAGATTCGGCGACAGTTACAGCCGCGTTACTGCACATTCCGGGCATTGATCCCAATCGCTTGCAACAATTAACGCAGGGCGATTTGGGTCTCGCACGGCGCTTGCTGTGTCGTTTTTTAACGGACATTGGCGATCTACCACGCTTGATTGCAGCAGATTTATCCAACGGCGCACTGATGAGCGCAGCGGCGCGGCTGCACGGTTTGCGCGGCGCGGCAGCGAATCTCGGCGCATTGGAATTAGCCGAGCTTGCGGGCGTACTTGAAGCGGCACTCAAAGCGGAAAATGCCGTTGATCCGGCGCTGTTAACCGCGCATTCGACGCAACTTCGCGCCTGTTTTGAGCAATTACGCCAGACGCTGACCGCTTATTTAGGTGAGGCGTCCGTGCTATCGACCGTGCCGTCGCTGGCTGATAGCACCCAAGTAGACAGCGATAAGCTCCAGCAATTGCGGGCGGCATTGAGCGCCAATCGCCCGCAAGCGGCGCGGCGATTATTTACAGAATTAGAAGCGGAATTGCTGGCGGTGTATGGCGAGCAGACAACGCAGACGCTGGCAGTGGCATTAGAGGGATTGCAGTTTACCGAAGCGTTGGCGATGTTAGAGACGGTGCGGGATATTCGACAGGATTAACAGGATGATTCAAGATTGACAGGATTTTAATAACAAAAATTGCATATCAATCATCTTATTAAAAATCCTGTTCATCCTGAATGATCCTGTTAATCCTGTCTCAATTTTCCCCGCTCCCACCACAGGAATCACGCTTCTGATGCTGATGACCCCACCCTGGCCACTCACTCGCGCCCTTTTGTTCAAACTCGATCCCGAACGCGCCCACAACCTCACCCTCGGTCTGCTTGCCCGCTGGTCGGCGCTGTTCGATGGGCGACTGCCGCCACACGATAGCGCCCGCCGTCCGACGCTGGCGCGGGACGTGATGGGCTTGCGCTTTCCCAATCCCGTCGGTCTGGCCGCTGGGCTAGATAAACAGGGCGAAGCGGTTCCCGCTTGGCAAGCACTCGGCTTCGGGTTCGTCGAGGTCGGCACCGTCACCGCGCATCCGCAGCCCGGCAATCCGCGTCCGCGTCTGTTCCGCCTCACCGCCGATGATGCCCTCATCAACCGCATGGGTTTTAATAACGACGGCGCGGCGGCGATGGCGCGACGGCTCCAGCGGCTCCGCGCACGCGGTCTGCCTGAAATCCCGCTCGGCATCAATCTCGGCAAATCCAAAATTACACCGGCTGAACAGGCCGCTGCCGACTATCGCCACAGTTTTGAGCAATTAGGCGAGCTGGCCGATTATGTCGTCGTCAACATCTCCAGCCCGAACACCCCCGGCTTGCGCGATCTACAACGGGTCGATGAGGTCGTCCGCATTCTCGATGCCATTCAACAGCCCAATCAGCGCCTGAGTCGTCCGCGGCCACTGCTGGTCAAGTTAGCCCCCGATCTGGCTGAAGATGAGGCTATTGCGTGTGCGCAAGCGGCACTCGCCGCCGGAGCCAGCGGGCTGATTCTCACCAACACCACGATTTGTTTTGATGGTCTCATCAGCTCTACCGAGGGCCTGAGCGGTGGATTATCGGGTCGCCCGCTGCTGTCGCGCTCGACCGAACTGCTTGCGCAGGTGCGCTCGGCGGTCGGCCCCGCGCCCGTCATCATCGGCGTCGGTGGCATTCTCGATCCCGAGGGCGCACGCGCCAAGCTCGCCGCCGGTGCCGATCTGATCCAACTGTATACCGGCCTGATTTATCGCGGCCCGCGCCTGGTGCGCGAACTATTGCGGGCGCTTTGATCGCATACTCTGGCCCCATTGTTGAGCACCAATGGCAGTCAAGCGGCTGAGATTTGTGTTCCCCGTCGGTCTCTGCTACGCTTCGCGCTCACTTTGGCTGGCCGTCGGTCGCCGAGTGAGCGTCATGGTGGCCTGCATCGGTCCCCTCGCAACGTGAAACCGTGAACCCGGTCAGGCCCGGAAGGGAGCAGCCGCAGCGGTGGAATCGGGTGCCGGGGTGTGGCTGGTGTAGGTTGCCACCCAATCGTTGCCATCCGGCCTCTATTCCCCCCGCGATTCCGCGCCCGCTGTCCAAGTTCGGACTGATATAATCGCGCCATGTCTTATCAAGTACTTGCCCGTAAATGGCGTCCTCGGTCGTTCGACGATATGGTCGGGCAACAGCATGTCGTGCGTGCGTTATCTAACGCGCTCGACCGCGATCAACTCCATCACGCCTATCTGTTCACCGGCACCCGTGGCGTCGGCAAAACCACGCTGGCGCGGATTCTGTCGAAGGCACTCAACTGCGAACAGGGTATTAGCTCGCATCCGTGCGGGGTGTGTGCGGCGTGCCGCGAGATCGACAGCGGACGTTTTGTTGATCTGCTCGAAGTCGATGCCGCCTCGCGCACCAAAGTTGACCAAACCCGCGAGCTACTCGAAAACGTTCCTTACGCGCCAGCGCGGGCACGGTTTAAGGTGTACCTGATCGACGAGGTACACATGTTTTCGGGGCATAGTTTTAACGCGCTGCTCAAAACGCTCGAAGAGCCGCCGCCACATGTGAAATTTTTGTTGGCGACCACCGATCCGCAAAAAATTCCAGTTACGGTGCTCTCGCGGTGTTTGCAGCTCAATTTGCGCCGTTTATTGCCCGGCGAGATTGCCGACCGCCTGACCTATGTGTTGCAGCAAGAGGGGTTAGCATTCGAGCCGAATGCGCTGCCGCTGCTGGCGCGGGCCGCTGATGGCAGTTTGCGCGATGCGCTCAGTTTGCTCGATCAGGCAATTGCCTTCGGCGGTGGGCGCGTGATTGAAGCCGAAACCCGCGCCATGCTCGGCACGGTAAGCGGGGATTTGGCGCTGGATATTCTCGATGCGCTCGCGGCAGGTGATGGCGCGGCGGTGCTCGACGCAGTGGCGCGAGTGGCAGCGATGACACCTGATTTTGCCGAATTACTGCGCGAGTTGATCGGCTTGTTACATCAGCTGGCGCTGATCCAACAGGTGCCGACCACGCTCGCGGCAGATGATCCCGACCGCGCCCGATTGCTGGCACTGGCTACGCAGCTTGCGCCGGAAGATGTGCAACTGTTTTATCAGGTTGCGCTGACCGGACAGCAGGATTTACCGCTTGCGCCCGATCCACGCGGCGGACTGGAAATGGTGCTATTGCGGGCGCTGGCGTTTCGTCCGGCGACCGATGCCGCACTGCTCCGACGGGAATCGGCGGCGGTTTTAACCTCAGCTTCCGCATCGCCCGCGCACGCGCCAGCAGCGGTAGTAGTTACATCAGCACCAGTGACGCGCACGCCGACCCCATCGGAACCTGCCGCCGGCCCGATGAAGCTCGACAATGCCGATGACTGGCGGCAACTGGTCGGGCGCTTGTCGTCCCTCGGCGGCCTTGCTAATCAGTTAGCGACTAACTGCGCTTTTCGCGAGTTCAGTGCCGGACGTTTGCGGCTCGATCTTGACCCATCGACCGCCGGGCTACGCACCAATATGACCTTGAATCGGCTCAAGAGCGGCATTGAACAGGCGCTCGGGCAGACCATTGAGCTAGAGATCAAGATTGCGCATCCCGAACAGGAAACCATCGCGCAACGCCAAACCCGCGAAGCCGTCGTTCGTCAGCATACGGCTGTTGAACAGCTCGAAGCCGATTCAGTCGCCCGCGCTCTGCGCGAGACGTTTGAGGCGGATTGGGCACCGGGGAGCATTCGTCCGCTCGGTGACTAAAACATAAAACACAGCCGATCCAATTTTTAGGCAGGATTCGCTCACCGATTTGATCGGTCGCATCCAAGCGCCAGCAGCAGCGGGCGCGTATCATCACTCTTGAGGTAGCACAAGTTATGAAGGCACCTGGTCTAGGTGGTCTGCTCAAGCAGGCGCAGAAGATGCAAGAAGACATGCAGCAGGCGCAGGCGCGTCTGGCGCAAGAAGAAACCATCGGCGAGGCCGGCGGCGGTCTGGTCAAGGTCACGCTCACTGGCCAGCATCAGGCCAAGCGCGTTGAGATCGACCCATCGCTGATGAGCGATGATAAAGAGATGCTCGAAGACCTGATTACCGCCGCGATCAATGCCGCCAGTCAGCGCATCGCCGAAAAAGCCAAAGAGACCATGAGCGAGCTGACCGCCGGAATGCCGCTGCCGCCGGGCATGAAGCTGCCCTGGTCATAACCCAAACGGGTGGCGCGTGGGCGAGCGGTCGCTGCTGAATCAATTGATCGACGCCCTACGCTGCTTGCCGGGCGTGGGGCCAAAATCAGCACGCCGCATCGCTTTTTATTTGCTAGAGCGTGACCGCGACGGCGGCGCACAGTTGGCGCGGGTGATGGCCGAAGCGATGGTTGCCATTCGGCGCTGTACCCGCTGCCGTACCCTGACTGAACACGACCTTTGCGCCCTCTGCGCTAATCCACAGCGCGATGCGGCGCTGTTGTGCATTGTCGAGCAGCCCTCGGAAGTGGTCGCACTCGAACAGGCGACAGATTATCGTGGCCAGTATTTTGTGCTCGGTGGGCGACTCTCGCCGCTCGATGGCATCGGCCCGGATGAACTCGGCTTGAACATGCTGGAAACTCGCCTGCGTGATGAAGCCATCACCGAGATCATTTTGGCCATTAGCCCGACGGTTGAAGGCCGCGCCACCGCGCAGTTGATTACCGAACGTGCAGCGCGGTACGGCATCCGCGTGACTCGCATTGCACAGGGTGTACCGTTGGGTGGCGAACTCGAATATCTCGACAGCGGCACGCTGGCGCTGGCCTTCGCCGGGCGGCGGGATGTTGTGTAACAGCGGCCAGCTACCAGCCCATACTTTAAATTGAAGGAAACCCCATTCGTGTCCGACACCATTTTTGGCCAAATCGCCTCTGGTGAGATCGCCGTCGATCTCGTCTATCAAGATGAGGATGTGGTCGCGTTCCGTGACATCAGCCCGCAGGCACCGACACATCTGTTGGTGATTCCGCGCAAGCCGATTCCGACGCTCGATGCCGCTGGCCCCGAAGATGCTGAATTACTTGGAAAATTGCTGCTCGTAGCCGCACAGGTGGCGCGTGAGGCGGGCATTGCCGAGCGCGGCTATCGTACCGTGATTAACTGCAATGCCGAGGCCGGTCAGACCGTGTTCCATTTACATTTGCACGTCCTCGGCGGGCGGCCACTGCAATGGCCACCGGGTTAAGCGCCGCGCTCCGGCCATGTCAGGGTACGGGATAACGCGCCATGCGCGATCCTGCTCCCGCTGCTGTTCGGCTCGATGCGCCCGCCGCGCAGCGACTTGACGACCGCCGCAGACCACACTCACGCCTGTCGCGCACGCCCAACACCATGGCCGAAAAATCGACTGTTTCAGCACATACCGCTCAGAGTGCCGGTGCGTTCGAGCTTAAAACCAGCAGTTTTACACTGCCGGTGATTCGGCTCTTTGACGCTGATCTCGAAGCCCTCGCGTTGCGGCTGGGCGCTAAAGTGGAAAAAGCCCCCGATTTTTTCCGTCATACGCCGGTGGTCATCGACCTGAGCGAGCTGGTCAAACGCCAACTGACCATTGCACTTGCGCCGCTCATCGGACTGTTGCGTAGCTATGGCATGATTCCGGTTGGGGTGCGCGGTGGCACACGGGAACACGCAGCGGCGGCAGAAGCACTGGAATTAGCGGTCTTGCGCGACGCCCCAACGCGGCGCAACGCGGTCGCGTCCAGCACACCTGCGGAACCGAAAACTTCGGCTGCACCGCCAAAACCCATTGGGCCACTGACCATCGCCGATCATCCGCCGACGCAGCAATCGGATTCAGCGTTTATGCTGATTACCAAGCCGGTGCGCTCGGGGCAGCGGATTTATGCCGCAGGCGGTGATTTATCGATTGTTGCGCAAGTCAGCTCCGGGGCTGAATTAATGGCTGACGGGAATATTCATGTTTATGGCACCTTGCGCGGACGGGCACTGGCCGGAATGAGCGGCAATTTGGAAGCACGCATCTTTTGCCATGATCTTCAGGCTGAATTAATTTCCATCGCTGGCAATTATCGTGTCAGCGAAGGAATTCCAAGTGAATTGCGCCGAGTTCCGGTTCAGGTTTTTCTGGATCACAACATTCTGCGTATCGAAAAACTGTAATAACTTATGACTTTCCGCCGCGCCGTCAATCGGAGCGGAACCCCCACAGGAGGGTGTGACCTTGGCAAGAATCATCGTGATCACCTCGGGTAAAGGTGGGGTCGGTAAAACCACGACTGCTGCCGCCTTATCAATGGGGTTAGCGCAGCGCGGCAAACGAACCGTCGTCATCGATTTTGATGTCGGTCTGCGCAATCTGGATCTGATTATGGGGTGTGAAAGGCGCGTTGTGTATGATTTTATCAACGTGATTAACAACGAATCCACGCTCAATCAGGCGCTAATCCGCGATAAACGCTGCGATAGCCTCTATATTTTACCGGCGTCACAAACCCGCGATAAAGATGCGCTGCACAAAGATGGCGTTGAGCGCGTGCTGACGGAATTAGCCGATAATTATGATTTTATCGTCTGTGATTCACCGGCTGGTATTGAGCACGGCGCTTATATGGCGATGTATTTTGCCGATGATGCGATTGTTGTGACTAATCCCGAAGTCTCATCGGTGCGTGATTCGGATCGAATGCTAGGGATTTTATCCAGCCGTTCTAAACGCGCTGAAACCGGTCAAGAACCGGTTCGCGAATATTTACTCTTGACGCGCTATGATCCGCTCCGTGTGGCCAATGGCGCAATGCTGAGTGTCGATGATGTACAAGACATTCTGTCATTGCGGCTACTTGGTGTGATTCCCGAATCAAAAGCTGTGCTCAGTGCCTCCAATGCCGGGATTCCGGTCATTCTCGACCGCGAAAGCGATGCCGGTCAAGCCTATGGCGACATGGTAGCGCGTTATTTAGGCGATGATGTGCCACATCGTTTCCTGCATCCAGAGAAAAAGGGCCTATTTAGCCGCATCTTCAAGGGGTAAATCATGGGTCTGCTCGACTATTTTGCAACCACGCGCCCGCCCCAAAAAGTGGGTAATGCCAGTATCGCCAAAGAGCGTTTGCAGATTCTTGTGGCCCGTGATCGAATCGCTCGGGATAAGCCGTCGTATTTACCGCAGCTTGAACAAGAAATTCTTGCGGTAATCCGTAAATATGTCGAAGTAGACATGAATACGGTGTCGGTGAAATATGAGCTGGCTGAATCACATGAAGTATTGGAGCTGAATATTATTTTACCGGATTCAGCCGGGCCGCCGTGATAGCTGCCAGTTATCAGCCAGTAGGGTACGCAATGCGTACCCTACTGTAACAACTGCTCCATCATCCGCACATAAATCCGCTGTAACGCATCTAAATCAGCGACCGCGACGCATTCATCGACCTGATGAATTGTCGCGTTGAGCGGGCCGAGTTCAACCACTTGCGCACCAGTCGGCGCAATAAAACGCCCGTCTGACGTGCCGCCGCTGGTTGAGAGTTCGGTTTCAAGATCGCAGATGTCACGAATTGCTGTGCGAGCGGCTTCGACTAATTCCCCAACCGGCGTTAAAAAGGGCGAGCCAGATAAACGCCACGACAGTTCGTAATCAAAATCGCCCTGATCGAGAATCCCGCGCACGCGGCGCTTAATCGTATCGGGGTCGAGTTCAGTCGAAAAGCGCAGATTAAATTGCGCGTCTAATTGACCTGGAATGACATTTTCTGCGCCAGTGCCCATATTGAGATTAGCGATTTGAAAACTGGTCGGCGGAAAATAGGCATTACCGTGATCCCAGATTTCCGCACAGAGCGCCGCTAATGCAGCGGCAGCGGCATGAAATGGATTATTGGCCAAATGCGGATAGGCGACATGCCCCTGTTTGCCGTGAATAGTCAAAAAACCCGACAAACTGCCACGTCGCCCATTTTTGATGGCATCGCCAAGCCGTTCGCGGCTCGACGGCTCGCCGACTAGCGCGTAGTCGATCTGCTCGCCGCGCTGTTGGAGCCGTTCGATAACTTTCGCCGTTCCGTTGATTGCCGGGCCTTCCTCGTCGCTGGTAAGCAGCACGGCGAGCGATCCCCGATGGTCGGGATGAGCGCGAACAAAGGTTTCCAGCGCCGTCACCATCGCGGCAACGGATCCCTTCATATCCGCCGCGCCGCGCCCATAGAGCATACCGTCGCGGATCACTGGCTCAAAGGGGTCAGAGTCCCACAGATCGAGCGGGCCAGCCGGAACGACATCGGTGTGTCCGGCCAGACAGAGCAACGGCCCCTCGGTGCCGCGCCGCGCCCAGAGATTCGTGACCTCACCAAAAGGCATGGCTTCGACCGCAAAACCGAGCGCGGCCAGTCGGTTGCCAATCAGCTCCTGACAGCCGTGATCGTCGGGCGTGACCGACGGGCGAGCGATGAGTTCACAAGCCAATTCAAGCGTGGGCGACATGCACGAAGCCTCGTCGTTGCGAAGGTATTATTTGAACCGCAAAGGCGCAAAGGACACAAAGAAGAATTTTTAGTTTTTTATTTTTTAATTAAAAATCTTTGCGTTCTTTGCGCCTGTGCGGTTCAACATCAATCTAAAACAATTCCAGCGTTAAATATCACGTAGCAGTTCATTAATGCCAACTTTGCTGCGGGTTTTGGCATCAACCTGCTTAATAATCACCGCACAATACAGGCTGTGACTGCCATCTTTGGCCGGTAAATTCCCCGACACCACAACCGCTCCCGGTGGCACGCGCCCATAGCTGATTTCGCCAGTTTCACGGTTATAAATCTTGGTGCTTTGACCGATATACACACCCATTGAAATTACCGCGCCTTCACCGACAATCACGCCCTCAACAATTTCTGAGCGAGCGCCGATAAAACAATGATCTTCAATAATAGTCGGCGCGGCCTGCACCGGCTCTAATACACCGCCAATTCCAACGCCGCCCGACAGATGCACATTTTTCCCAATCTGCGCACAGGAACCGACTGTTGCCCAGGTATCAACCATCGTACCGGAATCAACATAGGCACCGATATTCACATAGGATGGCATTAAAACACAGCCCGATGCGATATAAGCACCACGCCGCGCCGTCGCGGGCGGTACCACACGCACTCCGCCATCACGAAATTCGCGTGAATTAGCATCCGCATATTTTGATGGCACCTTGTCATAATAATTGGTGAAACCGCCTTTCATAAAAGCGTTATCTTCAATCCGAAATGACAATAGCACCGCTTTTTTTACCCATTCATTGACGATCCATTCACCGTCATGCTTTTCAGCAACCCGCACTGTGCCCTGATCGAGGCGGGTGATGACATCCTGCACCGCATCGCGCACATGGGTTTCAACAGTACGCGGGGTAATCTCGGCACGGCGCTCGAAGGCTTCGAGAATAATATTGACTTGATCGGTCATGTCGCTTATTGCTGCTCTAGTGTGTGTGGTGAAAGAAGGAATGATTCGTACCAATGTTTTGAGTCATTCAGCGCCGCTGTATTGATATTTAGCGTTGATAACCGAGGCGTTCAATAAAAGCACGCATCCGTTTTGCGGCATCAACGCATTCATCTAGCGGCGCAACTAAGGCAATCCGCACGCGGTCAGCGCCGGGATCCTCGCCATTGATAGCACGCGAGAGAAAACGCCCCGGTAACACCGTGACATGCTCTTGCAAATACAGCTCGCGAGCAAAATCGGTGTCAGGAATTGGAGTGGCGAGCCACAGAAAAAAGCCGCCTGCTGGGATTTCAATCGGTAGCACATCGCTGAGAATGGCGCTCACGGCAGTGAATTTCTCACGATACAGCCGGCGATTTTCGCGGACATGCGCTTCATCACGCCAAGCAGCTAGGCTGGCATATTGCACCGGCAATGACATCGCGCAGCCGTGATAGGTTCGATAGGCGAGAAAATTGCGAATTAACGTGGCGTCACCGGCGACAAATCCCGAGCGCAAGCCCGGAGCATTTGAGCGTTTGGATAAGCTATGAAACATGATGCAGCGGGCAAAATCTGTCTTACCTAGTGCAGCAGCGGCTTGTAATAAGCCCGGTGGCGGGGCGCTGTCATCTTGATATAAATCGCCATAGCATTCATCAGACGCAATAACAAAATCATACTGTTCGGCGAGTTCAATTAAACGCATCAGCGTTGCTTGATCGAGCACTGCGCCGGTTGGATTACCGGGTGAGCAAATATAGAGTAATTGACAGCGTTCCCAAGTTGCAGCGTCTACGCGATTAAAATCAGGAATAAAACCATTTGCAGCATGACAGGCTAAATACTGCGGTTCGGCTCCAGCTAATACTGCCGCGCCTTCATAAATTTGATAGCAGGGATTTGGCATTAACACGAGCGGCGCGGGGCGGGTGCGATCTACAACCGCTTGTGCAATCGCAAACAACGCCTCACGCGTCCCATTGACCGGCAAAATCTGCTGCTCAGGATCAACAATCAGCGGTGCGCCATCAGCTGCTTGAAACCGCACCCGCAACCAGTCGGCAATCGCGGTGCGCAGTTCGGGCAGGCCGCGTGTGGTCGGGTAGACCGAGAGCCGATGCAGATGCGCCAGCAACGCTTCGGCAATCAAACTCGGCGTCGGGTGTTTCGGTTCGCCGATCTGCAACCCAATCGGGTCGCGCTCGCGGGGCGGGGTGATGCCCTGCGTGAGCGCGGCGAGCTTCTCGAAGGGATAGGATTGGAGGCGGCTCAGATCGGGATTCATGAAGTTCGCGCTTCGTGACACTTAACGCTGAAAGAAGCACGGTAGTATAGGGCAAGTAGGTGGCTTGGCTCTACGTGGATGGCTGGCGAAACACGTTTTTGAGGTGACTGACGCCTTACCTGTGCCGAACCTTGAGTCACAAGCTTGTGACATTGGCTTCGTGTTCTCAATGCTGATTTAATCGCAAACACTGAACACACACGGAGGCGTTGGATTCGCATGTTTCATCGTTTATACGAACTGGCACGTTGTTTACCTGAGCGTGCGAGCTGGGAGCGGCTCAACGAAGGAATGCCCGATCTCTATGATCGTGGCTTGGCACTGTGCTTCGGGCCGGCGGGTGAATGGTGCGGCGTGCGTACCTATCAGGGCAATCAGGGTGTGCTCTGTGCTAAGGCAGCGGAGTTTAGCCCCGAACAACGCGCTTGGCTCCATGCCTCTGGTGAGACCTTTCGCACGCATCAAGACACCATCTGGACTGAGGTCGAAACTGCGCGTCAGCAAGCCGGTATCGACGACAAGACCCATCGCGGCTATGTCTACTGGGCTGATGCGCAGATGCAGCCGGTGCATGGTTGGCCTGAAATGCGGGAGGCGCTGGTGCGTCAGGTCACGGAGTCTTTCGCCGACAAAGGTGGCGCACGCGATAGCGGCTGCTGTGCGGTGTGCGGACGCGACGCCGTGCGCGTCTATGGCAACTATGCGGTATTGGCCTGCTACAACTTGAATAATCGCGGCAGCATCGCCGGTGGTTTTCGCGCCAATGCCGCACATCGCAATTTTCCGGTCTGTGGCGAGTGTGCCCTGAGCATCGCTGAGACTTTCACCTTTGCCAATACGCATCTGGCCAGCAGTATGGCCGGTCAAACCTACCTTGTTTTGCCTTACAGCAACGCCGATGCGGTGCGCGAAGAATTGCGTATCCGGTTTAGTCAGCAACCGCAGCGTTACAGTCTGGGGAAGACGTGCGATCTGGTTGCCGATGAATTGGCGCTTACCGATGAATTTAGCGGATATGGCGATCAACTTGCGCTCGCGCTCATCTTTTACCGCGAGAAGAACGCCGCTTGGCGGGTACAGGCCGAGGTGCAGCATCTGTTGCCCAGCCGTCTGCACGAGCTGCACGCCGCCGCCCGCGCCATTGAACGCGCTGCCGATCTAATCGTCCTGAGCAAAACGGAAGAACAGCCGGTACGTATCAGTGCCCTGACGTTTAAGACCTTTGCGGGCGGTAATAACCATGCGAGTGAAGAAACCTTGCGCGATTGGCTGGCCGCGCTATTTGCTGGTGAGTCCATCGACCCGCGCCATTTTCTGCACGCGCTGGTTGTGCGGCTGATCGATACCGGTCAGCGCAATCCGACCCTATTGCACTGGATGACACGCCACGCTTGGGGGCTGTACCGCTATGCCCAACACGTTCATTTGATTCTTGCTGATTTCACGGAGGTATCTGCTGTCATGTCTGAGGTCATTCCCAACAGTCCTTATGGGCGCTATGTGTGTGAACACGCGAATTTTTTCCGGCGGCCTGAGCTGGTTGTTGCCTTTTTAACGGGCGTCTATGCCGCTCAAGTCACCTCGGTACAGCGTCAGGAACGCGGGGCCGATCCCTTCGCTAAGAAATTCGTTGGCCGCGTGCTCACCCGTCAGCATCTCCAGCGCCTCTATCGTGAAGGTCATGCCAAGCTCGCGCAGTACGGCAAACTGGGCTATGTGATCGCCGGATTGGATCCAGATTTAGCGAATGCGTGGGTTGTTTGCGGTGAGACTTGGGCGATCAGCGATGAGGAAGCTACCTTCGCTTTCACTATTGGTTACAGCCTAGCCTACCGGATCAAGCAGCTTGCCGACGCCAGTGAGATCGAGGACAACCTGGGAGACGACACACCATGACTGCGCCCGGTTACAACGAGGATTTCTTTCTCTGGACGCAACAGCAAGCCACCCTACTCCGGCAGGGACAATGGAACACACTCGATGCGGCGAATCTGGCCGAGGAAATCGAAAGCATGGGCAAGAGCGACCGCCGCTCCCTGACCAGCCATCTCGTCAATCTGTTGCTGCACCGGCTCAACTGGGATTACCAGCCTACGCGACGCGGCACAAGCTGGCGGCTGTCGATCCGCAATGCACGCCGCGAAATCGGGCTGATCCTCGACGATAGCCCGAGTCTGCGACGGCAGTTGCCCGACCTGATCGAAACCGCCTATGCCACCGCACGCCGCGACGCTGCCGAGGAAACTGGATTGCCGCTGACGACCTTTCCCGAACAGTGTCCGTTTACGGTCAAACAGTTGCTAGACGCCGCTGGGCCAGATCCGTTAGCGCCAACGCCATAACTGTTAGGCAACCTTATTAAGGATTAAGGAGCAACACGCATGACCACTATCACCAACCGCTACGAAATTCTCTTTCTCTACGAAGCTCGCGACTGCAATCCCAATGGCGACCCGCTCGACGAGAATCGCCCGCGCACCGATCCTGAAACCGGTGTGGCCACAGTCAGCGATGTGCGCATCAAGCGCACCGTGCGCGATTATCTGTTGAGTTTGGAACCAGATGTCGCCAAGCGTCTGGCTGCTGGACAAGAGATCTTGATCCGCGACACGCTCAAAGCGGATGGCCATTTAGCCGAGGGCAAGGATCGCGCCGAGCAGTTTCTTGATGCTGCCGCGAAAGGCAAGAAAGGTGAAGCCAAACGCCAAGCGTTAGAAGAAGCAGTGACACGCGGCTGCATTGATGCGCGGCTGTTCGGTGCTACGCTGCCGCTGGGCAAGGCCGAACCCTCGTTGCAACTCACTGGCCCGGTGCAATTCTCGGCTTTCAATCGCTCGCTGCATCGTGTCAGTCCCACGCTGGTACAGCAGACCGCTGCCTATGCGGGCAACGCGACGGCAAATCAAAAATCTTTTGCCGAACGCTGGCTGCTGCCCTATGCGCTGATCGCCGCTTATGGCGTGGCCAACGAGGTCGCCGCACGCAGCACCGGCCTGAGTGAAGCTGATCTGGAGCAGTTGTTTGCGGGCTTGTGGCAGGGCACGGCAGCACTCAACACGCATTCCAAGCTCGGGCATGAGCCGCTACTGCTGGTGGTGGCCGAATATCAGCCCGGTTATCGGCTCGGCGCACTGACGCAGCGGCTGGCGCTCGCCAATCAGCGCGTCGAGGACACCGCACTGCGCTCGACCCAAGATTTTGAACTGGACGTGACCGCCGTGCTCGATGCGTGGCGGGCCTATCCGCGTCTGCGCGGTCTGCGGATCATGCAGGACAGCCGTCTGCGCTGTCGGGTCGGTGAGCATGTGGCGGACTTTATGACGCTGGCTCAAGCGGCTGGGTTGAGCATTACGGCACTGGATCTATAGCCATGCGCACGCTGGTCTTTGATGTGGCCGGTGAGTATGGGCTGTTTAAAAAGCCGTACTCGCCGATGAGTCCGGTGAGCTATCCGCTGCCGCCACCGCCGGCGGTACTCGGAATGCTCGGTGCCTTGCTAGGAATCGATAAGGACGCCTATCACCAGTATTTCGGTTGGGAACGGGTACGGGTTGCGGTCGCACTCGGTGCGCCGGTGCGTACCTTTCGTGCGGCACTCAATCTGCTCCAAACGAAAGACGGCACCGATGGCTATTTTCGGCCGCGTGCTGGCCAGAATACGCATACCCAAGTGCCCTGTGTGTTTTTGCGTGAGCCGCGTTTTCGGCTGTTTGTCGCTGGTCTTGACAGTCGGGTAGCGGATGCACTGACCGAGGCATTACAGGCCGGACAGTCGCATTACACGGTGACGCTGGGATTAGCGAACTGTCTCGCCGATCTAACATGGGTTGGTGACGGCGAGCGGCAGACGTTGGCGGCGGGCGAATATGCGGTCAACACGGCTGTGGCGCTGGTGGATGGTGTGAGCGTTCACTATGAAGCGGGACGGCGTTATCAACGTCTGCGCCTTCCAGCCGTCATGGACGCCGAGCGCGTGGTGCATCGCTATCAAGAAATCGTACTGGCCGAAGATGGCGAACCGATTCGCGTCACCGTTCCTCACGGAGTGCTACAGCATGTCGGCAGTGATTGTGTGGCCTTTCTCTGAGTGTGAGGCGCATCCAGGCGATGCGCTCGCCGCCCATCTGGAGCGCGTGGCCGAACGCGCAGCATTAAGTATTGCCCCCGGTGCGCGTCCTGAAATTGCGGCCATCGCCTGTGTTGCCGGACTGTTTCACGATCTCGGCAAGGCGACGCCCTGGTTTCAGCATTATCTGCGCCAAAGCGGACGGCGCTCTGCCCTGACCCATCATGGCGAACTCAGCGCCCTGCTTGCGTGGTGGTATAGCGCCGAACTCGACTGGTCGCTGTGGATGCGGCTGGCGCTGTTTAGAGCCTATCCCAAAAGGTGGTATTCTAGGCGGAAGTTTCCTCGATCACAGGAGTCAGAACGACGATGAGCTTGGCGGTTAAAGATGATGGTTGG
>NZ_FNOW01000030.1 GCF_900107145.1 Allochromatium warmingii | reverse complement strand
GGGATTTATTTTGCGCGGTTGCCGTTGAAGAAATCGGCGACGATTGTGCATGGCAATGCGTTGCAAGTGGATTGGCGCGAGATTGTGCCGCCAGCAGACTTGCATTATATCTTGGGGAATCCGCCGTTTATTGGCTCAAAATATATGAGCGATGCACAGCGGGCTGAGGTGGCTACCATTTTTCACGGTGTTAAGGGAGCGGGAATTTTAGATTTTGTTGCATCGTGGTATCGCAAGGCAACTGATTTCATGGAAAGCAATAAAGAGATTAAAACCGCTTTTGTTTCAACCAATTCTATTACGCAAGGTGAGCAAGTCGGCACATTATGGCCAGATTTGCTCAATCGCGGCGTTCAAATTCATTTTGCCCATCGTACATTTCAATGGTCGAGCGAAGCAAAAGGCAAAGCTGCTGTTCACTGCGTGATTATTGGCTTTGCGTTGCACGACAGTCAAAACAAAAAGATTTTTCACTACGAATCCATACAAGCTGATGCGCATGAAACTGCTGCCACGAATACCAATCCCTATCTTATCGACGCACCAAATATTGTGTTATTAACACGCACAACGCCACTGTGTGAAGTTCCGAAAATTGGCATTGGAAATAAACCGATTGATGGTGGAAATTATTTGTTTACGGCTGAAGAGCAAGCCGATTTTATTAAACAAGAACCAAACGCTGAACGCTATT
Organism: Allochromatium warmingii; assembly: GCF_900107145.1. GTDB lineage: Bacteria > Pseudomonadota > Gammaproteobacteria > Chromatiales > Chromatiaceae > Thermochromatium > Thermochromatium warmingii. The sequence continues at coordinate 32,963 of NZ_FNOW01000030.1, read as the reverse complement.
TTAGGCGTTGGATTGGCAGCGATGAATTTATCAACGGTTATGAGCGGTTTTGTCTGTGGCTAGGTGAATGCCCGCCGGATGTGCTCCGAAAAATGCCGCACGCGATGAAGCGCGTTGAAGCAGTACGACAGTTTCGGTTGAATAGCAAAAGTGCCCCGACACGTAAGCTTGCCGATACACCAACCCGATTTCATGTCGAAAATATACCGGATTCAAGTTATTTGGTGATTCCAGAAGTTTCATCGGAACGACGAACATATATTCCGATTGGATTTATTGCGTCAGAAACACTATCAAGTAATTTGGTTAAAATTGTAGCTAATGCTACGCTGTATCATCTCGGTGTTTTATCTTCAGCGATGCACATGGCTTGGGTGCGCACTGTTTGCGGACGATTAAAAAGCGATTATCGCTATTCTGCCGGAATTGTTTACAACAATTTCCCCTGGCCTGATAATCCAACGCCAAAACGACGCCAAGCAATTGAAACCGCCGCGCAAGCCGTGCTTGATGCCCGCGCCGCACATCCCAATGCCTCACTCGCCACACTCTACGATCCACTCACCATGCCGCCCGAATTAGTCAAAGCGCATCGCAAATTAGATGCTGCTGTCGATGCCGCCTATTCCAAACGGAAATTCACCAGCGATAGCGACCGCGTCGCCCTGCTATTTGAACGCTATCAAGAACTGGTTGCGGAGCGTGATTTAAAGACGGTGATTCCTAAGGCGCTCACGCGGTCAATCTGAGCTGCCAGCTTTCAGCTTATCTGGCTGGAAGCTGAAGGCGGCCCCCCTTCAATCCGCTGCCACGCACTTTCAACATCCTGCAATGCCTGCTCAACGGCGACCATCTCCGCCGTGATTGCTGTTCCCGCCGTTCGCATCACTTGCTCTAATTCCAGCGCGGCCCGCTGCAAGGCGACCGCTCCCAGCGTTCCGGCTGCGCCCTTGAGCGTATGCACCAGCCGCTGTGCGGCGTCTTGATCGCCCGCATCCAGATAGGTTTTGAGCTGGCGCATATCGTCACGATGGCCATCTAGCAGCTTGCGCACCAAGCGACTGTAGAGTTCGCGATTGCCACTGACACATTGCAATCCCGCATCCAGATCGAGAATCGGCGACGCAGGTGCGGTCGGCTGGGCATCGGCTGATATGGCCGCCGTGAGCGGCGGTGCAGGTGGTGCAGCAGGCGCAGGTTCGGTGGATGCTTGCAGCCAATAGAGCAGACTTTCATAAAACACGGTCGGCTCGACTGGCTTGGCGATATGGTCATTCATCCCGGCATCGAGACAGGCTTGACGCTCCTGCCCCAGTGCATTGGCCGTCATTGCCACAATCGGCACCCGCTCCCAGCCGGGCAGTTGCCGCAAGCGGCGTGTGGCTTCCAATCCGTCCATTTCCGGCATCTGCACATCCATCAGCACCAGCGGATAGCGCCGCTGGTGCGCGAGTTCGAGTGCCCGGCGGCCATTTTCGGCGAGATCGGCCAGCAGATTGACCTGACTGAGCAACTCTAATAACACTTCTTGATTGATGGCATTATCCTCGACCGCCAGCAAACGGCAGCCGTGAAACGCCCGCGCCAGCGTGTTCTGCGCCCGCTGCAACGGATCGCTGACCGCCATGTCACGTCCCGCTTCTGACGCCGCGACCAGCCGCGCCGAGGCTGTGCTATGACGCAAGCGGGCCGTGAACCAAAAGCGGCTGCCCTGATTCGGCGTGCTTTCGAGTCCGGCGCTGCCGCCCATCATTTCAGCAATCCGGCGCGTGATCGCCAGCCCCAGCCCAGTGCCACCGTAGCGGCGAATCGGTGAACCGTCGCCCTGCTCAAATAGCGAAAACAGCCGCCCCTGCATCGCTTCGGGAATGCCGATGCCGCTATCTGTCACCGCAAAGGCCAGCAGCGTTTCGCTGTCGTTGCTTTCGAGCACCCGCGCCTGTAACACAATCTGGCCGCGCTCGGTGAACTTGATCGCATTGCTCAAATAATTCAGCAGCGCCTGCCGCAAGCGCGTGACATCACCATGCAGCATCAGCGGCAGCGGCTCGCTGTCGATGCGGTAATCCAGCCCCTTGCTCTGCACCTGCTCGGCAATCAGGCCGCTGACTTGATCGAGCAGCACCTGCGGCGAAAAATCCATCGCTTGCAGTTCCAGCTTGCCGGCCTCGATTTTGGAAATATCGAGAATGTCATTGATGATCGAGAGCAAATGCTTGGCCGCACCGTCGATCTTAAGCAAACGATCCCGTTGGGCCGGAAGCTGGATTTCGCGCCCAAGCAGATGCGTCAGACCAATGATCGCGTTCATCGGTGTGCGGATTTCGTGGCTCATGTTGGCCAAAAACAGGCTTTTTGCTTGGCTGGCGCGTTCGGCCTCTTGTTTGGCTAAGGCCAGTTCTGCGGTGCGACTGGCCACCAGTGTTTCCAAATGTTCGCGGTATTCAAACAGTTCGCGCTCGGTGCGCCGCCGTTCGGTCACATCGGAAAAAATCACCGCAAACATGCCAACACGCGGGCTGTAGGCATGAATCTGAAAATATCGCTCAAAGGCGCTATCAAATTGCTCAAAGCGGATCGCCTGACCGTGTAGCGCGACCTCGCCATAGCGTTTGATCCAGTGTTCCTCAATCTGCGGAATCACCTCGCGCACGCGCCGCCCAATCACGTCCGCTCGTTGCAGGCCGGTGAGCGTCTCAAAAGCTTGATTTAAATCCAAAAAGCGATAATCAATCGGCTCGCCGCTGTCATCGAGCATGATCTCGTGCAGCGCAAAGCCTTCGCTCATCGACTCAAACAGCGAGCGATAGCGCAGTTCGCTCTGTGTCAATAAACTGATCGACTGCGCCCGCTGCACCGCCATCGCGCACAGTCCGGCAATCTGCACTGCGAGACTTTGCGACTTGCGCAGATGCCGATTCAGCGGCAGCCCATCGAGCAGCACCATGCCGAGGGTGTCGGTCTCGTACTGCAAGCGCAATAAAAATCCCTTGCCCGAACGTGTTAAGCGCGTTGCTGCCAGATCCTCGGCAAAAGCACTCACCTCGCTGAGTGCTTCGGGCGTTGGCGTGTCACCGAAGGTCTTGGGGCGATTGGTTTGTATTTCGGTGCATGGCACATAAAAACAGGTCGCGGGCGCAAAGAGCGCGACGAAGATTTCCAGAATCTGCCCAATCACGCCGCGCTCACCAATGGTGGTCGAGAGTCGCCCGACCAGATCCATCGCCATCGCCGTTTCTGCTAACTGCTGTTGCGTGGCGGCAAGACGCGCTGTGCGGCGGCGATAGTCAGCGCGTTGGCGGGCGCGTTCGGCGATTTGCAGCAGCGCCAGCCGCAAATAACCCAAGCCGACGCGCTCGCGGCGAGCTGGAAGCTGGAGATACTCCGCCAGTGCTGCAAGCTGCTCGACGGCCTTGTGATCGCGTTCAGTATCCAACAGCAGCAGCCCGCAGACGCGCTCGGCAAAATAGGTGCGGGCGGCGTCGCGTTGCGTCAGTCCGAGATAGGCCAACTGACGCGGCCAATTGGCCAGCCAACCCGGAAGACAGAGATAGTGACCTGCTGCCAACCATTGATCGACCCAAGCCGGATCGGTCAACAGATAGCTGCACTGTGTTAGCCGATGTAAACCGAGTGCTTCCGGAGATTGAGCGCGGGTCGGTAAATGCTGCTCGCGTTCGCGTGACAAGGGCGCGAGACAGTTGCCGCCGATCCAGATCAGCGGCTCATCGCTGGGCACAGTTGCAATATGTTCATCCAGCTCGACGGCGCTCACGGGTGGCGCACCGCAGCGGGCGGGGAACGGATGCAAGCGCAGCGTGTCGTTTTCGGGCGTGCCCGCGAAAGCCGCCCGCGCCTCGATGAAGAGCGTGGTACAAAGAAAAAGATGAACCGGAAGTTCACGCACGATGGAATGTAATCTGGATGCAGGCGTCGGTTGAGCGCAGGACACTAGGATTAGTGTGTTGTGGACGGCTCGGAATGCATTCGGCGCATCTGATGTGACACAAGCCACTACCCAAGCCGCACGCAGATCAGTATACTGCGTCCCCTCTCGTCATGCCTTGCCCGGGTGGCGAAATTGGTAGACGCAAGGGACTTAAAATCCCTCGACTTCGGTCGTGCCGGTTCGACCCCGGCTCCGGGCACCAGATATGCAACAAAAAAGGGGTTAGGCGGATCGCCCGCTTAGCCCCTTTTCTTTTATAAAGCCGACAGCCGACAGCTTAATAGCTCCAACGCCTCTTCAAATTCAAATTCCACAACATGCCGCTCCAAGCGTTCAAAGGTCGCGCCCAAGCTGGCTTGTAAAATGGAACGCTCGGCGCGTAGCAGCGCAATCGCCTGCGTATCATTTTTGCGCAGATGGTCACTCAAAGTGGCGAGCACTGCTTGCGCCTGCTCTGGCGCGGCGGGCGGTGATGCAGCATCAGGCGCTGCATCCGTATCAGCAGAGGGCAACTGACAGGCCGTTAACACCTGCGTGATCGGCGCAAACGCCGTAGCAATCCGCGCAATTGCCGCTCGCACGCTGTCCTCCGATGCGTCAGGATCGGCCTTGAGTTGCGCATCGAGCGCGGTCGCAGCGGCGGCGATCTCGGTCGCGCCGAGCGTTGCCGAGACGCCCTTGAGCGCATGCGCTAGTTCACGCACCCGTGTGCGGGTGCCCGCTTCCAGCGCAGCGAGCATCTGCTGTGAATCATTGCAATGGCTGTGCGCGAAGCGGGCCAGCAGATCGAGAAACTTTGCCTGCTTGCCGCCCATCACCGCTAAACCTTGTGCGATGTTCACGCCGGGCAGCACACTCAGACAGTCGATGATGCGCTGAGTCTCGGACGTTGTTTCGGCTGGTGTTGTTGTGCGCACGGGTTCCTCAATGAGTTGTGCCGGGTGCGTCTCCGGCAACCAGCGCACCAGCGCGGCGAACAGATCGCGGGGTGATACCGGCTTGGGTACAAAGTCATTCATCCCCGCTTCGAGACAGGCGCGGCGATCTTCAAGAAACGCATTGGCGGTCATGGCCAAAATCGGCTTATCGCGCCACGCTGGGAGCGCCCGCAGGTGGCGCGTGGCCTGTAGTCCATCCATGATCGGCATTTGCATATCCATCAAAATCAGATCATAGCTACCCTGTTGTGCTTGCTCGACGGCAGCGCGTCCGTTGTCAACCGTATCGGCATCTAAGCCAACGGCGTGCAACAGTTCGAGCGCCACTTCGCTGTTAATTGCATTATCTTCAGCCAGCAGCAGCCGCGCTCTAGCGTGCTGGGTGCGCAGGCGCTGTTCGAGTCGCTCCACCACGCTATCGACGACCGGCGTGGTGCGCGTCTCGCGGGGCTGGCCGCGCTTGAGCTGCACCTGAAACCAGAAGGTACTCCCAACACCCGGCGTGCTCACTGCGCCGGTCTCGCCGCCCATCAACCGCGCCAGTTGCAGATTGATCGCCAGCCCCAGTCCGGTGCCACCATAGCGGCGCGTGGTCGAGACATCAGCCTGCGCAAAGGCGCGAAACAGTCCGGCAAGCTGATCGGGGGCGATGCCAATGCCCGTGTCCTGTACCTCAAACCGCACCAACACGCCGCGAGCATCTTCGGTCAGCAGCCGCGCCCGCAGCACAATCGTGCCGCGTTCGGTGAACTTGACCGCATTACTCGCATAATTGAGCAGCACCTGACGCAAGCGCGTGACATCACCGGCCAGCCACGGCAGATCGGGCGGATATTCGATCTGTAGGCTCAAGCCTTTGGCCTGTGCGGAATCAGCAATCAGGGAACTGACCTGATCGAGTAGCGCGGCAAGCGCAAAATCACTCTGTTCCAGCATCAGTTTGCCAGCTTCGATCCGCGAGAGGTCGAGAATATCGTTCAAAATCGCCAGCAGATGGCGCGTGGCGTGTTCGATCTTGGTTAGGCGTTCGCTCTGGAGCGGCGTTGCTCCATCACGGCGCAGTAAATGCGTCAGTCCCAAAATGGCATTCATCGGCGTGCGGATTTCATGGCTCATATTGGCCAAGAACGCACTTTTGGCGCGGGTGGCGCTTTCGGCTAACTCGGCACGGCGGGCTAATTCCGCTTCCATCGCTCGCTGGGGCGCGATGTCGCGGGCAAAGCCGACTGTCCCCAACACGTTGCCAGCTTCATCGAGGATCGGTGCTTTGAAGGTTTCATAGCAACTATTTGGATCGTTTTGTAGCGATTCTTCAAATGTCAGTTGTCGCCGGGTGGCAATCACCGCCGCATCGGTGGTGCGATACTGGGTGGCGGTTTCGGGTTGATACAGGTCGTCGTCGGTTTTGCCGATCAATTCCGCCGGGGTGCGGCCCAATAAGTCAGCAAGTTGCCGATTGACCGCCACCAGCCGTCCGTCACAATCTTTCATCCATGCCAGATGCGGCAGATTATCAATCAGGGCACGGAGTGAATGACTGCGGCGGCGCAGTTCCTGCGTGCGGGCAGCGACCAGCTCTTCTAAGCGATGCTGATGTTGGCGCTGCTGGCGCTGGCGCAAGAGATAAAACCCAATCGCACTCAAGGCGATGGCCAGCAAGCCAGCAAACACAATGCCGAGCGCACGTTCGCCAAAACCGGCTAAGAGTTCTGCTTGATCGATCTTAGCCAGTAACAACCAGTCGCTGCTTGGAATCGGCAGCGCCAGCCCTAATACCGGTTGTTGTCGATCATCATGCCCGGTCACCACCTCGCCCGGCGTAGCAGCTGTCGCAAGCATCCAACGCGCCGCTGGCGCGGTTAGCGCCAACACGCGATAGGACGCGCTCGGTGTCGGGCGCAAACGATGCAGGGCACCGAGTACAAGCAGTCGCTCGCCGTCGCGTCGCAATAGCAGCAGTTCCGCTGTCTCTCCCAGCGTGGTGCCGATCATCGCTGTCGCATCGAGCCAGTGTTCAGGATGACTGTGCAGCACCAGCACTGGCGCGGGCTGGATGCCAGCTAAGGGTGCGAGAAAATCGACACGCGGATTGCCGCGTCGTCCGATATAGGGCGCACTGCGCCGAAACTCACCAGCGCGACTGACTTCAGCCGCTAACTGCACAATCTCGGGCACTAAGTGCGGCGGGGCATTCTGGCTCGACCAATAGAGCTGACCCTGCGCATCGAGTAGCGTCGCGGCACTGAAGGTGTAGGGGCTGATAAACCGTTGAATACGTTCTTGAAATTGTGCGGCGGCTGTCGGATCGCCCTGTTGCCAGCGCGTAAATAACTGCGCTAAAAACGGACTGGTATAAATAAATCCAGCATCCTGCTCGCGCTCGCGGAGCCAGGTCTCAAACTGATGTTGCTTTAGCGTCGTCATCGCCAGCAGGCGCATCCCCAACGCACTATATTCGTGGTAATAACGATGCTGGATCACCCCCAGTGTCATCCCAGCCAGCAAGCAGGCGAGCAGCGCGAACGGGAGCCAATCGCGCCAAGTCATCGGCTGTGGAGAGGGTGGCAGCGGCGAATTGAACACGGAATTAGGCGCAGTTGCAGGTGTATCAGCCATGATAAAAAGTCGCTTAATTGAACTGCGCATTCAGCGCGTGACAGGGACAAGCATCCTACGTGTATCAGTGCGCTAGCGATACGAGAACGCTATGTTACAAGCGCCGTGCAAACCGATTGGTCACCGCGCCGTCTAAGATTGCAAAACTGTGACGCTCGTCGCAAAAAGATAGCCAGTTTGCCAGTGATTGATGCAAGATTGCCTATACATCACCCTGTCATCTTTGGGATACACACGAGTCCCCGCCCGACTGATGAACGACACTTGGAATGATTCCCGTCCGACCCTGTCCCCAACCGAGGCCTCGGCTGCTAACAGCTTATCGGCGGAGGAAATCCGCGAACGCGCCTTAGCTGCGTTGCATCAGGGGCGCTTTCACATCGCCGATGAGCTGTTGCGTGGTGCGAATGTCGAACTCGCGGCGATGGTCGAAAGTCTGCGCATTTATCAGGCTGAATTGCAAATTCAAAATGATGAGCTGTTGCGCAGTCAACGTCAGACCCAGTTAGCACTCGAAAAGTTTACAGCCTTTTTTAATGGCTTGCCGATTGCCGAACTGGTCGTCGATCGCTATGGATTGATTAAAGAAGCCAATTACGCCGCGCAGGATCTGTTTCGGCTCAAGCATTCACATATTCAACAGCATTATTTCACGCGCTTAATTGATGAAGCGGATCGGGGACTCGTTGCTGAACTCTGGCGGCGACGCTTGCCGAATGCACGCACTGCGGTGACGCTGAAAGAAGTGCGCTTTCAAAGCAGCGAACACGATGAGGCATTTATTGGCGATCTGCATGTTGCACCCTTGCTCGATTTTGAGGGCGAAAATGAGCACTATGTTTGCGCCATTCTCGACCGCTCTGAATCCGTGCAACAGCGTCACGCGCTGCAAGAAGCGACCAGTCAGCTCCAGCGCCGTGAGACCGAATTGCAAGAGCGGCTGAAAGAGATTCGCGGTCTCTATGATGTGTTGCGCGAGACCAATCGCCACGAAGCGCCAATGACCGAGATTTTGCAACGGGTGGTTGCGCGTCTCCCAGCAGCCTGGCAATTTCCCGATCTCGCTGAAGCGCGGCTGTTATTGCCGGAAACTCAATTTCAAACGCCGGGCTTTGTGCCGACTGAGTGGATGCAACGCGCTCCGGTGTTAATTGATGGCGAGCCGGTCGGCGAAATTCAACTGATTTATCGCGCTGCACCAGCACAATTAGACTTAGGTCAAACAGTATTTTTGAACGAAGAACAGGCATTGCTCGAAGCGGTCGCAGCGCATATTGCTGTGTATTTTGAGCGTCAGCGCGATGCGCACCGCCTCAGCGATAGCCGCGAACAATATCAAGTGCTCGCTGAATATAGCCCGGATTGGGAATATTGGCTCGGGCCAGATGGCGAATATCGCTATGTTTCACCGGCCTGTCGTGAATTGAGCGGTTATAGCGCCGAAGCCTTTCTCGATGATCCCGATTTATTGCATCGTTTATTACATCCGGCAGATCGTGCAGCCTGGTGTCAACATTTTAATGAGGCGCTCGAATCATCGAATCCCGATACCGGGTGTCTGCAATTGCGGCTGCGTGCCCGCGATGGCAGCGAGCATTGGATTGAGCATATTTGTAATCCAGTGATGACCGCCGATGGGCGCTATCTCGGACGGCGTGGTGTGTTTCGCGATATTACCGAACGCAAGCGCATTGAATCCGAGTTAATTAAACGCTCGCTGGCTGTTGAGCAAAGCCCCGAAAGTATTGTCATTACCAATCTCAACGGTGAGATCGAATATGTCAATGATGCTTTTGTTGCCAATACTGGCTACACCGCTGAAGAAGCGTTGGGCCAAAATCCGCGCATTTTAAAATCCGGTTTAACGCCATCGACGACCTTTGATGCGCTCTGGAATTGTTTAGAGCGCGGTGAAGTCTGGCAGGGTGAATTAATCAATCGTCGCAAAAATGGCGAGATTTATACCGAATTAGCCAGCATCTCGCCGATTCGTCAGCCCGATGGCCGCATCACGCATTATCTGGCCGTTAAATCCAATGTTACGGAACAAAAACGGCTCGCCGAGGAACTCGATCAATATCGTCATCATTTGGAAGAATTAGTCGAAGCGCGCACGCTCGAATTGCGCCATCAGACGCGCTCGTTGCAAGCCTTGATCGACAATCTGCCGCATTTAGCCTGGATGAAGGATTATGAGGGGCGTTTTGTTGCCGTCAATCGGTTGTTTGCCGAAGCCAAAGGCCGTGCTCCGAGCGATATTATTGGTCTGACGGATTATGAACTCTGGTCAAATGAAACCGCTGAACGCTATCGCACTGACGATGCGGAGGTGATGGCTGGTCGTGCGCAACGCACGCTGGAAATGCCGAGCGTGACGAATCATGGGGCGATTTATGAAACCTTTAAAGCGCCGATTATTGACGATACCGGCGAAGTGTTAGGCACGGTTGGCTTTGCCCGCGATATTAGCCCGCAGCGCGAAATGGAAGCTGAGTTAGCGCGTCGTGCGGAATTGGCTGAGAGCGCAGTGCGGGCGAAGAGTGCATTTTTGGCGAATATGAGCCATGAAATTCGCACGCCGATGAATGCGATTTTAGGGCTGGCGCATTTGTTACGACGTGAATTAGTCGATCCAGCAAATATCAGTCGCTTGGATAAAATCGAAAGCGCGGCGCGTCATTTGCTCACCGTTATTAACGATATTCTGGATTTATCGAAGATCGAAGCAGGAAAGTTGCAGCTTTCGGAAGAGAATTTTTCTGCTGTAATGTTGGTCGATCAAATTAGTTCGTTAATTCTCGATGAGGCCCGTGCGAAGGGCTTGCAATTAAAGATTGAACTCGATCCCGCGTTGCCCTGGATGCGCGGCGATGTGACGCGCTTGCGTCAAGCCTTGCTCAATTATGCGAGTAATGCAGTTAAATTCACGCATAGCGGTTTTATTGCAATTCGTGTGTCGATCCTTGAACGCGAGGCCGATGTTTTAACGGTGCGTTTTGAGGTTGAGGATACCGGCATTGGCATTCCGGCAGATAAGCAGGCGCGGTTGTTTCAAGCTTTTGAGCAGGCCGATGCTTCGACGACGCGCCGTTATGGGGGTACCGGGTTGGGGTTGGCAATTACGGCGCAGTTGGCGCGGCTGATGGGCGGCGATGCCGGGGCGGATAGTGTTACCGGTCAGGGGAGTACTTTTTGGTTCACGGTGAAGCTGCATTTGGGGCAGCCAGGGGTGTTGATTACCCATGCGCATCGTCTCGCCGCTGAGTCGCAGATGCGTGAACGCTGTGCCGGGGCGCGGGTGTTGTTGGCGGAAGATAATCCGATCAATCGTGAGGTGGCGTTGGAGTTGCTCACGAGCGTTGGGCTGGAGGTCGATACGGCGGAAAATGGTCAGGTCGCGCTGGAAATGGTCGCGAGTGAAGCGTATGACTTGATTTTGATGGATGTGCAGATGCCGCTGATGGATGGGTTGACGGCAACGCGGGCAATTCGGGCGCTGTCGAGTTGGCGTGAGAAGCCGATTTTGGCGTTGACGGCTAATGCCTTTGAAGAGGATCGCCGTGGGTGTTTGGATGCCGGGATGAATGATTTTGTGCCGAAGCCGGTTGAGCCGTTGGATTTGTTTGCAGCCTTGTTGCGTTGGTTGCCAGAGCGTCCGGCGTCGGTAGGGGCGGCGCGGGTTCCGGTGATGTCGGCGGGTGTGTCTAGGGCGGATGTTGGGGCCGCTGAAAGCGCGGAAGACGCGGAAGCTGTTGCGAATGCGCCTCGGGCGGATTTGCTGGCAGCGATTCGGTTGTTGCCGGGGATTGATTTGCGGCAGGGGTTGGCGAGTTTGCGCGGTAGTCAGGAAAAATATCTCAAGCTGTTGGCGCGTTTTCTCAATGCACATGCCGAGGATCCGCAGCGGTTGGCTGATGCTTTGACGCAACGCGATGGTGAGGCGTTGGCGCGATTGGCGCACAGTCTGAAGGGTGTGTCGAGTACGTTGGGTTTGGTGACGATTGCTGCGCAAGCGAAGCTGCTGGAAAGCGCCCGCCGTCCCGAGGTGTTGGCGGCGGCTGATCCACTGATTGAGGCGATTGCCGCGATTGATCAAGCGTTGTTGGCGTTGCGTAATGCGGTGGAGCAGTCGCAGTTGGTCGAAGCGCCGCCGGAGCCACGCGCCGCGCTCACGGTCAAGCAGGCTGAGGTGTTGCTCGATGAATTGGCGCGGCTGTTGAGTGAAGATAATGCGCTGGCGTTGAGTTTGTATCAGCGCGAGGCGCATCAGTTCGCGGCGCTGTTGCCGGATGCGCATGTGGAAGTGGGCGAGTTGATCGCCGATTTTGAGTTTGAAGCGGCGCTAGCACGGGTGAATCAGGCGCGGGCGGCTTTCAGTTAAGCTGTGATGACCACCCGTTATAAGCCCGCATTAGCTGCGCGTGTCCGCGAGCTAGGTCGTGCCAGCGGGTTGAGCGGCCCGCTGTGGTGGCTCGCGCTGATGCTCTTCGGCGCGGCGCTGTGGCTGGCTGCTGTGCTGATCTGGCCAGATTGGGTCACAACATCCGTAGCATTGCTGGCGCTCGCTACGCTACTCGCGCTGGCGCTCGGTGCGGCGCTGGTGATTGCGCAACGGCTCCGCGAACGGTTGCTTTATCCATTGGCGCGGCTCGAATATTCGCTGATGCAGGTCTGTCAAGGCGAACCCGGGGCCAGCGATTGTCTGACCGAAACCGGCATCCTGCGTAGCATCGCTCAAGATATCCGCAGTCTCAATGAGGAACTCACCGACCTCTATGACGATATGGATAACCGCGTTGCCCGCCAGACGCGCCGCCTCGCGCAAAAAACCGCCTCGCTCAAAATCCTCTACGATGTCGCCGCCGGCATTCATCAGACTGAAAGCGTCGAAGAATTGCTGTTGCGTTTTTTGCGCGTACTCAAAGAAATGATTAACGCCCGCGCCGCGACCGTGCGCCTCGTGCTGCCCGATGGCGCACGGCGGCTGGTCGGCTCCATCGGGCTGAATGACGATCTGGTGCGCGAATCGGATCTGACGCCGGTCGATCTGTGCTTGTGCGGCAATGTGCTCGCACCGGGCGATATTCTGTGCGACAACAATGCCCGCTATTGCTCGCGTCTCTACGGGCGGCGGATGTTCGCTCGTTCGGAAATCGATGTGGTGACGGTGCCGCTGGAACATCGTGATGAGCTGCTCGGCGTCTATACGCTCTTTATCGACCGCCCGGGCTTGCAGGGCCGTGAAGATATTTTGGAACTGCTGTTTACCGTCGGTCATCATCTCGGCGTGGCCATCGCCAAGCAGCGATCCGATGCCGAAGCGCGGCGGCTGTCAATCATCGAAGAACGCAATGCCCTCGCCCATGAGCTGCATGATTCGCTCGCGCAGACGCTCGCCAGTTTACGTTTTCAGTTTCGGATGCTCGATGACGCGCTGGCTGGCTGCCCGATTCGCACTGAAGCCCGCAATGATTTAGCGCGGATTCGCAATGGACTCGACGAAGCGCACACCGAACTGCGCGAGCTGTTGGCCAGCTTTCGCGCCCCGCTTGACCGCTGCGGGCTGGTACCGGCGCTGGAAAAACTCACCCAACGGCTCAGACGCGAGACCGGAGCGCATGTCCTGTTCCAAAACGACAGTCGCCCATTTGAACTCTCGGCGACCGAAGAATTGCAATTGCTGCGCATCGCCCAAGAAGCATTGGCCAATATTCGCAAACACGCTCAAGCACATACCGTGCGCGTGCTTTTAACCCGCGAGCGCGACGGGCGGCATGTGCTGTTGATCGAAGATGACGGCATCGGCTTTCGGCCACCAGATGCGCAATCGCCGCCCGGCGAGCGAATCGGCTTGGCGATTCTCGAAGAGCGGGCGCGGCGCATTGCGGCTGAATTGCGCATCGAGAGTGAGCCAGGCGAAGGCACGCGGGTCGAAGTCGTGTTCGATGTCAACCGGCGTGCCGTGCGCCCCACCCCCAGCTTGGAACCTTGAAGCCGATGCGTGTGCTGTTAATCGACGATCATGCCCTGTTCCGCTTTGGGCTTCAGGAATTGCTTGAGCGACGCGGCATCGAGGTTGTGGCCGCTGTCGGCGAGTCGAGCGCCGGACTCGAACGTGTGGCCGCAACTGCGCCCGATGTCGTGTTGCTTGATATGCGGATGCCGGGCCTGACCGGACTTGAGCTGTTGCGCCAGTTGCGGGCGGTTTATTCCGCGATGCCGATTGCGATGTTGACTACCAGCGCCGAAGAACGCGATGTGATCGACTCATTGCAAAGCGGAGCGCAGGGTTATTTGCTCAAAGATATGGAACCGGATGCGCTGATTGCCGCGCTCGGCGAGATTGTGCAGGGGCGCACCGTAGTTGCACCGGAGTTGACCGGCGTGCTGGCGCGGGCGGTGCGCGGTGCGGTCAAGCCGCCCGCGTTAGCCACGACAAGCACGGCAGATTCCCTCACCCCGCGTGAGCAAGAGATTCTCTGTCATCTCGCCGAGGGACAGAGTAACAAGACCATCGCACACGAGTTAGGCATCTCTGAAGGAACCGTCAAGCTGCATGTGAAAGCAATTTTGCGCAAGCTGACGGTGCATTCGCGGGTCGAGGCCGCAGTGATCGCCGTTGAGCGAGGATTGTGTAAGCGGGGGGGATGATGCTGGCAACTGCCCCGCCCAACTGGGCGGAGCGGGAGCGCATCCGACAGCGCCTCAGTTGTTCTTCGCGCCCTGATTGATCCACTTTTCAACAATGGTGATATCCGATGCTGGCAGCGGATCCTTGTTGTGTGGCATCCGAATCGAGGGATCGACCTCACCGGCCAGCAGGCGATAGAGACTGCTCGATACCGCATCCCCAGGCACAATCACCGCACCAAATTTGGTGCCCTTCATCAGGCTGTCATAGGACTCGATCAAAAAGCCGCTCTTGGTCGCTCCCTCGCCACCGCTGCGATGACACTCCGTGCAATGTTTGTCCAGCAGCGGCTTGACGTGTTTCGCAAAGCTGACGCCCGCTGCTTGGCTGTTGCCGCTGAGTGCAACCAGCAGCAGCGGCAGACCTAGAATCGCCAAACGGGACAGTTTGTGCTTATTCATTTTATTTATCTCGTTCTGAGGGTGTGGAAAACAACGCGCCGTGCCAGCCGATTCGGGCGCGGCGCAGTCAGCTCAGTCGCGCCCAGCTGCAACCATGATCCAGACTTAAGCAATGGCGCGACCGGATGCCTAGATCAGCGTGCGGAATCAGGCGACGTGTTTTTTAGCTACCGCGTCGCCAAGTCGTGCCCTGTGGCCCGTCTTCCAGCACGATGCCAGCGGCGGTGAGCGCCTCGCGCAGGCGGTCGGCTTCAGGCCAATCTTTGTTCACCCGCGCCAGCCGCCGTTGCTCAATCAGTGCGTCGATCTCGGCATCACTCGGACTATCGCTGGCCGCGCCGCCGCGTAGATAGCTGTCGGGATCGGCTGCTAACAGTCCGAGTAATCCGCCTAGCTCGCGCAGGGTCGCGGCGTGCGCGGCGGCCAGTTCGGGTGACTCCGTGCGTAGGCGATTGATTTCCCGCGCCAGCTCAAACAGCACCGCGAGTGCCACGGGCGTGTTGAAATCATCATCCAGCGCGGCCTGAAAGCGGGCGCTATAGTCATCAGCGATCAGCGGGGCCGCTTCGGGCAGTCCACGCAGCGCCGTATAGAGCCGCGTCAAGGCCGCCCGCGCCTGTTGCAGAGCACTGTCATCATAGTTGAGCGGACTGCGGTAATGACTGGTGAGGATGAAATAGCGCACTTCTTCGGGGCGATAAGACTGCAAGATGTCGCGCACCGTGAAGAAATTGCCGAGTGATTTTGACATCTTCTCTTCGTTGACGCGGACGAAGCCATTGTGCATCCACACGTTGACATAGGGTTCGCCGGTCGCGCCCTCGGATTGGGCGATCTCATTTTCGTGATGCGGAAATTGCAAATCCGCCCCGCCGCCGTGAATGTCGAAATGATTGCCCAGCGCACAGGTGCTCATCGCCGAGCATTCGATATGCCAGCCCGGTCGCCCCGCGCCCCAGGGTGAATCCCACGACGGCTCATCGGGTTTGGCGGCTTTCCAGAGCGCAAAATCGAGCGGATCGCGTTTGGCCTCGCCGATCTCAACCCGCGCTCCGGCCCGCAGATCAGCCGGATCTTTGCCCGAGAGCTTGCCGTACTCAGGAAAGCGACTGACGGCATAGTAAACATCGCCATTGTCAGCGACATAGGCCAAGCCCTTGTCAATCAGGGTTTGTACCATCGCAATAATGGCGTCGAGATGCGCAGTGGCGCAGGGTTCAGCGGTCGGCGGCAGCACGCCGAGCGCGGCAGCATCTTCGCGCATCGCGGCAATAAACCGCGCCGTCAGTGCTTGATATGGCTCGCCGTTTTCATTGGCACGGCGAATAATCTTGTCGTCAATATCGGTGATATTGCGAATATAGGTCACGTCATAGCCGCGAGCACGGAGCGTGCGATACACCACATCAAACACGACCAACACCCGCGCATGACCGAGATGACAATAATCGTAGACCGTCATGCCGCAGACATACATCCGCACACGGCCCGGCTCGATGGATTGAAATGGCGCTTTCTGGCGCGTCAAACTGTTGTAAATCTGGAGCATCGCAGTTGGCTAGGTGCTTGAACAAAAAAAGGCCCGACGCCGGAAGCGTTATGTTAACAAAGATAGGCGCTGGTCGATGTGATCGGTTGGGCACCTCGGCAAGGTTTGCACTAAGATAATCGGCTTGTCACACGATAGCCGCCAAAAACCATGCCACATCGCACCCTGACCGATTCCGGCGTCGGCGCGTCCCGACGTTCGCTGCTGGACTTGATCGACAGCCCGACTGACCTGCGGATGCTGTCCGAAAGTCAACTCCCTGAACTGGCCAGTGAGCTGCGTTCGTTTTTGATCGAATGCGTCTCCAAAACCGGCGGCCATCTTGCAGCCGGACTGGGCGTGGTGGAACTGACGCTTGGACTGCATTACATCTTCGATACGCCGCATGATCGGCTGGTGTGGGATGTCGGCCATCAAGCCTATCCGCACAAAATCCTCACCGGACGGCGCGAACGGATGTGTACCTTGCGCCAAAAAGATGGCATCTCCGGTTTTCCTAAGCGCACGGAGAGCGAATACGACAGCTTTGGCGTCGGGCATTCGAGCACCTCAATCAGCGCCGCGCTCGGCATGGCACTGGCCGCGAAACAAAAAGGCGAGCGGCGCACGGTGATCGCCATTATCGGCGATGGCGCACTCGGCGCAGGCATGGCGTTTGAGGCGCTCAATCATGCCGGATCGATGGATGTCGATTTGGTGGTCATTCTCAATGACAACGAAATGTCAATCTCGCCGCCGGTCGGTGCGATTAGCAACCATCTGGCGCGACTGCTCTCCGGCAAGCTCTACACCACCGTGCGCGAGGGCAGCAAACACGCGCTGGCCGGAATGCCACAGTTGCGCCATTTAGTCGGACGCTGGGAAGAGCACATGAAGGGCATGGTGATGCCCAGCACGTTGTTTGAAGAACTGGGTTTTAACTACATCGGGCCGGTCGATGGGCATGATCTCGACGGGCTGCTGCACACCTTACGCAATATCAAAGGGATGCCTGGGCAACGGCTGCTGCATGTGGTGACCAAAAAAGGGCGCGGGTTTGAGCCAGCCGAAGGCCAACCGGTGACCTATCACGGCGTGACGCCCTTTGATCGCCACACCGGACAGTTGCTGAAATCAAAAGCCGCCGGGCCGACTTACACGCAGATTTTCGGCGGCTGGCTGCATGACACGGCAGCGGCGGATCCGCGTCTGGTCGGCATCACGCCGGCGATGTGCGAAGGCTCAGGCTTGACCGCTTTCGCCAAACGCTTCCCAGAACGCTATTTTGATGTCGGCATTGCTGAACAGCACGCGGTGACGCTGGCCGCTGGGCTGGCGTGCGAGGGACTCAAGCCGGTGGTGGCGATCTATTCGAGCTTTTTGCAACGCGCTTACGATCAACTGATTCACGATGTCGCGTTACAGCATCTCGACGTCACCTTTGCGGTGGATCGCGGCGGATTGGTCGGGCCAGATGGCGCGACCCATGCGGGCAGCTTTGATCTGAGCTTCTGCCGTCCGATTCCGAATCTGATTATTCTGACCCCATCGAATGAGAACGACTGTCGGCGGCTGCTCAAAACCGCGTATGAATATGAAGGGCCAGCGTTGGTGCGCTATCCGCGTGGCACCGGCCCGGGCGTGACGATTGACCCGAATGCTCCGGCACTGCCGCTGGGTCGCGGCGAGATCGTGCGCAAAGGATCGCGGCTGGCGCTGTTGGCATTTGGCCCGCTGGTCAAATCAGCGTTAGAAGTGGCTGAGGTACTCGACGCGACGGTTGCCGATATGCGCTTTGTTAAGCCACTGGATACGGCGCTGATTCTCGATCTGGCAGCGCGGCATGAGATTTTGGTCACGCTGGAAGAAAACGCGGTCGCGGGCGGGGCGGGCAGTGGGGTCGCCGAGTTATTGGCCGAACACGGAATTTTCAAACGCTGTGTGCATCTTGGATTACCGGATTGCTACATTGAGCACGCCGAACACGCCGAACAATTGGCGAGCGTGGGATTAGATACAGCGGGGATTTTGCAGCGGTTGCGGGAAGAATAGCGGCCAGCTTTCAGCTATTAGCTATCAGCCTCCAGCTTTTTTTAGCACGCTGGTCACGAAGCTCCAGCTTCGTGACCTGCTGAATACACATTAGCCTATGCTCAACATTCAGCCGATCTCAGCATTTGAAGATAATTACATCTGGCTGCTGACCGAAGGGGCCAGCAACGCGGTTGTGGTCGATCCTGGTGAAGCCGAACCGGTGCTTGAATATGTACAGGCCGCGCAGTTGACGCTGACCTCGGTGCTCATCACCCATCATCACGGCGATCATATCGGCGGCTTAGAGGAACTGCGCATCGCGTTTCCACAGCTTGAAATCAATGGCCCCAATGATGACCGCATTCGCGCACTGACCCAACGCCGCCATGAGGGTGAGAGGTTTATTCCGGCGGGCTTATCCACGCCGTTCCAGGTGCTCGAAGTGCCTGGGCATACATCCAGTCACATCGCGTATCTCGGCGCGGGCTGTTTGTTCTGCGGCGACACGCTGTTTGCGGGCGGCTGCGGGCGGGTGTTCGATGGTACTTTTGAGCAACTCGCACACGCGCTGGCACGGCTCGCCGCGCTGCCGCCGGAAACGCTGTGTTATTGTGCGCATGAATACACACTGGCTAATCTGGGATTTGCCGCTTGGGTTGAGCCGGAGAGCGCGGCGCTGGCCAAGCGGTTACGTCACACCCAACAGCAGCGGGCCGCTGGTCTGCCGACCGTCCCGACATCATTAGCACTGGAATGCGCGACCAATCCGTTTTTGCGCACCCAGGAACCGAGCGTCATTGCAGCGGCTGAACGTCAAGTCGGGCATTCGCTGACAACTCCGGCGGCAGTTTTTACCGCGCTCCGGCGCTGGAAAGATGCGCACTATGATTGAGATGACGTGTTAAAAACGGTAGCGCCCTGATTCGTAGGATCAATTGAGCCAGTGGATGGCTATCTAGCTAAATTGAACGCATCTTAAATCCTTTAGATTGGGGCACTACCCCCACACGCAGTTTCAGTAAGATTACGTTTATCGCTTGCATCCTGGACACCCCCGCCAGTTAATCCCGCCTAATTTGCGTTAAAATCCATACTCCTGTTGGCGGCGCGAGCACGCAGCCGCGCCCCCATCCCAATCCGAACTGTTCCTCAACCCACCATCCATTAGGTAATCTTCACATGGCCTTTCAAGACTTTTTGAACAACCTCAAGCAGAAAGCCTCGGAACTCAAGACCGAAGCAATGAAGTTCAAAAACAAGGACTTCCTCAACGCCGCCGTCAGCGGTTCGGTGCTGATCTCGATGGCTGACGGCCTCGTCTCCTCGGACGAAAAGCAAAAAATGATGCGTTTTATCGAAAATTACGAGGCGCTCTCGGTGTTTTCGAGTCACGAGATCATCGAATCATTCCAAAACATCATGTCACAGATCGAATTCGACAAAGATCTCGGCGAAGCCAAAGCCTATGACGCGATTCGCAAGATGAAGGGCAAGGATGACGCCGCCCGCCTCATCATGCGCCTGATTATCGCCATCGCTGGCGCAGACGGTAAATTCGACGACAGCGAGAAGCGCGTCGCCCGCAAGATTGCGATGGAACTGGCGCTCAATCCGGCTGACTTCGAGCTGGTTTAAGCCGGTGCGCCGACTGATCTTCCTCGATCTGGATGACACCCTGTTCCAGACGCGCCCCAAATGCCCCAGCGCGACCGCCTTGCATCCAGCGGCTTATTTGGCCGATGGGCAGGCGCATTCGTTTATGACGTCGCGCCAGCGGGCGCTGTGGCAGTGGTTGGAAGATCAGTCCACGCTCATCCCCACCACAGCGCGGGATCATGCTGCCCTGCGTCGGGTCGATCTGCCATTCACAAGCTGGCGCATCATCGACTATGGTGGCGTCATCCTCACCCCAGACGGCACACCGGATGCGGACTGGCTGGCACAGATGGCCGCCCAGTCCCAGACTTCACAGGCTACGCTCAACGCTTTATTAGCGGACGTGCTGGCGTTTAGCGCCCGCGCTGGACTGGCGATTCGTGCGCGGCTGATTGAAGATTTCGCCATTCCGTTTTATCTGGTCGCCAAATATCACGCCGACCGCGCCGCCGATCTCGACCGCTTGCAACACGAACTGGCCGCGCCCTGGGTTGCTGACCACGCCGCTGACTATCGCCTGCATCGCAACGGCAATAATCTCGCCATTCTTCCGCGCTGGCTGGGCAAAGAACAGGCCGTGCGCTATTTGATGCAACGGCTCACAAGCGACTGGGGCGAACTGCTGACCATCGGCATTGGCGATAGCCTGATTGATGCCGCTTTTATGGCTGAATGTGATTATTCAATCACGCCGCGTGATTCACAATTATTCGCGGCCACTGTGTCGCGCATTGCATTGTGAGCTGGCACACGATGCGCGGATTTCCGTCTATGTCCATGTCATTTGACAACGCGCCCTTTTCGGGCAGTTATCGCGCCGATGAGGTGCAATTTCTGCTCAAACCGATTGACATCGACCCCATTGATGTCACGGCTAAAGAACGCCTCATTCAGAGCGGTCAACGCCATTACAGCGAGTTGCTCAGTCGCGAATCCCTGCCCTCAGTGCGTTATCTGTCCGTGTTTCAGCAGGCATTGCATCTGGGGCTGCAACCGATGGCGCGGGGCGTGCTCGATCTGGCGGCGATCATCGCGGCCCGCCGCCCGGCTGACATCACGCTGGTGTCACTGATGCGGGCTGGAACGCCGGTCGGGGTGGCACTGCGGCATGTGCTACGCGAAGTGTTTGGACGCACAGTGGTGCATTATTCGCTCTCGATCATCCGCGACCGAGGCATCGACCGCACCGCGCTGCGTTTTATTCTCGATGCTGCCGGACAGGATCCGGCTGGGCTGGTGTTCGTCGATGGCTGGACAGGCAAGGGCGTGATCGCACACGAACTACGCAATTCGCTGACTGCCTTCGAGCGCGATCAGGGCATCCATCTTGATCCGACGCTCTATACCCTGACCGATTTAGCTGGGGTTGGCTGTGCGCCGACGGATGACGATTATTTGATTCCATCGAGCATCTTAAATGCCACAGTTTCGGGCTTGGTCAGTCGCTCGATTCTCAACGAACAGATCGGGCGGCAGGATTTTCACGGCTGCGTGAATTATCAGAGCGATCCGGCCTTTGCCGCTGCCGATTGCTCGGTGTGGTTTATTGACACCGTGCTGGCGGCTGTGCGGGCACAACTCGCCGCTGGTTACACGCCCAATGCCCAGCCGGTCGATCCGACCCGCGCCCGCGCCCGCTCGACGGCGCTGTTAGCCGCGATCCGCGCCCGCTTCGGCATTCACAATGCTCATTTCATCAAACCTGGCATCGGTGAGGCCACGCGCGTGCTGTTGCGTCGCGTGCCCGAGCGCGTCATCATCCGCGACCCAGCGGCAGCGGAAGTTGCGCATTTGCTGGAACTGGCACACGAAAAAGCGGTGCTGTGTCAGGTTGATCCCACCGCGCCCTATCAGGCCATTTCGCTTATCAAAGGGGTGCTCGATGCTTGACGCCTATCGTCTCGGCGGATCGCTCTACGCGCCCGTGACGCATCGGGACGTGTTGCAGATTGCGAACGGGGTCAAATGGCCGGAACTGCGCTCGGTGATTTTTTGCACGGAAGATGCGGTTGCGCCGACGGCGCTGGAATCGGGCTTGGCCAATCTGCGCGAATGTCTGCTCCAGATGGAACCGCGCCCGTCACTGCTCCGCTTTGTGCGCGTGCGCAATCCGGAGATTCTCGACTGGCTGCTGACGCTGCCCGGAATTGACCGGCTCGACGGCTTTGTGCTGCCGAAATTCGACCTCAGCAATGCGGATCGGTATTTAGCGCAGCGTCCGGCGTCCGCCCATCGCTACATGCCGACGCTCGAAACGCGGGATGTGTTCGAGCCACAGCGCATGATCGCCCTGCGTGAGCATCTGCTAGAACGCGGATATCACGAACGCATTTTGGCACTGCGCATCGGCGGTAACGATCTGCTGGCGCTGCTCGGCATCCGGCGTCCGCGTGATCGCACCATCTATCACACGCCGCTAGGTCAGACCATCGCGCAACTGGTGACCTGTTTTAAGCCCTACGGCTTTCAGCTCACCGCGCCAGTGTTTGAGCACATTGACCATCCTGAAGTCTTACGCGACGAACTGGGCGACGACATCGCGCACGGACTGTGCGGCAAGACGGCGATTCACCCTAGTCAACTGCCGCTGATTGAAGCCAGCTTTCGCGTCGCCCCGACCGATCTGGAAGCCGCGCAACGCATTCTCGATGAATCAACGCAGGCGGTCTTTAAATTCGGCGGCTCGATGTGCGAACTGGCCACCCACAGCACCTGGGCGCGGCATATCCTCGACCGCACGGCGTTCGATTCCTAAGCGGCTGGCGGCTGATCGCTGGCCGCTGGAAGCAGATCTTCGTAACGATAGCCGACGCCATACACCGAATGAATTAGCTCGTGATCGGGTACCACATCGGCAAGCTTGCGGCGGAGTTTTTTGACATGACTGTCGATGGTGCGATCTGACACAATGCGATGATCGCGATAGATGCGATCCATCAGCCGATCCCGCGAAAAGATCCGCCCTGGGGCACTGTAGAGCGTTTCGAGCAGCGCAAATTCGACCGCCGTCAATTCGATCTCACCGTCACCGGCACGCACCCGCAATTCATCGCGGAGCAAGGTCAGCGGCCCCGATTCCAGCGGCGGTTCAACGGCCAGCGTGCGCCGCAGGACAGCTTTAACCCGCGCCACCAGCTCACGCGGACTGTAGGGTTTACACATATAATCATCCGCGCCGAGTTCCAGTCCGAGCAGGCGGTCGATTTCCTCAACCCGTGCGGTGGTAATGATGATCGGCACGGCGCTTTCGGTGCGGATGTCGCGGCAGATGTCCAGCCCGTCTTTGCCGGGGAGCATCAGATCGAGCAGGATCAAATCCGGGCGCTCGCGCCGCACCCACTCGACTACGCCGCTGCCCTCAGCGAGATGCTGCACCCGATACCCGGCGGCACGTAGATAATCGGCGACCAGCCGCGCCAGCCGTTCTTCGTCCTCGACGATGAGTAGATGTGGGGTTTCGGGGGTGGTCATGGGTGTGCGCCGCCCGACAGACAGCAATCTGTCGGAAATGTTGAATTCAGGCGTAGCGGGGGACTTGCTTTTAACAGCTTGATTGAATGGCGGAGAGAGAGGGATTCGAACCCTCGATAGGGGTTTAGCCTATACACACTTTCCAGGCGTGCTCCTTAAACCACTCGGACACCTCTCCGAAACCGGCAGCAATCGAAGCGCATCTAGCCAAGTGTGCGGGACACGATGGCTCGTCTTCAGCGTTCGATAAGCGGTAAACTATACATCAAGCCCGCGCACCGCGCAATCGGGCATGCGCGTTGAGCCGTGCGGGAGACCGCCACTGGTGCGCTCAATCCAACTCTATCGGGCCGCGTCGAGCGTAAGATTTGTGGAAAAACAGCGCGTCATATCAAGTAAAGACCGCCGGTCGTTCATGCGTCGCCGCTGGCCGATCATGGTGCCAGTCGCGCTCGTCTGGGCGCTCTGGGCGCTGTTCAACCCATTGATTCCGCCCCTGTATCGCTCGACTGCGACCCTGCGAATCGAGCCGCTGATGCTGCCATCAGAACTGGCGACCTCGCCGACGCAGATGCGCCAGCATGTCGAACACCGTCTGCGGCTGATCAGTCAGCGCGTGCTGTCGCCTAGCCAATTAGCCGCCGTGATCGAACAGCAGGCGCTTTATCCTAATTTGCGCCAGCGTGCGAATTTGGAGGCGGCTCAGGCGCAGTTGCGCCAGCAGCTCGCTGTGCAGGTGACAGACATCGCGCTGCGTCCGACGCTAGCCGGCGAGCCGCGCCAAGTCACCGTCACCTATACGCTGTCGTTCCGCGATCCCGCGGCGCATGTTGCCCAGAGTGTGACGCAGGAATTGGCGGCGCTGTTTCTGCGCGAAAATGAAACTGCCTCGCGTTCTAACCACAGTCCACCGCCGCCATTGCATGCCGCGACCGAACAATTAGCCGCCGAAATCACCGCGCTGCAAGCCCAGCTATCAGCCGTGGAGCAACAGCCGAGCGATGCGCAAGCGGTTGCGGCAGTGACAGCGGCTTATCAACAGACCGTCGCCAAGTATCGGGCGCTGCGTGAGCGCAGTTTGTATGCTGAACAAGCGCAGTCGCTGGCCCGTGAGCAGCAGGGCGCACGGTTCACGCTGCTCCAATCGCCACCGGCTCCGACTCAACCGGACGCGGTGCAGCGTTTCGCCTGGCTTGGGGTTGGGGTGCTATTGGCGGTGGCGGCTAGTCTGCTGCCGTTGACGTGGTTGGAACGATGCGGCGGCGGTCTGCGCGGGGTGCGAGCGTTGCACGCTGCGGCCCCGATTCCGCTATTGGGTGTGATTCCGTATATCGAGACTGCGGCGGCACGTCAGGCGCGGATCAAGCGCACGCTGGTGCGGGGGATGCTCGCCGTGATGTTAACGCTGGCGGCGCTGAGTATTTTTCAACAGTTGGTCATGCCGCTGGAAATATTCGGGGCGCGGCTGTGGCAGGCGCTACCGAGCGCGATTTCCAAGCAGATGGAGCGGAATTGACGATGGAACGCTTGCGTAAAGCGATGGAGCGGGCGCGGGCCGAGCGGCAGTTGCATCAGGTGCAGCACGTACAACCGATGCAGCCGGCATCGCCACGTCCGATTACGGTTACGACTGCATCGGACTATCCAGCGTCCGCACCAGAACCGCCGCTGGCTGGGCTGCCGAATCCAGCGCACGGGTCGATGCTGTTGCTGGATGATCCGTTGGGATTGGCCAGCGTGTACAGCGGCGTTGGCGAAGCCTATGAACAGCTCGGTGCGCAGTTGGTGCCGCTGTTGCACGCGACTGCCCTGCGTACACTGGCGATCACCAGCCTCAATGCCGGTGCGGGCAAGACAACGACGGCGCTCAATTTGGCGATCAATTTGGCGCGGGACAGACAGCAAGCGGTGTGCTTAGTCGATGCTGATTTGCCGCAGCGTACACTCGGGCAGTATTTTGCGCCCAGTGATGCGCCGGGCTTGAGCGAATGCGTGCTCGGGCAACGCGCATTGGCCCCATTGATCCTGCCGTCAGGTCTGGAGCGCCTGACGATTGTGCCCGGCGGTCAGGCATTTGCAGACACGGCTGACCTGTTCGCCGCGCCCGGATTAGCGGCGGCGCTGGCAGCACTGACTGCACACGCGCTCGGCGGGTTCATCCTGTTCGATCTGCCGCCGCTGGGTACAGATGCGGCGCTGACTTGGCTGCCGCATCTGGATGCCGTGTTGCTGGTGGTGGAAGCTGGACAGGTGAGTCGCGCTGAATTGCGGTATGCCCATGAATTGCTCGGCACGCAATGTTTGGGCATGGTGCTGAACAAGGCGACCATGCGTACCGCGACGCGCTATGCCGATCAGCGCACCCGCTCAAACAGCGCCATCGACTCAACATGACTGGTGTGCGGGAACATATCCATCACCCCCGCCGCCCGCAGACGATAGCCGAGAGTGTGAACCAGCCGTTCGGCATCCCGCGCGAGGGTGGTCGGATAGCAGGACACATAGACCAATCGCTCGACGCCCAGACGTGGCAGCCAGTCGAGCACCTCCCAAGCACCACTGCGCGGCGGATCGAGTAGCGCGTGGGTAAACGGCTGGCGCGTCCAGAGTGCGGCGTCGCTCAATTCAGCTTGTAAATCAGCGAGATAAAACTGCACGTTGCTCAAGCCATTGCGTTCGGCATTGCGCCGCGCCCGCTCGACCAGTCCGGCATCGCCTTCGACGCCAACCACCGTCGCCGCTCGCCGCGCCAGCGGTAGGGTGAAATTGCCTAATCCGCAGAATAAATCCAGTACCGTCGCCTCGGGTGATGGATCGAGCAGCGTGAGCGCCTGATCGATCATCCGCCGGTTGAGTTCCAGATTCACCTGCGTGAAATCACTGGGCAAAAAGCCGATCTCAACGCCGTGATTAGGCAGGCTGTAATGCAGATCGACGGCTTGACCGGGCAGCGGGCGAATGCTGTCGATACCGCCCTCTTGTAAATAGAGGTGGAAACCTTCGCGCTCACCGAGTGCCAGCAGGTGCGCGATGTCCTCGGCTGTCGGCGGCTGCATGACGCGCAACACCAAGACACAGGGGCCATCGCCCATCGCCAGTTCAATCTGCGGCACCTGATCGCGGATACTCAGCCGGTCGATGGTCGCGGCCAGCACGTCGAGCCGCTCGCCGACCTGCGGATGCAGCACCGGACAGTGATGCAGATCGGCTAAAAAACTGTTGCGCCGCTCACGAAAGCCAACCAGCGTGCGGCCTTTTTTGACAACATGGCGCACACCGAGCCGCGCTTTGCGGCGATAGCCCCAGGGTTCGGCGGTAAGTGGAGCGAGCCAGCGTTCAGGCGTGACCTTGCCAAGATGCTCCAACACATCGCGCAAACTCTCATGCTTGATGCGAATTTGCGCTTCGGGATGCAGATGTTGGAGCGCACAGCCGCCGCACACGCCAAAATGCGCACAGTGCGGGGCGATGCGGTCGGGTGAGGCGGTGAGCACGGCTTCGACCTCGGCTTCGTCGAAGCGGCGTTGCACGCGGGTATAGCGCAGACGCACGCGCTCGCCGGGCAATGCGCCATCGACGAACACGGTTTTGCCGTCAATGCGCGTGAGGCCGCGCCCTTCATGGGTCAGGCTGAGAATATCGGCCTCGATGGGCGCGGGAAGCGGTTTGGATTTTCTCGACACGGGGCGGCTGGAATCGTTAGGCAGTGGGGCGGTTAGTAATCAAAAAAAAGCGGGACGCGCACACGGTTCGACGCTAATCAAGGAACCGCGTGCGCTCGCCGAATTAACCGTTGCGGCGCTCAAAGTCCTGCATAAAGGCCACAAGCGCATCCACACCAGCTTCGGGCATGGCGTTATAAATGCTTGCCCGCATTCCGCCGACTGAGCGATGCCCCTTGAGCGTGGTTAATCCGGCGGCCTTCGCTTCTTTTAAAAACAGCTCATCGAGTTCAGCATTCGCCAGCGTAAACGGCACATTCATCCACGAACGATCCGATAGCGCGACTGGATTGCTATAAAAGCTAGACGCATCAATGATGTCATACAGCTTTTGCGCTTTCCGAGCATTGATTTCAGCCATCGCCGCCAGACCGCCCATATTTTTAAGCCATTTAAATACCAGCCCGGCTAAATACCACGCATAGGTCGGCGGAGTGTTATACATCGACTCATTATCGGCGTGGATTTTATAATCCAGCATAGTCGGTGTGCCCGGAATCGGCTGACCGATTAAATCCTCGCGCACAATCACAATCGTCAGACCAGCCGGCCCGATATTTTTCTGCGCACCGGCATAAATCAATCCGAATTTTGCGACATCAATCGGACGCGACAGAATGGTCGAGGACATATCGGCAACCAGCGGTCTGTCACCGATTTCGGGGACATAGGGAAATTCAACGCCCTCGATGGTTTCATTCGGCGTGTAATGGACATAGGCCGCATCGGCACTGAGATTTAATTCAGCTTGAGCGGGAGCGCACGTGAATTTACTTGCCTCGGTCGTGGCAGCAACATGCACCTTGCCATAATGACGCGCCTCAGCAATGGCTTTTTTCGACCATGAGCCGGTATTAAGATAGTCGGCACTCTCAGCACCGCGCAATAGATTCATCGGAATCATTGCAAATTGTAGCGATGCACCGCCCTGTAAAAACAGGACTTTATAATTGGCTGGAATCGCCAATAATTCGCGCACATCGGCCTCAGCTTCGGCGGCAATCGCCATAAATTCCTTACCGCGATGGCTCATTTCGGCCACGCACATACCACTGCCGCGCCAATCAAGCATCTCGTCGCGGGCCTGATTCAGCACTGCTTCCGGCAGCATGGCGGGGCCAGCACTGAAGTTATAGACACGAGCCATTCTGATACCTCTAATTGTTTGGATACAGTTTTAAACCGCAAAGGCGCAAAGAACGCAAAGGGATTTAAAGTTTTTTAATTATTTAAAATCTTCGTGTTCTTTGCGCCTTTGCGGTTCACATTTCGCAGTTTATGCTTCCGAATCGGCGGCGGTGTCGTCGCTATCGTGTTCTTTATCACCCTCTAAAGCGGCGATGCGCTCGACAAAGACCAATCGCTGACCTTCGCCGAGGTTAATCAATTTAACGCCTTTGGTATTGCGTCCGACAACCGGAATTTGATCAACTGTGGTGCGAATCAAGGTTCCGTCATCGGCAATTAACATAATTTCATCGCCCGGATGCACTAAAATCGCCCCAACCTGTGCGCCATTGCGCTCGGCGGTATCAATGGCAATCACGCCCTGAGTGCCGCGCCCTTTGGTCGGGAATTGATTAACATCAGTGCGCTTGCCATAACCATTTTCTGTGACACTGAGCACGGTGCCACCCTCTTCCGGTGCCACCAGCGCAATCACCTGCTGACCGGCTTGCAGCATGACGCCGCGCACACCATGCGCACCGCGCCCCATTGAACGCACCTGACTTTCCGAAAACCGCACCGCTTTACCCGCCGAAGTAAAGAGCATTAAATCTTGCTCGCCTCGGGTAATTGCCGCGCCGACTAATAATTCATCTTCGCGCAAGTCAATCGCAATAATGCCGCGTGTCAGTGGGCGCGAGAAATCGGTCAGCGGGGTTTTTTTCACCGTGCCGGCACTGGTGGCCATGAATACAAATGAACCATCTTCATAATCACGTACCGGCAACAGCGTGGTAATACGCTCACCAGCTTCCAGCGGAAGCAAATTCACCATCGGGCGGCCGCGTGCGCCACGTCCAGCTTGTGGTAATTCATACACTTTGAGCCAATAAACCCGTCCACGACTGGAAAAACACAGCACGGTGTCATGGGTGTTGGCGACAAAGATGCGATCAATGAAATCTTCTTCTTTAATCGCCGTCGCACTCTTACCCTTGCCGCCGCGTTTTTGGGCCTGATAATCGCTGATCGGCTGGGTTTTGACATAGCCCTGATGCGAGAGCGTGACGACCATTTCTTCAGGTGCAATTAAATCTTCTAGGGTCAAATCCGTTTGATCGACCTGAATTTCGGTGCGCCGTGCATCGCCAAACTGATCGCGCACGGCAATTAATTCCTCACGAATGACCGCCATCAGCCGTTCGGGGTCAGAGAGAATGAGCAGCAGTGCGACAATAGTTTCTAAAATCTCTTCAAATTCTTTGAGAATTTTGTCCTGTTCGAGTCCAGTGAGCCGGTGCAGTTGCAGATCGAGAATGGCTTTCGCTTGCCGCTCGCTGAGTCGATAGCCAGCATCGCTGAGACCAAAATAGGCGTCGAGGGCTTCGGGGCGGGTGTGATCGGCTCCAGCTCGCGCCAGCATCGCGGTGACGCTGCCCGGCGGCCAGTGACGCTCCATCAGCCGTTCCCGCGCCTCGGCGGGATTTGATGCGGCTTTGATGGTCGCAATCACCGCGTCAATATTGGCCAGCGCAATCGCGTAGCCTTCCAACACATGCGCTCGATCACGCGCTTTGCGCAGTTCGTAGAGCGTGCGGCGCGTGACCACATCGCGGCGATGACGCAAGAAATATTCGAGAATTTGCTTGAGATTGAGCGTCAGCGGCTGGCCATCGACCAGCGCGACCATGTTGATCCCGAACACTTGCTGGAGCTGGGTGTGCTGATACAGATTGTTGAGTAGCACTTCAGAATGGGCATCGCGCTTAAGTTCGATGACGATGCGTAGACCGTCTTTGTCGGATTCGTCGCGCAGACCGTCTTGCGCGATGCCGTCGATTTTCTTGTCTTTGACTAACTCGGCGATGCGTTCGAGCAGCCGCGCTTTGTTGACCTGATAGGGAATTTCAGTAATCACAATGGCTTCGCGTCCACTGCGCTTCTGGGTTTCGGTGGTGGCACGGGCACGCATCACGCAGCGTCCGCGTCCGGTGCGATAGGCTTCGCGGATGCCGCGTACCCCATTGATGAGCGCAGCAGTCGGAAAGTCCGGCCCGGGGACGATCTCCATCAGGTCGTCAATGCTCACCAACGGGTTGTCGATAATGGCGAGACAGGCGTCGATGATTTCGCGCAGATTGTGCGGCGGGATGTTGGTCGCCATGCCAACGGCGATGCCCGAAGAGCCGTTGACGAGCAGATTGGGAAAACGCGCTGGCAGAACCGTCGGTTCGTGCTCGGTATTGTCGTAGTTTGGCGTGAAATCGACGGTTTCTTTGTCCAGATCGTCGAGTAGCGTATCGGCGATGCGCGTCATCCGCACTTCTGTGTAACGCATGGCCGCTGGTGGGTCGCCATCGACTGAACCAAAATTTCCCTGCCCATCCACCAGCAAATTACGCAATGAAAACGGCTGGGCCATGCGCACCATCGTGTCGTAGATCGCCGCGTCGCCATGCGGGTGATATTTACCCATGACATCACCGACCACACGTGCCGATTTGCGATAGGCACGATTCCAGACGTTACCCTGTTCGTGCATCGAGAACAGCACCCGCCGATGGACTGGCTTCAACCCATCGCGGACATCAGGCAGGGCGCGTCCGACGATCACGCTCATCGCGTAATCAAGATAAGACTGGCGCATCTCGTCTTCGAGATTGATAGGCAGGACTTCTTTGGCGAAATCTGGCATGGGCGTGATAAACCGACTTTAGAGGTGCGCGGCAGGAAGCGGGCGCGTGACCGCGCAGGCGTGATGTTTTAGCCGACCAATTCTACCACGACCACGGGGACAGGCCGCGTTTCTGGGCCAATGCTGGAAGGGAGGTGCGACCAGAACTGATGCGTACCCTGTGTGTCAGATGGACTGTTGGCCGCTGAAAACGCTGAAAAACGCAGAAAGCTGGTAACTGGAAGCTAACCGCACTCTCCGGTAGACTTCAGAACTTTAAGAACATGGTGTGCGCATGGGTCTTCTTGCAATCATCGGCGGCTCGGGATTCACCAGCCTGCCTGCTTTAACACAAATCGAATCTAAGCCGATTGATACGCCCTATGGCGCAACCTCGGCATCCGTGACACGCGGACGACTCGCCGACCGCGAGGTGCTCTTTTTGCCGCGTCATGGGCCGTCGCATCATCTGCCGCCACATCGCGTCAATTATCGCGCCAATCTCTGGGCATTGCGGGCGGCGGGAGCGGATCGCGTCATCGGGCTGGCCGCCGTCGGTGGTATTACATCCGAGTTCGGCCCCTGTGTGCTGGCGGTGCCGGATCAGGTCATCGACTACACGCACGGGCGCGAGCACACCATTCACGATGGTATTACCGGCGGTGTTGATCATATTGACTTCACCGAACCCTATTGCGCCGCCTTGCGTCAGGCACTGTTGGCCGCCTGTGCGCAGGTCGGTGAGACGGTGGTGCCGCGTGGTACCTATGCGGCAACGCAAGGGCCACGTCTGGAATCCGCCGCTGAGATTCAACGCCATGAACGTGATGGTTGCGATATCGTCGGCATGACTGGAATGCCTGAGGCGAGTCTGGCGCGTGAACTCGACCTCTGTTATGCCAGTTTCGCGTTTGTCGTGAATTGGGCCGCCGGCAAGAGTGGCAGCGTCATTACCATGAAGGAGATCGAGGAAAATCTCGCCCGATGTGTCACGCGGGTGTTAGCGGTCTTGGAGGCCGTGGCGGTCGCGGACTAAAAAAACGCCGGTTGAGATCGGTTCGATGCAAGTTCCACCCTTTAGACTGAAATCCCCTTTAATCGCCTTGTATTCGCCTCGCGGCGGGAGTGACACACCATGTCTAGTTCCGAAGAAAAAGCCCCAGCGCGTTCCAATAGTTTGAGCTGGTTTCCCAAGCTCGTCCTTTGGGCAGCGGTCATCGGCTTTGGCTATGTTTATCTGAGTTCTGTCGATCAAGAGAGCGGCCAGACCTCGGCCACCTCGGTGCTCAACTCGCTTGCCAAGCTCAGTCCAGTACCGATTCCCGGGTTATCGGATCAAACCGACACCACACCGGCTGAGACCGCACCGGCACCAGCCGCGACCACGCAACCGCCGGCTGCCAAGCCAGTCGCGACGTCGATGCCATACCAGACCCCACAGCAGCCGCCTGCGAGCTATGCAGCCGCTGCACTCAAGGCTCCGACTGAACCGGCGCAGACTACCGCTCCGGCTCCGGTCGCACCACCGCCCGCTGCACCGCAGATGACGCAACCGCTGCAACCAGCTCCAGCGGCACCCGCGCCGCAGATGGCTCTGCCGCAGTATCCGCAGCCATTGGCTCCACAAGCAACACAGATGCCCGCTCCGGTTCAGGCTCCCGCGTCGGCGCAAACCGATCCGGCACCGGCTTCGGTCAGCGATTGGGCCGCCAAGCGTGAACAGCAACGCGCTGAGATGATGGTGCAACACGAAGCCATGCGCCGCGAAGCTGAAGAGCGGATGCGTCAATACTGGGGTCAGATGCGTGAGGCGATGCCCATGCCGACCACGCCCTATGGTCATCCGGGCTATGCGCCGGTGCCCGGATATATGCCTGGCTATGCGCCCGGCTATGGCCCAGGCGTTTACGCGCCACCCGCTCGCTGAGTACCTAATGCGCATCGGGTGCTCGTGTTGAGCGCCCGATGTGGCGTGCAAGATGCTTTGTTTGATCGCAGAGCTTCAGATTTGTGAGCGTAAATTATAGTTAATTGCTTAAGTCTCTATAAGAATCCAGGGAATAAATTGCTCAATCCAAGATTGAGCAAAACTTAATTTATAGCTAAGATTTCGCCA
>NZ_FNOW01000042.1 GCF_900107145.1 Allochromatium warmingii | reverse complement strand
GGGCGTATGCGGTATTAGCCCGAGTTTCCCCGGGTTATCCCCCTCTGCCAGGCAGATTCTCATGCGTTACTCACCCGTCCGCCACTCGCCACCCAAGGAGCAAGCTCCCCTGTGCTGCCGTTCGACTTGCATGTGTTAGGCATGCCGCCAGCGTTCAATCTGAGCCAGGATCAAACTCTTCAGTTCAAGTCCTTCTGGTCTTACCTAAGTCAATAGGCTTAACCGTGTCTTGCTCGACAGGTCTCACTTTCGTAAGAACTTGTCCGATCTCTTGGATTCCCAATCGACCCTCAAAGTCCCCACACAAATTATCTGAACAGCTTGTTAAAGATCTGATTTCTTTCAAGTTCTTCGCGAAACTTTCGCCCCGCCAAGACCAACCATTCTACAGCTTCCCTTCCCACTGTCAACTCCTTTTTTCAGCTCCGTACCGCTTTGCTTTGTCTTCAGCGATTCGGCTCGCAACTTAATCAGCACTGTCTGTGCCGCTTCGCCGCCCTCCTGAAGCTTCCCGCTTCGTGGTGAGCCGCGCATTCTACTCCTACCAACCTCTGTGTCAATACCGTATCAAATTTATTTCACGGGCATGACAAGATGGGCTTCAGCTAACCCCGAAGCGGATCGCTAACCACAGCACGGCTGCGGCCATGAGTCCGGCCAGAACGTCATCTAACATGATGCCAAGTCCGCCGCCGACGCGCTCGTCGATGACGCGGATCGGCCAGGGCTTCCAGATATCGAACAGTCGGAAGGCGAGAAATCCCGCCACAACCCAGATCCAGCCGTGCGTGGCGGTGAGCACTGTTGCGGAGACGGGCAGCATGGTAATGAAGAAGCCGATGAATTCATCCCAGACAATAGCCGATGGGTCTTTTGCGCCGAGTTCGCGGGCGGTGCGGTCGCAGACCCAGATGCCGAGTATCGTCAACACGACGATCAAGCCAAGATAGGAGGGCCAAGCCAGCGGCGCTATTAAAAGATAGAACGGGATCGCGGCCAGTGTCCCGAAGGTTCCGGGCGCTTTGGGCGCGAGTCCCGAGCCAAAACCGAAGGCGAGCCAATGCCGCCAGTTGCGCCGATCAAAGCCGGTGATATGGGTCATGGTGGTGATCCGGTTGAGGTCAGTCGGTGCGGAAATGATCGTAGCCGCCGGGCAGGGTCGGTAGTCGCTCGCCGTTGGGTAAACGGCAAGTTAGCCCTGATTCGGCGCGAATCCAGCCAATCTGCGTGAGGTTTACATTCAGTTCGGCGGCGAGTGATGCGATGTTGCCCAGCGACGGCGCTGGGACACAGAAACATAGTTCATAGTCGTCACCGGATGCCAGCGGCAGTGACCAATCGCCCGTCGCGGCGACCTGTGCGGCGACCGATGGACTGAGCGGGAGGTGTGCTAATTCCAGTTCTGCGCCAACGCCGGATGCGGCGAGAAGATGCCCGAGATCGGCGGCGAGACCATCGGAGAGATCAATCATCGCGCTGGCGATGCCGCGCAGACGCTGACCGAGCGCGACCCGAGGTTCGGGATAATCCAAGCGGCGTTGTAATTCCGAAGCGACCGGCGCAGCGGCGAGCCGGTGGCGCAGTGCTAATCCCGCATCACCGAGCGTGCCGCTGACAAGGATGGCATCGCCGGGACGTGCTTCCGAACGCCGAATCGCCGTGCCGGTTGGAATCAGGCCGTGAACTTGAATCGACACACTCAGCGGGCCGCGTGTGGTGTCGCCGCCGATCAGTTGCAGCCCGTGTGCGCTGGCGAGTTGTCCGAAACCAGCGGCAAAGGCACGCAGCCATGTTTCATCCGCTGCCGGTAGCGTCAGCGCCAGCGTTGCCCAAGCGGGATCGGCCCCCATCGCGGCCAGATCGCTCAAACCAACTGCGAGCGATTTATATCCCAGTGCTTCGGGCGCGACATCAGGAAAAAAATGCACGCCGGAAACCAGCGTATCCAAGCTCACAGCGAGCGTTTGGCCGGCGGGGATGTTCAGCAGGGCGCAATCATCACCGACACCCAGCGCGACATCAGCACGCTCGGCACCGAGATGCGCAAAATAACGGCGGATTAGCGCAAACTCAGACACGCCGCATCGCTCAGAGCTTGCGATCCATGTCGCCGGTTTTGCGGCGGGCGATCTTGTCGAGCACGCCGTTGACGTATTTATGGCCCTCATGGGCACCGAGTAATTTAGTCAGCTCGACGGCTTCGTTGATGGCCACGCGGTCGGGGATGTTGTCAGAAAACAGAATTTCATACGCACCGAGTCGCAGAATCGCCAGCTCGACCGGATCGACCTGGGTGATCGGGCGGTCGAGAAAGCGGTCAAGTTGGGCGTCGATCTCGCTGATATGCGCGGGCACGCCGTTTAAGAGTTCATCGAGTAGTTCGATGTTGAAGTTAAATCGCTCATCGGCGCTCAACTCATCGTCATCACTGATGCCGTTGAGCGAAGCGGCCACCGCGTCGAGCCATTTCGGATCGTCGAGCAGATGGCGCTTAATCGAC
Organism: Allochromatium warmingii; assembly: GCF_900107145.1. Taxonomy (GTDB): domain Bacteria; phylum Pseudomonadota; class Gammaproteobacteria; order Chromatiales; family Chromatiaceae; genus Thermochromatium; species Thermochromatium warmingii. The sequence continues at coordinate 23,437 of NZ_FNOW01000042.1, read as the reverse complement.
ATCGGATCATCGCCGGTTAAGCGCCATTGATAGAGCGCGAGTGCAGCATAGCGGCGCGATTGACTGCGCGGGCTGATTGGGCGGGGAGCAGGGGCGGGCTTGGTCATATTCTTATTCTTAAGCAATCTGTCTCAACAGATTCACCATCTCTAACGCGGACAACGCCGCCTCAGCGCCCTTGTTGCCGGCTTTGGTGCCAGCTCGTTCAATCGCCTGTTCGATGGTATCGACGGTCAACACCCCAAACGCAACCGGCAGCCCATGCTTGAGGCTGACCTGAGCCATGCCTTTGACGCATTCACCCGCGACATATTCAAAATGTGGCGTACCGCCGCGAATCACCGCACCCAGCGCGATGATGGCGTCATAGCGCCCAGTCGCGGCGAGGCGTTCGATGGCAACCGGCATCTCGAACGCGCCGGGGACGCGCACGATGGTGAGATCATCTGCGTTCACACCATGCCGCACGAGCGCATCAATCGCGCCCTTTTCGAGGCTTTCGACGATAAAACTGTTCCAGCGGGCGACCACTAAACAGAAACGGGCGTGATCGGCGCAGAGTGCGCCTTCGAGAACTGAAATCGGCATGGATACCATCCGCCTGAAAAAAGCTTGCGTGTAGGGTGGAGCGATGCGGGGGCGCTTAGGTTGGCCGCCCGCCGGTGTATTCGACCACTTCCAGATCAAAACCAGAAATGGCGTGCATCGCTTTGGGGGCGCTCATTACGCGCATCTTGCGCACGCCGAGATCGGCCAGAATCTGCGCCCCCAGACCATAGGTGCGCAGCGCGGCGCGATCTTGCCGTGCTGGAACCGGATCATCGCGGTCGTGGAGCTGAAAATCTTTCAGCCGACAGAGCAGATCAGCGGAACGGTCGCGGTTGCGCAACACGACGATGACGCCGGAACCGGCCTCGGCGACCTGCTGCATCACCGCCCGCAGCGGCCAGCCGCAAGCATTGTGCGTGGTCTCGAACAGATCGCACAGCGTATTCTGTAAGTGAACGCGCACCAGCGTCGGTTGTTCGGGGTCGATGTCGCCGAGGGTGAGCGCCAGATGCAGTTCGTTGTCGATGGTGTCGCGGTAGGCAACGAGATTAAAGGTCGCATGAACAGTCGGCAATTCGACCTCACACTCGCGGATCACGGCAGTTTCGTTGCGCATCCGATAATGGATCAGATCGGCGATGGTGCCGATTTTGATGCCGTGCGCGTGGGCGAATGCTTCCAGATCGGGCCGCCGCGCCATCGTGCCATCTTCGTTGAGAATCTCGACGATCACCGCCGCTGGCGTCAGTCCCGCTAATCGCGCCAGATCGCATCCTGCTTCGGTGTGGCCAGCGCGTACTAGCACGCCGCCTGGTTGCGCCATGAGCGGGAAAATATGCCCAGGTTGCACCAGATCACGCGGGCCAGCCTCGGGCGCAACGGCAGCGCGGATAGTCGTCGCCCGGTCAGCAGCGGAAATGCCTGTGGTCACGCCGTGCGCCGCTTCGATGGACACGGTGAAGGCGGTCGAATGCGCCGCTTGGTTATCACTGACCATCAGCGGCAAGCGCAGTCGTTCGCAGCGTTCTTTGGTCAAAGTCAGGCAGATCAGACCGCGCCCGTATTTGGCCATGAAATTCACAGCTTCGGGCGTGACGCAGTCGGCGGCCATCAAGAGGTCGCCTTCGTTCTCGCGGTCTTCGTCGTCCATGATAATGACCATCTTGCCTGCACGCAGGTCGTCGATGATCTCCTCAGTCGTGTTCAAGCCGGTACTGCTCATAAGGTCGTTACGGAATGTGCTGTGGGCGATGATCGGTCGGGATGGGCAAATTGGGGTGTTTACTGGCCAAAAAAGCCATGTTCAGCCAAAAATTGTCGCGTCAGGCGTGAGCCGGTCGGCGGCGATGCGGCCGCTTGATCGCCAAGCAACAGCCGTTCTAAATAGCGGGCGATCAAATCGACTTCGAGATTGACCCGCGTGCCCGGGCGATAGTCGCCGATGGTGGTTTGCTCAAGCGTATGCGGCACGATGTTGAGTTCAAACACCGCGCCCTCGACGCGGTTGACGGTCAAGCTGATGCCATCCACGCAGATTGAACCCTTGTGGGCAATATAACGCGCCAGCTCATCGGGTGCTTGAATGCGTAGCCGCCAGGAGCGGGCATCGTCTTGCCGTTCTAATAAGGTGCCGACGCCATCGACATGACCGCTGACCAGATGGCCGCCGAGTGGTGTCGAGAGCGTCAACGCTTTTTCGAGATTGACCCGCGCTCCGGGTTTGAGAGCGCCGAGTGTGGTTAGATTTAGGGTTTCGCGTGAGACATCAGCGGCAAAGCCGCGTTCGGTGAGCATCACGGCGGTCAGACAGACGCCATTGACGGCGATGCTGTCGCCGAGCGCGACTCCAGCCAGCGAGAGTGTGCCAACATCGAGGCTCAGGCGCACATCGCCGCCACGCGGTTCGAGGCGGTGCAGCACGCCAACGGATTGAATTAAGCCTGTGAACATTTGGAGCATCCAGCTTTCAGCGGCCAGCTTCCAGCTTGAGGGGATCGGCGCAGGGTGCGCGGTGTGTGGTGGAAGGATAGCATTCAGGGGTAAGTGCTGGAACCAGTGTTAGGGCTGCGTTCTAACTGTCACTTCGAGCACCTGCCCCAATTGTGGCCAATCCGTCTCCCAGTCAAATCCTGACCAGCGCAGCGTTAGCCGCGCCGGGTGCGCGATGTTCGCGTTCTGACAGGCGCTGACACCTGCGACGGCAAGCAATTGTTCATCTTGAAACAGCAGCGGCAGATGTGCCCGGAGCCAGACTGGAATCCCCGCCGTCTGCAAACACTGTTTTAAGCTGTGACGCGGGCGCTTGGCGCTGGTGCGGCAGCCGTGACCAAGCTGACCGAATCGAATTTGCATCAGTATTGGCGCGGCATCTGGACAGTGTACGCATTCTAAGCGTCCATAGCCGGGTGGTAGTTCGAGCACGGACGCTGTGCCGTCGATCTGCCACGTTAAGCTGAGTTCAGGTGACGGCGGGCGCGGCAGTGGCGCTAACGCGAATAATGCACCGCGATAGCGCCGCACTTCGCATCCCGTCCAGGTCACGCATGGATTGGCGTCGGGGCGAGCGGCGGGCAGTTCATCGAGCACGCGGTCGAGCATGGGCATTTCCGGCGGTCGAAAACCGCGTTCCATTAGCCAGCGGCGCACAACCGCTTTGCGCACGGGTCGGTCGAGCTGTGTTAACGGGGTCAGCGTCAGGGTGCCGGGCGACATGCCGCGCACTTCGGCTAAGGCGAGATCGGCCTGTTGGTCGATCCAGTCGGCGGCTTCGGCACAATGTCGCGCACTGCGGGCAAGGGTGGCGGTCGCGGCAGGCCAGCGGGCGCGGAGCAGCGGCATAATCTGGTGTCGCAGATAATTCCGGTCGAACGCCGTGTGCGCATTGCTGGGGTCATCGCGCCAATCGAGACCCTGTTGCGCGGCATAGTCGGCGAGGGTGTGGCGGTCGAAATCAAGCAGCGGTCTGACAAGCTGACCCGCGCCCAGCGGTGCAGCGACTGGCATCGCGGCTAATCCGTGTGGGCCACTGCCACGGAGCAGCGCCAGCAGTAGGGTTTCAGCTTGATCGTCGCGCTGGTGTGCGGTGAGCAGTAGGTCGCTCGGCGCAAGCAATCGCTGAAACACGGCATACCGCGCCGCTCGCGCCCAAGCTTCAATACTTTCACCAGCCGCCGGGGGTGTGGTCAGGTGTTCGCGGTGCAGCGGAACCGCCAGCGCCGCGCATTGAGCGGCACAGTGTTCAGACCAAGCGGCAGAATCCGGGTGTAAGCCGTGATCGATATGCACCGCTTGAATGCGATCCGGTGCGGCGGTGCCTGGCAGATGTGGACGAAGCTGAATCAGCGCATGGAGCAGCACGCTGGAATCTAAGCCGCCGCTATAGGCGACCCAGTAACGCGGCACGGCTCCAAAGGGTGCAAGCCGTGTTAACAGCGCCTGCGGCGTAAACGACGCTTTCACGGCCCGAGCGCACCCCAGATCAGATCCGCGCCGACTCAGGCTTCTTTGAAGCGCCCAAATCCCATTAACCGCTGATAGCGTGTGTCAATGAGCGTGTCGATTTCGACGCGATCTAATTCGGCTAATTGCGTCAGTAAGGCGTCTTTGAGTGTCCGCGCCATGAGATCGGGATTGCGGTGGGCACCGCCGAGGGGTTCGGGGATGACGGTATCGACTAAGCCTTGTTCGAGCAGCCGGTCGGAGGTAATGGCCATTGCTTCAGCGGCGAGTTGCGCTTTGTCGGCGCTTTTCCACAGAATCGATGCGCAGCCTTCGGGTGAGATCACAGAATAGGTACTGAACTGCAACATGCCGAGCCAATCGCCGACGCCAATCGCTAATGCGCCGCCGGAGCCGCCTTCGCCGACGACGGTGCTGAGAATCGGCGTGCGTAGTCGCGACATCTCGCGCAGATTGCGGGCAATGGCTTCGCTTTGGCCGCGTTCTTCGGCACCAACGCCGGGATACGCGCCCGGGGTGTCGATGAAGGTCAGAATTGGCATGTGGAAGCGTTCGGCCATTTCCATTAGGCGCAGGGCTTTGCGGTAGCCTTCGGGACGTGGCATCCCGAAATTGCGCTGAATCTTTTCTTTGGTGTCGCGGCCTTTTTGATGGCCGATGACCATGACCGCTCGCCCATCGAGCCGCGCTAGGCCGCCGATGATGGCGTGATCGTCAGCGAAGGCGCGGTCGCCGTGCAGTTCGTGAAATTCATCGAAGATGCGCCGCACATAATCGAGTAGATACGGGCGCTGCGGATGACGCGAGAGTTGCGAAATCTGCCAAGGGGTCAGCGAGGTGAAGATCGATTCGGTGAGTGTGCGGCATTTGGCCTGTAACCGTTCGATTTCTTCTTGAAAGTTAAGGGCATTGTCGTGCCCCACGAGGCGCAGTTCCTCGATCTTGGCTTCGAGTTCCGCGATGGGTTGTTCAAAATCGAGAAAGTTGAGATCCATGGCCCCGAGATCGTGGTTGTTGGCCCGCGAACATGCGCCGCGAGGCAAAGGGTTAGTAATCTAGCGCACCGTGGCGCTTGAGTACAGTGTCTTGCTTTTGGCCGCTGAAAACGCGGAAAAACGCTGAAAGTTTAAAGTTGAAAGTGCAGTGTATTAGCGGCTGTCTACGCTTAGGCGGTTTAGGCCGTCTTTGAGATAGCCGCCGATCCAGTGTGCGCCTTGATGCAGTGTGGCTTCCCATTCGGCTAGGGTGGCGCGTGGGTCGAGATGAAGCTGTTGCAGTAGTTCGGTGATGGGTGGCGCGACTGAGATCAGCGCCACCAGTGCAGCGGCCATTGTGATTGTGCTCCAGGGATATTTGAGGCTGATGGGTTTGAGCGCGGTGCCGAATGAGCGTTTGATGCGGGCATTGAATAGATCGACGCTGTATAGCTCATCAAGCACCAGATGGGTGAGGTAGCCGATGCTGACCATGAATCCGGCGATCCAAGCGCGTTCGGGCGCATGTTCCCACACCCAGTAGGCCAGATCGGTCGTCGCTAAGGTGACGGTGGCAATCGCCAGCCATGAGTGCCATACGCCGCGATGTACGGTTAAGCTCGAAAACACTTTGAGCACACCATAGCGCGTGGCCAAAAACACCAGCGTCCACAGTGCAATCAGCGCCTGCGGTACAAACCGTCCGGTGAGCGGCAAGGTGATCGCAAAGGCCAGCGCCACGCCGAGTACGTTAAACAGCAGGCCGGTGGGTTTGGAGCGTTCTAAGTCAATATCCGGTAGCAGACTGCCGGCCACACCGAGCACAAACAGCGTCGGGAGCTGGGATTGGGTGCTGAAACCCGCCACATGCAGCGAGAGGGTCGCGGCGGCACTGACCAGAATGCCAACATTAAGATGCGTTTGAAAATTAGCCATGGAAGGGCGCTTTCAGCTTGCAGCGTCCAGCCGCCAGCATGTGGCGATGAGCGGACAGACTGGACTGGTGAATGGATTGGGATGATTGACGATTGTAGGGGGTTGTGCCGTTGGGCGCACAACGCGCACCGGATGGCCGGTCGGTTGGCGTGTTGTTGCGATACTGACACAGTACAAAATCGGTCGTGTGATGACCACAACAGCAGCGAATGCGCGGATAATGTCGGGTAGATTCATTTGGAGTGCGAACCTTATGCCCCGCCCATTTTTAACGCTTGCGCTGGTGCAGCAATCCGATCAAGGCAGTACGGCGGCGAATCTGGAGGATTGCGAAGCGGCGATCCGCGCCGCGTCGATTCGTGGCTGTGCGTTGGTGTTGTTGCCGGAGTTGCATACTGGCCCGTATTTTTGTCAGAGCGAAAATTCCGATCTATTTGATTTAGCCGAGCCAATTCCGGGGCCGACCACTGAGCGATTGAGTGCGCTGGCGCGTGAACTGGAATTGGTGATTGTCGGTTCATTATTTGAACAGCGTGCGCCGGGGCTGTATCACAATACGGCGATTGTGATTGATACGGATGGGGCGCTGGTTGGCATTTATCGCAAAATGCACATTCCTGATGTACCCGGTTGTTATGAGAAGTTTTATTTTACGCCAGGCGATTTGGGATTTAATCCGGTCGATACTGCTGTCGGGCGGCTCGGCGTATTGAGCGGCTGGGATCAATGGTTTCCAGAAGCAGCGCGGGCGCTGACCCTAGCCGGAGCGCAAATTCTGCTCTATCCCAGCAGCATCGGCACCAGTCCGAATGAAACCCCCGAAGAGCGCGAGCGCCAGATTCAAGCTTGGACGCTGATTCAGCGCGGGCACGCGATTGCTAATGGCTTGAGTGTCGCGGCCTGCAATCGCGTCGGCCATGAACCCGACCCAAATGGGATCACCTCCGGCATGAATTTTTGGGGCAATTCATTCGTGTGTGGGCCACAGGGCGAACTGCTCGCGCAGGCTGACGATCAAGCACCGAAGCTATTAGTGGCGCATGTCGATCTGACCCGCACCGAACCCGCCCGCCGACTCTGGCCGTTTTTGCGTGATCGGCGTATTGATGCCTATGGCGATCTGGCGCGGCGTTTTCGTGATTAACTGAAATTAAAATTTAACAATTTAGACAGGATTAACAGGATTGTTCAAGATTCACGGGATTTTTAAATTCAAAATCAATCTTTCTAAAAGAATCCTGTCAATTCTGAAACATCCTGTTAATCCTGTCTAAATTTACACAATTTTTATTCTCCCAACCCACCCCGCATGAGGTCATAGTATGTCTCAACTTGACGACCCAAAGCTGTTGATGCGTTCGATTATTCAGCGCATCGCTACCGGCCCGGAACTCTCCAAAAGTATTACGCTCGATGAAGCCCGCGCCGGAATGCGTGCGATCCTCGACAACACGGTCGATCCGGTGCAAGCCGGTATTTTTTTGATCGCACTGCGCATGAAGCGCGAGACCGATGACGAAATGAAGGGCGTGCTCGACGCTATCCGCGAAGCAACCGGTCAGGTTGTCGCCGCTGTCGATGAGGTGGTTGACATCGCCGATCCCTATGACGGCTATAACCGCTGTTTGCCCGCCGCCCCGTTTTTACTGCCATTGCTCGCTGAATGCGGTGTGGCCAGCATCAGTCACGGCGCTCACGCCGTCGGCCCCAAATTCGGCATTACCCATCGTCACATCTTTGAAGCAGCGGGCGTGCCGGTCGATCTCTCGCCCGTAGAAGCCGCCGACCGGCTCGCCGATCCCGAACTCGGTTGGAGCTATGTCGATCAACAGGCGTTTTGCGCCCCGCTACATAATCTCGTTGATCTGCGCTCCACCATCGTCAAGCGCCAAGTCATCACCACCACCGAAGTGCTGGCGCGACCGATTCACGGCCGCAAACACACCCATCTCATCACCGGCTATGTTCATAAACCCTACCCACGCATCTACGCCATGCTGGCGCGTCATGCCGGGTTCGATTCGGCGTTGCTGATTCGCGGCGTTGAAGGCGGTGTCATTCCGTCACTGCGGCAGACGGGCGCCTGTTTTAGCTACCAACATCACGCCGAAGAACAAGCCTTTGAGATTGACCCACCCGCGCTCGGCATCGAACAGACCGTCCGTGCCGTGCCACTGCCGGAAGACCTGCCGCAAACCACGCGCCCAGGCGATGAGATCGCGGTTGCCGTCGATGTTATCGCCACCGCGCACGCCGCCGCCGAAGCCGGATTAGCCGCACTCGCCGGCGCCAAAGGCCCAACCTATGACAGCCTAGTTTTAGGTGGCGCGTTGATTCTCTGGCATCTGGGGCGCGAACGCTCGCTCACTGTCGCCGCCGACCGCTTACGCGATGTGCTCGACAGCGGCCGCGCCGCTCGGCGGGTGCGCTAATGGCCGAAACTTTTGTCGCCGTTGCCGCCTGCGCTACCATTCCCGACGGCCAATTTATCAAGCTCACCCACAACGGCCAGCGGCTGATTCTGGCGCATGTTGCCGGTCGCTATCACGCTGTCGAAGATCAATGCAGCCACGACGATTACCCGCTATCGTTTGGCTGTCTCGACGGCGCGTGCATCAAATGCTCACTCCACGGCAGCCGCTTCAGTTTGGAAACTGGCGACCCACTCGACCCCCCGGCTGACCAGCCGATTCGCGTCTTTCCGGTACAAGTTCGCGATGGACAGATCTGGATTGGACTGGGGTGAGGTGAGCGTCCAGCTTTCAGCTACCAGCTTCCAGCTTGATCGTGCTGATTGCTGGCGGCTGATCGCTGGACGCTGAAAGCTAAAAGCCATTCCTCAAACTTCGCTCAAGCTGGTTGTATATCGTGTCTGATGTTCATGGGACGACTGTCCGCCGCCCGCTCGACCGCCGCCTCGTGCTTGGCACTCTGTTTGGTTTCCTCGTCACAACCGCACTCAGCGTAGGGTTGGTCGAGTGGGCCATGCGCCAGCAGATCGACACCGAAATCCGCGCCAAGCTCGCACAGGTCGAAGTCGCCTATGCGTCCGTGATTAACGGTCTGGGACTCTGGGCGCAAACCGTGCTCGATGAAACCATCAATAAACCCGAAACACTGGATTTATTCGCTGCTGGTATTCATAGCAACGGCACCGCCCGCGATCAGGCACGTCAGCAGTTATTTGTCGCACTCGCTCCGACCTATCAACGGCTGCATCACAACGGCTTGCGTCAGCTCCATTTTCACACCCCAGACGGGCGTAGCTATCTGCGGATGCACAAACCAGAAAAATACGGCGACACTCTCGCCGATATCCGCGATTCCGTCCGCATCACCAATACCGAATTGCGCCCAACCATTGGCTTTGAGTCCGGGCGCGTGTTTCACGGCTTTCGCTTTCTCTTTCCACTCCTGCGCGACGGGGAACATCTCGGCAGCGTCGAAATCAGCTTTCCATTTCAGATCATCGAACACCATCTCAACGCACTCAACCGCGATGAGCAATTTCTGTTCGTGCTCAATAAAGCGAGCGTTTTTAGCAAAATATTCGACAGTCAGCGCCAGATTTATAACGACTTTGCGCTCAACCCGGACTATGTGTTTGAACACGCCGAGGAAGCAACCAGCGTATCCCCCAATGCGTTGCTCCCGCCGCTGCAAACCGCCTTGCGTTCACAGATATTGCTGATTCAGGAACGCATGGCGCAGGGTCGCCCTTTCGGACTCTATGAAACCGTCAATCAGCACGCTTACTGCCTGTTTTTTGTGCCGGTGCGCAATGTCGTCGGCCAGCTCGAAGCCTTCGTCATCGCGCAGAGCGATGCGCCGCAATTGATCCTCATCGAACGCTTCGCTCGCGCCACCCAGGGCGGCTTGATCGTGGTGTTGGCGGTGCTGGCGTGGTTTTACATGGAACGCAAACGCCATGAACGCGAACTAGAGCAGGCGTGGCGCGAAGCCGAGCGCAGTGCCGAGGTCAAATCACAATTTTTGGCCAATATGAGCCATGAAATCCGTACCCCGCTCAATGCTGTACTCGGGCTGACACAGATTCTGGAGCAGACCACGTTGAGCCGCGATCAGCGCGAATTGCTCGAACAGGTGCGCATCGCGGGCCGCTCGTTGCTGGGGCTGATTAACGATATTCTCGATTTTTCACGCATTGAATCCGGTCATCTGCAACTCGATGCGCAACCCTTTGATCTCACCGCGCTATTGCAGCATCTCAGCGCCCTGCTTGGCACGACCGCACAGGCCAAAGGCTTGAGCTTACAGGTCGAGACCGCGCCCACATTCAGCGGCGCATTAGTCGGCGATGCGCTCCGACTGGAACAAATTTTGACCAATCTCATCGGCAATGCCATCAAATTCACCACGCAAGGCAGCGTCACCGTACACACCCGCTGTTTAGAGTTGACCGACGCCTCGGTGCTGTTGCGCTTCAGCGTGCAGGACGCTGGCATTGGCTTGAGCGAATCGGCATTAGCCGGATTATTTCAGCCCTTCACCCAAGCCGATGCGGGCATCAGCCGCCGCTTTGGAGGCACCGGGCTTGGGCTGTCGATTTGCAAACGCTTAGTCGAGCGCATGGGCGGTCAGATTGGCGTCGAGAGCTGCGACGGGGTGGGCAGCACCTTTTGGTTTGAACTGCGCTTTGCGCGCACTGCTGCCGCTGTGGTCAATCACGATCATTCAGCGGCGCTGATGAGCGCCGCGGGTCAACCGCGTTTAGCGGGCCGGCGGTTTTTAGTCGTCGATGATGTGCCGCTCAATCTGCGTGTGGTCGAACGGATGCTGGAGCTGGAAGGGGCGCAGATTCACACCGCTGGCGATGGTCAGCAGGCGCTCGACTGCTTAAAACGCACGCCGACGGTCTTTGATGCGGTGCTGATGGATGTGCAAATGCCGGTGCTCGATGGCTTGAGCGCCACTCGCGCTATTCGCGATGCGTTGGGCTTGCGCGATCTACCGATCATCGCCCTGACAGCGGGCGTGATGTCGCAAGAACAACAGCGCACGCATCAAGCCGGCTGTAACGACTTTTTGCCCAAACCGCTGGATCGTGAGCAATTAGTCGCGGTGCTGGCCCGCTGGCTGCCGCCGCTGTCAATCGCCCCACCAGCCCCAGACGCCGTGCCGACATCGAGCACCGCGCCCGCGCCGCGCTCTGGGCCGCTGCTCAGGCTTGCGGGCATCGCACCCGAACGGCTCGATCAACTCTGTCAGGGTGAAGCCGACTGTTTACGGCGCTTGTTGCAGGGCTTTATGGCAGAAATCGAACCGCTGCACACGGAATTGCAGGTAGCACTCGATCAGGGCGCATATCTCAATGCCAACCAGCGGCTGCATCGACTGCGTGGTGTCGCGGCCAATATCGGGGCACTAGATCTCGCCCACCTCGCCCACAGCATCGAACAGCACCTCCGCGCCGGACACCCGCCGAGCACGACCGATCTAGCGGCATTGAATGCCCAGCTCGTCGCGCTCGCGCAGACCATCCGTAATCATCTGCGCACCGCCACCGCACCGGAGCCGCTGCGTACCGATCTGCCGAACCCAACTGATACTGCGCAACTTGATGCCTTACGCGCCGCGCTCCACGCCCATCGCCCGCGCCCAGCGCGGCAATTATTCGCCGCCTTGCAGCCAGCACTCGAACAGCAGTATGGACGCGAGACGCTTACGGCAATGCAGGCCGATCTGGATGCGCTGCGTTTTGATGAAGTGTTGGAGCGGCTGGGGGCGGATAGCTGATAGCTGACAGCTAAAACCGCAGTGCCTCAAGTTGCGCCAGCAGCCGCGCATCCGACTCTGGATCAAGCTGCGCGGTCACGGGCAAAACCCAGTGATCGGCGTCAGCGAACGCGGCGCATTTGACGGCATCTTTTTCGGTCATCACCACCGGCAGCCCGCGCCAACTGGCACAATCAGCAGCCGAATAACGATGATGGTCAGGATAAGGCCACGGCTCCACCACCAGCCCGGCGGCTTCGAGTTGCGCAAAGAACAGGTCAGGATGACCGATCCCAGCGACCGCCCGCACGCGCTGACCGCTGCAATCAGCTAATGGGCGCTGCTGCGCTGGATTGCGCAGATTGACCAACTCACCGCACTGCAACAGCAGCCGCTGTCCGTGTCGCTGCCCGCCTTTATACAGCACTAAATCGACATGCTGGAGCCGCTCGGCGGGTTCACGCAACGGGCCAGCGGGTAGACAGCGCCCATTGCCCAGCTCGCGCACGCCGTCGATCAGCGCGATCTCCAAATCTCGCACCAGCCGCTGATGCTGAAGCCCGTCATCACTGACCACAATGTCACAGCCGCTGAGTTTCAGCGCCAGCCGTCCGGCAGCGACGCGATCCGGCCCGGCAACGACCACACAGCCCGCACGCCGCGCCAGCAATACAGGCTCATCGCCGACCTGTTCGGGGTCTGAATCAGGCGTGACCACTTGCGGCCAGTCGCTCGCCCGACCGCCATAGCCACGGGTGATGATCGCCGGTCGCCAGCCGTGTGAGCGCAGTAATTCAACCAGATAGCGCACCATCGGCGTTTTGCCAGTGCCGCCGACGGTGAGATTACCGACCACAATGACTGGCACCGGCAGGCGTTCGCAGGCGAACCAGCCGCGCCGATACGCCCACCACCGAAGGCGCATCAGCGCTGCATACAGCCACGACAACGGCAATAACAGCCAAAACAGCGGCTGACGGGTGTGCTGGCCGCCGTACCAGAGCGCAGTTGGATCAAATCGATACATTGATTGAGCTTCAGTTAGTCGCAGCGGACGCAACACGCACACAAAAAAAGGGATGCCATCAGCATCCCTTTTGTCCATCACTCCGCACTAGTCATTCAGCACGCTGGCGGCTGAAAGCGGGTCGCTGATCGCGGAGTTAATTCACCTTCGGCTCTAACTCGCCTTTGGCATAACGTGCCGTCATGGCTTCAAGCGAAATGACCTTGATCTTGCTGGCATTACCCGCCGTGCCGAAGGCTTCGTAACGCGCTTTACAAATCTCCTTCATCGCTTTGGTTGCTGCGATGAAGTATTTGCGTGGATCGAAATTCTTGCGGTCGTCATGCAGATTCTTGCGAATCGCACCGGTGGAGGCCATGCGTAAATCGGTGTCGATGTTGACCTTGCGCACGCCGTGCTTGATGCCCTCGACGATTTCTTCGACCGGCACGCCATAGGTTTCGCCCATGTCGCCGCCGTATTCGTTGATGATCTTTAGCCACTCTTGCGGCACCGAAGACGAGCCGTGCATGACTAAATGCACGGTCGGGATGCGAGTGTGAATTTCCTTGATGCGCTCGATAGCCAGAATGTCACCAGTCGGCGGACGGGTGAATTTGTACGCGCCGTGCGAGGTGCCAATCGCAATCGCCAACGCATCAACGCCGGTTTTTTTCACGAAATCAGCCGCTTCGTTCGGATCGGTCAGCAACTGGCTATGATCGAGCGTGCCTTCAGCGCCGATGCCGTCTTCTTCGCCAGCCTGTCCGGTTTCCAGCGAACCCAAGCAGCCTAGCTCGCCCTCAACCGACACGCCACAGGCATGAGCCATTTCGACAGTGCGGCGGGTGACTTCGATATTGTATTCATAGGTCGCCGGTGTCTTGCCGTCCTCGCCAAGCGAGCCGTCCATCATCACCGAGCTAAAACCAAGCTGAATCGAACGCTGGCAAACCGCAGGCGAGGTGCCATGATCCTGGTGCATACACACCGGAATATGCGGCCACTCTTCGATAGCCGCCAGAATCAGATGCCGCAAAAACGGCGCACCCGCGTATTTACGCGCACCCGCAGAGGCTTGAACGATGACCGGCGAATCGGTCTCGTCAGCCGCTTCCATGATGGCGCGCATTTGCTCTAAGTTGTTGACGTTAAAAGCCGGCACGCCGTAGCCGTGTTCGGCAGCGTGATCGAGCATCTGACGCATTGAAATTAGGGCCATGAGATGTCCTCGTGTTGTGTGGTGGAAGAAATCGGGTGAAGCTGCGTCGAATTGAGACAGGATTAACAGGATGATTCAGGATTGACAGGATTGATCGAATTTTTTTAAAGAAATCCTGTAAATCCTGTTCCAATCTTGTTAATCCTGTCTATAAACAACGCTCAGTCGTCATTTAAGAGCCGATGCTCGCCGACGCGCATGATCTTCATAATATTGGTTTGACCTTCAACACCAGAGCGGTCGCCTTTGGTAATAATCACCAAATCGCCATCTTGTACCGTGCCCTGACGCAGCATTTCTTCAATCACTGCACAGTTGACTTCGTGCATATCGGTGCTGGCCACATCAAAGCTAATCGGATAAACGCCGCGAAATAAACACAGCTTCCGTTGTGTGGGCACCGAGCGCGTTAAGCCATAAATCGGAATGCCGGAACTAATGCGTGACATCCATTTCACGGTCGAGCCGGTTTCAGTCAGCGCCGCAATCGCTTTGACGCCTAAATGATTCGCCGTATACATGGCCGCCATCGCAATAGCTTCATCGACGCGCCCGAATACGGAATCAAGCCGATGACCGGAGCGGGTGACATTTTTTTCCGCTTCAAGACAAATTCGATCCAGTGCTTCGACAACTTTCGCCGGATTTTTGCCAATTGAGCTTTCCGCCGACAGCATCACCGCATCCGTACCGTCAAGCACCGCATTGGCAACATCGAACACTTCGGCGCGGGTCGGAATCGGATGCTCGATCATCGACTGCATCATTTGCGTCGCAGTAATCACCACAGAATTGAGTTCGCGGGCACGACTAATCAGGTGCTTTTGCACGGCAGGTAATTCCGCATCACCGATTTCAACGCCTAAATCACCGCGTGCCACCATGATTGCATCAGCGGCGTGAATAATATCGTCGATGCACTTGAGTGATTCGGCTCGCTCGATTTTAGCGACAATTCCGCCGCGTCCACCAGCTTGATAAAATAATTCCCGCGCCAGCCGCACATCATCGCCATTGCGCACGAATGATACGGCTAAATAATCAGCGTCGATTTCAGCGGCAAAGCGGATATCGTCTTTATCTTTTTCGGTCAGTGCTGGCGCAGACAGTCCGCCACCTTTTTTATTGATGCCTTTATTATTCGACAGCGTGCCGCCGGTCACAACATGGCATTCAATGCGGCCAGCAATAACAGTTTCGACCCAGAGTTCAATTGCGCCGTCATCAAGCAGCAGTGTGTCACCGTGGCGCACGTCATTGGCGAGTTGAATATAGGTGGTACCGACGCGCTCTTGGTCACCGGCATCAATCGGGCAGGCGATGTCAATGGCAAAACGGTCGCCTTTGACTAATTCAATCTTGCCGTTGGTGAATTTACCGATGCGGATTTTTGGGCCTTGCAAATCCATGAGTACGGCGACTTCGCGCCCAGCCGCTAACGCCCGCTCGCGGGTGCGGGTGGCGCGTTCGCGGTGGCGGTCATGGGTGTCATGCGAGAGATTGAGCCGAACGACCTCGACACCAGCAGCGAGGATTTCATCCGTTACAGCAACCGGATCGGTCGCCGGCCCCAGAGTTGCAACGATCTTAGTGCGTCTTGGCATTGTGTATGAGCCTCAAGCATCTTAGCATCCAGCCGTCAGCGCCCAGCGTCCAGCAGTGAGCCGCTGACTTCTGCGCCCTGGGGCGCGGGAGGTGAGAGGCGGTACACTGGAAGCAGGCGGCTGATCGCTGGAAGCTGAGTGCTGAATTTAGTTCTGCGCCCGGGCTTCGAGCATGGCAACAGCCGGCAGCGTTTTGCCTTCGAGATATTCGAGGAACGCGCCGCCAGCCGTCGAGATGTAGGAGACTTGGTTGTAGATGTCGTATTTTTGAATCGCGGCGATGGTGTCACCGCCTCCGGCAAGGCTGAAGCCTGCGGCGTTGGCAATGGCTAGTGAAATGGTCTTGGTGCCGCCGCCAAATTGGTCGAACTCGAATACGCCAACCGGGCCGTTCCAGACGATGGTTCCAGCGTTGGCAATGATGTCAGCTAGGGCTTGTGCTGAGTCGGGGCCGATGTCGAAAATCATGTCGTCGTCAGCGACTTCAGCGGCAGCTTTGGTGACAGCCGGTTCGGTCTCGTTGAATTGCTTGCCGCAGACGACATCGGTGGCTATCGGGATGCTCGCGCCGCGTGCTGCCATTTTTTCCATCAGCGCCTGTGCGGTTGGAATCAAGTCATGCTCACATAGCGATTTGCCAACCGGAAAGCCCGCCGCTGCGAGGAAGGTGTTGGCGATGCCACCGCCGACCACGAGTTGATCGACTTTTTCTGACAGCGATTCGAGTACGGTGAGTTTGGTTGAGACTTTGGAGCCGCCAACGATGGCAACCATCGGGCGGGCTGGATTGGCGAGTGCTTGTTGTAGGGCGTCGAGTTCTTCGGCCAGCAGCAGTCCAGCGCAGGCGACCGGCGCAAATTTGCCCGCGCCATGCGTGGATGCTTGAGCGCGGTGCGCGGTGCCGAAGGCGTCCATGACGTAGACATCACAGAGCGCGGCGTATTGTTTTGATAGGGCTTCGTTGTCTTTGCCTTCGCCGGCGTTGAAACGCACATTTTCTAGTAGCACTAATTCGCCTTCTGCGACTGCGGGCGCGTGTTCGAGATAATCGCGGATCAGGCGCACGTCGCGTCCGAGTTTGGCGGCCAGCGCGGTGGCAACCGGTGCCAGTGAATCAGCTTCAGAGAACACGCCTTCTTCGGGGCGACCCAGATGCGACATGACCATCACCCGTGCGCCCGCTTTGAGGCAGTGCTCAAAGGTCGGCAGCGAGGCGGTGATGCGTGCATCCGAGGTGACCTGACCGTTTTTGACCGGTACGTTGAGATCCGAGCGGATCAGCACCCGTTTGCCGGTTAGATCTAGGTCAGTGAGCTTGATGAAGGACATGAGTCGGTCTCTCCTCGTGAAATGTGAATCAGGCGTTTGAACTTTATTGAATTTAAAGCCATCCGCGAAGCCTCGGGGCTTGGCGCAGGGTTTTAATGATCGCGCTAATCGTCTAATTGAATGTGCGCTGGAAATTTCGGAACGAAACGCGACTGTTCTAAATGTCCGGCTGCGGTATAAAACGCCATCGCGCCATCACAGCATATCCAGACTTCTTGTGCACCACTCTCGAAATAGAGCGCCCGTTTTTCGGTTAGTTCGTCGGTTGTGTTGCTGCCAGAACGGACTTCGACACAAATCTCCGGGGCAATTGAGCAATCCGTTTCGCCGCGAATAATACGAATCCGCTCATCACTTGCCCAGGCGACATCAGCCACTCGTGTTCCTTTGCGGGTGCGGATCGCGCATTCGGGTAGTGTCCGCCCGCCTGTCAGTAATGAGCGCAATAGAAATTCGATTTCACCCTGATAGAGCGAATGAATGACTTTGACGGCATTCATTATAATCTCGCCGTGTTCGTTGGTTTCAATTTTGAACGGCAGATCGCGTAAATTTGGGTGTGCGCAGACTTCGTTCCAGTGCATGGCCAGTGATCCGGTTATTCGCTTTCAGCGACCAATTAAAAAGTTGGCCGCTGAAAACGCGGAATAACGCTGAAAATTTATTTGGCTACATGCTCAACCATGCGCAGCATGTTGCAGGTGTAGCCGTATTCGTTGTCGTACCAAGCCACAATCTTGACGAAGGTCGGGTCGAGTGCGATACCCGCTTCTGCGTCGAATACTGAGGGTGTGCTTTTGCCTCGGAAGTCGGTCGAGACGACCTTTTCTTCGGTGTAGGCCAGTACGCCTGCGAGGTCGCCTGTCTCAGAGGCGGCTTTCATGGCGGCGCAGATTTCGTCGTATTTGGCTTCTTTTGAGAGTTCGACCGTTAGGTCAACAACTGATACGTCGGAGGTCGGGACGCGGAAGGCCATGCCGGTGAGTTTGCCGTTGAGTTCCGGCAGCACTTTGCCGACCGCTTTGGCCGCGCCTGTGGAGGAGGGGATGATGTTTTCGAGAATCCCGCGACCGCCGCGCCAATCTTTCATCGATGGGCCGTCAACCGTCTTTTGCGTCGCGGTTGCTGCGTGAACGGTGGTCATCAGGCCGCGTTTGATGCCCCAGTTGTCGTGCAGCACTTTGGCTACGGGTGCCAGACAGTTGGTGGTGCAGGAGGCCGCCGAGATGATGGCTTGTCCGGCGTAGGTGTGGTGGTTGACACCATAGACAAACATCGGGGTCGCGTCTTTCGACGGGGCGCTTTGCACAACTTTCTTTGCGCCAGCTTGAATGTGCTTTTGGCAGGATTCTTCATCAAGGAAAAAGCCAGTGCATTCGATCACTAATTCTGCACCAACGTCATTCCACTTTAGGTTTGCCGGATCGCGCTCGGCGGTCAGACGAATCTTTTTGCCATTGACGATCATGGTGTGGCCATCAACCGCAATGTCGCCCTGAAAATTACCGTGTACCGAATCGTACTTGAGCATATAGGCTAGGTAATCGGGATCAAGCAGGTCGTTAATCGCTACCACTTCGATGCCCGGGAAGTCTTTGGCAATCGCCCGGAATGCCATGCGGCCGATGCGACCAAACCCATTGATGCCAACCTTAATTGTCATGCGTTTAAGCTCCGTTCAGTGCTGGATTGAAAATGTTGTTGTGTGGAGATGATGTTGTTTTTTTTGAACCGCACAGGACACACAGACCCCAAAGTTTTTGAATGCTGTAACAATTAAATGCTTTGCGTTCTGTGCGCCTGTGCGGTTCAACCAAATGGTTAAACCATTAGAGCACGCCGCGCACGGTAGCGACCAGATTCTCGACCGTGAAGCCGAACTCCTTAAACAATGCGCCCGCCGGGGCCGATTCGCCGAACCGATCCACGCCCAGCACTGCTCCGGCGCTGCCGACGTATTTCCACCAACCGTCAGTCACCGCCGCTTCAACTGCAACCCGTGCTGTGACCGCTTTGGGCAACACCGCTTCTTTATAAGCAGCATCTTGCTTGTCAAAGGTATCAGTCGAAGGCATCGAGACCACGCGGATCGCCTTGTCGCTCATGGCTTCAGCCGCCTGCATTGCCAGTTCGACTTCAGAACCCGTGGCGATAATGATCGCATCCGGGGTGCCAGCGCAATCGCGTAGGATATAACCACCGCGTGCAATGTTGGCTAATTGCTCATCACTGCGTGGCATGTGCGCCAGATTCTGCCGCGAGAAAATCAAGCAGCTCGGCGCACCCTTACGCTCAATCGCCAGCTTCCAAGAGACCGCCGATTCCACCGCGTCACACGGACGCCACACGCTCATGTTCGGGATCATCCGCAGCGTCGGGATCTGCTCAACTGGCTGGTGTGTCGGGCCGTCCTCGCCCAGACCGATGGAATCATGCGTGTAAACAAAGATCGACGAGAGCTTCATCAGCGCCGCCATGCGCAGCGCATTGCGGGCATACTCGGAGAACATCAGGAAGGTCGCACCATAGGGGATGAACCCGCCGTGCAGCGCGATGCCGTTCATCATCGCCGACATGCCAAACTCGCGCACGCCGTAGTAGATATAGTTGCCGCCGCTGGTTTTGCTCACGCCCGTGCAGCCCTTCCACAGCGTCAAGTTTGAGCCAGCCAGATCCGCCGACCCGCCCATCAATTCCGGCAGCAGCGGGCCAAAACCGTTGAGCGCATTTTGCGAAGCTTTGCGCGAGGCAATCGTCTCGCCTTTCTCGATGACAGACTGAATAAAGGCATCGGCTTTTTCTGACCAATCAGCCGGCAATTCACCCGCCATGCGCCGTTTGAACTCAGCCGCTTCCGCCGGAAATGCTTGCGCATAGGCCTCGAACTTCGCGTTCCACTCCGCCTCAGCCGCCGCGCCGCGTGCTTTGGCATCCCAGCCCTGCCGCACGTTCTCTGGGATCACAAACGGTTCGTGATTCCAGCCCAAGTTTTCGCGGGTCAGCGCAATTTCCGCATCGCCCAGCGCCGCACCGTGACACTCTTCTTTACCCTGCTTGTTCGGCGAGCCAAAACCAATGATCGTCTGGCAGCAAATCAGGCTCGGCTTATCAGCAACCGCCCGCGCTTGTTCAATCGCCGCCTTGATCGCATCGGCATCGTGTCCATCAACTTTCGGAATCACATGCCAGCCGTAGGCTTCAAACCGCTTCGGTGTGTCGTCGAGGAACCACCCGGGCGTAGTGCCGTGACCGCGCACTTCGCCATCAATCGAAATATTGTTATCGTCGTAAATCGCAATCAGCTTGCCCAGACCCAGCGCACCCGCCAGCGAACAGGCTTCATGCGAAATGCCTTCCATCAAGCAGCCATCGCCCAAAAACACATAGGTGTTGTGATCGACGAGTGTATGCCCCGGTTTATTGAACTGCGCGGCTAGTGCTTTTTCGGCAATCGCCATCCCAACCGCATTGGTGATGCCCTGACCAAGCGGCCCAGTCGTGGTCTCAACGCCCGGCGCGTAGCCGTACTCAGGATGCCCCGGCGTTTTTGAGTGCAACTGCCGGAACTGCTTCAAATCCTCGGTGCTCAGGTCATAGCCAGTCAGATGCAGCAGCGCATAAATCAGCATCGAGCCGTGACCATTGGACAACACGAAGCGGTCGCGGTCAGCCCACTTCGGGTTGTTCGGGTTGTGGCGCATAAAGTCGTTCCACAACACCTCGGCGATGTCGGCCATCCCCATCGGTGCGCCCGGATGGCCAGAATTGGCCTTCTGGACGGCATCCATAGCAAGGGCACGGACGGCATTGGCGAGTTCTCTGCGTGAGGACATTGAAGTCCCTCCTGAAACGGTGAGTTAGCGATGGTCGAAAAATGTGCGCATGAAACCCATCGGCAGCGACCTGTCAGGACAACCACCGAATGCGCCGCGAGACATCACGGTCTCGGCTGTGGGCACTTGGCCTGAAAAAACCGAGGGTTAGTTCAGCGAACTGTAATTTTCTAATATTAAGAATTGACGCTTAAAATGACCAGCATTTTTATCTGGTATCCGCGCCGCCGTTCGCCAGTTCGACGAACGGTGCAGCACCGAACGGCGTGGCAGCAGTTACTCTGCCTTCCACTTGATCGAACACCCGATGCTAGGAATCTGCTCCGCTGGCCCCTCACCGCGCTCAGCAACCTGTTTCATCGCCTCAAACAAATCGCGGCGCACATCCGGCGGCGCAGCCTCTTTGCGGCTGGCATCAAGTCGTCCACGATACTGCAACCCGAGTTCCGCGTTATAGCCGAAGAAATCCGGCGTGCAGACCGCACCATATGCCCGCGCAATCGCTTGGCTCTCATCGTAGAGATACGAGAACGTAAAGCCCCATTCGCTGGCCACGCGCTGCATATTCTCAAATGAATCTTCGGGATAATCAGTCGCATCGTTGGCGCTAATCGCCACACAGCCGATACCCAGCGCCGTCAGCTCACGCACATCGCGCACCAGCCGATCACGGATCGCCTGAACATAGGGGCAGTGATTACAGATGAACATCACCAGCAGACCACGCGGCCCGGCGCACTGGTCGCGTGTCCAGACCCGCCCATCGACCCCCGGCAGGGCGAAGTCGGGCGCCGGTGCGCCAAAGTCATAGAGAGGGGTTTGAGTCGAGACCATCGCGGCGTCCTCCGAGTGTCGGTCTGTCAGTGGTGAGAATCCGCCGATGGTACCGGAACTCGGCGCAATTCAAAATCTTGCAGCGCACAATGACTGCCCATCCACTCGACGTTTGGCGCGGCGGCTGGTTTCACGCACCAAATCGACGCGCTATCATGCCCGGCTTCATCAACGCGCCCTCAGGCGCTCAAACCCTAGGTCTCGTACAGCGACATGAGCAAGGACTACATCTTTACCTCCGAATCCGTTTCCGAAGGCCATCCGGACAAAATGGCCGACCAGATTTCCGACGCCGTCCTCGACGAGATCTATCGCCGCGACCCCAATCATGCTAAAGCGCGTGTCGCCTGCGAAACGCTCGTTAAAACCGGATTCGTCATGCTGGCCGGTGAAATCACCGTCACTGATGCCGATTTAAAAATCGACTATGAAAAGGTCGTGCGCCGTGTCGTTAAAGAAATCGGCTATGACAATTCTGATGTCGGTTTTGATGGTAATAATTGCGGCGTCTTAATTGCGCTCGGCGAGCAATCAAAAGACATCAATCAAGGTGTTGACCGCGAGCACGAAGAAGCGCAGGGCGCAGGCGATCAGGGCTTGATGTTCGGCTATGCTACCAATGAAACCGACTTGCTCATGCCCGCCCCAATTGATTACGCGCATCGCTTAGTCAAACGTCAAGCTGAAGTGCGTAAAAACGGCACATTACCCTGGTTACGTCCTGATGCGAAATCGCAAATCACGGTGCGTTATAGTCATGGCAAACCAGTTGGCGTCGATGCTGTCGTGCTTTCAACTCAGCACAGCGAAGAAGTCAGCGATAGCGTGCTGCATGAAGCCGTGATGGAAGAAATTATTAAGCCAGTGCTGGGCGCAACTGGCTGGCTCCATGCCGGTACGCAGTACCACATCAATCCGACTGGTAAATTTGTCATCGGCGGGCCGGTTGGTGATTGCGGTCTGACCGGGCGCAAGATTATCGTTGACACTTACGGCGGCATGGCACGGCATGGTGGCGGCGCATTTTCCGGTAAAGATCCCTCAAAAGTAGATCGCTCGGCGGCTTATGCTGGGCGCTATGTCGCCAAGAATATCGTCGCCGCTGGTTTAGCGGATAAATGCGAGATTCAAGTTTCCTATGCGATTGGTGTAGCCGAACCGACTTCGGTGTCGATTGAAACCTTCGGCACGAATCAAATTAGCGAAGATCGCATTATTGAGCTGATTCGGGCACATTTTGATTTGCGGCCCTATGGCATTATTCGGATGCTCGATTTGACCAATCGCGACTTGATTAAATATCAAGACACGGCAGCTTACGGTCATTTTGGGCGCACTGAGCCTGGATTTACTTGGGAGCGTACCGATAAGGCCGAGGAATTGCGGGCCGCAGCGGGGATTTGAGAGTGATTTGAATGCAAGGATGATTGAGATGGGCGAGGGAGTGCCTATTGTGAATGCGCTTGACACGCTTGCAGGTGCTGTATCCGATAGCTTGATACTCACCCTATCAGGTGAATCGAAACCTGCTACTTAACTGAGTTCAATGAGTTCGATTTCACATCAACAGAGAGGAGTTTGGTTATGACTAATAGACTTGTACCGCACGCTAACTTATTGATTTTAGGCTATTTTGAAGTTCCAGAGTCCGGCTCCAAGTCCCAAAAATTGGTCAATGAATACAACGGATTGATTACGAACGCGATGTGTTAGGCAGTAAAAATGCTTCATGCCTCCAATAGCATGTTCAACAACAACGCGCTTTTTGGCGTGCGCTTTATTCGCTTTTTCCTGCTTTTCGGTCAAAGCTGGAGATGGATTTTTCTTAGACTTTCTTGGTTTTTTATGTGGTAAAACGACCTTGGATTTTGACCCATAATCTTTGTTTGCCCCTAAAAATCCGAGATCTGCCAGCATTGTTTTTTTCTTAAACCATGGAAGTTCTAAATCGAATT
>NZ_FNOW01000061.1 GCF_900107145.1 Allochromatium warmingii | reverse complement strand
TTGAATTTGATTGAATTGCGCAAAGCTGATCGGCTGGGAATGGGAGCGGGGCCGTTGTCGGATTGGGTGACTTTTTTTGAACATTGGCAGGAGGATCAACGCATGGCCACCATCAATCACGCACCAATTCAGCAAGCATTAAATCGCGTTCGGCAATTAAGTGCGGATGAAGAAGCGCAGCGATTAGCATTCGTCCGTGAGCGAGCAATGCGCGATGAAGTGTCGTATTTGAGCGAAGCGCGGCAGGAAGGTCATCAGGAAGGTTTGCAAGAAGGATTACAGAAAGGAATTGAAGAGGGGTTGCAAAAAGGAATTGAAGAAGGGTTGCAAAAAGGAATTAAAGAAGGTTTGCAAAAAGGAATTGAAACAGGCCAGCGCAACGCTCTTGCTACAACGCTTTTGCAATTGCTTACGCTCAAATTCGGTACACCGCCAGAGGTAGTACAGGCGCGGGTGCAGCAGGCGGATGCGGAAACACTGCACGGTTGGATAGCGCAGGTGCTGACGGCTGAGAATGTCGATCAGGTGTTTACGGCGGTTGACGGGCGTTAAAAAAGTAGTGGCGTTTCATAAAATATCGTTCACAACTTTAATTTTCAATCAAACAGAGGCTAAGTTAAAACATGCACCATACACTAACCAGCGAGATCGCAAACTCAATTTGCCAGCTTATAGCTACCGGTGATATTGAGAAAATTTTAAGTGCTTTCGATATTTTTTTAGAAATAGACTCTAGCATTATTCAAAAATCGGCTGAAGATTTTATAAATCAAGCTGATATTAGTTTAATTTTAGAGAATCGATTTTCAGGTGAAAGTTTGCGTGATCGTCTGTTAATAGAAGTTTTTTATGCAAGTATGCTTGACTATCTGTGTGAGAAATGTCACAAATTAGAAAATTCAGTTGAGCATGACATTCAAAATTGGATTGATTCTAATTCTCTTGAACTAGCACAATTCAATGCTGAAGTTTTACGTTTAGCTATACAAGGCGGAGGTAAACTAGAAGATATTGACCCATGTTTAAATCTTGTAAATCTCGAAAATCGCCAAAGAAAAATGCTAGAGGATACGTGGAGTAATATCGAAAATCGCGTGGATGACTTAATAAAAAATCTAGGCTAATTTAAGCTATGATAAAGCAAAAACAAAACCAGTTACCGTCTGCACTCAATCTCGAAGTTGATGCGCTTTCAAAAATTTTCCAACACACTACAAATTCATACAAATTTGTTTTCTTTCTTGCGCTTCTGGAGTTGCTTAAACTCCATTGTTTTAACTCGAAAAGAGTTTTCAGTTACAATGAGATCACCATAGAAATGTTAGTAATCGCGTGGTTTCCGTATAAATTTTTTGGGCTATCTTTTGGCGCACAAGATACTATTACACAAAAAATAGATAAATTAGAATTATGCTTTTCTACTTCAATTGATTTCTTTGGTCGAGATCGGCCAAATTTACGTAAAGCTTTACAAAAAACAGATCTTAAAGAAGCTGCACGGTTAATGGATTTTGTGCCTTATAGATTAATAATACCATTTCTCGAACCACAGTTACAACTAATTGATAAAGGATCTTGGATGTTGTTTGAGCGTGCGATGCCGTCTATTACTAATGTCAATTTCGAGCGGGCGCGTCCACTTTATTGTTTTGATAGTGACGACTATAACAAATGTGAGTCGATTCAATGGCACTCAGATTGGGTAAGCTATTTTGAACGCCATTTTCAAGCTATCGAAACTTGGGCAAAAAGCTGCTGGTTGGAATATATGCAACGCCGTAATCAAGATAAAATTGTTTTGTATGAAACACTATTTCCAAGCATCAATAATTGATGTTTTACGATTAACTTAGAACTGGTTTATTTTAAAAAAATGTCAAAGGCAATACATATTTTTGCCCAATTTGTGTTTTACAAAAAATGAACGATCTAATAGAAGCTTTTAGAAAAATTCGGATTTATGGGAAAGAAGAGAAACCATCTCTTCATAAACCCTTGTTGTTACTTTTTATGCTTGGGCGATGCTATCACGATAAACCACGAATGATCCCATTTTCAGTTATTGATCTTAAGCTTAAATTGCTTTTCGGCAAGTTTTATCAAGAAGCATTGCTTGCAGGAAATACACATCATCCTTTTGGTCGTCTCGAAAATGATGGAATTTTTGAAATCGAAAATAGCTTTGATTTAAGAAGAACAAGCGTTGGTCATTTTTTCAAAAAAGAATTAGCCGACAAAAATATTCATGGCGGATTTCAAGAATGGATTTATCGAAAACTAATTTCTGAAAAAGATTTTGTTTTGAAATTTGCGCATGAATTGCTTGATAGCTATTTTAAAAAGAATTTACATGAGCAAATCTTAAAAGAAGTTGGATTGCCGCAACGACATCAGCTAATTTGTGAAAACGGCGATCCAATATTTCAAAGCAATCAAAATAACATTGCTGAGAATACAGAAAACTCAACTACGAATTACTTTATTGATTATTTGAACTCACTGCATAATATTTCTGCTGGTGGAGCAAATGCTTTAGCAGAATCTCAAGCTACTAACCAATATTTTGGCGAGCTATATAAGCCGTTTCCATTAGTTGAAACGATTTTCAATATTTTGGGCAATGATAACGAACAGGTTGTCATTTTGACGGGTCATGCCGGCGATGGAAAATCAACTGTAGCGATTGATGTATTAAAACGCCTGCGTGGTCTTTCGCCGTTTGAACCATTAAATAAACCGCCGAATGAATTAGAAATCGTCGAACATCCGCATCAAGCTGGTCGTCAAGTCGCTATTGTGAAAGACATGAGCGAATTGAGCAGCGAAAAGCGTTTGCAATGGATCAGCGATGCTTTTCATCAAGCCGGATCGTGGCTCATTGTCAGTAATACCGGGCCGTTATTAAATACGCTACGCGATTATACGCATCATGTTCCGGGCGATATTGAAAGCCGCATTCTTTCCCGCCTCAATGCATCCTATACCGCCGATGATCTAAAAACCCATACACTCACTGAATTTGCTAAAAAGCTCGTCATTTTGAATATGACGCGATTAGATAATGTCGAGCTTGGGGCGAATTTGCTCTCGCGGATGCTCCAGCACAGCGGTTGGCAAGCGTGCCATGAATGCAGCATCGAGCAAGCAGCCTGTCCACTGCGATTGAATCGACAGGCTTTGCTCGATCTTGGCGATCAAGCTATTGAGCGCGTGCGCTGGATATATCAGCGGCTGACCGTTTATGAACAGCGTTTAACAATGCGCCAAATGGTTGCGCATCTTGCGTTTAGTCTGACTGGTGGAATGAACTGCCAGAATGCAAGCAAAAGCGTTGCAGCATCCAGTGCTGTTGGTATCAATCGCGGTCTTGATGGTTTAGGACAGATTATTTTTAGTGAAAACTTTTTTGGGTATCGTCACGGTAAGCTTTTTCCAGACAGTCAGCGATTGCGGGCGGTCGAATTAAATCAACGTCAGAGCTTCGGTGCGCCAGTTGCAGCGAATTTTGATCGTCAATTAACATCGAATCACGGCATACAGTGGGCGGAATTACCCGCTACACTTCAGCCGCTCGAAAAACGCTGGCGTTCATTAGCGCGTGAATCGGCTGGAACACAGTGGCGATTTGCATTAAGGCGTTTGCTGTATTTTTTCGCAAAGCCAATGCCAAATTTTGACGCTCAAGCTGAAGTTTATTTTGATAGTTTTTTACAATCGCCGCGTTTGCGTGAATTTGATCGCTGGCGTCAAACAGAATCCTTAGATGTTTCTAATGATTTAGAATCTTTGCGCTGGGAATGTTTACATATTTTGCTCGAACTCTATTCTGGTTTTAGCTTTGGACAGTTTACAAACAATGAAAATATTTATTTAACATTACGTCGGTCTGATTGCGAAATCTCGCAATCAACGCAACTGGTTGTTGCTAAACTGAATTTTGATGATTTTTATATTAAGTATGATTCGATTAAAGGGTTGCCTTTGCTTTGCTATCAAAACGATGGCCCCGAACTTGCCCTAACACTGCCTTTGCTTGATTTTATTTATTGGCGTCATAATGGACAACTTAGCAATGAGCTTTCACAAATACATCTTGCTCAACTTGATTGGTTTCGTGCTGAATTGTTGAACAAGTTTAATCAAAAAAATAAACAAAATGATATTATCATTTTGCGTTCAGGCATAGATGGACAAATTTATCAGCATCGTTATTTTATGAAAATTAAAGATAATCTCTTGGAGGTTAAGCAATGAAGAAAATAGATGATTTTTTGTTTGAAAATCAAAATAATATATTAAAACCTTTTCCAATTAAAGATAACAGTGAAAAGACAAGTCAAGCTATTCAACTTTACGGATTAAAATTTTGGAAAGATCAAACGCCTATAGAATATCTTGCTGAATTTTTGTTAGTTTTTACTTCTCCAAAAGAAGAAAATGGAGAATATACCAACAGCTTTATAATTGACAATCCTGACAAAACAAAGATCGATTATAATTATTGGCCAGAAGATAAAATTGCGCTTAAGTTATTTGCTTTTTTTCCATTTTCTAAACTTGAAACAAGACATCAAATTCATCGAAAAACTTATCTCGATGCGCTAGAAAAAATTAAAGAGCGTATTTCTGGAGGAACTGACATCCAAAAATCAGAAACTATACGCTTTATACAAAGTTTGCTTGCTGGATTTGTCGGTGTTGCGAACAATAGAACTTGGGTCACACACTGCTTTCTCCCCGCTTCAAAAAAACTTTTAAGTCGAGAGATTGTTTGGAAACATAGCGCATCAGAAAACGATAATATTGAATCATGGAAAAAAGCAGAACAGTATTTTTTATATAGCAAATATAATTACATGGGTCGTGGCGGTGAAGTTTTATTTTTACAACTCGCTAATCTTTTTTCTTCAATAGAATCAGTTGAGATATTGAACTTAGTTGATAAACCTGAATACGCGCACTTGAAAACAAAGCTATATCAGCTTAATGATTTAGTGACAAAAGGGCTGACAGACATCGTTGAAAATTCACTTGGCTCCATTGATTTAATTATAGACTTTTTAGAAAGGAATTTATCAGAATATAAGATTTTTGATAAACCTAAAAAAGCGCCGCTCGGTTGGGTTCCTGTTGCTACTAAAACAGAAGCATTGTTGTTTGCATCAGAAATTAACAATATTTGCTCTTTGCATTTAGGTGTTTTAGAAAAAATTGATTTGCTGCAAACGTTATGCTGTTTGCATGTTTTGCGTTCGTTGTGTTTTCAAGCGCATCGCTTTGATGACCAATCGCAACAAACATTAGGCTTTATTGGAAATTATGCTTGGATAACAAGCAATCCAAAATCTAAACCAAATGACGCAATGCGAAAATTAGCAGAATCTTCTTTTAATTTAATTGAAGCTGTTTTATATCGTGTTTTACGTCATCCCGATTTAAACAAAGTAGAAAAAAAGACTAAAAAGTTTGCAGAAGCTGATAAAAATGGTTTCAAAATTTTCAGAAAAATTGCAAAAGAAATCGGATTAGTTATTCCGCCTACAGGCAAAGGACAGCGTTTTTCACTCAATCCTAAATTGATGCGGTTTCTTGTTGCGGCATTAGTTCAACCCGGCGAACATATTCGCCTCACCGATTTTTACCATCGCGTTTTCGCACACTACGGCATTGCACTTGGCGGCGAACCGCTCACCGTCGCCTTAGCGTGGTGCAGCAATGGACAAGACAAACAATACGCCATTGACATCAATACCGATTGGGTAGAAGAAACCTTGCAACAAGGCGGATTTTTAATCGAACTGTCAGACGCAGTTTCAATTGTTCACAACCCTGGAAGCAGCAATCGAGATTGGACATGAACCTATTTGTCGAAACGCTCACTGATTACATCAAAATCCAATGGGATCAAGCACTCAATGCCACCGGCGGCACCAAAGAAGCACGCCTAATCGTACAAAGCCTCGACCCAGATACCACCTTTGAACTCTTTACTGCCCTTGACGCCCACCGCCGCGCTTGGTCACAACAGCGCATTATTGACTGCGAATTTCGCGTCGCTACCGGCCTCTGGAATAATTGGCTTCGCACCAATTACCATGCTGCCAACCGCTTTAATACCCAACCCAATTGGATTGACCGCGAAGATCGCCTTACCGCTTATCGCAACCTAACCCGCTCCAGCGATAAAGACGGCCTTGTTATTATTCTTGTCGGCTTTAATCACGCCACCGATCAAGGCGGATTATCCGGCTTTCATTTAGTCGATGAACAACGCATCTGGCAACACCTCGATCAAAGCTTCGTGCCCTGGATCAAAACCATCAACGAACGACTCGCTCTATCCAGCACCCAACGCGAAATTGAACAATTCGACGAACGTATTCACGAATTATTCGATGTTCAACCGCGTCAACTCGCCCGACTTGCCGATTTTCTCGAACATCAAATCATCGGCCCCACACCTAATTTTTATAATCTCAGCGAACTCATCGAACGCTTTCATGCTGAATTACCATTTTGGGATATTCCGCCATTACTCACCAACTCCCATAATTCCCGCAACATCAAAAAAGGACGACTCAAAGAAGCGGCTGTTTTTATTTCACATCAACGTTTTAAAACCACCGGCGAACAAAATAAAGCTTGGAATAAATTAGAACAAGCTTTTGATAACGGCACGCTCGGACTCCCCGAAACCACAGAACCTAATTTATACACCGATTTAAAAGATTATAAAAACACTCTACACGCCTTTATTCACACCATTGACGCCCACGCCCGCGAACGCCTGCTACATACCGACCTCACTCCAATACTCGATGCCCTCAAAACCCGCGAAAAAAAACCAGACCCTGACGAAATTCCACCTAAAACCAAAGTCCCACGCCTCAACGGATTGAGCCTAGATGTCATTCTACAAGCCATCTGGAAAACCCTTGTCGAATATCGCAAAAAACATTTAAATGTTAATTTGCTCGAATCACTTGCTGCGGTTCGGATTCAAATTCTCAGCTTTAATCATGATTTAGATGCAGAAGACCAAACCGCCGCCGATACCGGCGTTCAACACATGGCACGGTCACTGTTGCAAGGCTGTCTTGGCGGCTTGCCTGAATTGATTGCTCATATCGACTGGCGCTTACCAATCGACCACGATCAAATCAATGAACTGCGTGAAAACTGGGGACGCAAAATTGACCTCAGCCTAGAATTTGACGCCGAAACCATTACCCTCGGCAAAAGTCGCTCCCGCCCCTATATCCGCTTTGATGTCTGTATTTATTTGCACGACACATTTAAAGATGATGATAAACCCGCCTACAAAAAACCCTTTCAATGGGCATTTGGCCCCACCCATCCCGAGCGCGTGCGCTATGAAGGGGCACGCTTACTGATTCAAGACTATTGGCCAGCCTGCACCGAACCCTACCCGCTGCCTGCATTTCAAGTCCCCGCTGTTTATTTAACTGCGCTCTATTATGCCGCTGACGAAGACGAAGCAAATCGCCTCGTCAGCCAAGCACTTGGCGAATTACAACTCATTGACCTGCTTACAGAACTCAATGCAACAGTCGTTGAACCTCAGCTAATCCAAGCCACACGCAATTTATCTAGCCATTATCGCCAATGGCTCGGCAGCTATGTAGAAAACGGCTATTACTGCGCCAACGCAACTCATTATTTAACTCTAACCAACAGCTATGTCGAACTCGCTGAACACTTACTCAACCGCACAATCAATGGCAGCTCACCATTATTACGCCGTTTCTATAAAGCATTTTTGCTCGTCGATGATTCGCTCTACCCAAATCGATCAAATATTCCCCATAAACTTGAAGAAGAGTTTTTACGTGCTGGCGTTGCTTGGGGCTTAACCCCCGCCGTGATTGAATTAACCTATTGGCGAGCGCGTTTTTTATGTGATGGCTTTTCCGAAGTGGCCGCCGATCTAGTGCTTGGGCGTGATTCAGAAGCACCCTTTGCCCAATTACTCAATTTAGCTGAAATGCACCGCCCACTTGCGGCGCTTGTTGTTAATATCAATAAAAAATTATCCGCCGAAATTAAATCATTCGGCCTGCTGCATTATATTGGCGAACCGCCTGATGTTGAAAAAAGCCTCGCTGTTCAAACGCTTTTGCGCGAAGACGATCACGATGATGACGGCGCAGATGATACCCGCTTACGTGAAGAAAGCGACATTGTTGTACAGGTATTAAACGATTATCAGCGCCTCTATCCTTTTGCCGAGGACGGATTGCGTATTCTGGCGCTGCATGTCGAAGAATTAAGCGTTATTCTGTCCGGTGTTGATCGGTTTTTGCGCGATTATCTCAAACGTAGCTCCGCAGATTGGCCGGCATTTCATTGCGATTTAATGGTTTACACTACCTCATCGTCACCGATGGCAATGGAAAATCGGCTGATGGCATGGCGCGATACACTCATGGCCCGTTATCGAGAACGCAATCGCCCACTGATGCTGTCTGTTGGTCATCGTTTTGCGCCCACACGCGATCAAATGCTGCTCATGGCCGAGTATGAAGCACGACTTTATGACATCGCGTTTTTATTCCGCTTTTTGGCCGGTGAATTGATCGGCGAAGCTGAACCCGCCTCACCCTTTCAATTCAATTATAACCATCATAATATTAGTCCATTTCCAATCGCCGAATATCCGCGCCCCATTCAACGCGGCGATATACTCAAACGCCAAAGCCTATTAAGCAATCGCCGCTTGCGCATTCAAACCCGACATGCTGATTTATCGGCTCGCTTATGCCATGCACATGATAATCAAACCGATCATTTGATTTTTGGGCGCATTGATTTTACAGCTTGGTCAAAATTAGTTAATGGCTTACACACACGCGCTCATTGGGTCGCCTGTATTGATCCCTTTGTCGATAAACGGCTCTTGCGCACTGCTGAAGGCCAAGAGCGCCGTAAAATTCTCGGTTTTACTTCCGGCTTGGGCGCTTACGGTGAATTAAACCTTTCCATCTCCACCGAGCAAGATACATTAAGCCAATTAGCCGCTCGCGTGCGTGGTGAATTGGTCGAATTACTCCCATTTCAAGACGCCGCTGGCTTTGAAAAAATGGCCGAATGCGTAATTGAAGAATCCGAAGAAATTATCGGTCTCTCCGCCATTCATGCTGTTGTTGGCGAAGGTCAAAAAGTGCGCGAAGTGGTCGGTTTTGCCGCCATTCGTCGCCTGTTAGCGATTCCCAGCACTGCCGCAATGACTCAATTACTGCCGATTGATTCGCTGCTGCATTGGTTCAAAGGCGGTGAAACATCGCATCGCCCTGATTTATTACAGTTAGCCTTAATCTTGCCTGATAGTACAAGCACCAGTGATGTGCCGCTGATTCAAGCTACCCTGATTGAATGCAAACTTTCACAGCATAATCCCGAACATCTTAATAAAGCGCGTTTGCAAACCCAAGACGGCTTAAGCCATTTAACACAATTATTGATCCCGAATCGCTGTGATATTCAGCGCACCAGTTTTGACCGGCGTTATTGGTGGGCACAATTACAACGGGCGATCACCTCGCGCAGCGAAGTGAATTTATCCGAGGCGGATTGGCGGCAACTTGATAAAGCACTCGAACAAATCACCGAGGGCTATTTTAATATTGTATGGCGAGCCGCAATCTTTACATTTTGGACAGATATTGAAGGCGCAACACCAAATTTAACCCCTATTCCGCTACCCGCTGGTATTATTCAACCGCCGTTCTCGATACCAGAGGGCTTTGCGATTCAGCATATTACACTCGGACATGATGGATTAGTTGCGTTATTTGATGACCAGATACCCAATGAACGGTTAAAACTCGATTCCTGTGAAATCCGCATTGAGACAGCAGTCGAATCCAGCACGTCGATTATGCCGCCGGTATTGCCCGTGCCCGCACCAGATGAATTCGATCAACTCGAACCTGAACAAGAACTTGAATTAAAACCAACTCCGACTCACATTCCCAAGCCAATCGAGCCATTATTATTACCAGCGATTGATGAACTACGCATAACACCAGCGCCAACACCAAATACGCCGATCAATTTTGCACTACCAGAGCAGCTTTTAATTGGCACTCGCGCCAATGGTGAGCCGGTTTATTGGCATTATGGCCACCCGCAATTACCAAATCGGCATTTACTGGTATTTGGTGTTGCCGGTTCCGGTAAAACCTATGGTATTCAATGTTTACTGGCTGAAATGACGCGCCAGGGGTTGCATTCACTGATTATTGACTATACCGATGGCTTTTTGCCTAATCAGGTCGAACCGTTATTCGACCAAACTGCACGCCCGATGAATCATTTTGTTGTCACGGATCGCTTGCCCTTAACGCCCTTCAAATGCCAAGAATACGAAATTGACCCATCACGCCCTAAAATTAAAGAAACGCCCTATCAGGTCGCTTCGCGGGTCGCCAGTATTTTTAGCTCGGTTTATGACAGCATCGGCGATCAACAAAAAGCAGCCTTGATGCGCGTACTGGAAAATGGTATTGCCGAAGAAGCTGGATTTAAGCTGGATAAATTGCTCGACCGACTGCATGATGATAGTCAATATGGCGAAACGCTCGCTAATAAATTGGAACCCTTGATTAAAGCGCAGCCATTCCGTGAAGGTGCTCATTCAGCATGGCATGAAATGTTGACCGCCGGTGAGCATGGGGTGCATGTGTTGCAACTTAAAGGACTTGGGCGCGATGTGCAAAAGCTGGTCACTGAATTTGCGCTCTGGGATTTATATGATTATGCCTGCAATAACGGTAATAAAAATCGCCCAATTCCAGTAGTGCTCGATGAGGTGCAAAATCTCGATCATCGAAGCGATTCGCCGCTAGATAAAATGATTCGTGAGGGGCGTAAATTTGGTTTAGGGATGATTCTTGCTACCCAAACGGCCAGCCAATTTAGCGCCGAGCAACGTGATCGTTTATTTCAGGCTGGTCATAAGCTATTTTTCAAACCCGCTACCACTGAAATTGATAGCTTTGCCAAGCTATTAGCTCAATCACCGGGCGGAGTCTCGAAAACTGAATGGGCACAACGTCTGTCTAAATTAGAAAAAGGGCAATGCTGGTCACTAGGATGGGTGCGCAAATCCAGCGGCAGCCTTAAAGAAGAAGCGGTATTAGTCTCGGTGACTGCGTTAGCGGAACGGGGGCTGTGGGGTTGAGCGAATTAAAAATTGCGTGCTAAAGCTGCGAGACAAATATTCCGGTTTGGAATTTTTATATGCAATCACATGATTTATCCTTACCACTGAATTTCCCGCAAACCTTTTTACCTGATCGGCGTTTGCTAAGGGCGCTATTAGCGTTTGCTGCATCAGGTGGCAGCGGCAATAAAGTGGCTATTGGTCATATAACCGGCATTCCAACGGGTAACAGTACAGGCAAAGTCGAGCCAATGATTCGCTATGCGCTGGGCATGGGTTTAATTACTGCGGCAAAAACTGGTAGTTCATGGCAGTTAAATCTAACGCCATTAGGTACGATGGTGCAGCGCGAAGATCCCTTTCTAAGTGAGCCAGTCACACTTTGGTTATTACATATTTTGCTATCGCGTCGGTGCGGTCACAATCTTCCAGCCGTTGGCGTAGCTGATGCGTGGTTTGCGCTCTTTGCCGAAGGCGGATTTCGCCTCGGCACACGCTTTAATCAGGCTGATTATTTTGATTTTTTGCGCTCCCGTTATGGCGAAAAAAGTTATCTTAAATCGCTCTCGGGATTAGTGCCACGCATGTATGCTGAGGACAGCAGTTTTGCTGCCATCGGTGCCTTAATTCTCGATGATGCAACTGATGCGCCGCATTGGATACGCACAGCCGCTCCGATTGAGCACGCTTTTTTTCCTGCTTATGCTGCGTATCTTTATTTGTTGTGGGATGAAAATTATGCTGATACCCGTCAAGTAATTTTTGAAGACTTTGCACGCGATATGCGTTTGCTGGCTTTACTTGGCTGGAATGCAAGCGATGTTCAGCATTGGCTGGATTGGTTAGCGGATAGCGGTTTAGTTAAAATCGACCGCTATACCGGCGATGCAGTGTTATTGCGCTTGCGCGAAACTGATGAAGTTGTGAATGCGCTGTATAGTGAGTTGGTTTAAGATAATTTCAGCGTTTTTAACACAAGATGGCAGTGTTAGAGGATTAAAAACGATGCAAACAATATCGCTTAATGATACCCAAACTAATTTTGGTGTGTTTCTTGATTTAGCGCAGCATGAGCCTGTGCGCGTGATGCGTAATAATCGCGTGATTGGTTTTGTGGTGAGTGCTGATGATTATGAAGCAATGCGTGAATTTTACGCACAACGCTTACAACATCAATTAGATGAGACCGCTGAAGCAGCGAGTCGCGCAGGGTTGACTCCAGAGATTTTAGATACGTTGCTTGCTGATGAAAGCTGAATCGAGACAACGGGAAAAATTTCGTCTGGTGATCGACACTAACATTTGGATTAGCGGTTCTCTCAGTCGAAGCGGCACACCAGGACAGCTTAGAGACTGTCTAAAAACTAAACTATTGATTTTGAAGTAGATTTTTTCGAGAATATGGCAAATTTTGCGAGTTAATTAACCCCACTCATATCGTGAATATGACTTCAGAAAAAAACTCTTCGCCAAAATACCCAAGCGATATCTCCGATGAAGAATGGGAGATTGTCGAAAAAATCTTCGAAGAACTCGAGCCTTATACAACAGGCCGCCCAAGATCAAGTGATCTACGCGAAATCTTGAA
>NZ_FNOW01000087.1 GCF_900107145.1 Allochromatium warmingii | reverse complement strand
GGAGCTAAACTCTAGTCTTGCAACTAATGCGTGATCGTGTATTTATAACTCATGGAACGCACTATTTTTACCAGCAAAGCGGCTAGATGTTTCAATGAAAGTGACGCGGATTTTGCGTGTTAAGCGCCTGAACAAGGGTAAGGTCGCGGCCTTGCGCGAACAGGCGCGGCGTTTGGGCGTGATCCGTTCTGAGGTCTGGCAACGCTTTGGCTCAATTCAGGGTGTAGGCGTGTCGGATCGTCAAATTCGCGATGCTTGGCTGCGGGAAGGGCGTACCTTTCCGGTCTTAGCCAATGCCTGGAAAGAAACGCTACGCGATGCCAAAGGCAACATCACTGCCAATCTGGAAGCGGCTAAGGTCAAGGCGCGGCGCGGCATCTGGCGTCATACTCAGGATAAAGTCGAGCAAAAACGCTTGTTCACCGCGCTCAAGCGCAATGACTGGACAAAAGATCCTTATCTGCGCCGGATGATGCGCCAACACTGGATACGAGGGCGCAATCATACCCACAATCAGATCATCGTTCGCTCGGACAACTACACCACTTTCCAACTGGGCGGGCGGGCTTGGATCAAAATCCCCAGTCTCGAACACGGCCAACGGATCGCCATTCCGCTCGATACCACAGTTGCGCCCACCGGCACCCTGCGGATCATCCTCACCGACGCGGAGCGTATCGAAGTCCACTATACGGTTGAAGTCGAGGTCAAACACGACTGTGGTGAGCGCACCATTGGCGTCGATAAAGGCTACTCTGAAGTGTTAGTTGACTCCGATGGCGACCATCACGGTCAGGAACTCGGCGCACGCCTCACGCAAACATCCGACCGGCTCAAAGTTAAATACCAGCGCCGATCCAAACTGCGTGCCCTCGCCAACCGCACCCGCAATCCGCGCAAACGCGAGCACATCCGCAAATTCAACCTCGGGCGCAAAAAGCTTGATCGGCAGATGGGCAAGACCCAGGCGCGGATTCGGGATGTCGTTTTTCAATCGGTTCACGCCGTTGTCGATAAAGCCGCCGTGATCGCGGCAGAAGATTTAACCGCGCCGATGGCGAGCAAGTCCTTCGGCAAGAACGTCAATCGTCGGCTCGCAGCTTGGACGAAAGGCGTCATTGCCGAAGCACTTGATAGTGTTTCACACCGTCGAGGTTCGACGGTCGTACTGGTCAATCCGGCCTATACCTCGCAAATCGATTCTCGCAACGGCTGCCTCCTCGGCACACGGCAAGGGGATCGGTTTCACTGTTGCGACGGGGAGGTGTTGGACGCCGACCAGAACGCCGCGCAAAACGTGCTGGCACGGTTGACGGATCCAGACATCGAACGGTTCACGCCGTATCGACAGGTGAAGGCTATCGTGCAGGCGCGGACTGAGCGCCTCCGGTTGGGACTGCTCAACCAGGACTCCAGTTGCTCGCCCGCACGGGTGCTATCAACGGAGAGCGAAT
>NZ_FNOW01000023.1 GCF_900107145.1 Allochromatium warmingii | reverse complement strand
CGGACACATCGCGCCGATTCAAGCACTCAAGGACTGGCAACAACAATGCCCCGAACGCTTCAAAAAGCGTGTCTATAATCTCGCGGGACTTGACAACTACGTTTATCAACAGCGTCCCGAACTGCCGCCAGAATGCGTTGATGCGCGGCTCACATCTTTGCCCGACACACCCTTGAATGCGTTGCGCCACACATTGCGCACCCGTCTGCTATCGGCGATAGCGGTCGATCATCCCTGCTGCACCCTAACCCTCCCCACTGGTACCGGCAAAACTCTGCTTGCCGCAACCTGGGCATTGACGCAGCGCATCCGAGCGCATGTCACCGAATCAACGCCTAAGATCATCATTGCGCTGCCGTTTTTGTCGATCATTGATCAGACTGAACAGGAATACCGCACGCTGCTCGGGCTGAATCCGCATGACCGTGCTCAGAGCAATCAATTGCTGGCCAGTCATTCATTGTCATACAGCGAATATGAGATTGAAGGTCAGACGCTTGGCGCGAATGCCGCCCGCTTTTTTCTTGATACCTAGCAAGCGGAAATCGTTATTACGACCTTTGATCAGTTGCTTTTGGCACTGTTCTCGCCAAAAACCCGACATCAGATGCGCTTTCATGCACTGATGGATGCGCTGATTATTCTCGATGAAGTGCAGACCGTGCCGTGCCGATTGTGGGATCTGGTCGATCAGGCATTGCGCGGTCTGACAACCGAGAGCCGCACGCACATTCTACTGATGTCAGCAACCCAACCGGCGCTATTATCCGGCGCACGCGAGCTGGCGGGTGATCCCGAACAGGTCGCGGCGGTTTTTGCGCAATTCAAACGTTATCGGCTTCGGTTGTGTCATCGCGAACGGCAGGAGCTGAGTGCATTTATTCAATCACTGCAACCGCGTTTAACGGCATGGTGCGCACAGGGAAAACGGGTATTGATTACACTCAATACCCGCGCCAGTGCTAAAGCGGTCTGGCGGGCTATGCGTGCGCAACAGCCAGATATTCCAGTCTGGTTAGTGAGCGCCGATGTTACGCCACGCGACCGGCTGATTAAAATTGCCGCGATTAAAGCATTATCAAATGGTCAGCCTGGAATTGTAGTTTCAACCCAAACCATCGAAGCCGGAGTCGATATTGATCTGGATATTGTGATTCGTGATTTTGCGCCGCTGGATGCGCTCATTCAAATTGCTGGGCGGTGCAATCGTAATAACCGTCTCGGCGATCATGGCGGTCAAGTCGAAATTGTTTCGCTGACAAATCCGCGTGGATGTGAATATGCCCAGATGGTATATGATGCGGGTGATCGTCAAGCTAGATCGGGGCAATTCGGATTGTTAGAAATGACCCGTGAAATATTAGCTGATCTTGATGAAATCGGCGAGGAATCTATTTTAGAACTTCCGTCAGACCGCGTAATTCACAACCCCAATTCTTTCCACCGCGCCTCAATCCGCTTCACCGATACCGGATACGCTGTACCAAGCTGTTGCGCAAACAGCGAAACACGCAATTCTTCTAATAACCAACGAATTTCATCTAGCCGCGCATCATGACGCCCGGCTGTTTTAGCAGCACTATTACGCTCCCGCCAACGTGTTTGAATACCAGCCATCTCTTGCATCCAACGTCGATCACGGTCAGGCGCATGAGCAAGACGTTCAATCCGCTGCGCAAGTGCTTTGAGATAACGCGGATAATCCTCTAAATGACAATATGGAATCTGCTGTGGAAAACCGCGAAAAATTAAGCTATCAAGCTGCTCGCGGATATCAAGGATCGACGGCATCCAATTAACTTGTATTATCGCAGCTAACCGTTTACGCAAGGCATGATAATCGCTCAGAATTGCACCAATTAATTGACAAACCGCTTGCGCAGTTGGAATAAGCTGGGCGCTGCCCGTTGCTAAACGCTGCTCAAATATTGCTTGAGTACGCAGCGGCGGTTGATGATCGATAAAGGTTAAATCCAGACTCAGCGCAATTATTTCATCAGCTAAATCAGCCGGTTGTGCGGCAAAAACAGGCGCTTTAGCATATTGCAAACGCATTCGATCTAAATTCGGCAGATGTTTGCGCAATTGGCGAATATCTGTGCTCAAATGCAGCATAATCAAGCGCCGTAATCCGGCTCTGTGTGCAATCGCGGCATTGTCTGCTGAATCAAGCACGTTAATTGCCACAGTATCGCCTTGATCGACAAGCGCCGGATAGCCGCGCAATTGAATGCCAGCGCGTGTTAAATCGACGGTTTCAGGCAGATCGCCAAATGTCCAGCGCGTCACGCCCGTGCGTTCCAGTGCGGTATCTGTATTCGGCAATTGCGTAAAACCCTGTGCGCCCTGCGCGGCAAATTGACGTTTGAGCGCAAGGGGATCATCACCAATCGCCAGCGCCTGTCCGGTTTCATCAATTAGCCGAATTTTCATACGTAAATGCGGCGGAATCACCGATTGATCCCAAGCATCTTCTGGAATTTGTACGCCGCTGAGTGCGCGAATTTCTTCAGCTAATGCCTGAATTAACGGGCGATCCGATGGTTTAAGTCGTGCCGCCAAGCGTTTTGCGGTATCGGGAATTGGGACAAAGGCTTTACGTAATGTTTTAGGCAGACCACGCAGCAAGGCGGTAATGCGTTCTTCTAATAATCCAGGCACCAGCCAATCGAGCCGATCCGGTGAAACTTGATTAATTAGCGGCAATGGCACAACCAATGTCACGCCATCCGTTATTGCGCCTGGATCAAAACGATATTCGAGCGGCAGAGCCGTTGCGCCAACTGCAAATTGATCGGGAAATACGTCGGCAGTAATTTCCGCTGCCGCATGGCGCATGAGATCGCTCAAGCGTAAATGCAAAATCTTTGGCGTTTGGCGTGTGACTTGACGCAACCAGCGTTCAAATTGCGGTGTGGAATAAATTCCCGTCGGCACACGTTCGGCATAAAACGCATAAATCGCTTCATCATCAACCAAAATATCACGTCGCCGCGATTTAGCTTCTAAATGATGCACGTAATCAATCAGTTCGCGGTTGTGACGCCAAAATGGGGCGCGAGTGTGAAAATCGCCTTCGGTCAGCGCGAAGCGTAAAAAAATCTCACGCGCTTCCGCTGGATTGATTGGGCCATAATTCACACGCCGCTTGGTTACTAAAGTGATGCCAAATAATGTGACGGTTTCAAATGCCGCGACCTGACCGGATTTCGCTTGCCAATGCGGTTCAGAATAACTGCGCTGGAGTAAATGACCGGCGGCGTGTTCAATCCAGCTAGGCTGAATACTTGCGGCAATACGTCCATAGTGGCGCGTGGTTTCAACCCGTTCCGCAACCATCACCCATTTCGGCGGACGTGCAAACAGCGCCGAACTCGGATGAATAAAAAATCGGCTATTGCGCGCGCCCTGAAATTCGCGTTCCGCTTCGCGGAAGCCAATATTTCCAAGCAGACCCGTGAGAATAGCGCGATGAATGGCGGCAGAGCGGTCAGCATCCAGCGGCCAGCCACCAGCAGCCAGCTTGATAGGATCAGCATTCGCTAAGGGCTGATAGTTGGCGGCTGGAAGCTGCTCCCGAAATCCCATTTCTAGCAATTGTTCACGCAATTGAGCATGAATATCGCGCCATTCTTGTACCCGATTCCAAGATAAAAAATGGCGCTGACAAAGCTTGAGGAATTTATTACGTGAGAGTTGATGGCGTTCGCGGTCGAGAAAGTGCCAAAGATTGAGAAAGGTAATAAAGTCCGATTCGGGATGATTAAAACTGGCGTGGATTTCATCAGCGGTTTGCTGTTTATCGTGCGGGCGCTCACGTGGATCCTGTACGCTCAATGCAGCGGCAATAATTAACACTTCAGCGAGACAGTGATTTTCAGCGGCGGCCAGCAGCATCCGTCCAATACGCGGATCGACCGGCAGGCGTGCAAGTTGACGCCCAAGCGTCGTCAATTCGCCGCGATCATCGAGCGCGCCGAGTTCTTCCAGCGTGCGATAACCGTCGTTAATCAGCCGCGAATCCGGTCGGTCAATAAACGGGAAATGTTCAATCGCACCAAAACCAAGCTGCTTCATTTGCAAAATGACCGCAGCAAGATTCGCCCGCGCAATTTCCGGTTCAGTAAATTCGGTGCGGGCGCTGAATTGATCGGCGCTATACAGCCGAATACAAACCCCAGCAGCGATACGCCCACAACGACCACTGCGTTGATTGGCGCTGGCCTGCGAAATGCGCTCCACCGGCAGCCGTTGAACTTTGGTGCGATGACTATAGCGGCTAATACGAGCAAAGCCCGGATCAATCACGTAATGAATGCCGGGCACGGTCAGCGAAGTCTCAGCGACATTCGTCGCCAGAATCACTCGGCGTGTGCCATGCGGCTGAAAAATACGCGCTTGTTCTTGTGGCCCTTGACGCGCAAATAACGGCAGAATTTCAGTTGAAGGCGGATGATGGGCGCGGAGTGTTTCCGCTGTGGTGCGAATTTCGCGCTCGCCAGAAAGAAACACTAATACATCACCGCGCCCAACTCGCGCCAATTCTTCAACAGCTTCGGAAATTGCCCGCTGCATTGATTCATCGCACTCGGCGGCGCTCGCTTCTTCGGGCGGTCGGTAGCGAATTTCGACCGGATAGGTGCGGCCAGAAATCTCAATAATTGGTGCTGGACGATGTTCACTATCAGTAAAATGACGCGCAAATCGCTCGGGATCAATCGTCGCCGAGGTGACAATTAGCTTAAGATCGGGGCGGTGCGGCAAT
Source organism: Allochromatium warmingii (assembly GCF_900107145.1). GTDB lineage: Bacteria > Pseudomonadota > Gammaproteobacteria > Chromatiales > Chromatiaceae > Thermochromatium > Thermochromatium warmingii. The sequence continues at coordinate 41,047 of NZ_FNOW01000023.1, read as the reverse complement.
AAGCCTTTAAGATACCCGAGCAGAAAATCAATATTCAGCCCGCGCTCATGGGCTTCGTCGATAATCAATGTATCGTAATCATTAAGCCAACGATCCTGCTGGATTTCAGCCAGCAGCATCCCGTCGGTCATCAGCTTAATCGCGGTTTCGGGGCGTACACGATCATGGAAACGCACCTTATAGCCAACCAGCCCGCTGTTCTCAACGCCCAGCTCCTGCGCGACGCGACTGGCCAGACTGCGCGCGGCAAGCCGACGCGGCTGGGTGTGACCGATGCGCCCAAAACGCCCGCGCCCCAAATCCAGACACAGCTTGGGTAACTGCGTTGACTTGCCTGAGCCAGTCTCGCCGCACAGCACAATCACCTGATGACGCTCAATCAGCGCCGCCACCTCATCGCGCCGCTCGCTGACCGGCAATTCGGGCGGATAGTTAATAATTGGCACCAATGCCTGCCGCTGTGCCACCAATAATTGAGATGCCTGAATACACGCCCAAAGTTTAGTTAGCGCCTCGTCAATTGGCTGACCAGCTCGCGCCCGTCGCCGTAAATTGCGCAGCCGCGATTGAATCGAATAGCGGTCGCGGATTAAACAGCCCGCAATATCGTGCTCAGTGGGGAAATTCATGTTGCGCAGATGCGATCAATAGAGACAGGATTGACAAGATTTTTCAAAATTAAAAAATTTCAAAAACTAAATATATTCTATCCTGTTAATTCTGAATAATCCTGTTTATCCTGTCTGAAATCACCGCTGCCAAAAAGCAGGCGCTAATAATACCAATAATGTAAAAATCTCCAAGCGCCCCAATAACATCGCCACACAGAGAATCCATTTAGCCGTATCATTAAGATCGGCATAATGTGGGCCAACAGTGGCTAATCCAGGCCCCAGATTATTGATGCAGGCTGCTACCGCTGAAAACGCGGTCACTAAATCTAATCCAGTCGCCGCCAGCATCAAATACATCACACTAAAACTGGCCACATAGAGCGAAAAAAAGCCCCAGACCGCATCAACAACACGATGATCGACGGTTTTGCCGCCAATGCGCACCGGAATTTGCGCATTCGGATGAATCAAGCGGCTGATTTCGCGCACGCCCTGCTTAATCAATAACAAAAATCGAATCACTTTAATACCGCCGCCGGTTGATCCTGCACAACCGCCGACGAAACTGGCTAATAACAGCAAAATTTCAATAAATGGTGGCCAAAGATAAAACTCAGCGGTGGCAAATCCCGTCGTGGTACTGATTGACACCGCTTGAAATAAGCCTTTGGTGAAGGCGTCCCACCAAGTCGTATAGGTCTGACTGTCATAAAGTGCCAGTGTTGTAATCGTAATTACACTGCCCAGCACAACTAAATAGAGCCGAAATTCGCTATCCTGAACATAAATCCGCAAATCTTGACGACGCACCACCATAAAATGTAGGGTAAAATTCATACCGGCCAGCACCATAAACCATACTGCAATCAGCTCAATTTCCGTGCTGTGAAAATAGCCAATACTTTGATCGTGCGTTGAAAAACCGCCGATAGCAATGGTCGCAAACGCATGACCAATGGCATCAAATAAACTCATACCCGCCCACCAATAAGCAAGGGTACAGGCAATGGTCATCCATAAATAGATATACCACAGTGCCTTTGCCGTTTCGGTAATACGCGGGGTGAGTTTGGAATCTTTCATGGGGCCGGGCATTTCAGCGCGGAATAATTGCATTCCGCCGACCCCTAACATCGGCAATACCGCGACCGCCAGCACGATAATCCCCATGCCGCCTAGCCATTGCAGTTGCTGACGATAAAATAAAATCGACTTGGGCAGATGATCGAGACCGATAATCACGGTCGCGCCGGTAGTAGTTAAACCGGAAATCGATTCAAATATCGCATCCGTGACTGAAATCGCTGGATTCGGTGCTAACCAAAATGGCAGCGCACCGGCTAATCCCAATACTGTCCAGAAGAGCACCACGACGAGAAAGCCATCGCGTACCCGTAGCACTTGGCGCGAATGCGCCACTGGCAGAAAAATGAATAATCCCAGCCCAAAGATTAAGCCAAATGCGACCCAAAATGGCCAGGCCCAACCCTCGTTATAAATCAATGAAACAATCACTGGCGGGAGCATACTGAAACTAAACAGTATCAGCAGCAGCCCGAATACTTTTTGAACTGCGCCAAAGGTCATAAAAAAGTCACGCCGACCTGAAACAGTCGCTCAACCTCCTGAATCCGGCGCTTATCCTGTAAAAATAAAATAACATGATCTTCGGATTCAATCACAGTATCACTGTGCGCAATTAAAACATCTTCACCACGTACTAATGCGCCGATCATTGCGCCCTTCGGTAATTTTAATTCAGCAATCCGCCGCCCGACGACTTTACTGGAATTTGGATCGCCATGCGCAATGGCTTCAATTGCTTCAGCCGCGCCGCGCCGCAAGGCATGTACCATCACCACATCACCACGCCTTACATGCTTGAGCAAGCTGCCGATGGTGGCTTGTTGTGGCGAAATGGCAATATCAATTGCGCCCGAATGCACTAAATCGACATAGGATGGGCGATTAATCAGCGCCATGACTTTACGCGCTCCGAGCCGTTTCGCCAGCATCGCGGAAATAATATTGGCTTCATCATCATTGGTCACGGCACAGAAAACATCGGTATTTTCGATATTTTCTTCAAGCAGCAATTCTTGATCGGCTGCATCGCCATGCAGCACAATCGCACGTTCTAAATGTTCGGCAATCTGTTGGCTGCGTTTATAATTTTGTTCAATCAATTTAACCCGAAAACTCGGTTCCAGTGCTTTCGCTAGTCGCATCCCGATGTTGCCACCACCGGCAATAATCAGCCGTTTATAAGATGGATCTAGCCGCCGTAATTCGCTCATCACGGTGCGAATATGCGCCGGTGCTGCGACAAAAAAGACCTCATCATCAACTTCAATGCGCGTATCGCCTTCGGGTTGAATCGCATGATCTTGGCGATAAATTGCCGCAACCCGCGCTTTAACATGCGGCATGTGCTCATGCAGAGCGCGTAATTCCTGACCTACTAATGGGCCGCCATGAAAAGCACGCACGGCGACTAAACGAATGCGACCATTGGCAAAATCGAGCACTTGGAGAGTGCCGGGGTTTTCAATTAAACGCAGAATATATTCAGTGACTAATGCCTCGGGACTAATCGCAACATCAATTGGCAGGGCATCACTGCCAAAAAGTTTCGGTTGATCGAGAAAACTTTGCGCCCGCACCCGCGCAATTTTAGTCGGGGTATGAAAGAGCGTATAAGCGACCTGACAGGCAATCATATTGGTTTCATCGCTGTTGGTGACAGCGATAATCATATCGGCATCTTCAGCGCCAGCGCGGGCGAGCACATCGGGATGAGCGCCATGACCTTGCACGGTGCGCAAATCAAAACGATCTTGTAATTCGCGCAATAAATCCGCGTCTTGATCGACGACAGTAATATCATTGGCTTCGCTGACTAAATTCGCCGCGACCGATGAACCAACTTGACCGGCACCGAGGATGATGATTTTCATTGTGAGCGACCAGCTATCAGCCGCCAGCCTCCAGCTTGTTTAATTTGATGATGGGTTGGTGTTGTCGTCATATTAAACTAAAAGCTGGAGGCTGAAAGCTGACCTCACCTCCGCTCCTTGATTTCAATTCCTAATGAGCGCAATTTGCGATAGAGATGAGTGCGTTCCATGCCAGCTTCTTTCGCCATTTTGCTGACATTGCCTTGATGTTTTTCGAGCTGATAATCGAGATAGGCTTTCTCGAATTGCTCGCGGGCTTGGCGCAGTGGCTGATCGAATGAGACCAGACCTTCAAGGCTTTGCGCGTGCATCATCGGTAAAGCGCCGAGGGCGCTTTCGACTTCTTTGAGGCTGATTTCATCGCCTGATCCCAAAATCAGCACGCGCTGGACGAGATTTTTTAATTCACGCACATTGCCCGGCCAATCGTAATTACGCAGAAAATTCTGCGCTCCGACGCTAAAACGCCGATAGGGGAGTTTTTCGTGGGTGGCGAAATAATCGAGATAGAAATTCAATAAATCGGGCACATCTTCAGCATGGTCGCGCAAAGGTGGAAGATGTAGCGGGACGACATTGAGATGATAAAATAAATCCTCACGAAACCGTCCGGCGCGGACTTCTTCTTCTAAATTACGCTGGGTGACAGCGACAATGCGCACATCAATGCGCACCGGTTCACCACCGCCGACGCGCAAGAATGATCCGCTATCCAATGCGCCGAGTAATTTCGATTGCGCATCCCATTCCATATCGGCGACTTCATCGAGGAGTAATGTGCCGCCAGCGGCTTTTTCTAAGCTGCCGTAATGAGTGTGCTCACCTTCTTCGATGCCGAATAATTCGACTGCCGCTTGATTACCCGCGAGCGCCGAGACGCTTAAATCAACAAAGGGGCGTTCGCGGCGGGCGCTTTGGGCATGTAAATAGCGGGCGAAGGTTTCGCGGCCGCTACCGGCTTCGCCGGTAATGAGCACCCAGGTATCGTGTTGGGCGATGCGTTTGACTTGCTCGCGCAGGCGCTGCATGGCGGCACTGCGTCCGACTGGTTCGTGAACCTGTGGAGCGCGGCGTTTGAGGCCGATGTTCTCTTGTTGAAGCTTTTCGGCTTCCAGCGCCCGTTCAATGGTGAGCAAGAGCTTGGCCATCGACAGCGGTTTTTCAAGAAAGTCATACGCGCCCAAGCGCGTGGCTTCGACGGCGGTTTCCACCGTGCCATGTCCCGACATCATAATCACCGGACAGGGTAGCCCGGCATCGTCGCTCCATTCTTTCAGGAGCGAAATGCCATCGAGATCAGGCATCCAGATGTCGAGCAAAATCAGATCGGGGCGGCGGTCGCGCAGGGCGTGGCGGGCCGCTTCGCCGTTTTCGGCCACGGCAACGGCATAGCCTTCGTCTTCGAGGATTTCTTTGACGAGGCCGCGAATGTCGGGTTCGTCATCGACAACCAAGATATGGGTGGCGCTCATGTGCTTGTAATGCTCCCGACTGTTTCTCAAGCTTGCACTGCCGCAGCGGTGGCGTGCCAGACAGGTAGGCGAATCCGAATCAGGGCACCCGGATCGCGGTTTTCGACTTCGATCATACCGCCATGCTCTTCGATTATCTTCTTGACAATCGCCAGCCCCAAGCCTGTCCCCTTTGTTTTGGTGGTGACATAGGGTTCAAACAGCCGGTCGAGCAGTTGCGGGGCAAAGCCAGGGCCGTTATCGACGACCTGAATTTGCACACTCGGCTTGGTGGCGTGAGCAATGAGTTCGGTGGTAAAGGCAATCTGACCCTCGGGGCGACCGTCGAGGGCTTCTTGTGCATTTTTAATCAGATTATGAATCACTTGGCGCAAACGCAGTGGATCGCCGCGAATTTCAACGTCCGGTGCGCCCAATTCCACAGTGAGCGCCGGAATGCCGGCACTGCGATAGAGATCGAGCACCGCCCGCGCCAGCTGATCGAACACCAGCGGCTCGGCCTGTAGTTTCGGGCTTTTGGCATAGTCAGAAAAATCGTTGACCATCGCTTTCATGGCCTCGACCTGCTGAATGATGGTGCTAGTGGCGCGGTCAATAATCCGCGCATCCGTCTCATCCGCTTTGGCCAAGAGTTTATGCCGCAACCGCTCGGCGGAAAGCTGAATCGGCGTGAGCGGATTTTTAATCTCATGCGCCAGCCGTCGCGCCACTTCCGCCCAAGCTGCGTTGCGCTGGGCGACGATCAACGAGCTGATGTCATCAAACACCACCACATGCCCGCGTTGCTCAACATCGGGCAGCGGCAGCGGACTGCCGCGACACATCAGCGTTTGGCTGAGTTCATCGCGTTGCAGCGTGACTTCCGCCCGCCAGGGTTGCGCCTCGGCGATATGACGGCGCACGGTCTCTGTCCAGGGTGTTAGCCAGGGGCGGTCACGTTCTAAGGCTTCAAGCGTGATGGCTTCCTGTGTGACATCGACGGCCAGCGCGAGAATCTGGAGCGCCGCCGGATTCGCCGTGCGCAACTGGTGCGCAGCATCGAACGCGACCACGCCCGAAGATAGCCGCCCGAGGATGGTTTCGAGATGATTGCGCTGAGTTTCAACCGCCTGTTTGCTCTGCGCGGCGGCATCGCGGGCCTGCGCGATTCGCCGTGACATGGCATTAAAGGACGCGACCAAAAACGTCAGCTCATCATCTTGGCGCGGCACGGTGATTTGTTGCTCATACTTGCCATCGGAGATCGAGCGCGTGGCGCGGGCGATGTCGGCAATCGGTGCCACCAGCCGCCGTGCGGTATGAAACGCCGCAATCAGCGCCGCCATCAGCCCAAACAGCAGCACCAGCGACAGCGTGAGCGAAAAGCTGAGTTTGAGCGATTGGCGCAAATAGGCCAGTTCGGTATAGCGGTTATAGGCACTTTCCAGCCGCTCGGAGAGTTCGGTAATTCGCGCCGAGGTCGGAAATAAGCCCTGCATCAGCATGTCGCGGCCACGCGGATCCGGCACCAACGTGCGCACCACTAATTCCCCGCCAACGCGGGTTTCCAGCCCGACATAACTGGCTCCAGCCCGCACGCTGTGATGTAGCTCGCGATCCGATTGACTCGGCACCAGTTGCGTCGGATCTTCATTCGCGGTGCCGAGCACCTGCCCGGTTGCGCCGTAAACGGTCAGCTCAATCGCTCCAGCTCGGCGGCGCAGATCGTTGAGACTGAGCGCAATCGCTGTTGCCGAGCGATCCTCAATGCCAGCTAATAACTGTTCGCTGATTTTGACCAACAGCCGCTGATTGAGATCGAGCGAGGCTTGATTGAGCACCAGTGCATCCTGCATCGCCCGACCGATTTCGACATCAAACCAGCTATCAATGCCGCGCAGCAAAAATCCGAGCGAAAAGTAATACACCACGCCGACGGGTAACAACGAAATCAGCGCAAATAGCACCACGATGCGGGCGGTCAAGCGCGAGCCAGCGGCTTGGCGGCGATAGCGGCGCACCAGCTTGACGATATTGACGACCACCAGCACCGCCAGCGCCAGCAGTCCAGTGAGCACCAGCGCCAGCAGCGGCAAAAAAGCACGACTGAGCGTTTCCGAGTTTTCCACCGCGTCGCGCATCAGCACCAGCACGACGAACAGGCCAAAAATCAGCAGCGCCACCGGCAGCGTGCCTAGTCCGCGATGCCAGCGCAAGCGCCGCCAGTTCCAGTTCAAGGTTTGAAAGGCCATGTTGTCCAGCCGCTCGACAGATTCCAAGACGGCGTTAAATAGGCCATCGGACGCAGGGGCAGCGGTAGCTCCTCAATATCCAGAAACACCTTGATTTGCAACACATAATCGGTATTCGGGTCGAGCCGATCACGGCGCATCAGCACCTGATCGCTCAACTCGCCGAGGGCGCGAATCGCCGCATCCCGCGAAACGAAATCGCGCCCGTCAGGACGCGGCACGCGGTGGATTTCATAGCGTTGTGACAGCGGTCGATAGCGGATCGTGTAGCGGCGCTGTTCATCGAGCACGCTTTCTTCCCAGAGCCAGGCATCAGCGCGGCGCACCTGAAGCTGAAACACCAGCGTCAGCGGCACACCATGATCGAGGGCTTCGAGCACCGGCTCGCTAAACGCAAAGGCCACCTGCGCATTAAATCGTAGCTGCTCCCCATCGCCGCGCACCTGTGCCTGACGAATGCTGAACTCGGCGTCGGCCTGTGCCGCCAGCGAGAGCGTTAGCAACACCCCGAGCAAGCCGGTGAGCGTGAGGCGGGAGACCGAACCGCGCATCAAGTCCCATCCTTGATGAGCCGCGCATAGAAAAAGCCGTCATGTCCGTGTTCCGTCGGCAGCAGTTGCCGACCGCAGGCGCGTATCTGACCCCAATCAGTCGGCAGCGCCACTGCCCGCGCATCAGTGTGACGGGCGAGAAAGGCATTGATTTGCGCAGCGTTTTCTTCATCAAACAGCGAACAGGTGGCATACAGCAGGGTGCCACCGGCTTTCAGCAACGGCCAGAGTGCCTCCAGAATCTGCGTCTGGGTCGCAGCCAGCGCCGCGATGTCATCGGGTCGCCGCAGCCATTTAATATCGGGATGCCGCCGCATCACGCCGGTCGCCGAACAGGGCACATCGAGCAACATCCGGTCGAATGGGCGTTCTGTCCACTCACCCTGAGGCGCGGTGACATCGCCGACCTGCACCTGTGCGTTTAATCCCAAACGGCGCAGCGTCGAATGCACCGTCGTCAGGCGTGTGGGATCACTGTCGAGCGCGATCAAATCGAGCGCATTGCCCGCCCGCTCCAAGATCGCCGCTGTTTTACCGCCGGGCGCGGCACAGGCATCGAGCACCCGTTCGCCCGGCTGGGCATCGAGTAACTGCGCGGCTAATTGTGCGCCGCTGTCCTGAATCGACACCCGCCCCGCCGCAAAACCGGGCAGATTGCGCATCGCACACGGCTGCTCAAGCTGCACGCCGCTGTCGAGTCCGGCAAGCGGATGCGCTGCCAAGCCCGCCGCGTCCAGTTCGGCTAAATAGTCATCACGGCTGATGCGCAACGAATTGACGCGCACCGCCATCGGCGCACGGGTATTACTGGCCAGCAAGATCGCTTCCCAGTCATCCGGCCAGTCAGCTTGCACCCGTTCACGTAACCAAGCGGGACAGAGCCACTGGGCTGCCGGGTCGGTCGCAATCGCTTCCGACAGGGTTTCATGTTCGCGCAAAAACCGCCGCAACAACGCATTGACCAATCCGGCCAGCGTCGGTTTTCCAAGCAGGCGCGTGGCCCCGACCGTCGCCGAGACCGCCGCATGAGGCGGTGTCTGCATCGCGCTGAGTTGATAAAGTCCAATCAAAATCAGGGCTTGAACATCGTTGTCACGCGGTTTGAGCGGGCGGTCGAGCAACTGGTCAGCAAACAGCCGCAGACGCGGTAGCACACGCAGTGCGCCGTAGACCATTTCCTGAATCAGAGCTTGATCGACCAGCGTGCGGCGCGTCGGATCATTGTGCAGCAAGCGCGAGAGCGATTGACCGCGATTCAGCACGGCATGAAGCGCACGGGCCGCTGCTGCCCGCGCTTCAGCACCGGGCACCATTGGGGCGCGAGAGGAGGAAGCAAACCGTTCAGCAGCCAAAACGCGCACCCTCTAACTGACGAGCATTCAAATACTCTGCGGCGCTCATAGGCTTTTTGCCCGGCGGTTGCAGACGAGTCAGACGCAGCACACCGCTGCCGGTGGCCACGCGGATTCCGCGCCGCTCGGCGGTGAGCACGGTTCCGGGCAGGATATGCGCGGGTTGCGCGGCGGTTTCGGTTTCGATTTCGACTTCGGCTGACCAGATGCGCACCGTAGCCCCATCGAGTTGCGTGTAAGCCACCGGCCAGGGATCAAAGGCCCGCACTTGCCGCGCAATCAGCGCCGCCGGTTGCTGCCAGTCGATTGCCGCTTCATCTTTGGTGAGCTTGTGCGCATAGGTCGCTTGGCGATCATCCTGCGGCTCCGGGGCACGCGATCCGGCGGCAATCTCCGGCAGTGCCTCAAGCAATGCCTGTGCGCCGAGTGCCGCGAGCCGATCATGCAACTGGCCGCCGCTCATCTGCGCATCAATGGGGGTCGAGATCCGATGATAGACCGGCCCAGTATCTAAGCCGGCTTCCATGCGCATGATGCAGATTCCGGTTTCCGCATCACCGGCGAGCATCGCCCGTTGAATCGGAGCCGCGCCGCGCCAGCGCGGGAGCAAGGACGCATGGACATTGACGCAGCCCAAACGCGGCGCAGCGAGTACCGCTTGCGGCAGCAGCAGTCCATAGGCGACCACCACCATCAGATCCGCGCCCAGTGCCTGAAGCGCGGCCACCGCTTCGGGATCGCGCTTCAGGCTTTCGGGTTGATAAACCGGCAAACCCTGAGCGAGCGCGGCGGTTTTTACCGGACTCATCTGGAGCTGGCGGCCGCGTCCGGCGGGGCGGTCAGGTTGCGTATACACGCCGATCACAGTCTGTCCCGCCTCTAAAAGTGCGGTGAGACAGGGAACGGCAAACTCCGGCGTACCGGCAAATATCAGGCGCAAGGGAGGCATTGGTATGAGTATCCAGCAGCGTCAGATCGCACGACGGCGAGCGTGCGCCGTGCCATCGCGGTCGGCATCGGCCTGCTGGCGCTCTTTGCGCTGCTTTTCGAGCTTATGGCGAATGCGCTGGCGCTTGATGATCGAGATGTGATCGACGAACAGCTTGCCGTCAAGATGATCCAGCTCGTGTTGAATGCAGACAGCCAGCAGGCCATCGGCTTCCAGCTCAAACGGCTGGCCGTCGCGGTCAAGTGCCGCAACCGTGACGCGCTCGGCGCGGGTGACGGTCTCAAAAAAACCGGGAACTGATAAACAGCCCTCATCCCTCTGCTCGCTGCCCTCGCGGGTAAGCAAGCGTGGATTGATCAGGCACAGTGGCGCGTCTTTGTTTTCCGAAATATCAATGACGATGATTTGCCGCTGCACATCGACCTGCGTGGCTGCCAAGCCAATGCCGGGGGCGGCATACATGGTTTCGAGCATATCGTCGATGAGTTGCCGAACTGAATCATTAACCTCGGCAACAGGCCGCGCTTTTTGGCGCAGGCGCGGATCGGGAAAGGTGAGAATATCGAGTATGGCCATGCGAATACGATTAAGAGATGAATGGTAGGAATGAGGCTGAAGGTCTACAGGTGGTCGCGGGGCAGCGGTGTGCGCTACTATTTGGACTGATTATCTTCAGGATACTACATCCCATTGTGGAGAGACCATGCGCACCCTGTCACGCTCTTTCGTTTGGGTCGGTTTATCTGGGTTGCTCGCTGCACTTGTAGTCGTAACACCAAACGTTTTTGCCGTTGAGCTGGCTGCGGGTGCGCCGACGACCTATACCGTGCGCTCGGGTGACACGCTCTGGGACATCGCTGGACAGTTTTTGCGTGATCCCTGGCGCTGGTCAGCCGTCTGGCGGGCCAATCCCGATCTCGCCGATCCTGACCGCATCTATCCGGGCGATACGCTGATGTTGACGCAGATCGACGGCCAGCCGGTCATCACCCGCGCCGAGCGACGCGGCGGGCCGCGTGTGGTCAAGCTCAGTCCGCAGGTGCGTAGCGAGGCGGTGAGTGCGCCGATTCCAACGATTCGCCTCAATGTGATCGCGCCCTTTCTGACGCAACCCTATGTTGCTGAATCCAATGATCTGAAACGGGCGTCCTATGTTGTCGGCTTTCCTGATGAACATCTTGTCGCCGGTCTCCATGATGCGATCTATGTGCGCAAAATTCGCTCTGAGGCCGTTAAGCACTTTCAGATTCTGCGTCCGGGCGAGCCGCTGACGGCCTTTGATGACCCCGATCAGGTGCTCGGTCATGCGGCAACCTTTGTCGGCAATGCTGAGTTAGAGCGCACCGGCGATCCGGCACGGTTGCGCGTGACGCAAGCGGCACGCGAAGTGATGATCGGGGATCGGGTGATTCCGGCTAAAAATGAACAGCCATTCGTCGATTTTTTGCCACGTCCCGCACCTGCTGGTGCGCGGGGGCGGATTCTCTCGGTAATGAACGGGATATCACAGATCGGACAATATGATGTCGTGATTGTGGATCGCGGCAGTCGGGATCGGATTGAACCCGGGCATGTGTTTACCGTGTTTGCCGGTGGGCAGCGCGAACGCGATGAGGTGCGCACCGGCATCGCTGATTCGGATTGGCTGATGGATAGCCCGGCATCGACATCATTTTGGTACGGGCGCGAATATAGCTTTACTGGCTGGAGCGACGAGCCGCGCACACCAGATTCGAGCTTTGCCAAACATCCTGAGTTTCAGCGCAGTACCGCCGCCTATGTCAAACCCTTCGAGCCAGCTGGCGAGCTGATGGTGTTTAAGACCTTTGAGCGCGTCAGTTTTGCGCTGATTCTACGTGCCACCCGCGCACTGCAAGTAGGCGACTGGATTGCCCCCCCTCCAGTTTGATCCGCCACCTGCTGCGCCGGATGCCTCGGAAGATGCAGCGGTGCGCGATTGGCTGACCCTAAGCCTTGCGCCGCGTATCGGGCCGCGCACTTTTTTGCGCCTGCTGGAGCAGTTCGGCTCACCAAGCGCGGTGCTCGCGGCCCGTGACACACAGCTTGCCAATAGCGGCCTCAAGCCCGACACCATCGCCGCGCTCAAACGCCCCGATCCCGACCAGCTCGCGCCGATTTTCGCTTGGGCCAAGCGTCCCGAAGCGCATCTGATTACCCTGATCGACCCGCGCTATCCGCCACAACTGGCCGAGATCGCCGATCCGCCGCCGGTGCTCTATGCACGCGGTCAGGTCGCGTGGCTTGCCGAGCCACAGCTTGCCATTGTCGGCAGCCGCAATCCCAGCGCCGCCGGACGCGAGATCACCGCCAGCTTTGCCCGCTGGCTGGCCGAGCAAGGCTTGATTATCACCAGTGGATTGGCGGTCGGCGTCGATGGCGCGGCCCATAGCGCGGCGCTCGAACGCGGTGCCAGTATCGCCGTGCTGGGCACCGGGCCAGATCAGGTCTATCCCGCCGAGCACCGCGATTTAGCGCGACGGCTGGTCGAACGCGGCGTGATGGTCAGCGAACTGCCGCCCGGCACCGGGCCGCTGGCGCGGAATTTTCCACGGCGCAATCGGCTGATTAGCGGCCTGAGTCTCGGCGTGCTGGTCACTGAAGCGGCGCTCAACAGCGGCTCATTGATTACAGCGCGGCTGGCGCTGGAGCACGGACGCGAGGTGTTCGCCATCCCCGGCTCGATTCGCAATCCGCTGGCGCGGGGCTGTCATGCGCTCATCCGCGATGGGGCCAAGCTGGTCGAAGAACCGGATGACATTTTGGCGGAACTGGCCCCGCGTTTACGTGCCGAGCTGACTGCCGCCGAGCGTCCGGCGCTGAGTACGCGCAGCGCGAACCGCTCGAACTCCAGCCCCATGACCATCAGCGCGAGCGCCCAGCCGCCACTTGTGCCCACAACGCCGCTGTCACCGGAACAGGCGCAGTTGTTGCAGACACTCGGGCATGATCCAGCCAATCTCGACGAGCTGACCGAGCGCACCGGCTGGGCGGTGGAGCAGATTTCGGCGATGCTGTTGCTCTTAGAGCTAGAGGGTCATGTATCATGCCTGCCGGGTGGCCGTTATGCTCGCGTTTCCAGCGCCACTTAAGCGCGTCGCGGTGCGCCTGTCACCCTGATTAGTCAGCTTTTGGTTGATTCCATCCATTGAGTAATGACGATGAACGAAAACATGGTCGATGTCCTGATTTATCTCTACGAACATTACATGGATGGCGAACAACAACCGCCGGTCGCGCAAAGCGATTTGGAAGATGAATTGAGCCAAGCCGGCTTTTCACAAAGCGAAATTGACAAGGCACTCCATTGGCTTGATGAATTGGCGCTCGGTGTGGAAGCGGCCCACGAACATGCGCCACTCAGTGAATCGATTCGGATTTACAGCGAACAAGAATGCGAAAAGCTCGATCTTGAAGCACGCGGTATGCTCATGTCATTAGAGCACAGCGGTATTTTAGATCCGATCAGCCGCGAGCTGGTGATTGATCGGTTATTAGCGATTGACCATCCACAGGTTTTAGTGGAAGAAGTCAAATGGGTCGCGCTGCTGGTGCTAATGAATCGTCCGGGACGGGAAGAAGCCTTCGATCAACTCGAAGAAATGCTCTACGCTGAAGAACCCGTTTATTTGCATTAAATCTTGTATTGATTGTTGCATTGATTAAGTGCATTGATTCTGCCGCGCCTCTTTATCACCACCCGAGCACACGCCAACCGTTCTGCATGAATCTCGTCATCGTCGAATCCCCGGCTAAAGCCAAAACCATCAAAAAATACCTCGGGCCAAGTTTCGAGGTTGTCGCCTCCTATGGCCATGTGCGCGATCTGGTGCCCAAAGAAGGCGCAGTCGATCCCACGCAGGGCTTTGCGATGAAATACCAGATCATCGAGCGCAATGAAAAACACGTTCAAACCATTGCCAAAAAGCTCAAAGAGTGCGAGGCGCTGTATTTAGCCACTGACCCTGACCGCGAAGGTGAGGCGATTTCTTGGCATATTCACGAATTGCTCAAAAGTCGGCGGCAGCTTGGTGATAAACCCGTGCATCGCGTGGTGTTTAATGAAATCACCAAACGTGCCGTACAAGACGCCATTGCCCATCCGCGCCAAATTTCTTATGACTTAGTGAATGCGCAACAAGCGCGTCGCGCATTGGATTATTTGGTCGGTTTTAATCTCTCGCCGCTGCTCTGGCGCAAAATTCGGCGCGGATTATCCGCTGGGCGGGTGCAAAGTCCGGCCTTGCGTTTGATTTGCGAACGCGAAACCGAAATCGACGCCTTTGTGCAGCGCGAATATTGGACAATTGAAGCCGATGCGATTAAAGCCGAACGTGCCTTAATTGCCCGCTTGACGCAATTTGGCGGTGAAAAAGTCGAACAATTCACCATCACTGATGAAGCCCGCGCCACAGCGGTTAAAACCGCGCTAGAAATAGCCGCGAATGGTTGGCTGACTGTTGAACAGGTCGAGCGCAAACAGCGCAAACGCCAACCTGCGCCCCCTTTTATTACTTCAACATTGCAGCAAGAAGCGGCACGTAAACTCGGATTTACCGCGCAGCGTACCATGCGCATCGCCCAGCAATTATATGAAGGCGTTGATGTTGGCTCGGGCGCAGTCGGTTTAATTACCTATATGCGCACAGATTCGGTGAATTTAGCCCAAGAAGCGATTGCCGAAATCCGCGACTATATTTTAGAGCGTTACAGCGCCGCTGAATTACCCGAAACGCCGCGCTTATTTAAAACCAAAGCCAAAAATGCCCAAGAAGCGCATGAGGCTATTCGCCCGACTTCGATTCGACGTGATCCAGCGTCGGTGAAAGCGCATCTTGCCGTGGAACAATTTAAGCTCTATGAATTGATCTGGAAACGCACGCTGGCCTGTCAAATGGCGCACGCGCTCATCAATCAGGTCGCGGTTGATTTTAGCGCCGGTGCGGGCACTCTACTCCGCGCCACCGGATCAATGGTTGTTGAGCCGGGGTTTATGCGCGTGTATTTAGAAGGGCGCGATGATGCGCAGGGCGCAGATGATGACGAAGACCGAATGCTTCCAGAAATGCAGATTGGCGAACGTATTGCACTGTTAGCAATTCGTCCCGAACAGCATTTTACTGAACCCCCACCGCGTTATAGCGAAGCGAGTTTAGTTAAAGCATTGGAAGAATTTGGCATCGGGCGACCCTCAACCTATGCGTCAATTATTTCTACGCTGCAAGATCGCGAATATGTCATTCTCGATAAAAAGCGGTTTGTGCCGACTGATGTTGGGCGCGTGGTGAATCGCTTTTTGACCGAATATTTTACTGCTTATGTTGATTATGATTTCACTGCACGCTTAGAAGATGATTTAGATGCCGTCTCGCGTGGTGAAGCTGAATGGATTCCGCTCTTAGAGCGGTTTTGGCAGCCATTTAAAGAGCGCGTCGATCATACGCAAGAGCATGTAAAACGCAGTGATGTGACGCAAGAGCGTATTGAAGAAGCCTGTCCGAAATGCGGCGGGCCGCTGGCAATTCGCCTCGGGCGTAATGGGCGCTTCATTGGCTGCACGCAATATCCTGAATGTGATTACACCCGCGATCTTGATCCAAATAAACCTGAACGCAACGCGCCTGAAATTATTGAAGGGCGGGCCTGTCCGCTGTGCGGATCGACGCTGGAAATTAAACATGGGCGCTATGGTAAATTCATTGGCTGTAGTGCTTATCCGAAATGCAAGCATATTGAGCCGCTGGATAAACCGGAAGATACCGGCGTCACCTGTCCGAAATGTGGTCAGGGGACATTGCAAAAGAAAAAATCGCGGCGCGGTAAGCTCTTTTATTCCTGCTCGACCTATCCAAAATGCGATTATGCTGTGTGGGATACGCCATTAGCTGAAGCGTGCCCGCACTGTAATTGGCCAGTGTTGACGCTGAAAGTCACCAAAAGTCAGGGTGCAATGAAAGTCTGTCCGCAAAAAGACTGCGGTTATCGTGAACCGATTGCTGAATCTGAGACGGCAGCAGGTGATTAGCGATTTGTTTAGAGCGTCCAGTGTTTAGCTATCAGCCGTCAGCTTCGAGCCGCCAGTCATTGATGTTTGGCACGCGAGCGAAGTGATTAACACAGTCATTTTGAGTTGTATACCGCTTTGAATACGACATCCGCTACTGCAACTGTGACCTATTCGAGTTTGGAAAATTGGCTTGAGGTTATTCGTGACCATAAAATGCCAATTTTTGAGCAAACTGTGCATCGTATTTTGCTGATTGCTGAAGATGATCGCGCTCCGGCTTCAGCATTGGCGAATATTATTTTGCAAGATGCAGCACTTACTGCCCGCTTGCTGCGTTTAGCTAATTCTGTTTTATATAATCCAAGCACGACGACAATTAGCACCGTGACCCGTGCTGTGATTGTGCTGGGATTTAATGTCGTGCGTGAGTTATGTTTAACATTAGTGTTGGTTGAAACGCTACTGCATGGACAAGCAAAAGTCCGCTTAGAGCGGGAATTAGCTCATGCGCTTCATGCGGCAACTCAGGCGCGTGCCTTAGCAGTGGCATCAGGGGATCGCTCACCAGAAGAAGTCTTTATTGCTACGCTGCTATATCGTATCGGTGAATTAGCGTTTTGGTGTTTTGGTAATGAATATTGCGACCGCGTTGAGCAGTTGATGCAAACGGGTCAGACACCGGAAATTGCGCAAGAAAAAATTCTCGGTTTTCAATTATCAGCACTCACGCGGCGCTTAATTCACGAATGGCGCTTGACTGATTTATTACAAGAGGCGATTGATCATCCGATGCGCCAAGATGATCGATTGCAGACACTGCGTTTAGGTCAGCATATTGCGCATTGTGCAACTGAATTTGGTTGGGAATCCGATGAGATGACGCACTGGGTGCAGCGCAGTGCGGAATTGCTGGACATAACTGAAGCGGAAGCGCGAGAGCTATTACAGCGCAAGGCAACTGAGGCGGCAACGATGGCGCGGGAGTGTGGCGCATCGGGTGCGGCCAAGCGTATTCCGCTGCCTGGCGAAGAGCATTGCTGTGTTGATAGTGTATTTACGGATCCGTCGGTTACGAATAATCAGAGCACTATCGCTGATGATGCGATAGCGGCAGCGCCGTTAGTTGCTGTTGAAACGGGGGCTGAATACGACGCCGATCCAGAAATTTCCGCTTATCCGCAGCCCGATCCGCATTTGCAATTAAGTATCTTACGTGAACTTGGGCAGGCGATTGATAGCGCAAACTGTGATTTTAGCGTCATTATGGAGTTGGTATTAGAGGGGATTTATCGCGGTGTGGGTATGGATCGCGTGATTTTTGCGCTGACGACACCGGATAAGCAATTTATCAATTCAAAATATATGATTGGTTTTACCGACGAGAATGGCAAAACAAAATCCTTGCGCTGCAAACGCCCAGAAAAAAGCTCGAATATTTTATTTGATGCGTTGGATACTAAACAGGCGCATTTAGTTACATTGATGGAACGGCGGCGGAATCCAAATTTAGTGCCAGCGGAATTAGTCGCGCAGATTGGCAATGTTGCCTTTATGGTCGCGCCGATTTTGATCAATCAAAAAGGCATCGGGTTATTTATTGCGGATCGTGGTTTGAGTCAACGTCCGCTTGATACCGAGAGTTTTCAGAATTTTCAGCATTTTGTGCAGCAGGCGAATTTCGGATTGAGTGTTGCGCGGCAGCGAAAAAGTTGAATTTTGGCTATCAGCGGCCAGCTTCCAGCAATGCACGTTCATTATCAGGCTTTGCGTATTCAGGTAATTCAGCGTTGATGGCGTGTTCACAACAGCGATTACGGCGGGCGGTGCAGGTGTTGCGGCAGGGCGGGATAGTCGCGTATCCGACTGAAGCTGTGTATGGTCTCGGGTGCGATCCCTGGAATGCACAGGCGGTTGCGCGGTTGTTGGCGATGAAGCGGCGGTCGATATTGAAGGGGTTGATTGTGTTGGCGGCCAGTCCTGAGCAGCTTGCGCCCTTTGTCGAACCGCTCGCTGTCGGGCGCCAGCAGGCGATTTTGGCGACTTGGCCCGGGCCGCATACTTGGCTGTTGCCAGCGCGTGCAACAACGCCGCTGTGGTTGACGGGGCGTTTTGCGACGCTGGCGGTGCGGGTAACGGCGCATCCGTTGGCCGCTGCACTCTGTCGCGCTTATGGTGGGGCGATTGTTTCGACTAGCGCCAATCAAGCGCAGCGCCCAGCGGCGCGTACCAGTCTGCGGGTGCGGTTGGCGCTGGAGACGCCGCCGGATTATGTGTTAGGCGGGGCGTGTAGCGGGGCGGCGCGTCCGTCGCTGATTCGTGACGGACGCACCGGACAGGTCATCAGGGCATGATGTGAATCGGCGTGCCGTCCTTGACCAGACTCCAAATCTCATCCATTTCGTGGTTTTGCACGGCGATACAGCCTTCTGTCCAATCCCGATTCGCGTATTGTTGACGCAGATTCGGTGATTGGATGTAGTTCGGCAGACCGTGAATCATAATCATCCCACCCGGATCGTTATAACCGAGCTGACGGCTGACGGCGCGATCCTGCTCGCTGGGGTAGGAAATGTGCAGGGATTTGTAAAAATTGCTCTTGGGATTGCGCCAGTTGAGGCTGTAACGGCCTTCGGGGGTGCGCTGATCGCCTTCGCGGTATTTGTGTCCGACCGGTGCCGAACCGAGGGCGACGCGATATTGACGCACCACCTGACCGCGACTGAGAAGTTCCAGTTGGCGCTTGGATTTTTTGACAACCACCGTATCAACCGGCCCCGTAGCGCGGGTGGTTTTTGACTGCGGTTGGCTAGAACAGCCGCCGAGTGTCAGGATTCCGGCGAGCATCAGGGTAAGGCCGAGACGGGTGCGGCGGGTGGTGGCACAGGCAGACAGCGCCGCGCAAGCTGAGTGCAATGAGTGGACGGGCATGGCGTTCATCGTTAGCTGATCGAAATCGGGCTGGAGTGGGTTGAAAGCGGGTGCAAAGTTTAGCTGGAACTGGCTGGAGCGGTTGGCATCACTAGGCCGCGCTTGGCGCGTGCAAAGCAGGTTGTGTGCCAGCTTTGAGCGGTCAGCGACCAGCTTTCAGCGCCCAGCAGTTGGGCGCTTGCGGTGATTGATCGTGTCTGGCTTAGGCGGCAGGCAGCGCACGCACAAAGAGCGTTTTGAGATAGGCGGTTTCGGCAATTGCCGGATGTACCGGATGATCCGGCCCCTGTTGGCCGATTTCGAGCAGTTGTAATCGACGGTCGGCGCGTTGACCAGCTTGGAGCACGATGCGCTGAAATCCTTCGCGGCTCATGTGAAATGAGCACGAAGAAGTAACGAGCAGTCCGCCTGGTTCGAGCAGGTCTAATCCCAAGCGATTGAGGCGCTGATAGGCGGCGGTGCCGTCTTTTTCATCTTTGCGCCGCTTGATGAATGCCGGTGGATCGAGCAACACGGTGTCGAAGCGTCGCCCCTGTTCGCGCAGTTCGCGCAAAACTTCAAACGCATCGCCCTGATGGGTGCGCACCCGCGCCGCGAGTCCATTGCGTTCGGCATTGGCTGTGAGTCGTTCGAGCGCCGTCGCCGAGGTATCGACGCAGGTGACTTCAGTCGCGCCAAGCGCGGCGGCGCGTAGTCCCCAAGCCCCGACATAGCTACAGACATCGAGCACCCGTTCGCCGACCCCATAGCGAGCGAGTCGGGCGCGGTTTTCGGCTTGATCGAAAAACCAGCCGGTTTTTTGGCCATGCAGCGGGTCGATAGCAAATTCCAACCCCTGTTCGGTCAGTGTCCAGTCAGCATCTGTGGTATCGAGCAGGGTTTCGACGCTGGTTGCCAAGCCTTCTAATTCCCGCACCGCTGTATCGTTGCGTAGCACAATTGCCGTCGGGCGTAGCACTTGCTCCAGTGCGGCCAGAATTTCACCGCGCACCCGTTCCATACCAGCAGTTGTGATCTGTACGGCAAGCCGGTCGCCATAACGGTCAACAATCAGCCCAGGTAGACCATCGCTTTCGCCAAATACAAGCCGATAAAATGGGGCGCTATAAAGCCGTTCGCGCAAGGCCAGTGCTTCATGTAAGCGTTGCAGCCAAAACGTTGGGGTCAGTGGGTGCGCCCGCTCACGGCTGACCAAGCGGGCGCAGATGAGCGAATGTGGATTAGCATAACCGTAGCCGATCCAGCGTTTGCTTTGGCTAAAAATCTCGACCGGCTGGCCGGGTTCGAGTGATTTCAAAGGGGTCGCATGGGTGTCGATTTCGTTGCTGTAAATCCAGCAATGACCGGCGAGCAGGCGGCGTTCCTGATCTTTGCGCAGGATAAGGGGCGGTGTGTGCATGGCGGCTCGTTTGCTATCGATGGGGAGCGTCAGGAACGGGATAAATCACGTACCTTTCAGTTACAATCGGGGAGGATACGCGATCTGGCGCACTGATCGTGGCATTTTATGACGCTTGGAATGTGGTGTTGTGCGCCTTACATGCGGTTTGAGTGGGCTGCGTGCGTTGCAAAACATTTTCTATAAAAAATTAGACAGGATTAACAGGATTGTTCAAGATTAACAAGATTTTTAAATTTGAAAATCCTGAACAATCCTGTTAATCCTGTCTCAATATATTCAAAACATCACCCCGCTATATCCAGCGGGGTTGTTTATTAAACACATAACATTATTGCTGGCGGCTGATAGCTGATTACGCATTCTCCCGTGTGCGCCGGAGGAATTGGATGTCGAGCGCCAAAAACCGCGAGACCCTTGAAGACCTGTCCGATTTAGCAAGCGAATCGACAGATCTACCCCCTGATGAAATCGATACCGAAGCCGATTTACTCGCTGCTGATGAGATAAATCAATCGAACTCAGATGAATTAAAGCTGATCGATGATACGGTCTCAGAAATCACCGAAGCGCGATTGATCGAGTCGCTTGAAGCTGATTTCGATGCGACACGGATGTATTTGCACGCTATCGGTGATTCGCCATTATTGAGCGCCGAGGAAGAGGTACATTACGCTCGGTTGGCGTTGACGGGTGATGCAGCAGCGCGGCAACAGATGATTGTGAGTAATCTGCGGCTGGTGGTTAAAATTGCGCGGCGCTATCTCAATCGCGGCTTGCCATTACTGGATTTAATCGAAGAAGGGAATCTCGGACTGATTCGAGCGGTTGAAAAATTCGATCCCGAACGCGGATTCCGCTTTTCGACCTATGCGACCTGGTGGATTCGCCAGACGATTGAGCGGGCAATTATGAATCAAACGCGCACCGTGCGCTTACCGATTCATGTGCTCAAAGAAATCAATCTTTATCTGCGTGCAGCACGTCAATTACGTCAATATTTAGATCGTGATCCAACAACTGAAGATATTGCGCAATTACTCGACCGCCCAGTTAATGATGTCAAACGCTTGTTTGGCCTCAACGAGCGCATTACCTCAGTCGATACACCCTACGGCAAGGATGCAGAAAAACCGCTACTCGATACTCTGCAAGATGACGGTGCTAACGATCCGACTCAGCATCTTCAGGAAGATGGAATTCACGTCAATATTGAGCATTGGTTGAGTCTGCTCACCGATAAACAACGCGAAGTAATCGAGCGCCGCTTTGGATTGCATGGTTATGAAAATGCGACATTAGAAAGCGTATCGCGTGAATTAGGCGTCACCCGCGAGCGGGTGCGGCAAATTCAAACCGAAGCGTTGCGCCATTTGCGCAATATTTTGCAGAGTGAGGGGTTTTCCGTCGAGGCATTTTTTAAGTGAGCCACCAGCGCAGCGTATTAAAGCTAATAGCTGGTAGCTGATCGCTGGAAGCTAAATTCACCATGCGCTACTTTTATTTCAGTCTCAGTATTCCGCGAGCCGAATATCTGCGTTATTACCAGGGCGCAGCGGCGCGAGTGGTGGTGCGGGCGCAAGATGGGTGCACCCTCTCATTGCCTGCTATCAATTTACGGCGTTTTGTGTCTAATGCCGGCGTGCATGGCTATTTTCGCGCCGGAATTGATGAAAACAATCGCCTCGTATCATTAGAGCGGCAGGGTGTTTGATGGCTCAGATGATTCGTCGGTATCATGCCAAATCTGGAGCCACTGTTCGAGTACTGTGACCGCTTCCGCAAAACGATAGTGATCGATATGCCGCGCAAGCAGGGTGAGCGTGTCGCTCGGTAGAGCAGCCGCCAGCGTGTTGCGCTGGATGCGAAAATACTCTTCAGCTTCGACATCCCCGACCCGCGCCAGCGCCAGCAACGTCGCAAGATGCGGGCGAGCGGTCGCAATCGCTTCGGGGCTGGCTGGACTATCCGGCGTCATCAGCGGCGGTGCCTCAAGCGTGGGCGTGGTGAACGCCGGGGCAAGCCATCGCTGAAGCTGGCCAAATAGTTGTCCCAGATCAATGGGTTTGGTGAGATAAGCGTTCATCCCAGCCGCCAGCGCCTCGCGGCTATCTTCCAATTGGGCGCGGGCGCTCAGGCCAATAATCGGCACGCTAGCCCCATCGGAACGGGCGCGAATCAGGCGTGTTGCTGCCAATCCGTCGAGTTCCGGCATTTGAATATCCATCAAAATCACATCCCAAGCGCCGACGCCTTCCTGTTCGAGCCGCTGCAACGCCTCGCAGCCATCAGTCACCTCAGTAATCACCAGCCCAGCGCGTTCGAGCATCAGGCGCAGCAGTTGGCGATTGACCGCGCTATCTTCGACAATCAACACCCGCTGTCCGACCAGCGCCTCAGCCGAGACAAAGGGCGCGGGCGGGGCCAGCGCCCAATCAGCCGGCGCATAGGCCAGCCGAACACTAAACCGAAACGTGCTGCCTACCCCTAAGCGGCTGCTGACGCTGATTGTGCCGCCCAACAGATCAACCAAGCATTTGCAGATTGACAAGCCCAAGCCGGTGCCACCATAGCGGCGCGTAATTGAGGTGTCGGCTTGTTGAAATGGTTGGAATAATCCCGTCATCTGTTCGTCACTCAAGCCAATTCCGCTATCTTCAACCGCAAAGCAGAGGCGCACGCCCTCGGCGTCTTGCTGTTCGCAGGTCACGCGCACGCAAATTTGCCCGTGCGCCGTGAATTTAATTGCATTATCCGTGAGATTAATTAGCACCTGACCCAAGCGCATCGCATCGCCACAGAGCGCATCGGGAATTGCTGGATCCGCATCAAAGTGCAAGGCTAATCCCGAATCCACAGCTTTGCGGCTGACGACCACGCGCAAATTATCGAGCACGCCGGATAATAAAAAGGGCGCGTGTTCGAGCTGTAAATAACCGGATTCGATTTTAGAAAAATCCAGAATATCATTGAGCAGCGCCAGCAGCGTTTTCGCTGCCCGTTGCGCTTGTTCAAGATAATGACGTTGCGCAGCATCTAATTCCGTATTGAGACATAAATACATCATGCCCAGCACGGCATTCATCGGTGTGCGAATTTCATGGCTCATATTGGCTAAAAAATCGCTTTTGGCGCGGTTGGCGGTATCGGCAGCTTGACGCGCTTGAATCAATGCCGCTTCAGCCTGTTTTTGGGCGCTGATGTCACTGATGACGCCTTGCCAGCGGCAGGAACCATCGGTCTGCGGTTCAGCAATGGCTTCGAGGCGAAACCAGCGCGTTTCATCGTTAATGAGCATTCGCCCTTCCCAACAACAATCTTGGCGCTGGCTGATCGCCATGTGTCGGTGCCGCCACAAATCCGCCTGATCGGTAGGATGGACGCGCACGAATAGGGGATCACAGTCAGCAAGTGATTGCGGGTCGGTGTGCTCGATAGCCAGCAAACTAGCCGCTTTGGGGCTGAGATATTCAATCGCTTCGCGTCCATCGGCGTGATGGTAGGCAGTGAATAGTCCAACCGGAATTAGGCGCACCAGATCATCATAGCGAGCATGGCTGACTTGCAGCGCCGCTTGGGTCAGCGTCAAGCGGCAGTTCCAATACAGAATGCTGGCGATGATGACAATCAAAAATCCCGATACTTGCCAAAGTAGTGTGTAATCCGTCTGGATGCGGGGAGGAGTTTGCATCCAACGCTGCTCAATGGCTTCGCGTTCTTCAGTACTGATGGTGTTTAACGCTTGGTTGAGGATGTCAGCTAAGGGGGCGAGTTCGCGCCGCACCGCCATGCCGAGAGCAAAGCGATAGGGGGTATTGCCAGCCATGCGTTGACGCAGTGAGGGATCGCGGCCAATAAGGTGACTGGCGGTGAGCAAACTATCAACAAACGCAACAGTCTGTCGGCGTTCTAATGTGCGTAATCCAGCAGCACTATCGGACACAGTAACTAATTTTAATTCTGGATGATCGCGGCGTAGCCATTCTTCGGTTGCTGCGCTAGCAATAACTGCTACGGGTTGCCCGCGTAATGCGTCCAGATCGCCATAAAAGGGCGCGTTGATCGGCGCAAAAATCGCCACCGGTAGATTTAAATACGGCTGGGTGAAGGCCAGATAATTGCGGCGTTCGGCAGTGATAGCCGCTGTTGGGAGTAAATCAATTTCACCGGAGCGCAGTTTATTGAGGGCCACTGTCCAGCTTGCTGTTGGAACATAGTCGAGCTGGAGATTGAGGGCGTCGGCCACCTGCGTGAGATAGTCTTGACTGATGCCAGCAGGCGCTCCGCTGGCGTCGTGGTATTCAATCGGGGCGCGGTCTTGCCATTGGGTGTAGCGGATGACCGGGTGCGCGGCGAGCCAAGCGCGTTGCGCGGCGCTGAGGTGTAAGTCGGCGGCGGACAGCGCAGTTTCCGCTGATTGTGTTGTGGTGGGTGGTTGCGTCGGCGTCGCGGAGGTCAGTATAGCCGCTGTTGATAAAAACCCTTTTAAAGACTGTGCTTGGCCAGGAACGCCAATTTCTAATAAATGCTGCGCGACATGTTCGATACAGGATGGCGACACCGCGCCAATCGGTCGCAGTTGTGGCTGCATGAGTTCGCGGGTGCGGTCGGCTTCATAGCGTAAGGCGGCGCGACTACGCTGGGGTGCGTATTGGGTGTGAATCAGCTCAATGAGTTCATCAACATGCGCAAGGGCATAGGCCCAACCAGCATGACTCGCGGCAATGAAATCACGGATCAATTTCGGGTGTGTGTGTGTCAGGGTTTCGGCTGTGAATAAATAACTGTCGCCTAATCCAGGTACAGCGCCGCCGATTTCGATGACTTGAAAGGGAATGCCTTTGTTTTCCAGATCAAAGGGGTCATTGGTGATAAAAGCAGTCATAGCGTCGATGTCGCCGCGAATCAGCGGCCCAGCATCGAAGGTTTGCGGCACAATGGTCAGGGTTTCGCCCGGAATTAAACCCGCGTCACGGAGTGCCGCTTTCATTAATGGCGATTGCAAATCGTCGCTGTCAGCCATTAAGCGCCGCCCGCGTAAATCAGCGAAGCGATGTAAGCCTGAGCGGGCTAGGAGTACGAGGGGCGGTTTTTTAAAGTAGTTGGCAAGTAAGATGACCGGCTCGCCACGTAACCGCCATTCGATGACTTGACCATTGGTTAGGCCAAAGGTAGCGGCACCAGTTAAGACGGTTGTGCGTTGATCAAGTCCTGGCTGATACTCACGGAGTTCAACCGCTAGTCCGCGTTCACGATAAAACCCTTGTGCAAGGGCGGCATAAAATCCAGCAAACTCGAATTGATGTTTCCAGGGTAGTTGGAGTGAGACGGGTTCGAGGGCTGAGTCTGTTGCAGTGGCTGCGTGTGTAGGCGTCGGTATCAATAAGGTGACGCTGAATGCGCTGAATAAACTGAAAACGCTGAAAAAGCTGAAAATTCTGAGTGGGAATGTGAGCGTAGGTGCCCACCACGGTCGCCGCTGTTTCACGCTAATACCGGTAGCGTTAGCCGCAGGCATGTCCAATTCTCAAGCGGTGAGGTTTCCATGCTTAAGCTAAGGCCCATCGTGTCAGCCATAAGCTTGGCTGAGTAGGTGCCTAATCCGGTTCCGCCGCGTTTGCCGTGGGTGCGGTATTTTTCAAAGAAATGGTCGCGGATCACTTCGGGCACGGTGCCGCGATTGCGGAGTGTTAGTTCGACTGTTGTCGCTTGGCGCTGAAGTTCAAGCTCAATGGTTGCGCCATCAGGTGAGGCTTCAATTGCGTTGATCCATAAATTCGAGAGCAGCGAAAATAGCAGCCGATCATCAGCAGTAGCCCATAATTCTTCCGATTCCGCACACGACCGCCCATCAAGCCGCATCTGGACTGTGAGGGTTTTGTCACGTAAGCGTACTTCAGCAAACTGCTGTAAGCGCTGCAGTACGACGAGGATGTCGATGGATTGAGCAAAATAGTGATAGTGGCCAGTTTCCATTTTGAATAGATCCAGCGATAGCTCGATCATGTCGTACATTTGCCGACCGGATTCCTCGATCATGCCAACATATTTGCGCGATTTCTGGCTTAGGCTGTCGTCATTGAGGATTAAACTCGGCAGCGCAATCATCGCGTTGAGTGGCCCTTTGAGATCGTGGCGCATGATGCGCTGCACATCTTCTTTGACCTGTTCCAGTGCCCACTGTTCGGTTACATCGAGCGCCAAGCCTTCAATCAGCTCGCGTCGCTGGATGTGATCCTGAACGCGATATTCGTGAATGAGCAGATGGCGTTGTCGTCCGTCGCTCGGTCGATAGGTCAGCTCGTATTGCACGATATTCGTCGTTGCGTTGAGGTGTTCTGACATCACCACCGCATCCAGATTCGGTATCAGCGCCGGCAGCAGATTCGGCCAGATACACCCAATCGCCTGCTCCGCCGGGCCGATGCCGAAACTGTTTGCCCCTTCGCTTAGATAGAGCAACTCGCCTTCCAGCGTGCGACTGAAAAAGAGCAGCCGATCTTTGAGCGTTTGCGTGAGGCGTTCAAATCGCGCTTGACTGGCACGTAGGGCTAATTCCGTGCGCTCATGCTCGGCAATCTCCGCTTGTAGCTGCTGCGCAAGGGTTTCAATAGCATCACGTTCGCTGCTAACTTGCGCGACAAGCTGTTGTGAACGGTCGCGTTCAGCGCATGCACGTCGCATCTGGGTCGCCAGCGCCAGTTGCGCACGGATACGCGCACGTAACACCGGCGGATTGATCGGTTTACTGACATAATCGACCGCGCCTAGCTCAAAACTCCGGGTTTCGCTATCGGTGTCGATTTTCGCAGTGAGAAAAATAATCGGAATCTGGGCGAGACGTGGTTGCTGCTTGATGCGCTGGCAGGTTTCGTAGCCATCCATAATCGGCATCATAATATCCAGCAAAATCAGATCCGGTTCCGGTGGCGTTCGCAATAAATCCAGTGCAACGATACCATCGGCAGCAATCAGTACACGATAGTCTGGTTTCAACAAGTTGACTAAGAACTTCTGGTTGTCGAGTTGATCGTCAACAATCAAAATTGACGGTTTGCAGACCATCATGCACCTGTCCTGTTGTCACGCACTGACCGGATCTCGTTATGCAGCATTCTGTGTTCTATCACACATCACTGATACGCCAACTGTGTAGCGAGCAGGTCATTATATGCTAAGTATTTGGCCGCCGGTGTCTCTTCGGCGTGTGCCAAAACGGTTGCAGCGTGTACTCCAGCGCCTGCGCCGTCACCGCTCTCCACCGCCGCCACCATCCCCCTGCCCCTGTCATCTCAAAACCACGCTCGATCAGGTGCGTGATAGTGTCTTGACGTTCGATCCTGACACCTTGCGCCTCACCTATGTCAATCAGAGCGCAGTGAAACAGCTTGGCTATAATGCAGCAACGCTGTTAACCATGCGCCCGTTTGATTTCAAACCGGATTTCGATGAAGCACATTTTCGTGCGCTCGTCGGGCCATTGCAGCGCGGCGAGCTGTCAGAACTGCGTTTTGAAACCCGTCACCGTCACCGCGACGGACACGATATTCCGGTCGAGATTTTTATGCAGTATCTCGCGCCAACGAATCAGCCCGCCCGCTATGTCTCAGTGGTGCGTGATATTGCCGAGCGTCAAACCTATGAGGCACAGTTAGCGCAACAAATCCGCGAGCTGCGTGAACTCGAAGCACGGCTGCAACGCAGTCAAACCTTTGCCAAAATCGGCTCTTGGGAATGGGATATTGCCAGCGGTACGCTGTATTGGTCAGAGCGCATCGCGCCAATGTTTGGTTATGACGACCTCAGTATTCAGCCGTCTTATGCACTGTTTTTAGCCGCGATTTATCCCGATGATCGTGAAGCCGTCCAACAGGCCATCCGCGCCTGTCTCGAACAAAATCAAGATTACGATATCGAACATCGCGTACTCTGGCCCAACGGCGAGCTACGCTGGCTGCATGAACGCGGCAACGTCATCCGCGCCGCCGATGGCACCCCGCTCAAAATGCTCGGTGTGGCGCAAGATGTCACCGAGCGCCGCCAGCTTCAGGACGCCAGTACGCAAGCTAATCAGGCCAAATCCGCCTTTCTCGCCCGCATGACGCATGAACTGCGCACGCCACTCAATGCCATTCTCGGCTTTGCCCAGGTGCTCGCGCACAGTCGCCGTGAACCATTATCTGAACGCCAAGCTGACCAACTGCACTACATCGAAAACAGCGGGCGACATCTCTTAGAATTGATCGACGGCATCTTGGAGCTGGTCGAAGCGCAATCTGAATCGTCGCCACCCATCGTTGAACCCATCGCGCTCGATGATGTGGTACACGATTGTCTCGCCGAACTCAGCGATCACGCCAACGAGCGCAGCATTACGCTGCACTATCAACCCGCTGGCGCAGCAGTCTGCCTACGCATCGATCATCAGCGTTTTCGGCAAGTCCTACGACATCTGCTTTCCAACGCGATCCAATACAATCACGATGGCGGGCGCGTGCAACTCACCTGGCGGCCAGTGGCTAATCAACGCCAACGGCTGGAAGTCCACGACACCGGCCCCGGCATTGCCGCTCAAGATTACGAAGCGATTTTTGAACCCTTCAACCGCCTTCAGGCCGATCAAGCCGCGATTGCCGGCATGGGCATTGGGCTGGCGCTGGCGCGTGAACGCATGGCGCGACTCGGTGGACAGATTGGCGTTGACAGCGTTTTAGGCCAGGGAAGCACATTCTGGATTGAATGGCCCTTGACGCGCCCGGCTACCGATGTGATTTGAGTCTGTCGCACTCACTCCAGAACATAGAGACCGAATGTAAACCGATGACCTATTCAAGCCTCGAAACCGCTATTCGCCAGTCACGCATTTTAATTGTCGATGACAATCCAGCCAATATCGCGCTGCTTGAAGTCATTCTCCAAGAAGATGAATTTGAAAATTTTGTCGGTATTACCGATCCGCGCAAAGTTCAAACCCTATGTGAAGACTGGGAATTTGATTTAATTCTGCTTGATATTCGGATGCCCTATCTTGATGGCTTTGAAGTTATGGAGATATTACGCACCCAGATGGCTGATGACTATTTGCCCGTCATTATTCTCACTGCGCACACGGATGCAAAAACGCGCCAACGAGCCTTAGCACTCGGTGCCAAAGATTTCATCGGCAAACCCTTTGAACCCTGGGAAGTCATGTATCGCATCCGCAATATGCTCGAAATGCGGTATTTTTATCAACGTCAACGCCGCCGTACCGATGAACTCGAAGATTTAGTCCGCGAACGCACCGAAAAAATTCGCTTCACGCAATTAGAAATTGTCCAACGTCTTGGATTAGCCGCCGAATACCGCGATAACGAAACCGGCAACCATGTACGGCGCATGAGTCGCGCCTGTCAATTATTAGCCGATGCTGCTGGTTGTGATCCCGCGCTTTGTGACAATTTACTCTATGCCGCACCCATGCACGATATTGGCAAAATCGGCATTGCTGATCACATCTTGCTCAAACCTGGCAAACTCACGCCGGAAGAATTTAAGCTGATGCAGGAACATACCGTGATTGGTGTCAATATTCTTGCCAGCGGCGAATCTGAATTATTGCAGTTAGCCGCCACGCTCGCATTAACCCACCACGAAAAATGGGACGGCAGCGGTTATCCGCACGGTTTAGCTGGCACAGCTATTCCACTCGTTGGGCGTATTGCGGCAATCTGTGATGTATACGACGCGCTCACCTCCGCACGTCCATACAAACGCGGTTGGTCAGAAGCAGAAGCCGTAACCTTTATCAGCCAACAAGCTGGCACGCATTTTGACCCAGATTTGGTGCCAATTTTTCTACGTCTGATGCCCAATATTCGCGCCTTACGTGAACAGTTTCACGACGATTGATGTGACCTTATTCGGCGCACCAATTCGACCGTCATTTGTATCTAGCTGGAGAGCTTTCAATGTCTGAACATGTATCTAAATTCCGCTTAGTCACCCGTAGCGATTTTGACGGTCTGGTATGCGCAGTGCTTCTGAAGCATCTGGATTTGATTGATGAAATTATGTTTGTCCATCCAAAAGATATGCAGGATGGCAAAATCGCGATTACCAGCCGCGACATCACGACCAATTTACCCTATGTCGAAGGCGTGCATATCGCATTCGATCATCATTTGTCCGAAACGCTACGCACTGGGCAACATGATAATCATATTATTGATGCCGAAGCCCCGTCAGCCGCGCGCGTCGTCTGGCGCTATTATGGCGGCTTTGATGTCTTTCCGGCCGCTTGGGGCGACATGATGGAAGCGGTCGATAAAGGCGATTCGGCCCAATTCGATCAAGAAGAAGTCTTACATCCGACTGGCTGGGTGCTGCTGAATTTCTTAATGGATGCCCGCACTGGATTAGGGCGTTTCCGTGAATTCCGCATCTCGAATTATAACTTGATGATGGATCTCATCGACTATTGCAAAAATCACGACATCGACCAAATTCTCGCATTACCCGATGTCCGCGAGCGCGTTGAACTCTATTTTGAGCACGAAAATCGCTGCAAAGAACAGATTTTGCGCTGTGCAACCGTTCACAATAATTTAGTGGTGCTAGATTTACGCCACGAAGCAACCATCTGGGCCGGCAATCGCTTCATCATTTACGCACTCTTTCCGCAGTGCAATATCTCAATTCACGTTCTTTGGGGTGTTAAACAGCAAAACACCGTTTTTGCAACCGGCAAATCCATTTTTGACCGGAGTTCACAAACCAATGTCGGTGAATTGATGCTCGAATACGGCGGCGGCGGTCATCAAGCAGCGGGCACCTGTCAGGTTGAAAATGATCGTGCCGAGCAGGTATTAGGCGAATTGATTGCGCGGATCAATGCCGATGGGTGAATATAGAGCTGCCAGCTATCAACCACCAGCTTCCAGCATTATTATGCTGGCGGCTGAACGCTGGAAGCTGATAGCTCACGCTCATTCCGCCGTTTGAGCCAAACCGCTAATCCCTGAGCGTTGAGTTCAATATCAACGCTCAGTAATGAATAAATATGCTCGTCATCCAGCTCCACCCCATGCACTCGCGCTCGCTGAATAAAATAGGCGCGGAGAGCGTTTTCAATCCGCTGTTGCTGTTCTGCTTCCGGCTGGTGCGCTGCGCGGATTGCTAATTCCGCTAAATCACGAATGCTCTGACGCAAGATCGCAACCTGTGCCGCAGGTTGATCGAGCCGTCCATAATGCGTCAAATACATCGCCTGTGGCGCATAGGTCATCAATTTATCCAAACTCGCTAACCAAATATCTGGCTCAAAAGCAACCGGCGTGGTCGGGGCAAAGAGCATTGGGCCGTGCGCGGTATTAAACTCACGGTAAGCGATGCCAAAGGTATCGCCACTAAATATGCCGTGCGTTTGCTGGTCGAAGATACAGCCATGATGATTCGCGTGTCCGGGCGTATCAATAAAGGTCAGCGTGCGCCCATTGAGATCAAACGTCTGCCCATCTTCAGCAATTAAAACGCGTTCGGCAGGAATTGGTAGCGGTGCGCCAAAATCGCGCTCAAAATACACTGCACCATATACAGCCGTCGCACCGGCAATTAATTTACTCGGATCAATCAGATGCGGTGCGCCTTTGGGATGCGCAATCAGTTGTGCATTCGGGCATTCAGCCATTAAATGACCAGCCGCTCCCGCATGATCGAGATGCACATGCGTCGGCATCACATACGTGACCTGTTCTGGAGTTAAATCAAGCGCACGGATCGCAGCAAGCAACAGTGGCGCTGCTTTAGCTGGGCCAGTATCAATTAACGCAAGTTGCTGACCCGAACGTACCAAATAAGCGGCAGCGAGTCCGGGGCGATACAATCCGGTTTCGATACAATAAATGCCATCAGCGATCTCGTGAATGTCCTGAATCAATGCTTGGGTCATCACTCTCAATTCTCAGTTTAGGCTTAAAAATAAGCAATGTTATTGACAAAATGCAACGCAGACTTGCCGACCCTTAACCATGCCGCCACAATTTTGATAGCACAGATTATATTCAGCTTGGCACTGACTTGTATCGGGTTGACGGTCGCCGCAATATGTATTAACCGAGCATGACACATGCGCGGCATCTACTTTTGCAGCAGCAATACACATTGCATAATTAAATGCTATTTGCTGCTGACAAATCATGCGTTCTTGATTAGCCTGTTGTTCAGCAGCGACGCGACACATCGCTCGCATGTGTAGGCAATGATTCAGGCATTGTCTACCACTAGCGTCTTGTGGTGGACTGTAATCATAAACTGTGCGATAAACGGGAGCACAGGCAGTAATCATGAGGATAATAGCTAAAAAAATGAGTAAACGATTGAATAAACGATATGAGTCTAACATTGATGAAAATTCCGTTATTGATAATAAGCATGTGTGCTACCTATTGAAAGCTGGTAGCTGAACCAATCACTCACCCCAAATCCAACACCAGATCTGTTGCCCCCGCACGCGCTCCGAATACGCGAATATCCTCACGAATACGCTCACGACAGGCCACACCCAGCAATTCACGATTC
Source organism: Allochromatium warmingii (assembly GCF_900107145.1). Classification (GTDB taxonomy): domain Bacteria; phylum Pseudomonadota; class Gammaproteobacteria; order Chromatiales; family Chromatiaceae; genus Thermochromatium; species Thermochromatium warmingii. The sequence continues at coordinate 8,011 of NZ_FNOW01000023.1, read as the reverse complement.
CCGTGCATTGTCACTGTTAAACGCAATGCTGGCTCACGCAAACAGATACACAACCGCAATTCAATACGTGCGTGTTCAAGTGGCGGCTTGAGCCGTAAATCCAGCGTTAATTCAAATGAAGTGGTCGCTAAACGCGGGCGGCGCGTCCAGACGCTCATCAACGCACAATTGGGATCTTGGCAATGACGCCGCAGCGCATAAGCCAATTCACGATCACAAAAGACCGCAACCATGCGCTCAATCTCTGATACATGCCGCTGTGCTTCGCGCAAGCGTTGCGGCGTCACGCGACTATCATCAAACTGCTGACGCATCACGCGGCGCAGTCGATCAAATGATTTCGGCAAGGTGCCACTATGAAAACCGCGCCGTAAAAAACCGCGCAAGGTTTCACCATGTGAGCCAATAATAGCCGGTTCAACTGGAACGAATGCAAATTGCTCGCGGCGCACTGCATATAATCCAGGCTTCACATCCATTTCATTCCCTGTTGGCGAATGATTTATTGTATAAATTTTCCAGTTTTCTTTTAATTCCCACACTAAAAAACCTGCCAACCCAGGCAATAATAATACTGTCAGCGTCACAAATGGAATCGCAATCCATTTTGGCAGCACCGGTTCTAGCATTTCGACCATCAGTGACGTAATAAACGGCAAAAATGGTAACATGATTTTATGCGCAATTGTCACCAGTGGAAAATGCTTAATCGGGTTAATTTGCGGCTCGACTAACACCGTCACATAAAACTGAATCACCCACTCCAGTACCCGCCACAGCGGTACGAGAATCGCTTTGAGCGTTAAGGCAATCCAGGATTCACCAAGATGATGACTTAAACGCTCTTCAATGCGATGTAATCCCTGTTGAAAGCGGCGCGTAACTTCTTTGAAAAACAGCATCAATTCCTGAATCAATCCAATCACCAGCGTTTGATTCAGGCGGCGCAAGAATTGCCCGCTTGCGCTCACAAGGTCATCAAGTATGCGCCGTCCGCCGGGGGTATTACGCATCAACACACCTAATGCCAGTGTCAAGGCGGCCAGCGAAAGATTTAATTCTATTAAATGCCCTTCGATTAAACTCGCCACGCCAATAACCGGCAACATCAGCAGCGTGCCGCTTAAAAACGGGCGCAAGATATGCCGATCTAAACTGCGCACCCATTCGGTTTCGAGCAATTTTCGCACCGGATGCCAGCGCATTAAGCGCCGCAAACCATCAAATAACAACAGTCGTAACATCCACCATAGTGTACGCAACAAGACCCGCGCCCCTAAGCGTCCAGCGCGAGTATAGGCCAGCGCATTGATTGCAATGCCTAATCCAATAATGAGCCAAAGACTGGTTAAATGAAAGGTCGCCTCTAATGTCGGCAGAATGCCAATTAAGACATCTAATGTTTTCAAGCCAAGAAAGGCTAAACCAGCCGGAATAATCACATGCCGCAATAAACGGCGACCTTGTGGCGTGCCAAATAGTGGCGCAGCGAGTCGTTGCAAACCTTTAATATAGAACTCACCCGGACGGTATAGCCCAAATAATGCCTGTTGAGCACTGCGATCAAAACGGGCGAGTTGATCGCCACTATGCCATTCGTCAAACGTTAAATCAGGGAGGCGCAGTAAATTACGCGCCACAATATCGCGCATGTCAGTGAATTTCAGATGTCGCCGCCGTTCGATGACATCTAGCAGTTCGCGGAGCAATTTATTAAAAGCGACTTCTTCGCGATGCGTGCGCGGGGTAAATCCGGCGGTTTCCAGTGCGTTTTTCAGATGCGGTTTGAGTTGACGTTCTAAATGCTCGGTGATGCGTCCAGATAAGGCGCTTAAAGGTCGGCTAAAGCGTTCAACTTCTTCTACTGGCCAGCCGAGTCGTTCTAAACGATTCTGTGCGGTATCGAGGGCGCGGAGGGCTTTTAAATCGGCTTGAAATGGCAATAATTGCCGCACCGGAAGCTGTCCGCGTGCGTGCAGCCAACTGAGTAGATTTAATTGATAATAAGTCGCGTGACTTTCAATCCAAACGCGCTCTAAATCTTTAAATAAACTTAGGGCTAATCGCTCACGTGTGAAAATAGCTGCCGCTAAACATTGGAGCAGGGCTTTTAATTCACGCGCCATGCCGGGCGTAAGTGTCCAGTGCGCCGTCAAGCGTTGCGCCAGCGTATCGGCAGCGGCTTGCTGTCGCTGTTCGAGGCACATTAACACCTGTTGCGCACGCTCGGCGTTGGCATTTGCCGAGGCAATGCGAATCAACCGCTGGCGAGCACGGGCGAGCTGAACGAGCTGGACGGCAGCGCGTTCGGCATGCTGGGCGCGGCGCACAGCACGAGTAAAGAGCGCCACGCAGAGCACACGTAACGGCGGTGGAGAGCAATATTCTGGCCAATAGCGAGCAAGCAGACTCAACAGCGGCGTGAGTAACACGGCGATACGCTCGAACGTCCAGGCCCGCAGCCGTTGCCAGCGGTGCGGCGCGGTGCTGACTGATGCGGGCGCAAATACTGCCAAGCATTGTGCCAGCGTGTGTTCGACTGGATGCGCGGCAGGCGGCGGCGCTTTGAGTGCGTTTGGTGTATGCGGTGCGGCGGCGAGCGCCTCAGCTTTGGCGGCGCGGGCGGCACGATGTATGAGCAAATCCGCATCTGATTTGCTGTAGGGAAAGCCCGAAGGCAAGCGCGGGAGGCGTGTTGGATATCCGCATTGTGGATCGGGGCGGGCAGCGGCCAGCAGCGGCGGCAGCGGGCCATCAAGACTCGGCGGCGGCAGTGTCAAGCCGCTATTACAAATCCAAGCATCCAGCGCACGCCAATCCTGAATTGCCGGAAAGACATAACCGCGTGCGCCGGGGCTGAAATAGCGCAGGCGAATCACTAACGCGACAAAAGCGCGGCAGACCCAACTCTCACCTAGTCCAAGTGGAAGTACGCCATCGCGGGTAAGAATATCGCGTATTTCGTCAAATGCGATCTCACCAATAAGCGCCCGAAATTGTGCCGCATAATTGGGTGCGGTATCATTAAGCGATGTTGTAGCTGATTCTTGATCGCGTGCTAATTGCCAAGCCCGTGCAATTTCGCCCTCAAAGCGGCGTGCCCAATAATCGCGTAATAAGCGAATAAAACCGGCGTGATCTTCGGGAAAATCCAATGGAATCGGCAGTAAAATCACATAGTCGGGCAGGCTTAATCCTTCAATCACAACCAGTGCTTCGGGATTTTCATATTCGAGTGCGCTGAGAAAATCCTCACGCGACATGACGTGATAGTTCAGGCTGGGAATAGAACCCGTGCAGCCAAAGGGTTCAAGATGCTCGGCGACTAAGCGTTCGAGCGCCCGCGGATGAAATAAAAAAATTCCTTCAGCCGGTTTAAAAACACGGGCGCGAAAATCCTTCGCGGCAGATTCAGCAGTGGTCGGCAGCGGGCGGGGCATAACACCAAGCGCGTGAACGTAGATGATGAGCGTGCGGGCCGGATAGCGGAGCAGTGTTTGGATCGGCAATCAGGGGTATAATTAAGCGTTTTGAACGGCTCACCCCCAACCGTGCGGGGCAGCGCGGGTCATCATAGCACGCCCACACTGGCGGCCCCGGAGCGATCACGGCGTTTCTAGTTTCCACTGGATAGCGAACTCGCCCATTATGCACTATCGCGTCTTTTATCTCTTTGCCCGGTCTGGTGAAGCCATTTCCTCGGCCAGTGCCGTGGAGATGAGCGCCAAAGCCATCACCGAACAACTGGTGCCACGGTTACAAACTGAGGATGATTATCTCGGTTTGATTGATGCGCAGGAAACCGTGTTGCAAATTCTCTACGAACCGGCTGAACAGCGTTACTGGGTGGAATTGCCAGTCGATGCCGCCAAAGCCTCTTATGGCTGTTATCTCGCGGGCGAGGCGCTCAAGGCGTTCCTGCTTGCCCTGCCGAAGGTGTTTGAGCGCGAGCACATCTCCGGGCTGGAATATCGCCCCTGGTAGCGCCACCGTGCGCCCGAAATTAGCGCGGCGCACCTGGCGCGACGCCGTCGGCTGGCGGTTGCCGGTTCAGGGTACCGCGCACCAACCGGACACTGCCGCCCTGAATTTTGCTGGTGCGAAAGGCGCGGCCACTAAAAAAACTCACTGCCCAAACACGATTACTGCCGCTGCTATCCAGCGACGTTGACCAAAAGTTACTGGTCGGCGTGTTGGGAAAAACCTGAATATTCACCGTCGGCCCGGTGCGACATTTCTCGACGATAGTCAAGAGTTCCTCGGCGTTCGGCATCCGCCAGCCATCTTGCGCTTTCGATGCGGCTTTTAGGGCGCGTTCCCAGTCACGATTGAGCGGACGCCCCAGACACCCCTTCACGGCGGCATCCCAACGCAGCCCCAGGGGGCAACGCTGCCATTCAAGCTGGGTCGTCTCGTGCCGCACCACCGCGCCCTCGGCGAGCAGGGTAAAATCACTCGACGGCGTGGTTTCGGACGTACCGTTCAAACAGGTATCGGTCGCAGCGGGAATAGCATTGGGGTCAGGTTGCGGCGCGGGTGTTGCATTCTGCGCCTGTAAAATCGGCGCGATCCCCAGCATCAGCAGCAGACACACCAAGTGCGCTCGATCAATCAAACAGTTGCGTCGCATCATTTCAACATCTCATTGCAGTGCAATCTTGATCCAGATTCAGCGCCGAATCACGCAGCATTCTGCATGGTAACCCCATCATCCGGTATTTTCGTGTAGGCTTAAAGTGCGTTCACGCCCAAAGCTGGGCGCTGAAAGCTGAACACCAAAGCGGCAGCAACATTTGGGCCGCAATCCTGTCCGCCACACCACAGGCGGCATTTTTTTACCTAATCAATTATTCTCAAGAGGCTATTTGATGAACGACTCTACGACCGTCTCGGAACTCAATCTGCCCGCAACCGTCACCTTTCCGACCGGCATTCCTGGGTTTGAATCGCTCACAGCCTATCGCTTAACGCACTCGGAAACCGAAGTTGGTTATGTATTCCGCTTGCGTGCCGAAGCAGATGCCGAAGTTGAATTTACCCTCGTCGATCCGCGTCTCTATGCACTTAATTATGTGCTCGAACTGGATGATGCGGAACAGGCGCAATTACAAGCCGATGATCCAACCGAAATCATGGTGCTGCTGATGGTCTGGAAAGATGCCAGCGCACCAGCGGCTCAAGGACTGAATGCCAATATCGGCGGCCCGATCTTAATTAACATCGAAAAAGGGCTGGGTATACAAAAGCTCATTGACCAGCCGCGTTTTGAATTCAGCGATCAGCCGCATGCTGAATGCAGTATTTCCAATTAAAGCACGTTGAGCGACGTTTTTTGCGGGCGCATTGCGGATTGTACAGGCCGCATGTGCCCGCTTACGCTATCCTAAGGCGCGATATTCACCATTAACTAACCGAGACCGGAACCTAAGCGCCCGTGAAAAACTTTATTGAACTGATTCAGCATTACCTGACCGATGTCCGCGAGATCATGCCCTGGGATCTGGAAGAACGCCTACAGGCGAATCCTGAATTATTGATCGTCGATGTCCGCGAACCAGATGAATTTGCCGCGATGCACATTGCTGGTTCGATTCATGTGCCGCGTGGCATTTTAGAATCGGCTTGCGAATGGGATTATGAAGAAACTATTCCTGAATTAGTCCAAGCACGGGAACGCGAAGTCGTGGTCGTCTGTCGTTCAGGCAATCGCAGTATTTTAGCCGCGCATTCGCTGAATGTGCTGGGTTATAGCAATGTGGTGTCATTAAAAACCGGCTTGCGCGGCTGGAAAGATTACGAACAACCGCTCGTCAATGGAGCAGGACAGCCGGTTGATCTCGATGACGCCGATGACTATTTCACGCCGCGCTTGCGGCCTGAGCAATTTCGACCACGCGGATGAGCGACGATTTTAATTCACTCAGCGCCAGCGAGCGCCATGCAATGATTGCCGTTGCGGCCTATTATTTAGCCGAGCAACGCGGATTTGCGTCTGGTCATGCTGAGGCCGATTGGTTGCTCGCCGAGCGCACTATTGATGCCATGATTGCCCAGCGTCAGCTCACTACGCGCACGGATGCGATAACACGCGGGCGATTGATTCGGAATGCATTGGTGTTGGCTGAATCGGGGGTGGGGTAAAGTATGTAGCAGGATTTTCTGGTGACAAAGCTCCGGCTTCGTCACTGCTTAATCTGTTGCTAAAATAAAAAAGGTCACAAAACTGAAGCTTCACCACTAGCAAATTAAGCTAACCGAGTGCCTCTATGATGGATACCCTCTATTTTGGCGATAACCTCAATATTTTACGCGAGCAGCTCAAAGAAGAATCGGTTGATCTGATTTATCTTGATCCGCCGTTTAATTCTAATGCCAATTACAATATCTTGTTCAAGTCACCGACCGGCAAGGACAGTGACGCACAGATTGAAGCCTTTACCGATACTTGGCATTGGGATCAACAGTCCGAGCGCGAATTTGGTGAATTGCTGTCGCAGCCTAATACCGATGTCGCTAAATTGATGGCAGCACTGCGCGGATTTTTAGGCGCAAATGACATGATGGCTTATTTAACTGCAATGACGATTCGATTATTAGAATTGCAGCGCGTGCTGAAATCAACTGGGAGTTTATATCTGCATTGCGATCCAACCGCCAGTCATTATCTTAAGATTGTGCTAGATGCAGTATTTGGTAAAGAGCATTATCGTAATGAAATTATCTGGAAGCGCACAACTGCTCACAATGATGCAAACCGCTTCGGAAAAAACACAGATAGCATTTTCTTTTATACGAAATCGACTACGAATACTTGGAACACGATTTATTTGCCGTATTCTGAAGAGTATCTTAAAAGATTTCGTTTTACTGATGACGATGGGCGGAAATGGATGGACGACAACTTAACCGCTAAAGGACTCACAGGCGGCGGTTATACCTATGAATATAACAACATAACATCATTGTGGCGCGTGCCGCTAGAAACAATGCAACGATTAGATGATGAAAACCGACTACATTACACCAACAAAGGCGGAATTCGTCTCAAACGCTATTTAGATGAATCGAAAGGAATGCCAGTGCAAGTATTATGGGATGATATTTCTCCGATTAACTCACAATCCCAAGAACGCATCGGCTATCCCACACAAAAACCGCGTGCGCTGCTAGAGCGCATTATTCAAGCCAGCAGCAACGAAGGCGATGTCGTGCTGGATCCATTTTGCGGCTGCGGCACTGCAATTCATGCTGCCCATGCGCTGAACCGCCGCTGGATCGGGATTGATATTACCCATCTCGCTATCAGCTTGATTGAAAACCGCCTCAAAACTGCGTTCCCAGATGTCAAGTCCCGCGAGATTATAGACACGCTTTTTGAAGCGTTCGGGGCATTGTTGTTGCCAGTCCTTGAGTGCTTGAATCGGCGCGATGTGTCCGAGCGCCTTCTGCGGGATCTGATGATTGTATAACCGCACGTAGCCGTTGAGGGTGTCGGCTAGGTTCTGGGAGGAATCAAAGCGGGTGGTAGCGAGCACCTCGGCAATGCGCCCATTGAAGCGTTCGACCATGCCGTTGGTCTGCGGATGACGGGGGGCAGTGAGGCGGTGTTCGATGCTGTGATCGGCACAGCCTTGGTCGAAGAGATGGCGTCCGGTTGGTTCACGTTCGCCGGTGGCGCAGAAGCGATCAGTGAATTCCTTGCCGTTGTCGGTGAGGATCTTCTCAATCGTGAACGGGGCTTTTTCGACCAGACGCCGCAGGAAATCGCGGGCGTTGGCGGCGGTTTTCTCGGGCAGGATTTCGACATAAACCCAGCGCGAGGCGCGGTCGATGGCGACAAACAGGTATTGATGTGCCGCTGCATCCGGCATCTGCGGCAGGTATTTGACATCGATGTGGACAAACCCTGGTGCGTAGTCCTTGAAGGTTTTGACCGGCTTGGCTTCGCCTTCCGGTTGCGGGATCAGGGCGCTGAGGTTGGAGACGCCGTGGCGGCGCAGACAGCGATCTA
>NZ_FNOW01000086.1 GCF_900107145.1 Allochromatium warmingii | reverse complement strand
CGTGCCAGTTCGCGCTCTGACTTCGTGGACTCGCGTAGCTCCTGACGAATCGCGGGCGTGGTGCGGGCGTTGCGATGTAGGTTCAGATTCATGATGAGATGTTCCCTCAGGTCGCGGATGGTGTCGTCGGCAGTCGCCGCTTGGTCGTCCTCAGCTCATCACTGAGTGTGCGCAGTGCCTCGCGGGCTTGGAACAAAGGATAGCTCCTTTTCGGAATATAATCCCACGGGACGGAACACCCAGATATTCAATTCGACGTACAAGGCACACCTAAAGATCTCGATGGCGCACGCGATCTCGCCGAACGCGATAAATATCAGTTTAAATGGTGGGCCTGTTCGCTGGTCAATGCGCAACCCTATCAAGGCAAAAAGAAAGGCGCAGATAGTGGCATCGACGGCTTGATCTTTTTTCAGGACGAAAAAAATAAACCCAAAAAGATCGTGGTGTCCGTCAAAGGTGGCAATCATGTCAGCGTCGCAATGATCCGCGATCTAGCGCATGTTGTCGAACGCGAAGAGGCGGCGATTGGTCTATTTGTGACACTGGCCGAACCAACTAAACCGATGCGCAAAGAAGCCACTGAATGCGGCTTTTATAAATCGGAAGCCTATGGGAATAAACCATTTCCCAAGATTCAAATTTTAACCGTCGCTGATTTGCTCACCGGTCAAGCACGCGCTGATTATCCAACTGGACTGGGATTAGCGCCAAAATCTACACCCAAAGACACCACCCGCACGCGCAAAAAACAGCAAGATTTGCTGTAAATTACTGGAGAACGCCTCATGCGTAAACTGACTTTATTTGCTTGCCTGCTCAGTCTTGGTTCAATCACTCAAGCCAATGATGCGCTCTATACTGCGCGTTATGCGCTGTGTATGGATCATGCGGGCGGTGTGACAGTTCAGATGGTTGATTGCATTGCGACAGAATTAAACACGCAAGATGGGCGACTGAATGGCGCGTATCAAAAATTGCGGTCGCACTTATCGGCAGAACGCAAAAAAGCTCTGCAAACTGCGCAGCGGTTATGGGTGAAATATCGTGATACGAACTGCGATTTTTACGATGATCCGCAGGGCGGAACATTCCATCGCATGTTAGCCAGTGAATGCGTGCTCCGCGAAACCGCAGAACGTGCTCAGGAATTGGAAAATTTAGCTGAAGTTTATAGCAATTAAATAGCTTTTTTGCTGGCTGACTGGTCACGCAGCTTTTAAAACTGCGTGACCAGCAATATCTACAACATCGACCTACCTGTTCCGTCCCGTGGGATTATATTCCGAAAAGGAGCTATCCTTTGTTCCAAGCCCGCGAGGCACTGTGCACACTCAGTGATGAGCTGAAGACGACCAAGCGGCAACTGCTGACGACACCATCCGCGACCTGACGGGACATCTAATCATGAATCTGAACCTACATCGCAACGCCCGCACCACGCCCGCGATTCGTCAGGAGCTACGCGAGTCCACGAAGTCAGAGCGCGAACTGGCACG